>DAOLWC010000033.1:0-3310 GCA_035420965.1 Candidatus Cloacimonadota bacterium | reverse complement strand
CCGGTTTCCCCTGGGCCTGTGGAAAATCCTGGACCGGCTGGCGGGAATCTCAGGCAACAGATACAGCTATCTGGCCATCAGGGCAAGGGCTTCCAAATAGCTTGCCAGATATTCCGGAGAACTTTCACCACCTGAGTTTGCGGTAGTTCTCCCTAAGATCGGAAAACAGGTTGCCAACCGGGTCAGCCACCCACCAGCGGGGATGGGTCAAAAGCAGGAATCCCTCCCTGTGGCCAATATAATCCAAAGGCGGGGCGGGATGGTAGTTCTGGGGAACTGGCTTGTCGCTCACATGGTTGCGGTATCTGGCCATCAGGTCTTCATCGTAGGCCTCATACAGAATGCCCATGTCGCGGCGCAACTGCCCATCTTTCAGCACCATGCGGTTGCCCAGGCCCAACACGGGATAGGTGAAATCACCGTGGGCAGCTACTGAATCCAACTCAAAACCGACCGTCAGCCGCAGCCTGGCCAGGTTTTCCGAAAACTCATTTCGTATCTGCGGAAGGGCGTCCAACACTTCCTGTTTATGCTTCAGATGATGCCGCACCGCATAAGCCGTCAGTTCCTCCGTGTGGTAGCCGACCTCATGCCCCCGTCTGTGCAGAATGCTCATGACGCGGGGCCGCCAAGTTCTTTGCCGGAAGAAATAACTGGCCCGGATGCCAAACCTCTCTTCCGCTTCGGCGAAACGCAAAGCAGCGGCGGGATGTGAATCGATGTCGTGGCGCAGGATCAGAAATGGCTCCCGCGCCTCAGATCCAGCCAACAGAAAGCCTTTAAGGGTATAAAATGAGTATCCTTCCCGACGCGCGGCTTCAAGGATATCGCGGTATTCAGCCAGGTTATGAGGTGGCCGCAGGAGGTTGGGCAGCTTGTAGCGCAAGCGGGAAAGGAAACTCAATCCAGCCTTCCGGACAGCAACTCGCGCAGGTAATACAAGGCCTGGATTCCGTTGATCTTGGCGCTGAGAATGGTGAGGTTCTGGTTCACAAAATCGGGATAGTTAAGATTGGGGGCGAACAAAGATGAAACCCGCGTATTCAGATAATCGTGGCGGTTGCGGTAATCAAGTATGCGCCCATAAACGGGGTCCATGATGTTGCCCACCTGCATGCGGACATATTTGTCCCTCAGCCTTTGTGGGAGAGGCTTGCCATGGTAAGCAGGCACAGGCACGGTCTGGTATTTGGCCAGATATTGGAGGTAAAATCCACGGCCTATCCTCAGCTTGAGGGGCACCCGGCTCCAGAAATCCAGGTATTCCCGATCAAAAAAGGGCAGACGCCAATCGTAGCCAAAGAATTCATAGACCCGGACGCAGTTAACTATGAACTTCGCCTGTCGCTGCCGCCAGTCCCATTCATCAAAAAGAGACGCCGCGATCTCTGCCTTGACCAGTTCGGGAATCTGTAGATAGCTTTTGATCCTCTCGGCAAACATAGCGTTGAGACGGTCGTTGGAACAGTGCCAAAGATCATAATGCTGCCTGTAGATCGCCTCCAGCAATTCATGGTTCGCCAGTTCCGCTTTGTTGCCAAAGACCTGCGGCAGTTTGGTGCCCTGGGGAAAATCACCGCTATAACCCGGAACGATGATGGCATCGTCGGGTATGAGACCCGATTCCTTCAATTTTTGCACAGCCAGCCAGTCCTGAACGTGGGGCGAGGAACAAAGATGGGTTGAAAAGCGGAAATAGCTCCGCATTTCCTCGGATTGGAATGCCTTGTACCACATCAAGCGGTTTTGCTCGACTATGTGCCAGGGGAAATTGAGGAATTTAGCCACCTTGCGGGAAGTGGCGCATTCGCCGTGGAGCCTTGATCCGTAGGTGAAACAGACCACCTTGGGATAGCCGATGCGCTTGAGCATTACAGCGATCTGCCGTGAATCGTAACCACCGCTGAGCGGAATCACCAGAGTGCGGTCTTGAGCGCTTTCCGCCAGTCGAAGGATGATGTTTTCCAGCATCCGGTCAAGCTGTTCCAATGACGGTTCAGGCTCTCCAAAGACATGCTGGTAGCGGTAATAATCCTTGATCCTTAGCGTGGCCGTGGGTTTGTGCCAAATGAGGTACTGTCCTGCCTCGAGCTGCTTTATCTCCTTGAAAAGGGTGTTATTCAGGCAGGTATAGCCGACCAGCAGGAATTCTGGCAGGGCGTTTTCGTCCAAAGCCGGTTTGCCCAGGCTGGAACGCAATTCGAAGGCGTCCGGCCCGATCAGCAACTGGTTGTTCTGTTCGGCAAAGAAGAGGGGTAAGGAACGGACCCGGTCAACCGCGGCCAGGATATAGTCACCGCGTTCTATAATGATTCGGAAATGGCCATTCAGCCTGACCAGGACGCGCACAAAATCTTCTGGCCCGCATTCAAGTGGAAACAACTCCGCCGGCAATTGGTCGTAAAAAACTCCACCCTGCCAGACCTGTCCCTGCAAGAGGTCAGCTTGGCTCATCGTTTCTCCAAAAACCGCGTATATCGGCTGCTTTAAGGATCAGCAATTCCCGAAGGCTGAATTTTTCGCGGAACAGGAACAGCCCCAGATAGAACAGCGCGTAAGCCAGATAGGAAACAGTGGAGGCGATGGCAGCCCCTCCGATGCCTTTCAGCGGGATTAGGATGAAGTTGAGCACGACGTTCAGAGCCAGGGTCAGGAAGGTGGCAGCAAGATGGAAGCCCGGCTTGCCCTGGGTGAAGAAATGCGGCGCCGCGACCTTGGCCAGGGAAGCGAAGACCACGCCCACCAGCAGGACCACAGTGCTATACACAGCCCCGGCATAGGCCTGGCCGTAGAAAAGCGGTATCAGCAGGCTGCAGGGGATGCCGATGGCGGCCAGGACAACGCAGACATAGAGGTTCAGCTTGAAGGTCTGGGCCATTACCCGTCGCGCGGCGGCGGGATCGTCTGTATTGTAAAGCCTTCCCAGCAGTGCTGGTGTGATGCTGATGGGGATCAGAAACATCAGTTCCGCCAGGTTCACAGCCACTGTATAGACACCCAGTTCACTCACACCCAGTATGTGCTTGATCATGATCTGGTCCACCCGGTAGTGCAGAAAGGCAAAAACCGCTCCCAGCCAGAGGATGCCCCCATAGGCGTATTCTGCCTTAAGCAGATTCAGGTCGAATGCCGGCCGGAAACTCTGTTTCAGTCCCGCTCTCAGGAACACCGCGTTCAAGAGCATGGACAGCACTGTCACCCCGAAAAAGCTGGACGGCGTCAACCAACCCAGCAGCCAGAGCAGAAGGATGGCGGCGCTTTTGATGAAAAACACTATGATGATGCTTTTATTGCTTTCGAGAATGCGCTC
>DAOLWC010000032.1:0-3667 GCA_035420965.1 Candidatus Cloacimonadota bacterium | reverse complement strand
TCCCATCCTCTTTCTGTCAAGCAAAATATTCACGCCAGTTCAGGCTTTTGCCTCCCGCCTGTCTATGGATTAAGGGAGTTCAGGCTCTCTTTCAAATCGATTGGATATCTGGTTGTTTCGAGGCTATCTAGTTAAGCCAACCGCTTTAAAAGAGAACCAAAGAAAAGCCCCAGAAAGGGAGATTCCGGGGCTTCTGGATTATCAGGAGGGATTATTTCAATAGCACCGCTTTGCGGAAGAAGCTTTCCGTGCCAGCGGTCATGCGGATGTGGTATACTCCGGTGCCGCAGGCGCGGCCTTGGTCGTCATGGCCGTCCCAGTCAGTCCGGTAGTGGCCGGCGGCTTTGTCGCCGATGGGGATGTGGCGCACAAGCTGTCCGCGGGCGTTATAAATCTCGATGTTCACCGTGGCGCTTTCCTTCAGGCTGAAGGGGATGTAAGCGTGCGGGTTGAAGGGATTGGGATAGATCGGCTTCAGCTCCGTCTCCAGCGGAATGCCTGGTGTGTCACCACCGCTGCTGGTGTAGATAATGGAAATAGGGCCATGGTAGCCTACTGTGCCGTCCAGATCTGAGTTTTGCAGCCAGTAGTAGTAGGTGTCATCCTCGTAGAGCTCATTGTCAGTGAAAACATAGGTCTGCTCCTGCGAGGTGTTTGTGGCGGGCACGAGAGGGCTGATCACAGTCGCGTGGGCCAAGTCATCCTGGGTGTTTCGCAGGATATAGAAGCCATGTACTCCTGTCTCGGATTGGGTTGTCCAGTTGAGGTTCACGTAATTGTCCACGGTGAACGAAGCGGTGAAGGAGGAGAGCTCGACAGGGGTAGCATGCACTTCAAAGTAGTCTCCAGCCACAAAATCGTCAATCATCAGCATAAATATTTGGTTGGATACACACTGGATCGCTATATACACGTTATTATTATTGGCACAGACGGCTGGCAATTCATATTCGAACAGGGTCCAGTCCAGGCCAACGGTCTGGGGCTGGATGCTGTTCAGATAGTTGGTGCCAAAATCCATGTAGCTGTTGCCGGTGGTGGAATAAAGCACATTGAACCTTTCTGTATAAGCTCTGTTAGGCGAAGACTTGCATTCTTCAGGCCTGCCATATAAAGATTTGGCGAAGAAGCTGATCCGAGGCCTTTCACGGAAGCTGAGCCGCGGAGTGATCAGCCAATCATCGTTTTGAACTCCGTTCGCGACGGCGCATCCGACATACTTGTCTCCACCGTAGGGCTTCCAGGCATCGTCAGGCACAGGAAAATAACCGCTAAAGCCAAGACAGATGAAAGATCCAGTGTAAGAGGGAACTAAAAGATAGCCATTATTCATATCATACAAGTCCCAAGTGGCTGTGGCGTCACAGTCATACTGGGTCCAGGGATCAAGGTCTTCACTGAGGTGGTCATAGGTTTCAAAGTAATCTTCATATACATTCATTATGCCAAAGCCTCGCAGGCTGATGTTGTTAGTGCCCCGGGTCTCCGCTGTTGTTGCGGGCTGAGCGTCCAGGGACTTGGCTGTGAGGTTTGAAGCTGCTTTTTCGCCTTCGGTCGCCTCAGTGATTTCGTCTGCGGAAAAGAAGCTAAGCCCTTTGGCTCCGATATCGTCAATGATTGAGAGGAAGGCTGTCTTTTCACCAAAGGAAGTGGGCGTGAATTTCACTCCCCAGTTGATGGATTCAGTGGCATCCAGCACAATGGGATAGGTGTTGGCGTCGATTAGCGTGAATTCGCTGGCGTCCATTCCGGTGAAATGGGGCGCGCTGGAAATGGTCAATGGTCTTACTCCGGTATTCTCGATAATGAAACAACGCGGAGTGCAGTTGCTGCCAGTATCGTAGTAAGCCAGGCCGAAGTCATAGAAACTCTCGGAGATGGCGATCTCCGGCATTGCAAGCCTGACGGATATGTCATCCACATACCAAGAGTTGTAATAAATAGTAGAACTTTCATAGACCCAAGCCAATTGGAAGACAGTATCGATCGAACTCAGATCAATCACTTGGGTTGTTGGCCCAATGTTGGCGGTGGGATCAACCGCTGACCACAGAGTATGCCAAGTATTTCCGACATCGGTGGTGTATTGAACGGAATAGGTGGCAGGAATGTTTCTGCAGGACAAATAGTGCTTGAAAGAAAGCATCAGGTCGTCAATGTTGCCATCAAACTGGGGTGTGATGAGCCTAAAAGTGCCTGTTCCAGACTGGCTACCTTCGAAGATAAATTCCGGAGATGAACCGCCAGCTAAGTTGCTGGTACTTGCATACCAGTGCGCGTTTGTCCCCGTTTTTGACCATCCTGTGGGAAGGGAGCTTGACAGTACTCCGGTCAGGTCTTCCGTCCATGGGAAGGATGTGATCGGTGCCATAAGTGTTTTGGCGTAGGCTAGTGTCCCGCTAGAATAAGTAGGTCCCACTCCGTTATAAGACCAGATTCTGTAATAGTAGGTGGTATTGGGATTCAAGCCGGTGTGGTTGAAGCTGATAGCGCTACTGTTGGCCAAGAGCACGGAGCCACCTCCGGTAATCTGATCTCCCTGATTGTAGGAGCCGCTAGGGGTACCGAAGGTGTTGGCGATGTTCCAAGCTAGCAGCACATTTTCCGAAGCTGGGTTGAGCGTCCAGCTTAGATTGACTTGGCTGTGGCCGCCAACCTTGGCGGTGAAGGCAGTGGGGTTATTGTCAATTACAAGTGCCTGTACATAATCGACATACAAACTTCCCATGTTGTTGTCAGAATAGCAGTTGAATGCAAAGTAGTAATTGCCTGTTGTAGTAGGCCGGAAATAGGCCGTAGTTCTTTGAGTGTAGGTAGTGTTTGTCACTGAAGAAAGAGTTAGCAACGTGGTGGTCTGGGATGCCACGGTCTGGGCATTTCCAACTGTGACCTTCAGGTTTTCGGGACGCGATGAATCTGCAACTTTCTGATAAAATGTTAGATAATAGAATTTACCAGCGGTCATAGAGATGCTGCGCGTGAAAGCCCAAGTATTTGCCGCGTAAGTTGAATGAGACTGATATTGCATGTGGTTAGTGCCACTATATGCATTTCCACTACCTATCAGACTCCAGTTATTACCGCTGCCGGCGTTTACAACCGCCCAGCCGTTAGGTGTTGAGGATGAAAAATCCCACGTATAGAGTACTATTTGGCCAAACAGACCAGAAAACATCCCGAGTGCCAAGACTAAGGATAAACCTAACAATATGATCTTTCTCATAAGTTTCTCTTTTCTTAATTCCTAATTTATTTTCGATTCAAAACATGCTTCGCATTCCCGTTGCTGGGACTGGAAACTTTGTTTGTCCTTACATTCATGGCTTGCTCCATGAATCTCCCACAATCTACTTTTTAGTAGAATTATTATTGGGGAAAAACCAGAATCGAACCAGGCATTCAGTTGTCAAGAGAAAAATATAGCTCTCTTTCATAAGAGGTGATTACAAGCTGCTCTCTGGTTTAGCAATGCACCCGCTTGATCTAAAAAAGAGCCATATCTGTTTACCTGTCGCAATATCCTGCCAGGCAGGCCCTGAGCGCCCGATTCCATCTCTCTCGCCTTCCTACCGTATGATCCTCGCATCAAGTGCGGGCATCATGCGGGAGGCGCGACTTGGGCACAAGAAAGGGCCTTAACGGCCAGACAGAAACGCTTCATTGCTCC
>DAOLWC010000031.1:0-6681 GCA_035420965.1 Candidatus Cloacimonadota bacterium | reverse complement strand
CGGTTCTGGAGGATCACAAGGATACGATCATAGTTGTTGATGAGATAGACTACGCTTTCCGACATCCCCAGCTCTTGGGAGCCATAAGGGATATAGTCGATGTAACCACTGCGATAGTGATCCTGGTCGGGATGCAGAATGCCAAAGACAGACTCAACCAGATCAATGAATATTACTTCGACAGATGCAACTTCTTCTATGAGTTCCAGGACCTGCCCAAGAAGGATATTGCTCAGTTGTGTAATGAGATCTTGGAGATCAAGTTCCATCCTGATATTGTGGAATATATCCACTTCCACTCCTGTGGGAATGTCCGTAAAGCCATGAAGTTAATCCGCTCAGTGGAAGAGATCGGTAGATACAAGAACCTTGAAATAGTATCCCAAGCAGATCTGGATGATTGAGGCGATGATGACGGATAAAGAACTTTTCCTCAACTTCATCAATCAGTATGATCGACTTTTCAATGCAGACCTTATTGCCCAGTTGACCAGTGTCAGCATTGATACTATCGAGAAGCTACTTCCAGAACTACTCCAAAGCCAAGCGATCAAGCAGATAGAAGATAGTCCACCCATCTATGTTCGAGCCAACCGCTTCCAAGCCAGGATCGGGTATCAGCACTACAAGGGCTGGACATTCAGCATAACAGACGCCCACAAGCTGCTGGATATCCTGGAACAAGGCAGATATAAATCCATCCGAGAGATTGCTCAAGACATCGGCAAATCTAGGCAATGGGTCTATATCTATCTGGAAGCTCTTGCATCGATAGAGGTTGTAGACCTGAGGCAGCACATATACGTGGTTATCTCCCGCCAAAACGTGCCCAAAATCGGCAGAAAAGTCCAGAAAGGTATCCTGGGTCAACTCCGGAGTTTGAATAAAATGGGGTGGTATAGATTAACATGTTAATGATCCTTGGACATGGTCGTATCACGGTGTTATGAAATTGAACATAAATCGATGGAGAGTTAACTGAGCATCTAGCTCTGTACGAACAGTACTTCAGAAAGGTAGGTTGTTGTCTTCCATGTAACGGCAATCCCAACTCAAAACGCAGTTTTTTTACTAGCGTTGAAACCGGCAATACCAATGATAAAACGATCTATATGATCTGATTTTGAAGAGTCTTTCAAGAAAAAAACTCCCCGCCAAGCAGGGAGTAGATCTCGCTATTATGATTGAGTTTATAGTTTCCTATGGCAGAGCCACCAGTCCAGGCATTCGTATTCGCCAGTCTTGGCTTCCTCTAAACGCTGTTTGGCACTATCGACGTCTTTGGGTGGCGGAACGATCACGTGATCGCCAAACAATTCACCCTTAGGCCAACTGGCAGGCATCGCAACCTTATTCTTATCCGCGATTTGCATGGCTTCCACGGCTCTAAGGATCTCATCCATGTTGCGGCCAAGTTCCTGGGGATAGTAGAGCATGATACGGATTATGCCGTCGGCATCAACGATAAAGACCGCACGCACCGTATTGGTTCCTTTACCGGGATGAATCAATCCAAGTTTATCAGCAACAGCGCCGGTATCGGCGATGATGGGGAATTGAATCTCCACGCCAAGATTTTCCTTGATCCATTCTTCCCATTTAATATGAGCAAAGACCTGATCAACGCTCATTCCGATCAATTCACAGTTTAGGGCTCTGAATTTGTCATAGCGTTGTTGGAAGGCCACAAACTCGGTGGTGCAAACCGGTGTGAAATCGGCAGGATGGCTGAAAAGCACAAACCACCTGCCTCTCATGTCATCGGGTAGGACTTTTTCGCCCCGTGTGGTTTGGACTTTCATCTGCGGGAATTTGTCTCCCAGTAAGGGGATTCCTTGTTTTTCGTTGTCTTGCATTAGTCTCTCCTTATTATTAATACGCTTTTACGATAAGATATCGCAATTTTCCTTCTGCCAATGTCCTCAGGCGTCCGTGTCTATCTCCAGTTTGCTGACGACTCTGGTAACGAACTCAAGCAGGATCTGAGCTGATTCGGTTTTGCCAAAATCGTAGATGAAGGGGCGTCCTTGGTCACTGCTGAGGCCTATATTGCGGTCGAAGGGCAATTGAGCCAGCAGATCAAGATTGTAATCCACAAGCATCTTGGGAATTCCCTCTCCTGTAAAGAGGTCAATCTTTTCTCCGCAATGGGGGCATTTGATGAACGACATGTTCTCAATGATTCCCAAAACGGGGATATCCAGTTTAACGGCAAAATCAAGGCTCTTGCGCACATCAATCACTGCAAGGTCCTGGGCCGAACTCACCACAATGGCACCATCGATCTTTTCCAGAAGCTGGACTACGGACAATGGCTCGTCCCCTGTGCCGGGAGGGCAATCCACAATCAGATAATCCAGGCTACCCCAAGCTGTTTTTTGGATCATGTCCTTGAGAGCGTTCATTTTAAGGGGGCCGCGCCAAATTAGGGCGGAATCCGCATCTTCCAGCAAATGGGCGATGGAGAGGATGTGGAAATTGTCATGAAGTCTGACGGGTTCGATAAATCCCTCGGAACTTGCCGAAGCCCTGACTCCCTCTGTCCCGGTCAAACGAGCCACGGAAGGGCCGTGCAGGTCTGCGTCCAGCAGGCCCACATTCTTACCCTGCATGGCCAGGCCATAGGCGAGGTTAACGGCAAGGGTAGATTTTCCAACTCCACCCTTGCCGCTGAAGACCATGATGCTGTGTTTGGTGTTGTTATTGGCTACCATCGTTTCTTCTGACATTAATTATCCTTATTATTTTCCAGTTGTTTTTCCAGCCAGTCCAGCTGTTTCCGCAACTCGTTCTTTTGGGCTTCCAGGTCAGCGCGGGAATAGCTGGATAACTCCCGATCTTCGGCTGGCCTTTCATAGTAATCGGGGTTCCAGCCCCAACCGCCCCGCCGAAAACCGCAACCACGACCGGGACAGCATCTGTATCCCCACCTGTTACCGCGGCCCATAAATCTACCAAATCCACCCCTGACGGTGGCTCCAAATCTTCCGCAAGGCCCCAAACCTCTACCGGGCCGACCATTGCCATAGGGTCCAGTTCCATCTTGATTAGGCATGATTACACTCCTTCTGGTAGTTGATTGTTTTTTAAGGCGTCATATGCTTCACGGACAGTCATTCCGCCCGCTCCTGTGTATATCTTCAGCTGCATAGTGGCCAGAATGGCAGCGGCATTTCCACCGGGTCCGTTACCGGTGATTAGTACGTCCGGCGCATGATCAAAGATGTGTTGGGCAGTTTTGGGTCCGGCTCCGTGGGCTACATTGACTATCTCCCGGTTGTCGATGGTACTGATTTCTTCTATATCCTCATCATAGAAGAGGATGAAATCCGTACGTCCGAAACGGGGATCGATCTTGGAGTCCCAGTCTGTGCCGGTTGTTGTGAAAGCTATTTTCATTTTAACTCCTTGCTTATGCTTTGCCAGATTATGTCAAAGCGGGTTTTCCATTTCCCGGGATTATACTCCACAAGGCTTTGGCCAAGTGTGATGGCCCGGGAGAAATCTTCATCATATGGCAGGTCATCCAGATGCCATATACCTTGCTGGGCCAGGTAATCCTTGATTTGTGCAGTTATCTGCGAATTGAGATCTGCCTTGTTGATAAGGCAACCTGCCGGGATATTGAATTGTGCTGTCAATTGCCAAACTCTTTGCAGATCACTAAGTCCGGATAGGGTGGGTTCGGTCACCAAGATCACGAAATCAGCGCCGGAAAGGGAAGATATCACCGGACATCCAATCCCCGGCGATCCATCCACCAGGATATAATCCATGCCAGTGCGCAGGGCTTCCTGTTTGGCCTCTTTCTTGACCTTGGCGACCAGTTTGCCGGAGTTATCCGCTCCTATACCCAGTTTGGCATGCACAAGTCGGCAACCGAACCTGGTATCTGAAACAAAGCATTGCCCCACCATTTGCTGGGGCAGGGAGATGGCTTGGGCAGGGCAGATCTGATTGCAATAACCGCAGCCTTCACAGTCCAGAGGATTCACTTTGTAAATACTGCTGGCATGGCTGATTGCATTGAAGCGGCAAACTCTCTCACACTCCCAGCAGCCAATGCACATGCCGGGATCGATCTCCGCCTTAACTCCGCTGTAGAAATCCTCGCTGGTCCGGATCTCCGGCTTCAAGATCAGGTGCAAGTCAGCCGCATCCACATCACAATCAGCCATCACAGCCTTGGGAACAATAAAGGCCAGAGCGGCAGCCACCGAGGTTTTACCGGTTCCGCCTTTTCCGGAGATGATCACGATCTCTTTCATATCGTCCTCGGTAAAGCGTCCAGTTTTTGCAGGATGGCGTCCAGTCCCTGACGGAATTGTTCCACCTTGGGATAGATGATCTCACCTCTGGAATACAGTTCCGCGATCTCCCGCCGGTTGGGCAGGACCGCCCAGACGGGAATCTTTTCGGCTTCGCAATAGCGGAAAACATCTTCATTCCCGATTCCCTGGCGGTTTATCACCACGGCTATGGATTTGCCCAGATGCCGCATGGTATCCACGGCCAGGCTGAGGTCATAGAGCCCAAAGGGAGTCGGTTCCGTGACCAGGATAACCATATCCGCATGCTTGGTGGCGTTGATCACCGCGCAAGAGGTGCCTGGCGGGCAGTCTTGAAAGGTGATATTTGTTTCCGGGCAGTTGGTTCTTACATAATCCAGGGTTTGGCCGATCAAGGGCGAGGCCATTTCCACGCCAATATCCAGCTTGCTTTCAATAAAATCCAGTTTACCCAGCCTGTAATGGCGGAGATATCCCAAAGGCTGATCCCGCATGGGCAGTGCTCCCACGGGGCATAGCTCGCTGCAAGCATGGCAGGAATGACATAGCTGGGGAAGCACCATGATGGTCTCGCCCAGTTTCAAGACTGCGTTGTATAGGCAGACTTCCGCGCATTTTCCGCAGCGGGTGCAGAGTTCTTTCTCCCATTGGGGCACCAGCCTGAACATCTGCTGCTCTCTGATGAGGTCGCCTTTGATGAATATCCCGCTATTGGGCTCTTCCACATCCAGATCCACCAGAGTCACGCGGGTGCTTTCAGCGGCACGCAGGGCCAGATTGACCGCTAGAGTGGTCTTACCGGTTCCGCCTTTTCCGCTCGCAATGGCAATCTTCATCAATGGTCGCAGCGATTATCGCCAGATTCCAATTTCCCCTGCAGGTAGAGATTGACCAATATCTCAAGAGAGAAGGGAGGAACTCCCACAACTACCTTGATCCCGTTCTGGCACATCAATTCCTGGGCTTTTATGCCCATACCTCCGGCAATCACTACCGTGCATCCAAGTTGATGTAAAAATGCCGGGTGTGATCCAGGCTCATGCGTGGGCGGATCGACTGTTTCCTGTTTGATTATCTTGCCGTCTTCGATAGTGAAAATGGCAAAGGCTTCGCAATGCCCAAAATGAGAGCTGAGTTCCCCCTGGGCTGTTGGAATGGCTATCTTCATCCGTACATCCTTATTCATTCTGAAGCTTCCAGTTCTCTGATCCTGTCGTCCAACCATTGGATCTCTTTGGCCAGAGCTTGTTTTCTCTCGCGCAGCTCCGCCAAAGTATATTCATAGATATATTCTTGGTCGGTTCCTGCATATGGGTTATTGTCTTCCTGCGGGGTTCGGCCGTGCCGGTGCCTGTGGGCCTGTCCCTGGGGGGATCCCCCGGCACCCAGTCCACGGCCTGGCCTTCCCATGCCGTGGGGTCCTGTTCCGTCATTGTTGGGCATTTCTACCTCCTCGATAGCATTTGCCGCATTTTCTGCAGCGGTTTTGATAGCATTCTTCCAGCGAAATCAGATGGGGCGAATTGCACTGTGGGCAATGGAAGATGTTTCTTTCGCTGGTTTCAGTGTAAACACCGCAATCCTTACAGAGCCAAACATGGCTTTCCAAAGTGATCTCCCCGCCCTCGATAAGCAGGTTGCTGCCCTCCACGAGAGCGGTGGCAAACTTGTTTCTGGCTTTCTCGTAGATGCGGGTGAGTGTGGGCCGGGAAATCTGCATCTGGACCGCAGCCTGTTCCTGGGTCAGGTGCTCGTAATCCAGCCAGCGGATCGCTTCGTACTCATCCAACGAAAGCACAACACTTTTTCGCTGCCCTTCCATCCTGCCAAAGGGCCTGAATCCCTTTACTGCAGGTGTCGATTGGACATTCCTGCGGATGCAGTTTCTTCCCATTGTAACCTCGCTATATTGAACATATGTCCAAAATATTGTGGCTTTGGATTCTGTCAATAGATTTATTCTATCCGGTCTTTGCTCGTTGTCCAAGAGAAACTGGAAGCAGAACCTCATTTGAATCGCTGGTTCATAAATCGAAAACCTAGAGGTCTTATCACACGTAAATGATGCCAATGATCCTCTCCAAGCATGTTTGAGGTGAATCGAATCTAATGTTTAAATATGAGAGTGTTCTTGAAGGTTTTTTGCGCAGTTTCGTTATATGGATCGAAACTTTACAGACACTAAACAGGAGAACTCGACTATGATAGTGTGGTAGTTACTTTGAATTGCAGAAAGCCTGTCATGATTTGCAATTATCGGTGATCTGATTTGCAGAAAGCTTGTCAAAAACTACCTAAATGGATCTTGGTAAGGATGAGCAAGGATGTCCTATGATGCGACAGTTTGCAGTTTTCGCTGCACAATTTGCAGTTTTCGTCGTCACTTTGCAGT
>DAOLWC010000030.1:5702-9422 GCA_035420965.1 Candidatus Cloacimonadota bacterium | reverse complement strand
GCCACTCTTATGAATAACCCCCTTTTTAGCAACTACATTTCTTTCAATACTCCGCGAATTATGTTGGTGAAGCTGATCTCCAGTCTTGAAAGCAAATGATCACGTCACCACAAATCTTTTAAAAGGAAAAGGTAATGACATACCTCGTCACCGGCGGGGCCGGCTTCATCGGCTCCAACATCGTTAAGGAATTGCTCAACCAAAGCCAGTCAGTTCGTGTACTGGACAACTTTGCCACAGGCAAGCGGGAAAATATCCTTCCTTTGCTAAAGAATCCCAATCTCACTCTGATCGAGGGAGACCTGCGCTCTTTCCACATAGTGCGTGCCGCGGTGAAGGGCGTGGATTATATCCTGCACCAGGGTGCTCTGCCCTCCGTGCCGCGCTCCATCAACGATCCCATCACCACCAATGACGTGAATGTGCTGGGGACCCTGAACATTTTGGAAGCAGCAAAGGAGTTTGGCGTCAAACGTGTTGTTTGTGCCTCTTCCTCATCGATTTATGGCAACAGCGAAACCCTGCCCAAAGTGGAGACGATGCCGGTTAATCCGATGTCACCCTACGCCCTTACCAAATACGCCCAGGAACGTTACTGCCAGGTGTTTTACAGCCTCTACGGCCTGGAAACTGTTTCCCTGCGCTACTTCAACGTCTTTGGCCCCAATCAGGACCCCACCTCTCAATACAGCGCCGTGATTCCCAAATTCATCAAACTCATCCAACATGACTGGGAACCGGTCATCTACGGAGACGGCTATCAGAGCCGTGACTTCACCTTCGTGGAAAACAACGTTTGGGCCAACATCCAGGCCTGCACAGCGGAAAAAGCTGCCGGTGAAGTGATCAACATCGCCTGCGGAGAGCGCTACACCCTTCTGGACCTGGTGCAAATGATCAACTCCATCCTGGGCAAAGACATCCAACCACGCTTTGAGCCGGAGCGGCCTGGGGATGTGAAGCATTCATTGGCGGGGATACAGAAAGCTGAAGACCTGCTGGGATATGACGTGAGGGTTGACTTCAAGACAGGTTTGGAGCAGACAATCGAATACTTCAGTAGATAAGATAGCTCACACAGATTTCACAGATTATACTGATATGGACATAAACGCAATTAGTTACAAGATTAGGGGAGCGATATTCCAAGTCTATAATGAGCTTGGCCCGGGATTGCTGGAAAGCATTTATGAACAGGCTTTGTATATTGAACTGGAATCCATGGGCTTGAGAGTTCAACGCCAGGTTCCCATCAATGTTATCTATAAAGGCATGGATCTGGGGATGGGTTACAGGATGGATTTGTTGGTTGAAGGCCTTGTCTTGGTTGAGATCAAATCGGTTGATATGATTTCAAATGTTCATCTAAAACAGATTCAGACCTACTTGAAGGTTACAGGCAAACCGTTGGGATTATTGGTTAACTTTAACTCGACTGATCTTAAAGACAGTATCAAGCGCATTGTTAACGGCCATGTAGATGACATCTGAATATAAACCAACGTATTGAAATTGCGGTAGATAACTACCCCAATGCGGTTAATGTACACGTTTCTCATTTCAATCAGTGAAATCCGTGAAATCTGTGTGATGCTCTTTTCTGCAAGAATCTCCGAGAACTATACATGAAACATAAGGTATCTCAGTACTTCCTTCTGCTACTCGATATAGCCATCGTTATTTTTTCTTTTCTCCTTGTAGCCAAGATCAAGGATGGCACCCAGCGCATTCTGGCAGATTTTGTCTGGTGGCGCTCCCTGGCGGCTTTTACCGTGGTGTGGATCGCCAGTGGCATCCTGGGCGGTAAATATCTGGTAACCAAGGTGAGCAGCGGAGTAGCGATGGCGCGTCAGATCATCAAATCGGATATCTTCGCTGCCGCGCTGATTTTCGGGCTGATGTATGTGCTGCGGCAATTCAACTATTCACGAGCAATCGTGATGGGAACCATGCTGGGCAGTGTGGGCTTGGAGCTCTTTTTCTTCGTGGGCCTCTTCTACGCGTTCAGATTCAACAAGGAAAACCGCGCATACGCCGCTTCCCCCCTGGTCACGAAATCGGAAGCTCTGGAGGAATCACAGAGTCCGGCCCACTTTCTCCAGACGCCGGAAGGCATCCCCAGCCTAAACGAAAGCAGCTACGCTCCCCCCTATTCGGAATGTAGCCTGGAGGAGAGCATTCTGGAGCCGCTTTGGCGGGGTTACCTGAATGAGCAGGAAGAGCTGTTTTCCTTCATTAAAGAATATCTGGATCTCAGCCGTTTCTGCAGGTCTCAGGCCTTGGTGCTCAATTCCGAGACCTATTTCAACATTGCCAACGAAACCCCCAATTCACGCCAAATCTTCATCAACCTCCATCGCATCAACGACTTTCGCCGCATAAACCTCTATCTGATCAAGGTGAATGAAATGTTGCTGGATGGCGGGGTCTTCATTTGCCACGGCCAGACCATCACCCAGCGCCGCAAAAGGTTCTACAGGAAATTCACCTCCGTGCTGGGCGCTCCGCTCTATTTCTGCGATTTCCTCCTGCGCCGCGTGATGCCCAAACTTCCCATTTTGCAGGGTTGGTATTTTGCCCTCACCAAAGGAAGGAACCGCGCCCTTTCTGAGACCGAGATGCTCGGACGCTTCTATTTCTGCGGCTTCGAGCTCATCCACAAGCGCGAAATCGCCGGGCACATGCACTTCATCCTCAAAAAAACCAAGCTGCCCCGAACCGATCCCAACCCCACTTATGGTCCTCTCATCCGCCTCAAGCGCCTGGGCCAGAACGGCAGGATCATCTACATAAAGAAACTCCGCACCATGCACCCCTACAGCGAATATCTGCAGGAATACGTCTTTAAGGCCAACGACTTGCAGGAAGGCGGAAAGTTCAAAAACGATTTCCGCGTGACCTCCTGGGGCCGGATCCTGCGCGCCCTCTGGATCGACGAACTGCCCCAACTGCTCAACTGGCTTAGTGGCGACCTCGCTCTGGTGGGTGTGCGCGCCCTCAGCGAACACTATTATTCCCTCTATCCGCCGGACATGCAGCAGCTGCGGCTTAAAGTAAAACCCGGCCTCTTGCCGCCTTTTTACACCGATCTGCCTCAAACTTTCGACGAAATCGTGGGGTCAGAGCGCCGCTACATCCTGGCCAAACAAGCCAAGCCTTGCGCTACCGACTGGAAATACTTCTGGAACGGGGTTTGGAACATTATCTTTAACCGGGCTCGCAGCAATTGAATTTTTCTACGGATTCAACTGATAGGCATGATGTAGTAATTTGCGGGGCTGGTTATTTGCATGTTAATACGGATTAACGGATTTCACGGATTTACGGAAAAAGATTCATGAGCTTGCTGTATGAAGAACTGACCGATAAAATCTTGGGAGCATGCTTGGAAGTGTATAATCAGCTCGGCTGCGGTTTTTTGGAAGCTGTATACTCTGATGCTTTGGAATTTGAGTTTGAGCTGATGAACATCCCGTACAAAAGGGAAAAAGATTATTACATCACTTATAAAGGAAAGAGGTTCAGCAAGTATTACAAGGTTGATTTTCTCTGTTTTGATAAGATAATCATAGAGATCAAAGCCGTCGAATCCATCCTGCCCATCCATAAGCAGCAGGTTTTTAACTATCTGCGCTTGTCAGATCTGAAGCTGGGTTTCGTGATTAATTTTGGCTCCACCAGCTTACAATGGCAACGAGTTCCCAATCTGTACACCAAAAC
>DAOLWC010000030.1:4521-5602 GCA_035420965.1 Candidatus Cloacimonadota bacterium | reverse complement strand
TGGCTCAACTGGTTAATCCAGCGCCTCAGCCATTGCCTTATTCACAAGACTTTTCCAGCTTGCTCCACAGCTCCAGCACATGGCCGGATGGCATGACGGGATGGAGGACCACTCAAACACCCAGTACTGAATACTGCATTGATCCCCCTGCTTATAACAAAGCCCTTACTGCTTACGGATACTCTGACAATCCGCAGGCAACCATATACAACTATGACGGTAAGATAGGCTTACTGGATTCTAACACAGGCTGGTGCTTTGCCATCGTTTTTGCCCTGGACACCAGCGGTAAACAAAACATCCAGATTGATTACGACATCATGACCATCCGCAATCCATACTCTCCATCGTATGACGATCACATCAACGAAGCCACTCTGCAATACAGGGTCGGCACGGTCGGGAATTTCACCACTCTGACGGGCATTGAGTACCAAAACAACACTACACAACAGATCAACGGCACCACCGTTCCCCAGAATCTGCAGCACAGATCCATCCTCCTGCCCTCAGCATGTGAAAACCGTCAGGAACTGCAAATCAGGCTCGTATCACGCTTGGTAAGCGGTTCCGGAAGCTATCGCCCCAGCTTCGCCATCGACAACATTTACGTCACCGGCGAGGAAATTTCCACCCTGCCTGTGGAGCTTTCATCCTTTACAGCCTCGTTTACGGCGGAAAACCTTGTACGTCTGGACTGGACCACCCAATCCGAGACCGGAGTGCTGGGATTTTACATCTATCGCGGCTTGGAGCCGGATCCTGGCGCCGCATTGCTGGCTTCGCCGCTGATCCCGGCCACCAATACCTCCATCCCATGCAGCTATTTCTTCGCGGATGCCGAACTTCATGTTTCGGGCACTTACCGCTACTGGCTGCTTAGCGTGGATTTTAACGGAGCCGAAGCCTGGCACGGTCCGGTTACGGTGGTTTACAATTCTGATGGATTACAGTCTGGACCTGATGTTCTTCAAACCACCGGACTAAGTGGCGTTTTCCCCAATCCCTTTAATCCTTGCGCCAGCATCGATTTCTTTTTGGAAACGCCCGCCCTGGTGGCCTTCAGGATCTTTGATGCCCG
>DAOLWC010000030.1:0-4421 GCA_035420965.1 Candidatus Cloacimonadota bacterium | reverse complement strand
CAGCAAGCACGAAATGTTAAGAAAAAATCACTTGCCAAATATGACGGGGTTTCTATGCTGGCATATGTAAGAGACAGAATCTATAAAAATACATATAAATGAGCTCGTAATTCAGGGAGGAATTATGAAAAAGACGATGCTATTACTCGTTGTGGCTTTCACTTGTTTCATTTTATGGGGTCAGAATTCAACTATATATTTACATGATTTCGGCACGACTGCCATTTCTTCTCATCCTTACACGATTGTACCTGGAACATTTGCAACAAACCTATCGAATTCATCATGGTCAAATAGTACATCTTCATGGACTAGTTACTCGGGAGTTACTGGTCAAGCATTAGCCCTAAGCAACTCAGGTGGAACTCCTACAATAACATTAACATTTGATGTGGCGACTGGTTATCAGTTATCTATATCGCAGTTTAATTTTTGGAGACAAAGAAGTAGTAAAGGTGCCCAAAACTGGAGTATGACAATTAATGGTATCTCAGTTGGTAGCGGTAATGTTCCAACAACTGGGTCGTATGTTAATAATACCGACGTTTCAAATCCAGTTGTAAATCAGACAGGTACGATTTCCGTTGTAATTACATTATCAGGAGCTACTGGGACAGGAACTTTTCGCTTTGACAATTTTGAGTTAATCGGCTCTGTCACTTCTATCTCAGGCAACACCCCGCCAGTTATCACTGAGATTAACCAAACTCCTTCCTTAGATATCACGCCATCTACCACGGTATCTATCTCGGCCACCATTACAGATTCCGACGGCACAATAACGAGCGCGCAACTGCGTTGGGGCACTGCTACCGGCGTTTATGGGAACACCATTGGCATGACGGCCTCCGGATCGACCTATACCACCAATTCAAACATCCCCGCTCAGACAGCCGGCACCACAGTCTATTATGTGATCGATGCCACGGACGATGATTTAGATACCACAACCTCAAGCGAACAAAGCTACACCGTCATCGCCCCGGCAACCACCACCATTCCCTACACAGAGGACTTCTCCGCCGGTTGGGGCCAAACCTACAGGTACGATATAGCTGGCACTAAACCCTGGTATATTTACAACAATGACAACGCTTCCTGCAACGGTTATGGCAGCACTTTGGAAGAACACTGGCTGGTGCTTCCGGGCATCAATTTCAACAACTACAGCAATGAAAGGATGACCTTCAATACCATCGCCACTCATGGCACCATCGACGCCAACAACTATCTGAAGCTCTTATACTCTAATAACTACCCTGGCTTGGGAGATCCCACATCCAGCACCTGGACCGAGATTGCCTTTGCTAATGGCGGTATAGGCGGCGGCGAAACCTCTTCAGGTGTGCTTGACCTCTCTGGCATCAGCGGCACCAACGTCTATCTGGCATTCAAGTACTACTCCACTAACAGCCCTACCCGCTGGGAAATTGATGATATTAATATCTATCTTGCCACTCCGCTTATCACCGTTAATCCAACCACACTAACTGGTTTTACCTATCAAGGCACGGGACCTTCCACTGCCCAGACCTTCACCGTTAGCGGAGCTGACTTGACTGCTGACATCGTTCTCACAGCACCTACCAACTATGAAATCTCTTTGAGTGAGAATACAGGTTACACTTCATTCCTCACTCTTACCGCTGCAAAGCTTGGTGTAAATGAAACAACCATCTACGTGCGCCTGAAAGCCGGACTGGCCATCGGAACTTATAACAATGAGGATATCACTTTATCTTCCTCAGGAGCCACAAACAAGACCGTCACCTGCAGCGGTGAAGTAACCACTCCTCCTCCGCCCAATGTTCCCACTGCGACGGCAGCAACCAGTGTTACCAATACCAGCTTCACAGCCAACTGGAACGCTGTCAGTGGGGCCACCGGATATTACCTTGATGTTTATACCAAAACAACAGGGGGTAATGCCAGTGATCTCTTCATTTCCGAATATGTTGAAGGCAGTTCAAACAACAAGGGCATTGAGATCTATAATGGGACCGGAGCATCAGTAGACCTCTCTTCCTATTCATTAAAACAATACAATAACGGAGCAACTATTCCCACTTATACTTTAGGTTTGTCAGGTACGTTGGCTAATGGCTCCGTGTACCGAATAGTTAACAGTAACCAGACGATTTTTGGCACAAATTATGACCTCTCAACCAGTTTAAGTGTGATGGGTTTCAACGGCAATGACGCTGTGGCAATCTTCAATGGAGCCAACTTGGTTGATGTGGTCGGTCCTATTGGCGATGCAAGCGATTGGGGCAAGGATGTAACTCTGGTCAGGAAAGAGGCAGCGTCTGTTCCTTCAGCAATATATTCTGCCTCTGACTGGGACAGTTATGCAGCCGACACAATCACTAATTGGGGTTCCCACACTTTCTCAGGCAGCACAACTGTCACCTATGTCTCCGGATATCAAAACCTAAACGTTGGCAATGTCACTTCATATAATGTTGATACCGGCCGTGCCCCCGGAACCACCTACTACTATGTGGTGCGGGCTTACAATGCCTACGGCACCAGCGGCAATTCCAACGAACAAGAAGTTGTGACCCTTGATGGACCCGTGCCAGTGGAACTGGCCTCCTTCACCGCCACCATCAGCGCCCAGAACTACATCACCCTCACCTGGGTTACCCAGACTGAGACCGGGATGCGCGGCTATTACATCTACCGCGGCACTGACAGCGACTTCGCCGGAGCCCAGAACGTCAGCCCTCTGATCCCCTCACTCAACAGCTCCCAGATGCAGACCTATATGTTCGAGGATACAGAGGTCTATGAGACCGGCACCTATTACTACTGGCTGCAGACCAACGACTTGGACGGCACCGTGAATTACCATGGCCCCGTGAGCGTTTTCTACAACTCCCTGGGCGACAACCCGACCCCGGAGATTCCGTTGGCCACCAAGCTGCATGCCGTGTATCCGAACCCCTTCAACCCGCTGGTTTTCATCCCCTTCAGCCTGGCGAAGGACAACGATGTGAGCTTCAAGATCTACAACTCTCGCGGGCAGATCGTGAAACACTTCGAGCTGGGCAACAAGGCCCCCGGAAATTACCGCATCACCTGGGACGGCACTGACTACAACGGAAACACCCTCTCCAACGGCGTCTATCAGATCGTGATGACGGCGGGCAGCCAGGTTTACCAGACCAAAACAACCCTGCTTAAATAATTCCAGACCCTGTACATAAAGGCCCGGTGGTTAATCCGCCGGGCTTTTTTTGTTCAAGTTAATCTATGGTGGGTTAGCCTGGGGCATGGCATCCGATAGCGGGGACCTGGTCTGGCCTGGCGTACAGCGAACGTGGTGAGCATGGACGGCAGGAACTAATGGAAGAATAGTTCCTTGCTGGCGTCGATGCTCGTCCCTTGCTCGACGCCAGCGTCTGGCCTGGGAGAAGCGATGAGGTCTGGCCGTTAAGGCCCTATGCTGAACCCCGGAGTTGCCTCCCGCATGATGCCCGCATTTGATGCGAGGATTTGGCGGGCGGCGTGGGAGGGGGACGGTCGCGGGCGCTAAGGACGTGACCGACGGGACATTGCAAGGGGAAAAGCCCAGCCAAAGAATTTCATTGACAACATACCGCATTACCCAATGCTATGTCTCAGGCTGGTTAAGAGTGCCATGGTCCCGGTACACGCTGACCCACCAGTACCGGCGCACGCCGAAGCGTCATATTGGCAAGGTAGCTTGGAAAAGCTGAAATGAAGTTCCCCTGGGAAGAGCCTCTATCACGCAAAACAATAGCAATAATATCAGGCAGGTAAAACCATGCAATACCCCAGAACCAGAAAAGACGGCACGATCGATGAATTCTTCGGCGTCAAGGTGCCGGACCCCTATCGCTGGCTGGAAAACGATCACGATCCGGAAGTGATCGCCTGGACCCAGGCCCAGCAAGCCCTCACGGAATCTATATTGAACCAGTATCCCGGCCGTAAAGCCATGCTGGAACGGATGCAGGAACTTGTGAATTACCCCCGCCAAACCGCGCCCATCAAGTATGGCGAGTGGTATTATTACCACCGGAACGATGGCCTGCAGAACCAGTGGGTGATTTACCGCAAGCGTCAGGACGGACCGGAAGAGCTGTTTCTGGACCCCAACACCATGTCCCCGGACGGCACCACCACGGTCTATTCTGTGGGGAAATCAAAGGACTTCCGGTATTTTACCTTTCTGGTATCGGCCGCCGGAGCTGATGCCGGTGAGCTGTGGACCATCGATACCATTACTAGGGAATGGCTGCCAGACAAACTGAAAGACATGCGCCACACCGGCGCGGAGTGGTACAGGGACGGCTTCTTCTACAGCCGTTATCTACCCACTCAGGATGGCGTCCAGGGTGATCCTGGCCAGAATGTGTGGTATCACAAGCTGGGCACCCCTCAGGAGGAGGACG
>DAOLWC010000029.1:0-11302 GCA_035420965.1 Candidatus Cloacimonadota bacterium | reverse complement strand
GCTTCTGTCAAAACGACACACCATTTTTCAAGCACTTACGTGTAGGAAAGATTAGGTCTCAAGTTCGTTAGTGGGCGTGAAGTCACCTTTTACGTGAATCTGCCCAGTTGATTTATCAAATTTTGTATCAAAGGGGAAGAAATCTTTCATGAGATTATACACATGCTTACTGTCTCTTCCTACAATGTACGCATAACAACCATCCCTGTCTAGTAATGAAATCGGATTATTCCCGCAATACACATAGGGAGAGGCAAACTGCTCTGCTGGATCTACCTGATAAAAGCGCATGAGAGTGCTATCGTATAGCCTGGCACGGAAATTATGCAGACCCGTCTCATCGTCGTATTCACGACCAGTATAGCGGTATGTGCTTTCTTCCGAAACTGTGCTGTTCATCGGGTTCCCCCAAGCATCGTAATCATACGAACTGATGGCTTGATTATTCTCATTCATCACCACTCTCGTAGATCCCAAATGATCCTTGAGCATAAAATATGTCAAGCTTTCATTTCGCTTAGCCACGATCCCCTTGGGTCCATAGATGTAGTGAGTCACGTTGTCATTGGAGTCAATGATAGTGAGGGGATTGCTCGTAATCGAATTGATGTAGATCTTTGATGAGTTCCCCATCCCGCTATAGACTCTCTCCCCTGAGGCATCATAATCATAATCTATGATGTATTGATTGTTTACGGCTATGGACGAGACGAGATTTGACCTGATATCGTAATCCATGAGAAGATTCTTATTGAGTTTAGAAGATGACAGGACACTGCCGTTGGCATCATAAACATAATTGCTATGGTTAGTTATCTGATTGGCGCTTTGCCTATTGCTCCCATATACGAAACTCACTTGGTTAACCTTATTTGTGCCGGGAAGAAAGCTGTAGTTGTAGCTCCTGAACTGAGATGCGGTAGATCTTTCTGAAGCCATTATATTGCCATTGGCATCATATTCAATGGTAGTATGATTAAGACCTTAGCTTCTTTACATCCTTAAGGAAGTGCTTACGGCTTGCCAAACTATTGGCAATCTCCTGATCGGCGAAAGTTATAGTCTGCTTTTCCATGATTAGCTCCTGTGTGTTGATGGAGCCAATATAATAGCTGTATCTAATCTGTCAAGAGTTAGTTACATATACCTTCTGTCCACTTTTATGTGCAACGGTCTTTCTGAATCAAAACGTCCTTAAGCCACAGAAAGATAGCTACCGGGTTACTGCCGGGCAAAGAAAAACCCGCATCGCCAGGGACGCGGGTCAATATTTGGGATGGGGGAGAGGCTTTAGCTTTATTCCTCTCCAGTTTCCGTTTCTGTAACTTCCTCTTCTTCTTCCTCGCCTTTCACATAGACGCTGATATCCACGGAGCATTTGGCAAGTTCGGGATAGAAGTCTTCGATATATTCGCGGATGGTGGTCTCGATATCGGTATGTTTGTCAATTATCTCTTGCGAGAAACCGGCTTTGATGGCCATGGTGTTGAAGGTGCGGTTGACGCTAAGCTTGGGTTTCTCACCATAGACATTGTTCAGGAATTCCGGCAGGGATTTGGAAAGCTTTACAATGCCATTGATCCGCTTGTAAGCCTTAAAACCGAAAGTCGCGGCAAGAGCTGTTCCGCCAACCAGTAGAGCTGCCTTAAAAATCTTCTTCATAATTCGTTCCCCTTTTATTTATAAATTGATTTAATCTTACCCCAGCTACGGTTTTGCACCGAAGCAGGTTGCTGTATGCTGATGTCTCCAGCGGTGATTGGATTGAGCGAAAACTCGCCATAACCAAAGACCACCACGCCAACGATCTGAGAATATTGCACGCCGGCCGCGGGAGAGCTAACCGCTTTGCCTCCAAAACTGCCTGTCACGACGCTGCACTGTCCGCTGCCATCGTTGACCATGAAGCGGTTGTTTCTGCTTTTACCGCTGGAACTGGAGACGTTGATCAGCCGGGCATAGACACCTTCATAGGCCTCCGCTTCAAAAGAGCTGGCAAGCTGTCCGGTGCTGATGGTAACTGGATTGGGGAGGCTGCGGTTGGAGTCGAGTAGCCGATAATCGCTTAGGTCCTGGATGCAGGTCATACCAAAGATTTCAGATACAACGCCGGTAATGCGCAGATAATTGCCGACTCTGGGGTTATGGCGGCTGTCGTTGATCAGTATACCTCGCCAGGCACCGCTTACCGGCTCGGAGATAAAGTAACCTCCGCTGCGGTAATTGGTGGCGGTCACCACACCCTCCACAGTAACGGTCTTGCCCAAATAGGGGGATGGATAGCAGTTATCCGCGCCCCTTGAGCTCGTGTACTGAATGTCATATATAGTTGTTGCCCCGATCCCTGTGCAGAGAACAAGCAGCAACAATAAAAGGTACTTCTCTAATCTCATTTTTACCTCATCGCTACAATTAAAAGCTTACGGGATAAACTGTCAAGCAAAAAATCCACCATTTTTCTTGTCTGGTTCAAAATCCTGGTGACTGCAAAGTAACAACGAAATCTGCAAATTGTGCAGCGAAAACTGCAAACTGTCGCATCGTAGGGCATCCTTGCTCATCCTTTCCAAGGCCACTTTATGTAATTTCTGACAGGATTTCTGCATATCGAAAGATGCATTGCATTGGGTTGATGAAAATGTTCAAATAGGTTCATGAAGATTTTGGGATTGACAGCAGGAAGCATGAGCTAGACTTTGTTAGTTGAGGATGAGATGATCACCGATAATGAAGAACTAAAGAAAAGACTCGATGATGCGCTAAAGCGGATCAGTGATCTGGAGGCTGAGAATACCAGGCTGAGAGAGTTGGTCTCGAATATTACTCATCCAACTAACTTGAATACTGAGCCCTCAAATCAAACTGAAAACTTGCAAAAGCATAGCACTGAGTATTCACATTCAGTTAGTGCAAGTTCTATTGATACACTCATCAACAATCAATCCAGTCCGGAGGGCAAGGTACAGCTCTTTCGCAGCTTATTTCAGGGAAGAGAAGACGTGTTTGCAATCAGATGGGTTGGCAAAGATAACAGGTCAGGTTACTCACCAGCTTGCTATAATGATTGGCAACACGAAGTGTGCGGTAAGTACAAGAAAATCCCTTCTGCGAAATGTGAGAACAGAAAGCTAATTCCACTGGATGATAAACAAATCTACCGGCACCTGAGTGGTGAAATCGTTATTGGTGTCTATCCCCTGTTAGAAGATGATACCTGCAGATTTCTGGCTATAGACTTTGATAAGAAGGGATGGCGGGATGATGTAAGGGCATTGATCGATGTCTGCAATCAGTACCATGTTCCTGGTTATGTTGAGATATCCAGGTCTGGGAAGGGCGCCCATGTGTGGTTTTTCTTTGATGAAAAGATATCTGCAGCTCAAGCCCGTAGATTGGGAACTGTTTTACTTACAAATGCTATGGAGAATCACCACCAAATTGGCTTTGATTCATTTGACCGCATGTTCCCCAATCAGGATACCATGCCCAAAGGTGGTTTTGGCAATTTGATTGCATTACCTTTGCAAAAGAAAGCCCGGGAAAATGGGCATAGTGAGTTTGTAGGTCAGCAGCTACACAGGATTGATGATCAATGGCTTTTCCTGTCACAAGTAGAGAGACTCAGTAAACAAAGGATCAACGCAATTCTCGCAGAGTTACCATCTTGTCACGATTCGATGGGATTATCCCAGATAAAAACATCTGAAAAGGATGAAACCATGCCATGGGAAACGAAACAAGCCCAATCTGAGGAGTACAAAGATTTACCTTCTCAGGTTGAGATTGTCCTGAGTAACATGATCTACATTGAGAAAGCCGGACTTCCTCAGAAGCTCATGTCAGATATCATCAGGCTGGCTGCCTTTCAGAATCCGGAATTCTACCGCGCTCAAGCCATGAGAATGCCAATCTACAACATACCCCGGGTTATCAATCTATCCTCAGAAACAGATGAATACCTTGCAATCCCAAGAGGGTGTCTTGAAGATCTCTCAAAGCTTGTGTCAAATCTTGGCATTATGCTGATCCAGAAAGATCTGAGATTTCCAGGAACACCTATCAATGCAACATTTGCTGGTAAACTAAGTAGTGACCAGCTCCTTGCCGGGACTGCGTTGCTCAAGCACGATAATGGTATTCTCTCAGCTACCACGGCATTTGGCAAGACTGTTGTGGCAATCTGGATGATAGCCCAAAGGAAGACTAATACTCTGGTTATCGTACATCGAAAGCAGTTGATGAACCAATGGGTAGAGCGGCTGAAGTGTTTTCTGCAAGAACCGGAGATAGGGCAAGTCGGTGGAGGTATAGATAAGAGAACTGGCAAGATCGATGTGGCTATAATTCAGAGTCTTACTCACAAACACTCAGTAAAAGAGCTTGTTAAGGATTATGGCATGGTGATTGTGGATGAGTGTCATCATATCTCTGCCTTTAGCTTTGAGCAAGTTCTTAAGTCGGTGAGGGCAAAGTATGTCTATGGGCTGACTGCCACCCCAATCCGTCAAGACGGGCATCACCCCATTGTGTATATGCAATGCGGCCCAATCCGGTATAAAGTAAATGCAAAATCTCAAGTTCTGCAAAGGCCTTTCGTTCACAGGGTAGTTTTTCGCCATACGGATTTCTCCATGATAAAACGTGGTGAGGATGCTGAGATCAAGATCACAGACATTTATCAGGCCTTATTGGAAGATAATAAAAGAAATGACATGATTCTGGATGACATTATTGCAGCAATCGTGGCTGGGAAAAGTCCACTTGTACTAACAGAGAGAACTGCTCATGTGGAGTTCTTTGCTCAGAAACTTGCGGGCTTTTCAAAGCATGTGATCGCACTTAAGGGTGGCATGGGCAGAAAACAGCTGAAAGCGGTCATGGATAAACTCCACTCCATTCCAGACAAAGATGAAAGAGTAATTATCGCAACTGGAAAGTACAGCGGGGAAGGCTTTGATGACAGCAGACTGGATACCTTGTTCCTTACCATGCCCATATCCTGGAAAGGTGTACTGCAACAATATGCTGGAAGGATGCATAGGGCTCATGATAACAAAACAGAGGTTGTGATCTACGATTATGTCGATATGAACGAACCGATGCTTGCGAACATGTATAGAAAGCGATTGAAGGGCTATGAGGGTATGGGTTATGCGATCCGTGACAAATGAGTGTTTTTATGGTTGGAAGCGAACCCTAATCTGCCATCCAGCTATATGGCAAGAAAAGATGGTTACTGGACTTCTTAACCATTTCTATGCGGGTATCTGCGGGGGAAAGCGTAATTTATCGAGACTACTGCATTATATGGGTTTAACCAGCCTGGATGGCTCCAATAATGGCCTCAGCCATAGGAGCCTTGGGTTTGTTCCAGGTGAAAGTGATAGCAGATCAACAACTGGCAGAAGGCGGAGTGGTGAAGCCAGGGTTTTTTCGAGGTAAAGGGACATCAACCAGCGACAGCAACCTGGTGGCGATATCTGATAGTGAATACATAGTATCCGCCAGACGGGTAAGGGAACTGGGGCTTCCTCTGTTTGATGCTCTGAATTATAGCGATGGGGAGACAATCAAGATGGCTTTGGCAAGGTTGTCAAACCGCTTAATCAGACAGGACAATAATGCGTTGGTAACACCAACCAACCGAGGCACGGGATATAGTTCAGGGGGCCATGTATCCGTATCGCAAAACGATAAAGTTTATGCACAGAAGGTGGTTCTCGTTTGCGACGGCAGGGAATTAGCGAGGGCAGTGGTTAAGGGAAATAAACGAATACTCTCCACGTAGATTTTCAAAAGGCTGTCATTTTGACAGGAGGTTTGACAATTATTAGGGGGGTGATCAAGAATTTCCAAAGGGATTGTCCAAAGTGACCAAAGGGTCTGTCAGGGAATAGGATTAAAACAGTTTATCTGCAGTTTCCCCGTTCAGAATTCTATTGACTAAAAATGTTCTCATCATAGTTGGGAACAAGAGATTGGTTTATGATTCATAAGATACTTAAAGATACAAAAGTCGTTCTGGCTTCAGCCAGCCCCCGCCGTCAGGATTTATTGAAAATGCTGGGATTAAACCCGCTGATGATACCCTCCAGGGTTATAGAGCAGGTCACAAATCAACCCGCGCACATACAGGTAATCAAAAACGCTCGAAATAAGGCCAAGTCAGTAGCTAAAATGCTTGACGCGCAGAGTCTGGTAATAGGGGCGGATACCATTGTGGTGGTCGATAGGCAAGTGTTGGGAAAACCAGCGGACAAACAGGAAGCTAAAGCGTTCTTGCGAAAACTTAGTGGTAATACTCATAAGGTTTACACCGGTTTGTGCCTCTGCCTGAATATGACTTGTAAATGTGCCTATGAACGAAGCGTGGTTGAATTCTCCGAGCTTACGGATACGGAAATTGATGACTATATCGACACCCAGGAACCCGCTGACAAGGCTGGCGCATACGGTATCCAGGGCTACGGCTCTCAGTTCATCAAACGCATCAACGGCTGCTATTTTAACGTAATGGGGTTTCCAATCAACTTGTTTTACAGCATGTTAAAAACGATTTATTCAAGTGATATAGAAACAAAAACAAGGTAACTGAGATACTATGAAACTATTCTGGAGTGCCAGATTCTATATCGATGGAAGTTTTAACAATCCTATCAAGGCAGTATTGGTGGATCGTGGCAAGATTGTCAGTTTACTTGATCATGTTCCTGCATCCACTACCAACTTTTCCTGTATAGACTTGGGCGGAGCCTATGTTTATCCTGGTTTTACCGATGTTCATACCCATTCCTTTTCCGGAGGTTTATACCTGGATGGAATAGACCTTTCTCCAGCCACCTGCCTGCAAGACGTTTTCGACTTGATTTCCCAGGCTTCCGGGTGCAAGGATACTGTCTTTGCCTGGAGGCTTGATGAGAGCTTACTGACTGAAAAACGCTTTCCCACCCGGGCTGAGCTTGATTCTGTATTGCCTCATACCCCGCTATTGATCAGAAGGATAGATGGCCATTCCTGCATGCTCAATTCAGCCGCTTTGCGTGTGTATCCTGGCTTCCTCCCGGAAACCGAGATATTGAAAGGTGCGGAAAACGACATTGTCGTAAACTGGTTCCATGACAACTGCTCGGCTGAGACGATTATCAATGCCTATCACCGCGCGGCCCGGGAAGCCATGAAAGGCGGTTTTACCACTGTTCATACCATGATCGGTGACGCTCAACAAAGCTTACAACACTTTGATCTGGTGAACAAGAACCTTGAGCAGTTTCCCATCCGCTTCGTTCTGTATCCGCAAAGCTTTGATATCAAAGCCGCATTGGATAATGGTTGCACAAGGATTGGAGGTTGCATTCTGGCGGATGGATCGATCGGTTCGCATACCGCGGCCCTCTCGGAACCTTATCTTGGCCATTCAGGCAAAGGCATTTTGTATCAAACAGACGATTTTTGGCAAGGCTTTGTCAGTGAAGCCCACAAAGCAGGCCTCCAGATATGCGTGCATTGCATTGGGGATGCCGCCATCCGGCAGATCAACTCCGCTTACGCGAAGATCGGCAGAGATCAGGTTCTGGAGCTCAGGCACCAGTTGATCCACTGCGAAGTGACGCCGGATGCCCTGGTAGGGGAGATCGCCCAATCAGGAGCCACACCAGTTATGCAGCCAGCCTTTGATCTGCTTTGGGGCGGTGACGATGGATTCTATGCACGGAACCTGGGCTTGGCCCGCAGCAGGCAAATGAACCGCTGGGGTAGCTTTGGCAGAAAGGGAGTCAGGGTCTGCGGTTCATCAGATTGGTACATCACTCCTCTCGATATCGGGATGTCGATTCACTCCCTGGTCAATCACCACAATCCTGATGAACGTGTTTCAGCCCCGGACGCCATCCGCATATACACAGAAAACAACGCCTGGATCAATCACGAGGAGCATGAAAGAGGTTCGCTCAGGCCGGGATTCATTGCCGATTTCAGCGTGTTGGACACAGACCTCACTGCGGATTTCGACTTCAGACAAGTGAAAGTGACAAAGCTTGTAAGAAATGGTGAGCTTATTTATGAGAATTGAGAAGACGAATCTGAGTTCACACGAGATTTCGCTGATCCTGGCCCAAGAGATAGACCTGCATCCCCGGCTTGAGATAGTCGATATCCTCAAGCTTCTCATGCAGGCTTGGTCTGGGCCCACTCATCTCACACCTGACTTTGAGCAGGTAAGATCCTCCATCAGTGCCGAGCTTGATCTTATGCAACCTGGCGGGGTGCCTCATATTCAGGATATTGGCTGTGGCAGGGGATTTCTGAGGGTCGATCTGGCTTATCTGCTCCAGGCGGATAACGCGCGGCAGCTTGACAAAGAGATCGATCTGCTGGCAAGGCAGGTCATCCTCTCCCGCTTGAACGTGGAACCCACTCCAAAAGAACTGAGCAGAGACTGGTCTGCTGCCCTTCCAGCGATTCAGAAGCTCTATCCCATTAGTAGCAGCGAAGCCGGATTTGCCAACGAGCTAATCAGCTCAGGCAGGCTGTTCAGCCATTCCCAAAGCTATAAAGAGCTGTACAATCCTCATTACAGGGTTGTGCACAGCAGCATCTGCAATACAAGTGAGAAACACCTTAACCAAGGAGAGCTATAACATGGCCGAGACCCGTGTACGTTTTGCCCCCAGTCCCACAGGTTTCCTGCATATCGGCGGTTTACGCACAGCTTTGTACGATTATCTTTTTGCCCGCAACACCGGCGGTAAGTTCATTCTCAGGATCGAAGATACCGATCGTTCCCGTTTTGTTCCCGGCGCGATAGAAAACATCATTGCGGTTCTTGCCAGGCTCGGCCTGCGGCCGGATGAGGGGCCGGAACTGGGGGGGGATTACGGTCCTTACATCCAGTCGGAGCGTTTGGCTATCTACCAAAAAGAAGCCAACCGTCTGCTCGAGGCAGGACATGCTTACCCTTGTTTTTGTACCTCTGAAATCCTTGCTGAAATGCGTCAGGAGCAACAAAGCAGAGGCGAATTCGTCAAATATGACCGGCGTTGCCTATCCCTGTCGGAAGAGGAAGTGCAAGCCAGATTGGACAGGGGTGAAAAACATGTGCTCAGGCTCAGGATGCCTGACAATCGTCGCTTCATTTTTGAGGACATAATCCGCGGCAAGGTGGAAATTGACTCCAGCCAGTCAGATGACCAGGTCTTGATCAAATCCGACGGTTTTCCAACCTACCATCTGGCTGCCGTGGTGGATGACCATTACATGCGGATTTCCCACGTTATCCGGGGCGAAGAATGGCTTTCCAGCACGCCCAAACACATCTGGCTCAATGAGTGCCTGGGCTGGGATGCTCCCCACTGGGTGCACCTGCCCCTGATTCTCAATCCTGATCGCACCAAGCTCAGCAAACGCATGAACGATGTCTCGGTGGAAAGCTACCTGGAGAAAGGATATCTGCCGGAAGCCCTGCTCAACTTTGTCGCCCTGCTGGGATGGCATGGAGCAGACGACAGGGAAATATACAGCCTGGATGAACTCTGCTCTCAATTCTCGCTGGAAAGGGTCAACAAAGCCGGAGCGGTTTTTGACCTTGCCAAACTGGACTGGATGAATGGATGGTATCTGCGCAATCTGCCTTTGGATGATGTGATCCGTAAAAGCATTCCCTATTTTGCCTCCTCCGGCCTCACCCTGCCCTCTGAACAAGCTCTTTCGCTGATCGTTAACGCCGCGCGAGAGCGCTGTAATCTCCTTCCCGAGATAGCGGAGTATGGCAGGATGTTTTTGGAGCCAATCAGCCTCGGTTCCGCGGAGCGTGAACTGATCTCCACTCCAGAATCGCAGAAGGTTCTGCGCTGGTTCCTCGAAAGCTTAAGCCACTTGGAAGAAGTCAGCAAAGAGGAGTTGGACAGCCTTGTCAAGCATGGTATGGCGGAACTTGGTTTGAAAGGAAAACTTTTTTATACTCCCCTGCGGATAGCGCTTATCGGCAGACAACATGGGCCTGATCTGCATACCATCGTATCAATCCTGACCCATAAAGTGACAATAAACCGTCTTCAGGAGTCCATCGAGACAAATGGATAGATGTAATATGCGCAGATTTACTTTGCTATTGGTTATCATACTTAGCTGGTCAGTGCTGCTGTTTGGAGTACCAAGAGAACTGGTTGTAGTGGAACTGTTTACCAGCACTACCTGCACTGGCTGCCCGGGAGCGGCCACCGGAGTGAATGATCTTATCCTGAACGGACACCATGTGGCTGTGATGACAAACCACATCAACGATCCCTTTGAAAACCTGGCTTCTCTGGGTAGAAGGGCTTTTTACGACAATCCAGGGATGCCGGCCGCGTATTTTGATGGACTTGATCCTTGCACAATCCCCAGTGGTATGAATTCCCTCTATCCAGAGTATCTGCCCAAAGTCAATGCCAGAGCAGCAGTCCCTTCAAATTATATCTTGGAAGCGGCCGCCCGCGTGAATGGCCTCAGCTACGATACAATGATCACCATCCACAAGGCTGAAGCAGACACAAATACTGCCCTCACATTACACGCGGCGGTTATCGAGTCCTCCATCCCCCATACCTGGATGAATCATACCACTGTTGAATGCGTTAACCGGGCCATGTTTCCAGATTATCAGGGCACAACGCTCGAAGTGGACAGCTTGCTGGTTGGGGAACGGTTGAGTGTTCCACTCACCATCATCTTAAAAGAGGATTGGGTCAGAGAAAACTGCAAAGTGATATTCTGGCTGCAAAATCCTGAAACCAGGGAAATACTGCAGGGAAAGCAATACAGCATGGCAGAGTTGGCGGGTCTGGCGCTGCAAACTCCCCAAGTCGATATTTCGTTTATGAACGGTCTCTTGCATTTAACCTGGGAACCAATTCCAAACGCAAATGAGTACCACATCTACAAATCTGATGATCCGACCGGTCCCTTCATTCTTTACGACAGACTGGAACAGACCGAATATAACGACCGGGTGCCGAATGGACAGGGAGCAGCCTTTTACAGGGTTAAAGCAGTTGCGCAACCGTAAAGCCGCCTTCAATATTTGCCAACTCCAAATTATGTATTTGAGTTTAATGAAAGTCAGTCTGCCCTCATTCGACAGAGTGAGCTAAGTCTATATTTTCCGTAGGTCAACCTTATAATTTATAAGGATGACCTAAGGATGATGGCACAAAATGCAGGAGCAGCAAGGGACGGCGCTATGAAGGATTATGCAGAATATTGACGTTGTTATTGGTGAATGTCATACTATATTGTTTGCGTTTTACTTTCTCCTTAGTGAAAAGGT
>DAOLWC010000028.1:0-11869 GCA_035420965.1 Candidatus Cloacimonadota bacterium | reverse complement strand
GGTCCCCGCCGAAACGCGTAGCGGTTTGGTGGGGTGACTTGAGCCGTGATCCAGTCTTTTCAAGGTCGTTTGAAGTCCGAGCCGGCTTTTGGATTGGGGGAATCTATACAGCTTTCCTTGCCGGCTTGAACTCCAAACGACCAGCCAGCCCGGAAAGCAACGGGCAAACTCCAAGATACACTTTTCTGTCCCTCCCATGTTGCTATCATTCGCACCATCAACAGCTTAGCTAATCATCCTTAGGTCATCCTTATAAATTATAAGGTTGACCTAAGGAAGACCCACGCCGGAGAGGGTGATGCAAATGAGGGCCACCCACCCGCAGGGAAAGGGAAGAGGCCGATACATTGCCGCGCAATTACGGGCAAGTATATTTATATACTTGCCCTGAAAACCGCTTCCTGCCTGGGATAAAGGGGTCGTAGCACCTATATATGTGGGGGGATAATTGGTGGAAAGGTGGAAGTTGTGTGATTAAAGGGCTGCCGAAGTCTGTTCGGCAGAGGCAACGGAGTTGCCTGTTTGGAAGAGACCTCCGGTCTCTGTGGCAAACGGACTTTGCCACCCCTGGACACTGGATCACGGCTCGCAGGCCGTGATGACGCGGTGTGTAGTCTGGGGGTGCTTTGTTTCCGGGCTGGCTGGTTGTTTCTAAAAGACTGGATCACGGCTCGCAGGCCGTGATGACACTCTTTTAGTCTGGGGTTGTTTGTTTACGGGCTGGCTGGTTGTTTCTAAAAGACTGGATCCCGGGTCAAGCCCGGGATGACACAGTATGTAGTCTTGTATGGTTTGTTTCGGGGTCTGTGCTTGTTTTTAGGCTGGACGCTTGTCCTTATTCTGTCTTTTAATTCGTGTTAATTTGTGTAATTTGTGGACGTTTCTAAAAGACTGGATCCCGGGTCAAGCCCGGGATGAAACAGTATGTAGTCTGGTGTGGTTTGTTTCGGGGTCTGTGCTTGTTTTTAGGCTGGACGCTTGTCCTTATTCTGTCTTTTAATTCGTGTTAATTTGTGTAATTTGTGGACGTTTCTAAAAGACTGGATCCCGGGTCAGCCACCCTAGAGGGGCACCGGCTGCCCGGGATGACACGGCTTTTAGTCAGGGGGTGTTTGTTTTGGGGTCTGTGCTTGTTTTTAGGCTGGACGCTTGTCCTTATTCTGTTCCTTTAATTCGTGTTAATTTGTGTAATTTGTGGATGATTATTCAAAAAGACTGGATCCTGTGGTAAGCGAGCTTGCCTGTGATGACACAGTATATAGCTTGGTTGAGGACTTGTTTCAGGACACCTCATTTCACCATTTCACCTTTCCACCTTTCCACCTCAAAACACTTTTCCACCTTTCCACGTCTAATAATTCGTGTAATTCGTGGACAATCAACACCCCCTCCCGCACTTTTCCCTTGACCGTTGCGCCGACCGCTATTTTACTGACAAACAATGCAAAATACCAAACAAGGGTAGGATCAAATGGTTGGAATAGTGCGCACTTACACCACGATAGGAATAGACGGGCAACAGCTCACAGTGGAGTGTGACGCCACCTCTCAGGTTTTCGGGGTCACCATCGTGGGCATGGCATCCAGCGCGGTCAAGGAAAGCCAGGACCGCATCTTCGCCGCCCTGCGCAATTCCGGTTGGGACGCCGCCGTGCGCCGCTTCACCATCAACCTCGCCCCGGCGGACATCCGCAAGGACAGCGCCGCCCTCGACCTCCCCATCGCCATCGCCGTGCTGCAGTCCATCAAACAGATTCCGGTGGAATACCTGACCAAGACCGCCCTCATCGGCGAGCTTTCGCTGGATGGCAACCTGCGCCCCGTCAAGGGAGTGCTGCCCATCGCTTTGGCCGCCAAACGGGATGGCATCGACACCCTCGTCCTGCCCTGGGAAAACGCCGGGGAAGCCGCCATCATCGACGGCTTGCAGGTGATCCCGGTCACCTCGCTGAAGGAAGCGGCCCTCTTTCTGCGCGGCGAGGCGAAGATTCCGCCCGCAGAAGTCGACCGCGAGCAGATCTTTGCCACCCTGAATGCCTTTCCCGTGGATATGCACGACGTGAAGGGTCAGTTTCAGGTCAAGCGTGCCCTGGAGGTCTCCGCCGCCGGAGGCCACAACCTGCTGATGCTTGGCCCTCCCGGTTCGGGCAAGACCATGCTCGCCCGGCGCGTGCCCACCATCCTGCCGGAACTCTCGCTGGATGAAGCCCTGGAAGCTACCAAGATCCACTCCGTGGCAGGCCACTCCAAAGATTTTCACAACGGCATCCTCACCACCCGCCCCTATCGCAGCCCGCATCATACCGTCAGCGATATCGCCCTGATCGGGGGAGGAGCCTTCCCCCGCCCCGGCGAGGTATCCCTGGCGCATCGCGGAGTGCTGTTTCTGGATGAACTGCCAGAGTTCAAGCGTGGCGTGCTGGAAGTGCTGCGCCAGCCCCTGGAGGATGGCATCGTCACTATCTCCCGCGCCTCCCAAAGCCTCACCTTTCCCGCGGAATTCATGCTCATCGCCTCCATGAACCCCTGTCCCTGCGGCTATTTCGGCTCCAGCATCCCCAATCACCCCTGCACCTGCGAATATGGCGCCATCCAACGCTACCGCAGCCGTATCTCCGGCCCGCTGCTTGACCGCATCGACATCCACGTGGAAGTGCCCTCGGTCACCTATTCCGATCTGGCGTCTTTGCCTTCCGGCGACAGCTCCGCCGACATCCGCGCCAGGGTCAACCGCGCCCGCGCCATCCAGCGGGAACGCTATGCCAAAGATGGCATCTTCTGCAACGCCCAGATGAACTCCAAACTGCTGCGCAAACACTGCGCGCTGGATGCCCCCAGCCAAAGCCAGATGCAGCACGCGATCGACAAACTGGGCTATTCCGCCCGGGTCTTCGACCGCATCCTCAAGGTGGCGCGCACCATCGCCGACCTGGAAGGCCTGGCCGCCATCAAATCCGACCACATCTCCGAAGCCATCCAATACCGCAGCCTCGACCGCAAATATTGGGGCTGAAGCAGGTTGGACTTTTAGAGTTATCCACGAATTAATAGTTCGTGGAAAGGTGTTTTTTAGGTGGAAAGGCGGAGGTTCCGACAAGAGCCAGATTCGGTTCACCCCCACATGCGTGGGGAATACATAGCTATCAACACAGTAGTAACCATCGTTTTCGGTTCACCCCCACATGCGTGGGGAATACATCTGATAAAGAATCAATTGTTTTTAATCCACCGGTTCACCCCCACATGCGTGGGGAATACGAGGGCGCGGGCGCGGGGGCCGGTATAGGCGTCGGTTCACCCCCACATGCGTGGGGAATACTCATCTCATTCGTAGAGTGCTTCTTTTTATTGCGGTTCACCCCCACATGCGTGGGGAATACTGGTTGATCGGCATCAGCCACGTCACCCGGTTCGGTTCACCCCCACATGCGTGGGGAATACCCGACCTTGTAGTTGCGCGTCTTGAGCTGTTCCGGTTCACCCCCACATGCGTGGGGAATACTGGTTGATCGGCATCAGCCACGTCACCCGGTTCGGTTCACCCCCACATGCGTGGGGAATACTCCAGTTGCCCGCCAAAGATGTTCTGCAGCGGCGGTTCACCCCCACATGCGTGGGGAATACATCTTCCACCCAGCCGTGGATGAGCGAGATCTCGGTTCACCCCCACATGCGTGGGGAATACACTTGATCAATAGAGAGCTAACAGGTCATTGAGCTCCTTCAAGCCTTAGTTCAAGGATGTTTGGTCATTAGTTTGATACCCTCCCATTCCGTAACGACTCTTGATGCGGCACCCCAGAATTCGATATCAAAACCCTGTTCGGCCTGGCTACTCCAGATCATCAGGCAAGTCCCACCGCTGCAATTGCTTCTAACCTTATCCCACAGTTTGTCCCTAACCATTGCTGAGACTTTACCCACAAACACCCCCGCCTTTACTTCCAGCAGCCAACGTGTGATCTGACCCCGCAAGGAGTTTGGCACGTTTTCCAAAACCAAAACCACCATCAATCTTCCTTTGGCAGATCATCCTGCCCGTAAGATATGCCGCCTGGGGAAACTTCTCCATCTGGAGACCAGAGTCCTCCAGGCAAGGCTGGTTCTTCGGCAAAACAGTCATCCGGGCTATCCTCTGGCATAATATCACCGAAGAGAGAACTAATGTCAGCGACAATGCGTTTGAGTAGATTCTGCCTGTGGAATTCATCACGGCAGGCAAGCCTGACTCTGCGGTCGAGTTCGCCGATCCCTTCAGCGGTCGCCCGGAATGCGGCGGGAGCAGCCATCTCCATTTTGTATAGATCCGCGATATCATAGACAAATGACAGTTGCTTGCCAGTGTGGACAAAGCCCAATCCGGGAGAGAATCCTGCAGCAACGATGGCAGCGTGCGATATGCCGTAGAGGCATGAGTTTGCCACAGATAAAGCCCGGTTTATGGGGTCTGCTTTATTCCAGTTGTCTCTTTGATAGTTTCTGCCCTGCATGGGCACACCATACTTTTGGGAGAGTTGGAAATATGTATCGCGCACCCGGGCACCTTCCTTGCCCCTGATCTGGTTCAAAGTTAAATCTGGAGAAAGCTCATCCTGAAACCTTAACTGGTACATGGCGCGTACAACCCGTAGATGCAAAACCGGGTCTGCCCAGTACTTTGCCTGTTTCATAAGATTGACAGCGCTGCGGGTTGTACCTGTGCCTGCGGCATAGAACCTGACGCCATGTTCTCCCACCCAGGCTACGAGACAGCCACAGGCAGCCAGTGAAAGTATTGCCGCATGTGTGATGGTTATGCCCGGTCCCAGCATCAGCATAGCCAAGCCGGCACAAGGAACCGGGGTTTCACCCAGAGCGTCGTGAATGGCGATGGCTTGCCCGTTCTGGTCAATTTTGGCATGCTCCACATAGAGATAGCTAAGCCGGTCTCTGATCCGGGGAATAGAGTGCAGGTCTTTATCCATCATTCCTGATTGGCAGAACTGACAGCAGGCCAAAGCCGAAACTTTTCGCTTTTCCAATGCCGCTGCTAAGCGTTTCCAGGAACAGTTTCGGGTCATCCACCTCGAGAACTCCCTCCAGGAGAGCCGCACGGAAGCGCAGAGGATTGTATGTGTGTTCACGCCAGTAGCCCTGCCCCTGTTCCTTTACTTTGACATTTTTTGGTTCTGGCTTGGAGCCATAAACCCAACCCAGTTGAAGAAGCTCACAGCGCTGAAGGGTGAAGCCCAGCTTTGGGCTTTTGGCAGCCAGCCAGTCGGCAAGGGCCTGATCCGGGGTGGAAGAAGCATCCCAGGTAAGAGAAACCCTTTTGTGCAGGATTTTGCCAGTTTCTATGGTTTGACCGTCCTGTTGCACCATTTCAGGAATATGACGGCGTACGCTGGCGTTTACCCGCAGCCTGAACCGCAGCAGTTGTCCCGCTTTAAACTCTGGATTATACTCCTTTGTTTCCGGCGGCGCGGCCAGGAAATCAAGCGCGTTTTGGAAGCAATAATCCCAATCCGGCTCAAGAACGGACTGGACGATAATAATCGCCCTTTTATCGTTTCCGTCGATGTTGTTATCGACCCGGAAAAGGAAGGGAGTTTTTTGGAAGTCGTTTGGCGAAAAGGGCTTCAGGAAATGCGGATCCTGCTCCCGGCGTAAACCTGAAGGAAACGCCATGGAGAGGCGGCGGTGGACGTTATAGACATTGTCCAGCCACTTTCTGCCGGGGCGGGGGCGGTCTGGATTGCCTCCAGTATCGATCAATAGCCTGGACAAGTAGATCATCCGTCTTCCTCCTCTGGTTTCATTTTGCGGAAACGCTGCCCGCGCGAACGGAACTCGACTATTTCTTTGCGCTTTGACAAAATACGCTCCCGCCAGATGGGGTCGCAGGGGTCGATGCGATCGGTGGTCATGCCGGAACCGTATTCCAGCATGGTGCAGGCGTCGTGGCAGAGGCGGCACAGCGCCCGCAGATCTTCCGGTACTTCCTTGCCTCCCGCCCTGCGGTAATCCACGTGTTGAACTGTCGTGGCAGGAGCTTTGCACACCATGCACGCGGCATGATCCATCACAAGCCGCTCCGCCCTGACCTTCTTATACTCGGAATTGCTATAATCCGCCCGGGTTCCTTTGGGCCTCCAAACGTTGGTTCCGGTTTCCCTGCTCACTTGCACATCCTCTCCCACAAACAGCTCACGCCTGATCACGAAGCGCGGCAAATGTCTGGGCGGCTGAAAAGAAACCGGCAGATCGTAATGAATCTCTGCGTCATCAGGTGCATGTTCTCCGTCACGGCTGGGAATCCAGTCCATGACGCAAGGCAGTGTTTGCGGCAGGGGTTCATTGTGCCAGCGCTTTTGCAGGGGAACCGCGGACAGCGCCTCCTCCAAAGTGTTGTAAAAGCCCGGAGGATGCTCGCCTACGGGACGTGAAGGGGGACAGGATTTGCGCCCCAGATAAATAGCCCAGACCGGCTTGGCCAGAGCGGTGGAGAGCTTTTCCACAAGTTCCGGCTCACCTTGCAAGGCGACCAGAAAACTGGCGTCGGCAAGATATTCGCGGCGTGAGAGCAAAGTCTCTGCCCTGGTTTGTATTTTGTTTGGTGTCAAGGTCTCAGCCAGGGCCGCTCCAACCATGGAAGGTTTCTTGGGTGCCTTCAGCTCTGCCATGCGCATTCTTTGTCCCGCGCCCACAGTGTGGAAATCCCACCAGCGTATGCCGGGGCGGTCTATCCGCACGCCCATGCGCAGGTTGGCAAGTTTTGGGAGCCATGAATCAGCAGCCTCCGCGCGCCCAATTCCCATTGCCGCGCAGAGCAGTCCCAGGACACCAGATTTTGTCGGAGCGTCGGCAGTCCTGCGCAAAGCAAACTTAGCCTCGTTGCTGCCCCAGGACTGCAAAGCCCCCTCCAAGCGCAAGAATAAGGTATTGGGTGGAGCACTCATGTCACCCGCCAACATAAGCCTTGCTTTTCCGAACTTCTTCCCACTCGAAGCTGCCAATATAATCCAACACGGCGCTTACAAGCTCATTGAGGTTGCCAATGCTCCTGGAGGCCAGTTTGGGATGCTCTTTGCCAAGGGAATAGCGATTGTTTGGAGAAAACCAGAAGCTGATAACTGGGGATTGCTCATCATAATAGCCAAGCCTGATGTCGTTCACGTAGTTGGAAAGCTGGCCGATGCTTTGCTCCACCAGGTCCGAATCCTTGACCAGGGAAACTGGCCTGACGAATGCGTTGGCGTAGCTAATAGGGGAATTTTTGAACTCGACAAGTATGCCATCTGGCAAGTTATGAGCGGCGAAGCTGTTCTGTTTGCCACTGGGGTTGGTTTTGGCAGCGGCGAGGAGAAAGGCACCCACGGTGTGGGCTGCCAGATGAGTGTCTCCTTTCAGGTTCTTGACCAATTGCTCCCAATCAATGGAGAAGTATTTGTAGAAACAGGCTGAGGCAAACATGGATTCGCCAATATGACCCGCTCCGGCGTCTTCACCAGGAACATCATCGGCCGCTACAAAGTAGTCGATCTCCGGCCTGGCAATGTGGGTGGAAAGCGCATGTGCAACCTGCAAAGCGCATTCCACGCCAGTGTTTTTAAGCTCTTTGGTCTCCAACATCCTGCCGCAAAGTGCTATATCAGGAGAATGGACGCAGTTTGTAAGTAGTTCCTTAAACCCAAGCAGTTTTTCACTTTCACCGAGATTGGAGTTGGAAAGCAGGACGGCCATTTGGCGTAGGGCATCATAGGTGGTAAAAATCAGCATATCCGACGTATCAGCCGCCTGCTGCTCTTCCTGAGCTTCATCGGTTTCCGCGGGTATCTGTTCGGACTTTTTTCCAGCTTTCTTGGAAGATTTGGTTTTAACTCCACAGGCTTCCAGGAACTTTGCAACCAGCTTCTTATCTTTGTTTTCCAGCATTTCCTCAAGTTTCTCTGCCAGACGCCTTGTTCGGATACCTCCTCTAAGGTCTGCGAACTCCGGGGCAAAACGGATGCTGCGCTTGATGCACTGGCTGGAGATGCGCGAACGTAATACTCCACCGAAATAACAGGTCTTGGGGGCGCCCAAGTCGTCCCGGTTAAGATTTGCCGGGCTGTGATTCTGAATCATATGAATTTCAATCAACATCTGAATCCTCCTTGTTGATCTTGTATGCTTTAGTAAATGAATCCGACCATTCTCTTTTGACAGTCTCCTGCTCCCAAAATGACAGAACATCTGTCAGATCTACCCAGTCAAAGTAGACCTGCTGGTGCTTTCGCAAAATACCCATGATGACCAACAGCGGTTCTTCCATATGCATAATGTCAAGCGATGCAAGTTGATCAAAACGTGCCAGTACACGGGGTAATTCCTTTTTTGGTCCAAGTTTCCGGCAAATGCTTCCCATAAGTATGGGCAAAGTGGCTTCCTCGCGCTGTTCAAAGCGGAATTCAGCAAAAAGTTTGGCGATCAACCAAGCCACTTCACGCTTGGGGGCGCGTTGATTCTTTTGCCGCAAAGGCCACCAGAGGGCTGTAAAAAGGTCAAATCCGGGAAGCTCTTCATCAAGCCGGGCTCCCCTGAGTTTTCTAAGAATGCCCAAATCGCCTTCTTTGAGGTTCTCCAGGCTTGTAATGAAGTCAACTGTTCCTCTATTCATTTTGGTCCCCCTCTGCGGGTTTTGTTTTGGATTCTGGTATAATTGGCCAGGGCTTGCGGGAAATGAATTTACCTCTCTTGAGCCTGGCGTCCACTGTTTGAGCCGGCTCCAAAGAGCACGCAACCTTTGTGAGCAGTTCTCTGTATTCAGCATCGGCATCCTGCCAGGAATAGCCCCTGTTCTCAGTCATTTTACCCGCATTGATGGCAATTCTGCTTTCGGCGTGGGGGATAATGTCAGCAATCTGGGGTGTGCCCACTGACTTTTTGAAATCACCTCTGAGAGATATCTTGCGCATGATATTAAGGGCAGTAGCCCTGTTTGCCAATTGAGCCAGCAACTCATCATTTGTATCAGTTCCCTCAAACTCGATGATCTTGTCCCAGATGTCTATGCTTTTTGCTTTATCACTGGCAAATCCAACCAACCAGAGTTTTCCTTTTCTGGAGTTTCCTTCCGCGCGCAAATAGCTGAACAGCGGACTATACCAATCCCGGTCCGCGAAAGTGTATCTATCATTGGACATCAGTTTGATTTTGGACTGGAGGCTTTTTTTCAGATCGGTGTAAACACCATGAGGGTCTTTCCACTCAAGGCCTTCCGGTACTGGCTCCACTTCTATGCTGCAGGAATAGACGAGAGCTTCGGAGGGTAAGCCGCAGGAACTACATGCTGCCTGACCTGGGACGGGATCATGCAGATGCACCTTGCGCGGCAGCCAGGTCATTCCGGCAAGTAAGCCCACTTCCTTGCTTTCTTTTTGAAAAGAACCCAACCATGCCGGAATCCCCATATTATCCCAGGGTTGCCAATTATGAGCCAGCATGCCAGCGAGGTCATTTGCATGCCAGAGCAGGTAAAATGGAGGAGTGTTGTTGATTCCCGCACCTATCCCTCTGCCACCGACAGTGGTAAAGACAGGTAATCTCAGCAGTCCCTTGATGCAGCAAGCTTCGCAGAGCCCATCGATATAGTCGGTGACATGATTGAAATGGCATAGATTATGAGCTGTTGGTATCTCATGAATAAGGTCGGTAATGGCTCTGATCCTGGAACTTGGATTGTCTTGGTAAAACCGGGGGCCATCCCCAAAGAGCTCGAAATACTCCTTGTTTTCCTCCAGCCAGGGTATCCAGGAGACCGGAAGCGGCTTATCAGGTTCAGGGGCCTCGTTGGTGTTAGCGAAACACCAGTAGCCAAGAGCAAGCAGGAATCTGAAGACAGCAAACCTGTCCATGGGGTTGCTGTATGCCAGTTGCAGATTGTGTGCATCTTTAAGAGTCTGCACTAAAGATATTCTATCTGGTTTGCCCGAAAGATAGATCACATTTACCCAATTATCACAAAGAAGATTGTACATAATATGCTCCATTTGCTCAATGGAAACCTTCTATTATGAATAAAGATCATTGTCAAGATATTTGCTTTGAGTGATTATTAGGGCGGGAATAATCAAATTAGGGAGGTCTCCCTATATAAACCCGCCACCGAAAACCTCAAACCCCGTCACTCTGTCGATTTGCCCGGACATTAACAATGAATCATTCAGCATGGACGGCATTATGCCTGACAAAATGACCTGGAAGCATTGTTGTCTCGACAAGACCCTGAGTCAATCGTGACGGGCTCAACAATTCTCTTGACGTAATTAAACAGCCTGTCTATGAAAGCCAACCAAAGGAGTTTATTATGAAAAACGCTTTAGCAGTATTGTTTTTACTTTCTTTACTGGGCCAGATCATGGCCCTGACCGTCTATTCTTCAGATGCCGGCGGCTATTGGAGCGACCCCGCGGCCTGGGCTGGCGGAAGGGTGCCCAACTCCGGGGATGATGTAGTTATCAACAGCACCGTTTACGCGGACACCACGGGTTCTCCCCATCAGTGCGCCAACCTGACGGTCAGTGGTACCGGATGGTTGTTGAACCCGGGGGGTAACTCCCAAACCGAGGTCATAGTCAATGGCAGCCTGACAAATCACGGCACAACCACCAGCTATCGTTGGGGCTACTATCCGGGAACCCTTACGGTCACGGTGGCGAACGCCATTACCAATTCTGGCTCCCTGACACCCTGGCATCTGAACCTGAGCGGGATGAACGCACAGCATCTGAGCAATTCAGGGACTTTCTGCCCGACCTTCTTAGAGGATCTTTATTCCGGCAGCCCCTTGGTATTGGATACGGATCTGGTGGTCTCGTCAGGCGCCAGCATCAGGATGAACAACGCCTCCCTTGTGCTGAACGGCAGTTCCGTCCACCATATAATCTGCTATGGATATGGTGGCATGACGTTTCTGCAGGACGCCCAGATCGTGGGCGGCAACGGAGCCAGCATCACTTGCCACGACGGTTTCTTCCTGAAGAATTCAGCGGCGGACGAGATCGTATTGCAGGGTATGGTGGAAATCGCAGGCAACCTGAATGTCGGACACCTGATCAACAACGGCGAGGTCTATAATAAAATAGACCAAATAGGATATCTGAGCGTCATGGAGCGGCTGGACAACCATGGCACGATCCGGAGCCATACCCATGGAGCACGTCTCGAACTCACCCTTTACGGCGACATCTACAATTACGGGACGCTCTCCAACCACCTGACCCACCTGGCAGGATCGCAAATCCACCACCTCTGGCAGAGCCCGGACGCTCCGGCGATCACCTGCGCCAACTTTACTTCCAGTTCCACAGGGCCCGCCCGATTGATTTCCGACCTCAGATTCAACGGCACCACCATCAATTTCAGCGGCAACCAGATCAATCTCTACAATGCCGCGGATGAATGTTTCACGCTCAACCAGACCGGCGGAAGCATCCGGAACGCGGTCTTCTCGGGCGGTGCGAGCGGCGCCCTGAATCTGAATGCTCTCTATGTGGAGAACGTCAGCGCCGACCGCGTCATCTTCGGCGGCAGCTTCGAACTGAAAGGGACCGTCACGGCGGGAATACTAATCAACAACGCCACCCTGTGCAATGTTATTTACCAAAACCCGACCCTCAGCGTTACCCAGAGGTTGGAAAACTATGGCACGATCAGTAACCATAGCAGTGGAGGAAATCTTGCCCTCACCCTTAACGGCGACCTCTATAATTTTGGCATGTTCGGCGTTTACCGCTTGCTGCTGAACGGCACAACCGATCAATACGTGCACAATGCTGGGACCATCAACACCGGACAGGGCTGCCAACTGGTCTCCGAACTGGGCCCGGCGCAATGGTATTTCAATGGC
>DAOLWC010000027.1:0-12933 GCA_035420965.1 Candidatus Cloacimonadota bacterium | reverse complement strand
ATTTTTACCTATTTTAGTGTGCCCCAATGTCTTAGATAACTAGGAAAGATTAGTCTATTATTATTTTACTTTGTAATGTATGATAGTATTTCTGTCAAGATAATTTTCTTGCCCGGCAGGATCACAACCCCATAGCAGCTTTGTCGTTAGTACTGTAAGCCACAAGCAGTTAACTACGTTTTCAGAAGATTATTGTTGCCTGGGCGCTCAGGCTATCCAGATCGATCTCCCTGATCACAAGCTTGATCTCCGTCTGCAAAGGAGGCCTATCCTCACACCGCACCACGATCCTTTTGCCCCACTTAACAAGCTCTGCCACATAGCCATTGCGCAGCTTACGTAGCAGCACGGCGTCCAAAGGCATGTCCAGGTACCGTTCCCGCAGGTAGATGAGCAACCAGTAGCGTTCACTGCGCTGGCTAATTTCGTACAATAGCAGAAGCCTTTTCTCGATGCCAGGGATCAGACCGTCCAGTTGACTGCCGCTGAATGGGGCGGCAGTGTTATTAAGCAAGGCCGCAAACTGAAACTGATTGATAAGATCGGTGACCCTGCGGATGGGAGATGTGGCATGCACGTAAGCCTTGGCGCCGATTCCGGGGTGAAATCGCGCTTCTGTGGAAAGATAAGCCAGGGAACCCGTGACAGGCTCATCGGCATCCTGGGTATCGGTGAGATATTGTGAGATGTTACGGAAGATCAGGGGCAGTTTACCCTGCACCGCGAAATCCGCAAACAGGCTATTGTAAAGCACCATCAGCTCTTCCACCAGAAAACGCGCGGGGCTGAGGTTGTCGATTTTACACAGGTTAATCTCCCTCTTCCTTACTTTGAGCTGCCAGGAATATGGCTGCTTGCTGACTGTCTGCTCGCCCTGCCGCTCTTCCTGCAGCTTGCGGGCAAACTGCAGCAGCACGCTGAAAGGATGTCCGGTTATCTGAGAATCCACCTGCTGGTAATTGTAGTTGGCAATAATAGCTACCCTCTGCCTGAGAAAGCGCCAGTTCAAAATCCTGAGATTGTGATCCAGGCTTAGCTGAAGGGAAATGACCGGCCTGTTGCTGCCTTGTACAAGGCTGAACTCACTATTGGAGAGCTCTTCCGGCAGCAGTGGAACACACTCATCAGGCAAATAGAGCGACGACACCCGATCCAAAGACTCCTGAAACAGCTCTGATGCAGGGGAAATCCTGCAGGCAAGATCGCTGATGTGGATGCCCAGCTCATACCCTCCGGGACTGCTCTGCAAGGATATGGCATCGTCATAGTCAGGCGTGTCGTCGGCATCGATGCAGAAGGCCACTGGCCCTTTGGGGAGTTCAGCTGGAACAGACAGAATCTGACGCTCCAAATCATTGGAAAAACTGATGGGGATTCCATAGACCGCGGCAATGGGATCGGTGCTGGCGGAAACATCTCCCAATCTCAGGCGCAGCTCATGCAGAAAAGCTTCCAACCCTTGCTGGCCTGAATGCCTGTGCAACAACCGCTGCAAATCCTTGGCGCCAGCCTGGAGCTGGCATTGCCGCAGTTCGCCCAGCAAGCTTTTTCGATCTGCCGGTGATAGTGATTGTTGCTCGCTTTGGGATAGCTCCTGCAGCCAGATGCCGATACGTTCCAGGTAAGCGGAACGAGCAGCCGCTTCCTCACGGGCTTGCTGATACAGGCGCACCTCTTGCTCATCCCTCAGCCGGATCGTGTCTTTTTTCCAGGCGATAAACTCCTGCATTGATTTTAGTTGCACAAACAAGCCAAAGCGTTGCACATCGTCAATGGATCGGGTGGCCGCGCACGCCTGGGCAAAAGAGAAAGGTTGGGGCAGTTCACGCAGAGTGGCAAGCAGATCGGAGCTGGAGAAGCTTTGCAGGTAGGTATCCACTTGGGAGACAAATCTCTCAAGCGAAGTGGAGTCCAGAGGTTCATAAGTGGATTCGGAGAGCAGGAGCAAGCGTTCGGGACGTAGAAAGATGTGCCCGCCATCCCGCTGCAGAATCTGGCAACGGTCGTCTGTCAGATTCAGAATCAACCCAGTCTGCAGGGCTTCCTGATCGTAATAAAGCGCCAACATGCCGGGAGTGATAACGAGCATATAATCCTTTAGAAGTGGCGCCCCAAGGATGAATCGAACATCCGACCAACGGTTTAGGAAACCGCTGCTCTATCCCCTGAGCTACTGGGGCGCGACAACGGAGGCTAAGATTGCGCGAGGCTTGTTTTTGTCAAGTTTTGCATTGACAAAAGGCGGCTCTGTGGCAATAATGCACGACTATAAAAAGAAAATGAGGAATCCGCATGAAGATAGCGATTGTTGGCGCCACTGGAGAAGTGGGACGCATGATGATGACCTGCCTGCAAGAATACAAAGTTCCCGTGAACGAACTCAAGCTCTTTGCCTCCTCCCGTTCAGCCGGGGAGCAGCTTTTTTATGAAGACCGGCCAATCACGGTGCGGGAATTGGATGAAAACGCGCTCACCGAGCCCTATGACTACGTGCTGTTTTCAGCCGGCGGCAGTGTGGCCAAGACCTTTGCACCCATCGCAGCCCGGGCTGGCAGCGTGGTGATCGACAACTCCTCCGCTTTTCGCATGGAACCTGAGATACCTTTGGTGGTTCCCGAGATAAACGGCGATCTGTTGAAAGCCTATAAAGGCATCATCGCCAATCCCAATTGCTCCACGATCCAGATGGTGTTGCCGCTGGCCGTGCTGGACAAACTGTTCGGGCTGAACAAGGTGGTGGTGAGCACCTACCAATCCGTTTCCGGCAGCGGACACCAGGGTATCTTGACCTTGGAAGATCAGCGCGCCGGGAGTACAGACAAGGGTATCTATCCCCGAATTATAGACCTGAACGTGATCCCGCAGATCGGAATGATCCTGGACAGCGGCTATTCCCAGGAAGAGGAAAAGATGCACCTGGAGACACGAAAGATATTGCGCAAAGAAAAGATAGCCGTATGCGCCACCACCGTGCGCGTGCCAGTCCTCTATGGCCACAGCGAAAGCGTATATGCGGAGTTTGACATGCCCGTGGATCTGGCACTGGCAGCCCAGGCACTCACAGAAAGCCAGTCAATCGATTATTATGAAAACAGCTACCTCACCCCGCGGGAATTGGGGTCATCCGACAACAGCCATGTCTGCCGCCTGCGTCACGGCGTGGATGAGCGTTCGGTGAGTTTTTGGAACGTAGCCCACAACGTGCGTTTGGGAGCTGCCTCCAACGCGGTGCGTATCCTGATCAGGCACGCTGCTTTGGCGGGGAAGTTATGACTTGGAATCTATTCCAGCTTAGAAAGCTGCTACATCAGATACCTGAACTGGCTTTCCAGGAGCACAGGACCAAAGAGCTGTTACTCTCGTACCTGCGGAAGCTGGCAGGTATTAAAATCCATGAATTCAGCACTAACACGGGCATCCTGGTTGAGTATTCACAAGGACAGGGCGCTTACCGCTTGTTCCGGGCGGATATGGATGCTCTGCCGGTGTCAGAACAAACCGGTTGCACTTTTTCCTCGCTCAATCAGGGCATGATGCACGCTTGCGGACACGATATCCACATGACAGTGCTTATGGGATTGATCGCCCGTGTCTGCGCAGAGAAACCGCGGGTCAATCTGCTTTTTCTGTTTCAGCCCGGGGAAGAAGGACAGGGAGGCGCGGAAGCGGTCTTGGCCGAAGGGTTGATCCAGTCATTCGAGGTGAAAGAGGTCTATGCCCTGCACGTGGCAGGCGGGCTGGAACTGGGCAATATATCCAGCCGGGAAGGAGTCTTCTTTGCCATCCCGCAGGAGTTTGACGTCACTTTCCGGGGCAAGGCAGCCCACGCTGCTTATCCCGGGAAGGGTATCAATGCCCTGCAGGCTGGCCTCAGGTTTATGAACCTGATGCAGGAATCTGTGGCCGGACTGTCACAGCGGGAGAAGGTGATCTTTCATGTGGGCAAGATGGAAGCCGGCCGCATCCGCAATGTGGTTGCCGATCTCTGCAAGCTGGAGGGAACCCACCGCAGTCTGCGTAAGGAAGTGAGCGGACAGCTCAATGACTTAATCCAACTCAACAGCCGCTTAGCCTCGGACGAGTATGGCGCCACGGCAAAAGTTGACCTGCTTTGCAGCTACGATCCCGTGATCAACGCCCCAGCACTGGTGGCAGCCCTGAAAGAGGTTGTGCATCAAGCGGGAGCAATTTGGCAGGAAGCTGAAACAGCCCTGACCGGAGAGGATTTTGGCTTCTTCACCACCCGCTATCCCGGCCTGCTGTTTTGGTTGGGCAGCGGCTGTGAACATCCTCTGCACTCAGAGCTGTTTCTGGCTGATGAGGCCTGTATTCCACTGGGCGTGGAGATCTTTACCCGCCTCGCTTTGAGAGACTGACTTCTCAGTCTCGCAAGAGCACCAGCTTGCCGCTGCGCTTGTTACCGTCCGGATCGGTGACCACCACAAAGTAGACACCGCTGCTGCACTTTTTCCCGCTGGCATTGGAGCCGTTCCAGAGAAAGCGGTTGCTATTGGCCACATCCTCGTCCAATTCCACCACCAGTGCTCCAGAACTGCTGAAAATCCTGCATTTACTGCCGGTGCCAGGAAAGGCGTCATCAGGGAAGTTGGCGATCTGCAAAGCTTTGGTTTCCCTGTCCGGATAGTAGGGGTTGGGAAATACCAGCAGCTTGTCCAGTTTGATGCCATGTTTCTCCGCGATGCCGATCCGGAGTGTGTTCAGTCCATCCGGTGTGCCCACCAGAAGCTGGCCTTCCACAGGGTCGTAACCCAGGGCAGTTATATAGTTTGAGAGCAGGGGCGAATTGCCTTGGAAATAGTTGGTAAATCTTTCCGTGACAGGATCGTACATGCTTATGCCATGGTTGAGGCTGCCAATCCAGATCCGGTTGAAGGGGTCTAAATAGATGGCTGTGGGCGTGGTTCTCTCCGAGCCATACAGCCTTTCCTCATCCGCGTAGTAGAGCAGATCGTTCTCCCACTGTCCGGTGCTGGTATTGTATTTCAGGCGTTTCACCGATGTATCATACAAATACCAGCTATGCTCGTCCCACATGAAGAGCCCTGTGCTGGCAGCGATCCAGTGCTGCAATCCCTCATAGGGGCTATGCACGGAGACCACTCCGTAGATCTCGCAGTTGTTAAGCTCATTGGGAGACGGTTTCATCCAATGTTCCCCATCCGTGACTGGTATGGAATCGTGGTTCCAGATCACCAGCCCCGGGTCATTGTGTGTGCCGATAAAGTACTGCCTACCGCTGTGGTAGCTATAAATCACACGCTGATACACCGAGTATTTAACCAAGAAGGTGGAAAGCACAGTATCATTGGGATCGAAAACCGTGAAACCATCGTCGTAACAGGCAACCAGCATGTTGTCGTGCTGGTCCTTTGCGATGTGTACTGCTGTATTACCCAGTAGCATAGGTCTGAGATAATAGGTCCAGCTATCTTCTTCTCCTTCTTTCAGCACTGATACACCTTTGGCCCAACCTTCTGGAGAGCCGGTGGAAACGTCGTAGGTGCCGAACCACTTTCGATTGTAACTATCCACAGCGATGGAAAGGATGTTATCCGTATGGATGCCACTATTGGCTATATTGAACGACTGCCACTCACCAGATTTGTAACGGCAGGCCCCCAAGGCATTTTTTTTGTTAGGAAGGTGGTCCAGATTGCCGCTGCCAAACCAAATGGCGCGACTGGTATCAGTCACGATTGAGCGGATATTGGGAAAGCTGATGGAATTGGGCTGGAACTGGCTCCAGGCATCGCCCTCCAGGAGAAAGACCCCATCGCCCCAACTGCAGAGATAGACCTCTCCCTGGGCGCAAACTATCTTGCAAATGCTTTTATCTCCCAGTCCTGCCTCGTTCTCAGCCCAGTGCTTAACATTGCCGCCTTGGTCTATGTACGTGAACAAGGTGTCGATATCACGGGAAAATCTCAACACATTTTCATTCCAATTCCCATAAGCTATCCAGATTCCGTTTTGCGCGTCGATGGCGGCATTGGAAATCGCTTCGTTCAGGATTCCTTCGGATGCTCCCAGAGTTGTCCAGCCTGCCTGCCAGGGATCCAGGGAATGCAGATATACCGAGTTTGTCGCTACGACCAACAACTTGTCCTCATTCAAAGAAAGCTTTGCGGCTCTGCCGCTTGCGCCGGGAAAATCCGAGAATCTGTGCCAGGCGCCAGAAATGGACAAAGAATCCAGATGAACGTAATTGATGCCTCTTATGCTGCTCAGATACAGATAGTTTTCCGGGCTCACTGCAATGGCTTCGATCTTGTCATGAAGCAAACCACCGTTGGTGGAGTTATTGGTGTATTGATGCAGCATCAAGGGAAAGTTTACGTTTTCCAGATAAGCGAATTCAGCCAGCCCTTCCGAAGTGGCTACCAGAATCTTTGAACCATATTCCACTATGCCTGTCACTTTATTGGACGGCAAACCAAGCTCTCGATTTAGCTTTTGCACACCAGCCGGGCTCACGATGCTGATTCCGTCGAAGTTGCTGCCAAACCACAGACTATGTGAGAAATTGATGTATTCTAAGTTACGTACGTCGTTGGAGACCAGTCCATCCGCGGTGGTCCAGATCCCTTTCTGCACCAGCGAGGAAAAACCTGCGCCCGAACTTGCGGGTTGCCCTATCCTCAGCACCCCTCCCCAACTGGAAAAGTAGATGTCGCCATCTTTGACCATCAGGTCATACACATGGCTGTTGTTTGTGATGGTTTGCCATTTTGCCGCGTTCAGGGCGAGGCAAGACAAAACCAGTAGCATGATCAGAGATGTTTTCTTCATTTTCTTTTCTCCAAACGCATCAGGATGTAGGCCACAACCACCATCAGTATGAGCAAGCCAAGAAGCACTGAAAAAATCACCTTCTTGGAGCTAAAGGAAAAGCCGATGGCGATCAGGCCAAACATCAGTGTGACAAAATAAACGATCAGCGCGATCGTTTTTTGGGAAAGCCCCAGCGCCAGCATGGTATGGTGCAAATGAGCTTTGTCCGCGGCAAAGATGCTGCCCATTCCCAGGCGGCGGAACACTGCCAGAAACATGTCGATCAAAGGAACTGCCAAAACGGAAAGGGGAATGATCATCGTCATCGATGTGATCCCTTTGAACTGGGTACTCCCGGCTGTGGAGATAGCCGCGATGATCAAGCCATTGAATTGCGCACCCGTCTCACCCAAAAATATTTTGGCCGGATGAAAGTTGTAGTGCAAAAAAGCCAGGTTGCCAGCTAGTAGAAATGAACTCAGAGCCGCTGCCAGGATGTTTCCATCTTTCACTCCCACGATCAGCAACACGGCACTTACAATGATACAAACTCCTGTTGCCAGGCCATCCAGGCCGTCAATCAGGTTGATGGCGTTCAGCACCACCAGATACCAGATGATTGTGACAGGAAACGACAGCCAGTTGAGCACAAACTCCGATCCCAGCGGATTGGTAAGAGTGCTTACCCGGAAGCCGATAAAATACATCATCACACCCACAACTATCTGCCACAGTAGTTTGTAGCGTGCCTGGCTTTCAAACTTGTCGTCCAGCACTCCAAACACCAGGGTGAGAAATCCCACACCTGCCAAAGCAAGCAAACCCCTTCTTGCGCCGGGCTCTGTAATCCGCAGTGAAAAAACCAGCATAACCATGATCATCGGTAAAGCGAAAGACAGGCCCCCTGCTTCTGGCATCGTGCGCGTGTGGACCCGGCGTTCGCTGGGCTCAACCACTATCCCATAGCGGTTGGAAATCCTGATGTTGGCTGGAACCAGCAGGTGAGTGAGCAGATAGATCATCAAACTGCCACCCAGAATCCAAAGCGCCAGATCGCCGCTCACACACATCCCTCAGACGAATCTGATTGCCGCTCGTAAAGCCGCAGATAGCCATCCATCATCTGCTGGTAGTCGCAAAGCCGCCTGATCCTTGCTGCTGCTTGCTGTCCTGCGATAAACACCTCTTCCGCGAGGCCCGGAATCCCAGCCAGAAAGTCTATCAAAGGCGGCAGATCGTCCAAAGGAAACAGCCAGCCACTGTCCTGATCAACCAGTTCCCGGATGGAAGGGATATCCGAACCCACCACAGCCAGACCGGAATGCATGGCCTCAATGATGCTGAAAGGCTGCGCTTCCCAACGTGAATAGAGGATAAACGCGTCAAATTGGGGCAACCACTTGCCAACCTCCAGATCCCAACCCGGCAGCAAGACCTGACCGTTCAGGCGATGCGAGGCAACAATCCTGCGGCACACCCCCAACAGCTCGCCCTCGCCCAAGAGGATAAAACGCAAGCGCGGATTGCGGCTGCAAGCCCGACAGGCGGAACTTACCAGATCAACCACGTTTTTCTGCTCCGAAAACCGCAGAGTTGACCCGATCACGAAATCCGGCTTGTGGGGATCGTAACGCCTTGCGGCGGCTATCCCGCTCAGACGGGTAGCATAATCCACAGGGATGGCATTGTACACACTCACAGCCTTTTTGGGGGACACCAAGCCCAGTGCCAGGCAGCGTTCCCTGTCCGAGTTGTTAACAAAGACCACCCAATCGCAAAGCTGGTTGCCAAACTTCTCCGCGGCTTGAAACAGCTTCTGCGTGAGCTTGCTTTGCCCCTCCTGGAATGAAACGCCGTGGGCGGTATGGATGATCAAAGGCACCCCGCAAAGTCTTGCCGCCAGGCGCCCCAGAATACCTACCTTGGATGTATTGGTGTGCACTATATCGAAACGGTGGCGGCGCATTAGCAGGATCAGCTTCACCAGTGCCGCGAAATCCCAAATGGAAATCTCCCGCCTCAGGCTGGAAACTGGCAGATAGTGTAACCCTCTGGCCAGAACTGCATCCACAAACTCTCCTCCGGGTTTGCTTGCCACCCAGATTTCATATTCATCCGGGAGCAACCCCGAGAGCAGATGCAGGCTGAAGTTCTGCACTCCGGTTAGCAACGGCAGCAGTTGCAGATGTAGAATCTTTTTCATTGGTCCTTGAGTAACCTGATCACAGCAATCGAGCCGGCTTTCACGTTGCTGAAGCGGATCAGGTTGCTATCCACGAGCGCGGGCGCGCCCTCAATTTCTCGTATTTTAGCCTCATTGAGAATTTGCAGGCTCAAATGCTCCAGATCGTCGGGGAAATAGACGCTTATCTCATAGTCTGATTCATCGATTGTCACACGGGCACGCTTTTCCCACCAAGTAATCAGCTCCTGCGCTGTAGTTATCCAGGTCTTGCCTGATCTCAGCAGCGCCAGCAGGTAGGTATAGAGTTTTTTGCTGTAATGCACATCGGTGTAGCTGGCCAGACTGAAATCCAGGCCAAAGATGCCCCGGGTGCGGTTCGTGTTCTGGAAGAACTTCTTCATGGTGCGTTTGGCGTCGTCCAACTGCAATACTTTATATGCGTTTACTTTCAGATAACTGTCCCGGAATACGGCCGGTAACTCCCAATACCCCGCTTTTATGCCCATTATCCAAGGCTGGTAGGGTACGGAGAATCCAAAGGGATAGCCGGGAGCTTCACTCCAGGCGGTGCTTTGGCTGTATTGCGGGCCGAGTTTATTGTACAAATCTCTCAATGTCCCGTTAACCCGGTAGCCCAACTGCCTCACTCCTATCTGTTCGCGGTGAATCTGATGCAGCATGATCTGCTTTCGTGTCACGTAGTCGTCCAGCTTTGGTTTGTCGGTAGTCATCAGCACGCCCACTTCGTTGCCATCGGCGAGCAACTGGCTGATCTCCTCCTGCAGGTCGGGATCGTCCAGGCTGTAGTTTATGTATTCGTTCTGCTGCGGGGCAATGAACCAGGTGCTCCGGCAGCGCGAGTCTTTTTCCAACTCGCGGAATTCGTCGAAATTCCAATACAACTCGTAATTGGTAAAGAGAAACTTCAGTTTTCCGGCGATTGTATGCCAAAGCTGGCGCCAGTTGAAAGTGAAAAACATGCCCAGATCAGATGCCACCGAGAGAAACAGCGAGGCGTAATCCCATTTGCGCAGATTGTCCACGCTGTGGGAAAGAGTCGCCGCGCATTGCTGAGCCTCAGGCCAATAGTGCTTTTGGACGATATAGACACCCTTGGCGCGGGTATGTTCCTTGATCAGGCTGTCCAGCAGCCACAGCAGGTTGTCCACATAGGGCGTTTCACGGTAGGGATGGAAGCAACTTGTGCTGTCCAGATAAGTCGCGTTGGGGTCCTGCCTGTTTTCGATGCGTTCTTCCAGGCCCGCCAGATGGAAAAAGATATTGCCCACCAGGTCAAAGTTGATCTTTCCCGCGTGGATATCGCTTTCAGAATAGTTTTCTGCGGGGTACTGAAATTTCCTCGCGCTGATGATCGGGGTCATGGAGAGCAGCTTGATCTCGCTTATGGACTTGCGCAGCTTGTCCGGGCTGAAGGCCTTGGGATCATACAGGTCAGGATCGCATTTGATGTAGATGGTGATATAGTGCCGGGCAATGCCTTTGAGGTCTTCCGGGGAGGGTTCGTTGTAGCCATAGATCAGCAGGATGTCGTTTTCATTCAGCCTTCCTGTATCCGAGATAAAGCAATAGCTGTATCCCAGAGTCTGTAAAATGAAGCTGAAAGAGTATTTAATCTCGCTTTGAAAGCGAGTTAGTTTACCGTCGATGAATATCGAGACCATGCTGTATGGTTACCGCCATTTCGTTTTATATCCTTGAAATAAACTTTTTCCTCTCTGTCAAGGAAAATCCTGAGTTTCCAAGCTTTCAGCCGCTTTTTGAAGCCGGCTGCCCCCTCACCAAGGCAAGCAATCCGTGCCCGCGACGACGGCAAAACCCTGCTCCTGTTTGGCAAATACGGTCTTGCAGCCATAAAATTTGCTGGTGAACACGGCAAACGTGGTTAATATGTTTTAAACGTTCACTTTCTTGTATTAGCTTGTTTTGAGGTGAGATGAAAAAAGTTTTGTTTTTTGCCCTGCTCTTTTTACCGCTTTGGCTGATGGCCCAGGAATTGCCCTTTACTGTCAAATCCAGGACCAAATTCAGTTCTTCCGCCATCCTTGGCTATGAGAAGGTGGATTCCGTCCGTTATTACCAACTGCGCTTCATTCAGGAGTTTAACCTTTGGAAATTCGGTCTGGGGCTGGATATGGACTTTTTGTTCGACAAGCGCATCACCCTGCGAAAAGATGAATGGAACGAACTGGAAGACCTGCTGGATAAGATCTACTATCTAAATTACGGAAAGAAGGGAGATACATTCTTTTTCCACCTGGGCGGCTTTCCCGGGCTAACCCTGGGCAACGGGCTGGTGATGCAAAACTATTCCAACATGCTGCTCTATCCCGATTTGCGCAAGACCGGATTGATGTTGGGCGGCAACCCCCACTGGCCTACCCAGCCAAGCTTTGAGCTTTTCGCTTCCGATCTGCAAAGAGCACCTGTCCTGGCAATGGCGGCGCGCTTCAAGCCCCTGCCGGACTCCACCCTCAAGGTGCTGGATCAGATCAATCTGGGCTTTTCACTGGCCACAGACACCAATCAATATGGCAACCTCCGCTATATTGTGGCAGATTCCCTGGCCAATGACGTTGACCTGCTGGGCAGAAGGCCCGCCACCGTTTTTGGCCTGGCTTACACCCTGCCCATGGTGAAAAATGAGAAGATGACTCTGGGACACTACGTCGAGTTTTCCCACATCCTGAACTATGGCTCCGGCGTGATCCTGCCAGGCATCTACGCCGATTTCAAAGCCCTGCGGGTGAATCTGGAATACCGGCTCTACGGAGGTCAGTATGTGCCCGCATATTTTGACCATTATTATGAGGAAGACCGGGCTGTGACGCAAGAGGATGACATTGATCCCTTTGTGACCAAAGCGGAGACCCTGGCCAGCGTGAAAGCCTCCCGCGGCTGGAACGGAAGCATCCAGGCAACCTTTTCCCACAAGGTCAAAACCCGCTTCGCCTGGCAAAACATGATTGGCAGAAAGCTAAAGACCGGCAAATCGATATGGTTCAGCGTCTGGGTGGACACCCAGTACAAACGCCTGGAAAATGTGTCTCTGTCTTACAGCAAGGTCAACACCGAACGTATGTCCATCCAGAAGTTCTACGAACCCAACACGGACATCAGATCATCTCTCACGTTCAGAATCTCGAAAAAACGCTGGTTCCTGATCGCCAAATACAGCGAGAGTTTCAGGGATCGCAATAAAGACGGGAAAATCAACTGGATAAAGGAAGTCAGAAGATCAGTGGGCGCCGGACTGAAGTATATTTATTGAACGGATGAAATACCTGCTTGTTCCCGCCCCGGTTCCGGCGTAAATAAGCACCTATTATACTTGCGCCAGGAAACATAAAGTGTTCAATATCCTGTTTTTACTACATAGCGCCCTCCTTTGCTGCTACTGGCTTTGGAGCCATCATCCTTAGGTCATCCTTATAAATTATAAGGTTGACCCCAGGAAGACCCACGCCGGAGAGGGTGATGCGAATGAGAGCAACCCCCCATATATATAGGTGCTATGATTAGTGGAAAGGTGTTTTTGAGGTGGAAAGGTGGAAAGGTGAAATGGTGAAAAGGTTCCCCCGATACAAGTCCCAACCGACTCCCAAAAAGACCACCCCCCAAACTAAAAACCATGTCATCACGGGCTGTCGGAGTCCCCACCGTAGCGCGCAGCGGTTTGGTGGGGTGACTTGACCCGTGATCCAGTTTTTAAAAACAACCAGCCAACCTTGAAACAAAGCACACCCAGACTACACACCGTGTCATCACGGGCTGTCGGGGTCCCCACCGAAGCGCGCAGCGGTTTGGTGGGGTGACTTGACCCGTGATCCAGTCTTTTAGAAACTACCACCCAGCCTTGAAACAAAGCACACCCAGACTACATACCGTGTCATCACGGCCTGCGAGCCGTGATCCAGTCTTTTAGAAACTACCACCCA
>DAOLWC010000026.1:0-15505 GCA_035420965.1 Candidatus Cloacimonadota bacterium | reverse complement strand
GTTCCGGAACTTCCTGCCCCGAAGCTTGCCGCCTATCCCAATCCCTTTACGGTTTACACCAATCTCAAGGTTATTCTGCCTTCCAATCGATGCAATGACAAAACAAGGGTAACAAGCGCAAGCATAGACATCTACAACATCAAGGGGCAAAAAGTAAAGAGCATCGCGCTTGATCCCGGCAAGTCAGGTGAACAGTTTAGCTATTGGGATGGCAGGGATGAAGCTGGCAAGCAGTGTTCCAGCGGTGTTTACATTCTCAACCTGAAGGTCAATGGGATAGGGGCCTTGAGTAAAAAGGTTACCCTTGTCAGGTGATGTTTATGGTGGTTGTTCTCAAGCTGAGTGATTGTTTGGAGCTTTAAAAGACTGGATCACGGCTCAAGCCACCCCACCAAACCGCTGCGCGCTTTGGCGGGGACCCCGGCAGGCCGTGATGACACAGTTTTATGGTTTGGTGTGGTTTGTTTCGGGGTCGGGTGGTTGTTTCTAAAAGACTGGATCACGGCTCGCAGGCCGTGATGACACGGTTTAATAACTTAGCTTGGTTTGCTTCTGGGCTGGGCTGCCGAAGTCTGTTCGGCAGAGGCAACGGAGTTGCCTGTATGGAAGAGACCTTCGGTCTCTGTGGCAAACGGACTTTGCCACCCCTGGACACTGGATCCCGGGTCTATCCACCCCACCAAACCGCTACGCGCTTTGGCGAGGACCCCGACAGCCCGGGATGACACGGTATGTAGCTTGTTGACGCTTGTTTCGTGGCTTCTTTCAGCATTTCATCACTCCACGGACTTTACCAGAGAATGTCAAATTACAAATTGCAAATAATAGCTTGATGAAAGCGAATTAGTGTAAGACGTTATCCCTGTTTTTACAAGTGAGTGCCATTTGAAGTTTTGGTGGGGGTTTATAACGGTCTGAGGGTGAATATCACCTTAGTTCTGCCAATCCCCTGAAAATATTTTTTAGCACTCTCACCTTTAGATTGACAATTATCGCATTCCGATTAGTTTGTCCTTGAGCTTAGCACTTATGGAGTGCGAGCGCTAAGTTAAAATAACAATGGTGATGAATTAATGAAAAAGAATCAGCTCAGACTTAATCAGACCCTGATGGCTCTTGTTGATGAATTCATATTGTGCAATGAGCCGGTTTCGTCTCGCGTCCTGAACGAAAAGTATTTGCAGGAGGTGAGCTCGGCCACGCTGCGCCTGGATCTGATGAAGCTGGAAGAGAAGAACCTGATCTATCAGCCTCACACCTCGGCGGGCAGGATTCCGACCATCAAGGGCTACCGGCACTATCTGCAAATGATAGCTCCCGAGCACAACAAGGTGACATTCCGGGGCATGGACCTGCTGCGCGAGATGCTGATCAAGCATTACAAAGACACGCCCCTGGCGCTCCATTACATCATGCAACTGCTGGCGAGGGAGACGGATCAGCTCAGTTTTGTGGCAGAACCAGAAGTATCCAACGGATATCTGGCCAAGCTGGATGTGTTTTCGATCGGCAACCGAAAGTATATATTTGTGATGAGTTTGGATTCCGGCCTGGACAAGACGGTTGTCATGAAGCTCGATTATGAGATCACCGAGGGCCAGCTCAGGAAACTGGTGCGTTATCTGAATGACGAACTGGCCGGACTGCGCATCTATGACATAGCCAACAAAGTATTGGTGGAGATGCGGGAAAACATGTATCAGGACAATGCCCTGGTGAGCATGTTTCTGCGCGAGCTGCACAAGGCTTTTATCGATATCAGCGATTTCTATATCAACTATGACGGCAGCATCAATTTCCTGGAACAGCCGGAGTTTGATTCCAAGCATGTGATCCTGAGCTTTATGAACCTCATCCAAAGGCAGGACAGCCTGCTGAGTCTGATGCGCAAGTCAGATGCGGGCGCTGGAGCCAGGATCCTGATGGGTGAAGATTTCAACGTTCCGGAGTGGTCAGCCTTCAGCGTGATCTTCGGCCGCTATGAGGTGTTTGGCATACCTGGCTATCTGGGTGTGGTCACTCCCTTGCGCACCGACTACCGAAAGCTGATCCCCCTGATCAGGGATATCACCAAGACCATCACCGAAACCACACGCAAAGGCATGATGGTTGTCAAATAGGAGTAACAAGGATGTCAACGAAGAAGAAAAAAGACAAGCTGAACATGGACGCGGAAGAAATGGCGTGCCAGAAAGAACAGACAGCAGAACCGGAACCTGAACTGGAAACGCAAGAGATGGACGCGAAGCTTGCCGATTTGGAAAAAGAGTGCGCCGAATGGAAAGATAAATACCTGCGCAGCATGGCAGAGTTTGAGAACTACCGCCGGCGCAGCATACAGGAAAAAAGCGATTGGATCAAGCTGTCCACCCAGAAGCTGGCTTTGGAAATCTGCGATGTATCAGACAACTTTGAGCGGGCTTTGCAGCAGGTGAGCGAAGAAAAGAAGACTGACAGCTTTGTGGTCGGCGTTCAGATGATCGAGCAGCAGCTACGCACTGTTTTGGAAAAAGAAGGGGTTGTCAGGATCGAGGCCCTGGGAAAGGAATTTGATCCCTCCCTGCACGATGCCCTGGCACACATCCCCAGCGAGTATGAGGAAAACCTTGTGGCAGCCGTGATCCAAAACGGCTACCTGATGAACGGCAAGGTGCTGCGCCCGGTGAGGGTGGCAGTATCTTCCGGTAAAATTGAGCAAGAAAAACAGGAACCGGAAAGCGAGAGTGAGGAAAGCTCCGGCGGAAACGGTTCTGAAACAATAGAAATAAAAGTAAACTGAGATATAAGTACCATGGAGGAAAAATGGGAAAAATAATTGGAATAGACCTTGGAACGACTAACTCCTGCGTAGCAGTTGTGGAAGGCGGGAAACCGGTGGTGATCACCAACGCCGAAGGCGGACGCACAACTCCGTCTGTGGTGGCATTCACCAAAGATGGACAGCGTCTGATTGGCCAACTGGCCAAGCGTCAGGCAGTCACCAATCCTGTAAACACCGTGTTTTCGATCAAACGCTTTATGGGACGCGCGTTCAACGAGGTTGGAAACGAAATCCAGCAGGTTCCCTTCAAAGTCAAATCCGGCCTGAAGGGACAGGCGGCGGTGCATATCGACACCGAAAACAAAGACTACACTCCGCAGGAAATCTCCGCGATGGTCCTGACCAAGATGAAGGAAACCGCGGAAGCCTATCTGGGACAGCCTGTCACGGAAGCCGTCATCACCGTGCCGGCCTATTTTAATGATGACCAGCGCCAGGCCACCAAAGACGCCGGCAAGATCGCCGGACTGGATGTGAAGCGGATTATCAACGAACCCACTGCCGCGGCTCTGGCCTATGGCATGGAAAATAAAAAAGAACAGAAAGTGGCAGTGTATGACCTGGGTGGAGGCACCTTTGACATCTCTATCCTGGATATATCCCAGGGAGTGGTGGAAGTGCTTTCCACAAACGGCGACACCCATCTGGGCGGCGACGACTTTGACAAGCGGGTCATAGATTGGATCCTCGATCAGTTCAAAAAGCAGGAAGGCATCGATCTTTCCCGCGATCCCATGGCCATGCAGCGCCTGAGAGAAGCGGCTGAAAAGGCCAAGATCGAGCTTTCCGGAACCCAGGTCTCAAACATCAACCTGCCCTTTATTACGGCGGACGCCACAGGCCCCAAACACCTGAACCTGGATCTGAGCCTCGCCGAGTTCAACCGTCTTACTGAAGATCTGGTGCAACGCACCCTTGGACCTTGCAAGAAAGCCCTGGACGACGCCAAACTGAGCGTGGGCGACATTCAGGAAGTGTTGCTGGTGGGTGGAAGCACCCGTATCCCGGCGGTGCAGGATGCCGTGGAAAAGTTCTTTGGCAAGAAGCCCAACCGCAGTCTGAATCCGGATGAGGTGGTGGCGACTGGAGCCTCGATCCAGGGTGCCATCCTTTCCGGCGATGACAACGTCAGCGAAGTGTTGCTGCTCGACGTGACGCCCCTTACCCTGGGTATCGAGACCCTGGGGGGTGTGATGACGGCCTTGATCCCGCGCAATACCACCATACCCACCAAAAAGAGTCAGGTCTTTTCGACCGCCGCAGATAACCAGACAGCAGTTACGATCAATGTCATGCAAGGCGAACGGCCTATGGCGCAGGACAATAAATCTCTGGGCAGATTCGATCTGGTCGGCATTCCATCCGCGCCCCGCGGAGTTCCGCAAATCGAAGTCACTTTCGATCTTGACGCCAATGGATTGCTGCACGTGGCAGCCAAGGACAAAGGCACCGGCAAAGAGCAGTCGATCGTCATTGACCGGGCTGGCAACATCAGCAAGGAAGACATCGAACGCATGATCAAGGATGCGGAGATGCACGCCGATGAAGACAAGAAGCGCCAGGAATTCATCACTGCCAAAAACGAGCTGGACAGCCTGATCTTTGGCACCGAAAAGAGCCTGAAAGAGTATGGCGACAAACTGTCAGATACTGAACGCGGCGAACTGGAAGCCGAACTGAAAAACGCCAAAGAAGCGATGGAAAAAGCCACCGAAGCTTCAGAACTGGCATCCATCAAGGAAAAACTGGCTCAAAAAGCGCAACGCCTGGGTGAGATCATCTACTCGCAGGCTCAGCAAGGCCAGGAAACTGGCGGACAAGGCTTTGATCCCAATGCAGCCGGAGTGAATCCGGAAGATTTCGCCCAGAGCGGAACTCAACAGGAAGATAAATCCGGTAAAGACGAGCCCATCGACGCTGATTTTGAAGTGGTGGACGATAAATAGAGCTTGTTTTCAAAGTAGTGGGGCAGGCTTAGTCTGCAACGACTATGCCCGCCCGCTTCTTTATCAGGTTTTTGGAGATTAAATGAGCAAAAGAGATTATTATGAGGTGTTGGGTGTACCCAAAACCGCGGATGAAGCAGAGATAAAGAAGGCCTATCGCAAGCTCGCGATGCAGTTTCATCCCGATAAGAACCCGGATAACAAAGAGGCTGAAGAGAAGTTCAAAGAAGCGTCTGAAGCCTATGAGGTACTGTCCGACAAAGATAAAAGGCAAATCTACGATCAATATGGCCACGCGGGCATAGACCAGCAGTTTGGCAACGGAGGCTTCAGCTGGAGCAATTTCAGCCGGTTCGATGATATCAGTGACCTCTTTGGCGGAGGTTTCAGCTCGATCTTCGACACCCTGTTTGGGGGAGGGGGATTCGGCGGCGGCCGCGGCAGAAGCTCAAACCGGGGCGAAGACCTGCAGATAGAGTTGTCGCTTACCTTGCAAGAGATCGCTCTGGGCACGGAGAAAAACATAAAGTTCAGCGTGAAGGATGCCTGCGACAAGTGCGACGGCAGCGGCAGCGCCAATGGCAAGGTGGACACATGTACCCAATGCCGTGGCACAGGCCAGGTGCGCACTGTGCGCCAGTCTCTGTTTGGCCAGATGCAGACCGTTTCCGAGTGTCCTTCCTGCCGTGGCGAGGGCAAGATCATTCAAAACAAATGCAGCAAGTGCTACGGCGAAGGCAGGATGGGCAAGGTCAAGGAAATCACGGTCAAGATCCCTGCAGGGGTGGAAGAGAATCAGTATATACGCCTGCGCGGACAGGGCAATATCGGCCCCCGCAAAGGCTCGCACGGCGACATTCTGGTGCTGATCCATGAAAAGCAGGATGATGTTTTTGAAAGAGACGGCAACAATATAATCCTCGAGTTCCCCATCAATGTATCCCAAGCTGTTTTGGGGGCTGAAATCCTGGTGCCCACTTTGAGTGGCAACGCCAAGATGAAGGTGCCGGCGGGAACACAGAGCGGAAGACTGTTTCGCCTCAAGGGACAAGGCATCCAGGGACTGAATTCATACTCCAGGGGAGACCTGATTGTGCGGGTGAACGTGATCACCCCCACCAGGCTATCCCGCGAGGAGACAGAACTGTATCAGAGAATCCGCGAATTTGACAACAAAAGGGTGCTCAAGCCAGGCAAGAGCTTTCGCGACAAGCTGAGAGACCTGTTTACCTAAACCGCAAGCAAATGCCTTCCTACTACTTTCCCGGATTGAACAAGCTGGCCAGGGAAGACACCATTTGGCTGGAGAATGAGGAGTTCCACCATTTGAAGGTGACGAAACGCCGCCAGCAGGAACCTATCCTTTTGAATTCCGGAGCTGGTTTTTTAGCCAGGGCGGAGTTGCTGTCCATGACCAGCCGGGTAGCGTGTTTGAAAATCCTGGAGATAACTGAGGTTCAGCCGCCGGAGCATCAATTTGCCATTGCTTTTTCCCTGCTTAAAAACAGGCATGATGAACTGCTGGTGGAAAAGTGCACAGAGTTAGGGGCAACAAAGTTCTTTCCCATGCAAACCCAGTATTCGGTGCGCCAGGGCGGTTCAAATACGGTTGAACGCTTTGCGAGGTTGGCGCTGGCGGCGATCAAGCAATGCGATAATCCCTGGCTGCCAGAGGTGAATCCCGTTCTGAATCTGGAGGAGGCTTTGCGGGAGATTGACAGGCAGGGTTTCACTCCCGTGCTTTGTTCGGAAAGGCGGGATGGTGTCTGGATCTGGCAGGCGGGGCTGGGCAGTTCAGCCAGGCCTTGTTTCCTGATCGGTCCGGAAGGGGGTTGGGGAGAGGCTGAGTATGGGCTTTTTACAGGTTTGCGGTCGGTAACCCTGGGTAGCCTGATCACCAGAGCGGAAACCGCGGCCATAGCGGTAGCAGCCCAGTGGGTCGCCTATGCGAACCAGGCTAAAACGATGGGCACCACATAGTGCACCCAGAGGCTGATCAGCACCGCGCTGGCCAGGTTCATCACAAATCCGGCAACCAGCATATAACCCAGGGAGATATTCTTTACCGTTCCAAACCCTAAACCATTGCTGGGAGTAGCGATAGGTGTCATAAAGGCGCAGGTGGAAGTGAGAGTGATGATCAGCATTATTTCCGTTGAGATCTGCGGACAGGCCCTGCTCAGAGGAAAGAGGGTTACAAACATGGCGATCTGGATCACCGAATTACTTACAATCTCTGTGGCAAAGGTCGTCACAAGGGCGATTATAATCAAGAGCATCAGTAGCGAATGATCTGCCTGAACCCAATCCATGGCGGCAGTAGCAATGGCTTTTGGTATTCCCAAAAAATAGAGCACCACGGTCACCGCCACACCTATCAACATCCAGAGTATTCCGCGGGCGGGAATACCATGGATAACATCCTGATACCTTAGCAGACGAGACTTAGTCCCTTCGGTCAAATTGAACTTAGGCACAAACAGAATCCACAGAAACAGGAGGGTCCAGACAACGGTAACTGCATACACCAGGCTGCCATGCTGTTTCAGTAAGCTCATGGCCAGCGAGAGGAGAGCGGAGCTGAAGATAAAGAACAATGCCAGCCAGATGGTGATTCTCTGGCCTCGTGTAGAGTTCTCAGGCTGCTGAAGCCTTGCCCTGATGCTGCTGCCTGACAGCTTGCTCTCGGGCTGAAACACCATCCTGAGCACCAGCCATCCCAAAACACACAACAGCAGGCTCAAAGGCAGACCCCAGATCAACCAGGAGAGAAATGTGAAGGATGCGCTTTCTTGGAAACGGAATGTTTCCAGCATCCCAATCAACACGCCATTGGTCGTGGTCCCGGTCAACATGCCCATGCCGCCGATATTGGCTCCCCAGATCGCGGCCAGCATGATCATGGTGGAAAACTTACGCTTATCTTTTTTGCTACCGGTGTATTCTTCCTGCAAAAGCAAGATTACAGGCAAGACAGCCAGCAGCGAGATAACATTGGCTATCACGGCCGATAGCAGTGATGTGGAGAGGATGATGATCAGGGCAAGCCTGGAGATGCTGATGTGCTTTTCTTCGAACAGCCAGTACAACAAGCGTTCAGGCAGCTTATGGCGAATCATGAGACGCGATACCAGAAACGATATCAGGAAAAAGTGGATCAGTTGGATCTTATCCAGAGATATATGCAAGGTTCAGCCTGTTCAAGATTAGGGATAGAAGTTGTTCTTGTTCTGTGCATGCGGCATCTATGCGCAGTGCCACCAAAGGTGGAAGCAGGTGGGAATAGCGGTTCAGCTTCATCAGATCCTTTTCGGTGCAGATCAAGCGTGTGGCGCCCAGCTTCCCGCAAAGGGTGGCAATCCTGGCTATCACTTTGGGATCCGAATAATGATAATGATCTACATAGACTAAATGTTTCCGTACTTTGATCCCGGAAGCTGCAACAGCTTCTGAAAACGATGCTGGATTGGCAATTCCACTGACCAGCACACAGCGCTCCTGCGCCAGGTCTTCCGCCGCCACAGTTGCGCCAGCCGTATCCACGTAGGCAGACAGGGCCATCTGGCAATGAAACAACTGCTCAGACTGTTTTTTTAACTGAGCCAGGAAGGCTGGACTGGGAGTTTTCTGTCCTTTATAGTTCACAATTGACACATCATCGTGAGTGATGGCGTCGAGAGGCTCCCGCAGATAACCTGCCGGCAGCAACAACCCGTTGCCCAGGCCAGTTTGCGAATCGAAACAGACAAAATCTATATCCCGCGCCACTTTCTGATGTTGAAAACCATCGTCCAGGATCACCACATCGGTTGCCGGAAACTGCGACAGCAGCAGAGTCAGGGCCGCTCGCCTGTCTTTGCCAACCACAACCGGAATTCCGGACAGACGCTTGGCAATCAGGCCGGCTTCATCTCCCGTGTCATATACATCGTAGAGGGAGCCAGCACCCCTGGATATCAGGGTGGGAGTGCTTTCAAGCGCGCCCTTGTAGCCTCTGTGCGAGACCGCCACCGCGAGCCCTTCTGCCCGGAGCAATTGAGCCAGATATATGCAAAAGGGGGTCTTGCCACTGCCTCCGCTGGTGATGTTGCCGATGCTGATCACCTTGCAGGGGGCTCGCCAGGCGCTTTGCGCCGCTTTTTTCCTGCGTATCCTCTGATAGAAGGCGTTGATTTGGGAGAGCGGGATCAACGCCCTGCTCAGCCAGGATCTGCGCAACAAATGCCGGGATATCAAGTCCTGGCTGGACAAATCACTTCCCTTCTGTGAGTTTGTGATTGATAAGCTCTATCAGCCTCTCGGTATCGAATGGTTTATACAGAACATCCTTGAGGCCGTCGGACTTTGCCCTCACCAGCACATGGTTGGGATCATAGCCGAATCCGGTCATCATGATCACGGGAATCGAGGGGTCGTGGTCTTTGACTCTCCAATACAACTCGTATCCATCCATATCGGGCATGGCGATATCGGTGAGCAGCAGGTTTACCCTGCCCTGGATTATCTGCCTGAGAGCATCCATACCATTGGAATATGCCAGAATCCTCCAGTCCGGACGCAGCGATTCAAGCTCTATCTTCAAATTCGAAATCAATTCTTCTTCGTCATCGACGAGGCAAATCGTTGTCATCATGCGGCTCTCAATCTCCAATGATTATTTTTCTGATCTGCTCATATTTATCCAGGGTTTTGCGGATCACCTCATCTGGTAAATGGGGAGCAGGAGGCTGTTTGTTCCAACCGCTTTGGGTCAGAAAGTCGCGGATATATTGTTTGTCATAGCTGGCGGGGCTTTTTCCCACTTCATAGCTCTCGGCGGGCCAGAACCTTGATGAATCTGGAGTCAATATCTCGTCAACCAGATAGATCTGGTTTCCTATGGTGCCAAATTCAAATTTGGTATCCGCCAGAATGATCCCCGCCTTGAGTAGCATCTCATGGGCAAAGTTATAAACCGCCAGAGACTTGTTTTTCAAAAACACCGCTATACGCTCATCCATGCAGTTCAGCATCTCACGATAGCTTATGTTTTCGTCATGACCGGCTTCAGCTTTTGTGGATGGCGTAAACAGAGGGTGCACAAACTTCTGGCTTTCCTTCAGTTCCTCCGCCACCATCATGCCGCCCACGGTTCCGTTCTTTGTGTATTCAGCCCAGGCAGAGCCGCTGATGTAGCCCCGAACGATGCATTCAAAGGGGATAACTCGGGTCTTCTTCACCAACATGCTGCGGCCTTCCAGATAGTCCCTGTATTCAGCGAATTCTGCTGGATAATCCTGAACTTTTGCGCTGATCAGGTGGTTCGGCACGATATCCCTGGTTAGCTCAAAAAAGTGCAGGGCGATCTGGTTGAGTATCTTTCCTTTACCGGAAATTTCCTCCGCGAATACCACATCAAAGGCGGAGATGCGGTCGGTAGTCACTATCAGAAGCTCATTGCCCAGGTCATAAATATCCCTCACCTTGCCCTGTTTGCTGTTTTTTACAATCTCTAATTCACTGATCTTTTGATACATATATTGTTCCTTGGTTCGTTTTTAGGTGTTGATAGACAATCCACGCCTCATCCACATCCTGCAGATTCAGCGCCAGTTTTTCGTTGGGTCTGAACGATAGCGCAGGCCGCGCAAACTCATAGAGTATGCCATCCAGCTTACAGGTTCTCAGCATTCCGCCTTCCACGGAAAAATCCGGCCCATCCAGGGCTATCGACTTGCTGGCGATGAGAAATTCAAGCCATTCACGGTATTTTTTCAAGATTTCCACTTCATCGTTGAGTAAATCCGCCTTGGCAAACTCCAGGTCATCGAAGTAGTTGTCCCGTTCTTTGGCCACCAATTCCAAAATGCCATTATCCGGATGTGTAAAGGCTTCTTCCAACAGCGTCTGAAGCTTGCCCAGATCAGGCCTTGCTTTTTGCGAAAGCTCTTCTTGCAGGGCCAGGCAATAGCCTTTGCAGACCTGGCTGTCAAGTTTGTGGCAGGGGAATGTGCCCGTCTCGCAAAAGGGGATTTTCAAGATTCGCGAAAGGCTGTCCATGACATCTGCCAGAAAGAACCTGCTGCGCCAGGGGCCAATGTAAAACCAGTCGTCATCGGTGTATGACTGCATGCTCACAAAGGGAAAGCGATAAGCATCCAAGGCCAGATAGCAGTAGTTTTCCCAAGGCAGGATTTTACTTTGGAAAGCAGGTTGGTTTTGCAGGCAATAGACCTTGTGGCGCAGCAGAGCCTGCATTGCCTGGGGATAAAACTCATATTGCAGGGAGCTTGCTTGCAGGTTCATCTGACGGTAGATGTTTTCTTCCTCAGCTTTCTTGAGAATCAGGCTCAGGCGTTTAGCCAGATTGGGCGTGTAGCCGCACAACAGGGGACCTGTGTCACCCTGTATGCAGAAAAAAGCCCAGCCCTTTTGCGTTTCAAGCTGCTCAGGGTTGAGGTCAAGATCCCATTTTACTGTCTTCATGATATCCCACTCTTTTTTCCTCACTGCTTTGTGTCAAATAGAATATTCTGGATTGATATCTGTTTGGAACGGAAAGGATTGCTTGATGACGGGTGTTGCATCCGTGCTATAAATATTACTTAATAATTCCGCCACCAAGAAGCAGGTCACCTGAATAAAAGACCACCATCTGGCCAGGGGTTATGGAGAGTTGAGGAGTGTCGAACACAAGCTCTGCCTCGTCTTCCGCTGTCGGGGTGATCTGGCAGGGAGCGGCATCATGGCCAAAACGGATCTTGGCTTCCGCCCTTATTACCCTGTCAGGTTTTTCGATCGAAAGCCAGTTGACGCGTTGCGCAGTCAGTCTGTCTTTGAAAAGATACTGTTTGGGCCCCACTATAACCTGATTGCTTGCCGCATCCAGGGAGATGACATACCAGGGTTCAGCTTTTCCGCTCAAACCAAGGTTTTTCCTTTGTCCCACAGTATAATGTATGATGCCTTTGTGGGTTCCCACTATTTTCCCCTCTGGATCGACCATGTTTCCCGGCTCGAACGAATTATCCGGAAAAAGCAGGGGATACTGGTCGCTGCCGAGGAAGTCCTGGCTCTCTTTTCTGCTTAGGATAAAGTCCATGCCATGCCTGGCAGCCAGAGCCCGTATTTCGCTCTTGGTGAGGTTCCCCAGGGGGAAGATCGTATTGGCCACTTGCTTCTGAGTAAGATAACAAAGAAAGTAGGATTGGTCTTTACCGGGGTCTTTGGCTTTGCGAAGCTGCCATCTCCCGGCCTGCTCCGAATAATCGTTGCGCACATAATGGCCGGTGGCAAAAAGATCGAAGGGTATGCCGAGTTGCCTTAAACGATGCGGCAGAAAGCCAAGCTTGACGCTTTGGTTGCAGACAACGCAGGGATTTGGAGTTTTGCCTGCCAGATAGGTGGAGCGGAAATAGTCCAAAACACAGGTCGCAAACTCCCGTTGCAAGGGAACTATATGGTGTTCGATCCCCAGTTTTGCGCAAGCCATCCGGGCAGCCACGAGGTTTTCCTTCTCTTGGGGGCCAAAGCAAGAACCGCCGCTGATCTCGCCCCGGGCGCTGTTTTCATCCCAGATGGACATGGTGACGCCAATCACCTCATATCCGCTTTGTTGGAGCAGCAGGGCGCAAACCGTGGAGTCGATGCCGCCGCTCATGCCCAGGGCGACCCTCTTCATCCATGCACCTCAAAGAAACTTTCCAGCCGTAGCAGAGTCCTGCTGTCCAACTCTTCTGGCTGGTCCCCTTCCAAAGTAAGGAAGGGCAGGTCGAGGTGCTTTTTCAGCAGGATGTTGTCGATCTGCAGATGGCAAAAAGCCTGGGTGTAGCTGAAAACAAGATCCACTTGCCGCTCACGAAGTTGGGTCTGGATGTCCTCCAGGCGCTCAAACACACTATAGGGATAGGTGTAGGCAAGATATTGCCTCACAATATCATCACCAAACGGGGGCATAGAGAACTGCCTTTGAACCTCGTTGAAGACCACGTCGGCATCCAGCTCGCGCAGGCGGTCGTAGATGTCGCTGTAGATAGGGGGCACGCCGAGGTAGGCGCAGCGGTATTTGCAGGCTATGGGCTGCCGTTGCGAGGCCTGTTTGAGGAAGGCGTCCAATTCGCTCTCAAATCGGTCAGGATCACCCCAGAAATCTGAGGAGTTCACCAGCCAGATGTGGTTTTCCTTGCCGCTTACGAGCCTTTCCTGGGAAGTCCATCCATCCAGGATGGCCAGCTTTTTCCGGATCGAATCCAGCCGCCGCTTGGCTTGCAGCGTCTGAACCCGGGTCACCCCAAAATGCTCTTCCAGCTTGGCGATCTCTTTGTCCAGTTCCGCATAATCCCGCTCCTGGGGAAAGGAAAAGTGCCACACGGGCAGGCCTTCTTCCTTGAGCATCGAAGTGAGGGAAGCGCCGTTGGAACAATCTCCCTGCATTATTCCCACTACCTCATCCAGATTTGCCGCGAGGGCAGCGTCAAAATTGCCTTTGATCCACGCACAGAGGGTGCGGGGAAATCCTTTCAGTTCCGCGTTGCGGATGTGCTGGGCGGCATTGCCCCCGATGAAGATGTTGTTCAGATCCACCGGGATGTGCCCCGCCGCAAAGACCACCTCCACAGGGAATGAGGTCGTGAAGCCGATGCGCTTAGCTTTCTTCATAACTTTGTATCAGATACTGGTCTTCAAGTTCGTTCAAGCGGGTCTGGATAGCCTGAATCTGCTCTTCCAGGCCGGACATTTCTTTTTGCAGGCTTTGCACCCTGCCCTGGTCGTTGTAGGTGGCGGAGTCGGAAAGCTGGAAGTGGATGGATTCCAGGTCGCTTCTGCTTTTGGCCAGTATTTGTTGTTGTTCCTCGATCCGCAGATGGAGCTGTTCCAGATACCAGGGATTGATCTTTTTTTTCTTTTCCCGGGGCGGGGCTACGGTCCTTTCCTTTTCCGGTTCCGTGAAAGCCAGCGCTATGGCCTGTTGCCAATCGCAATCCGGTTCAACGACGGTGGTATGAATTCCGGATGCGGCGGATACTTTGGTGAACACCCAAAACTTGCTGGCCAGCTCGCTGAGAAACCAGCGATCGTGCGAGACAAAGATCACTGTGCCCTTATACTGTTTCAACGCTTCCAGCAAGGCGTCTGCCATATCTATATCCAGATGGTTGGTAGGTTCGTCCATGATCAGCAGATTGGGGTTCTGGTGAATCAACTGGCAGAGGTAGAGGCGGGATTTTTCGCCTCCGCTCAAGATGCTTACCATTTTATCCACATCATCCCCCCTGAAGCCAAAACGCGCCAGCCAGCTCAACACGTATCCCTGGGGAGCCTGGGGCACCAACTGCCAGATGGTATCCATCACGCTCAGGTCTTCCGCAAGCTGAACCTGATGCTGGTCGAAATAGCCCACATCCAGGCTGGCCCCGGTCTTGAGGGTGCCCCCGCTGATCTCATGCTCGCCCAAGAGAATCTTGAGCAGGGTTGTCTTTCCGCAGCCGTTGGGGCCCATAATGCAGATTCGGTCCTGGTAATGCGCCTTCAGATCGATGTCCCTGGCCAGCTCGCGAACTCCGGGAATGCCGAAGCTCAGGTTCTTCAGGGTAAATATGTCGTTTCCGCTGCGTTTGGAAACAGCCAGATCGATCTTCAGCGCCTTCGTCTCTCCAGGTTTTTTTACGATCTCCAGGCGGTTGAGCATCTTGAGCCTGCTTTTTGCCGAGCCGCTGCGGGTGCCCGCTATGAACTTCTGGATATAGGCCTGGGTTTCGCTGATGAACTTTTGTTGCCTTTCATATTCGCGTTGTTGCGACAGGCGGGCAATCTCGTCCGCGGCTTTGAAAGAAGAGTAATTGCCCTTGGTGATGGAGATGCTGCCTTGGCGCAAGCACCAGATTGTGCTGACTGTGTTATCCAGAAAACGCCGGTCGTGCGACACCACCAGAAAAGGCTTAGTCTGCCTGAGCAGATACTTTTCCAGCCAGTCAATCATGGCAAGGTCGAGGTGATTGGTGGGCTCGTCCAGGATCAGCAGGTCATATTGCTGAAGCAGGATAGCAGCCAGGCAGATGCGGGTCTGCTCTCCTCCGCTGAAATCTCCGCAGCGTTTGTGCCATTCAGTGGGAGGGAAATCCAGCGATGTGAGCACATATTTGAGCTCATTGTCAAATTCATACCCACCCAGTGCTGTATAGTGTTCCACCCTGACATTGAGAGAGTTTTCCAAACTTTCGCTATATTCATCCGCCAGTGTTTGCGAAAGACTCTCTATCTGCTGTGACAGCTCACGCAGGTCGGGACGGGAATCTTTCACATAGTCCAGCATCAGGCGGTTTTGATCCAGCTTGAAATTTTGGGGCAGATAGGCGATCTTGCAGTTTCTGGCTTTCACAACGGCGCCCGATGTGGGTTGCTGAACTCCCAGGATCAGCTTGATCAGGGTTGTTTTTCCAGAGCCATTGGCTCCGATTAGCCCCACGCGGCTGTTCTGTTCCAGGCTGCAATTCACGTCCCGCAGGATGTAATTGCCGCCAAATTCCAAAGCCAGGTCTTGTGCCCGGACAAGGCTCACAACTCTCTCCTCAATTCATTCTGGCCTGCCAAATCCCTTTGGAGGCTGCGTTTAGTCTATTTCAGCACCATCCTTGGGAAGCGGCTGTGGCTGTCAAACACAAATTTTGCTTGTCAAAATCAGCCTCTCCTTTTTTAAGGTTCCAAGGTCCGGGATGTAGCGCAGTCCGGCTAGCGTACTTGAATGGGGTTCAAGTGGTCG
>DAOLWC010000025.1:0-17013 GCA_035420965.1 Candidatus Cloacimonadota bacterium | reverse complement strand
CTTATAATTTATAAGGATGACCTAAGGATGATGGCACTAAAGCCAGTAGCAGCAAGGGAGGGCGCTATGAAGGATATTGCGGAATGTACAAGTTTATTTTTGCGGTTGTCAAGGAATTGATGCCGGTTGTTTCCAGACTGGCTGGTTGTGTCCAAAAGACTGGATCACGGCTCTATCCACCCCACCAAACCGTTACGCGCTTTGGCGGGGACCCCGGTAGCCCGTGATTACACAGGTTATAGTACGTGTGTAGTTTGTTTCGGAGTCGGGTGTGTTGACTCTTTAACGTTCATTTTAAGATGGTAAATTTCTTGACGGTAGCTTGCCCGCCAGTCCTTACTCTGCATAAATACAAACCTGATGTGTAGTCGGAGAGATTAATCGATCTGGCCAACTCATTTGACGATACATCGTTGATTTCTGTAAGGTGAATGACTTGACCCTTGATGTTAAAGATTTCGATTGTTATGGGCATTCCTCTGTTTTTTCCCAACCCCGATAGCGAAACCGTGATCTCCCCATTGGTTCGTACGGGATTGGGGCTCAATCTAATTTGTAACTGACCTGCCAGTTGTGGCGCAAGGGGATCATCATTGGTGACCATTTGGGGGTTACCGCCATAGATAAACACATATCCCCTATAATCATTATGTGGCCACATACCCTCTTCAAATGGAGCAGATACGGCTATGTCATCATATCCATCGGCGTTAAAATCACCAACCGCAACATCATAGCCGTAGTTTTCCAATGTGTTGACTTTTTGCCAATCTGCAATTCCATCCATATTGACTCCACCGAGCCAGACGGCAAACCTGCGTCCCTGATAAGTGGCACCGATTACGTCACTGAAGCCATCGCCATTGAAGTCGCCATGGTTTATGCCACGAACCTGATAGTTGCCATAATGTACTGGGTTTAAACTAACGTTCGGGTTTAAGGAGAGACCAGAGCTTGTTCCGAACCAAACATGCATTCCCCAACTGTTAACGTATCCCAGGAAATCGGCAAAGCCATCATTGTTTAAGTCCCCAAGTGGCTTGCATCTCCTTGTTATTATATATGGTGTGTGGATTAAAAGCGTATTGTCAGAAAACACTCTGCTGCTGTCCCCATAATAAACGCTGATAGTAGAATATTGTTCATTCTCACCAAGATATCCTATGGCAAAATCATGATATCCGTCGTTATTAATGTCTCCGATACCAATAATTGACCCCTCAGGAGCTCCGCTTGTAAAGCCAAGATAAAGTATGTTTTGCCTTTCAAATGATCCTCCCCACATGATATCGAAATAAGTGTAATAGTTTATATGATAGCATATACCAACATCTCCAAAACCATCCCCATCAATATCACCAAGTTTGTACATATTGTAAACGATTTCACCAGGAAGCGGGCACTCAATCCTATTAGGGCTTGATAAATCGTTTGTCCCACCATAGTAAAACAGATATCTTACACTTCCGGGGACCTCCGGTTTTTTATCACCAATAATGAGATCGTCAAATCCATCCCCGTTTACATCACCTGGGTTTATGATTGAACTAATCTTTCTCTGCTTACCTTCGGGATAATCACCTTCCAGGGTCATAGCAGGCTCTGATGCGGAGCTAAAACCGGGGCCACCATAATAGATGTAAACTTTCCCCCGGGATGGACTTTGCTGATATTGATATCCATATGCCATAGAATATACTACTAAATCATCGAAGCCATCATGGTTAAAGTCTAAACTTATTATTTTGTTACCAAAATGTGATGCGTTATGCTCACCCTGCAGTTGTGCCAGCAGAGGCATGTCATTTTGTGCATGGATGACATGGATATGTATGGTCAGTAAAAAGAAAACCAAAACAAATCTGCTCGAAAACATGATTCCTCCCCAATCGGTTTTAGCTTACGAGGTTTGTCATACTCCAAATAACATAAATACCCGGGCATCCAGTAAGCTTTTGAAGGTAGCGCCTGTATCCCTCACTTTAATAAATCCAATCTCGTTAGGCAACACTCTATGTTTTTGACCATTCTTTTGATACATTTAACAATCACGGGCCTACGTATAATATCAAACTAATCGACGGCCAAGCAAAAGCAAATAGCTTATTGTATTCGTCAAAGGCGGATGTGGTCCCGAGACGCCCGTTTTACCACATGAAAAAACCGCCGGACATACACCCGGCGGCAATGGAAAGAATAAATCCAGCGTCTATTCAGAATAATGTTTGGAAAACCATAGTTCCGCTCGTTTAAGCAGGTTGTTCAAATCTTGCTTGGAAAACTGGCGGGACAGTATATCGCGTGCCCTTGTCGCTTCCTCATCGCCGCTGGACGCAGCCAGGGAATACCAGAAGAAAGCCTCATACGCGTTTTCTTTCACGCCTTCGCCAAAGGCATAGCAGTTGCCGACATTGTACATAGCGGTCACATTGCCATTGTCGGCCGCCTTGAGATACCACTTGGCGGCTTCGGCGTAATCCTTTGTTACTCCCTCGCCATCGAAGTACATCCTTCCCAGGGTAAGCTGGGCGGTGTCGTGGCCGCCATTAGCGGCGCGCTGATACCATTTAACTGCCTCGGGCAAGCTTTTGGCAACGCCGTCTCCGCCGTAATAGGAAAGGCCCAGCATGTATTGGGCGGGGGCATAATTATTGTCAGCCGAGCGAGTGAGATACTTGATCGCTTCAGTGGTGCTTTTGGGAGTGCCTTCCCCGTTGAAATGAGCCAAAGCGAGGTTGTATTGGGCGACGGGGTCGTTTTTATCCGCGGCTTTCCGGTACCACTTGAGGACTGAGCCGGGGTCGGCAGGAACGCCTTCGCCGTTTTTATAGCACCAGGCAAGGTTGTTCATTGCCATGATGTTGCCTTCACTTGCGCTTTTTTCAAACCACTTGATAGCTTCGGCCTTATCTTTCCTCACTCCCTCTCCGTTAAAATAGCACAGGCCAAGGCTGTATTTCGCGTTGGCGTGGCCTTTGTCTGCCGCCAGTTGAAACCATTTCACAGCTTCGCCGTGGTTGCGGCTGAGGCCATCTCCGGTGTAATATGCCAGGCCCAGGCTATATTGCGCTGCGCTGAGCCCCTGATTTGCTGCCAGTCGGTACAATCTGATAGCTTCTTTTTTATCAACAGCCACTCCATCCCCTATAAAATAGCAGTAAGCGAGATTGTGCTGGGCGCCCGGATGACCTTTGGCGCTTGCTTTTTTATACCAATCCACGGCTTCAGCTTTACTGGCTTTGACTCCCAAGCCATCCTGAAAGCAGACTCCTATCTGAAACTGAGCTTCAGGATCACCGTTTTGAGCTTTACGCATCAAGCTGTCGGAGTATTTTACCTGGCCCGCCAGCAGTGTCGCTATTGCCAGGAAAATTATAATGGCTGAATATTTAGGCATTGTTTCCTCCATAAAGGTTGAGAGAACCACAATCTCATTTTGCCATATTAGTCAAGAAAAATCTGCCTAACAATAAGCGGGCAGCCTTGGCGACTACTTCAATTTGGTCCAGGGCATGGTCAGGATCCCTGCCCAAAGCCAGAATGCCATGACCCTGCCAAATCAGTACGTTATGATCTCCCAGCGCCTGACAACTGAGTTCTGCCAGTTCATCGGAACCGGGCGGCGCAGGCTTGACGGGCTGGACTCCCCGGGGAAAGAATATGGACATTTCGGGAAGCGCTTCCCGCAAAGCCCGGTTTAAGGTTTTCTGGTCCTTAAACAGATCAAGCTGGCTGAGAAGAATGATCTCATCAGGATGGGCATGCAGCACCACCTTACTGCAGCAAGCTCTGCTCCGTGCCGCCTGCTGCAGTTTGAGATGGCAGCCCCATTCCGAGCTTGGCGAGCCATCCCCGGGTGCTGGTTCTGAGGGTGAAACGAGCAACAGAACGGAGAGCGGGTCGACTGCCAGATCGCGATAGCGGCTGCCCGAGCGGGATATCAGGTACCAGTCCTTGCTGGCACCTTGTTCGCTGCCAAGCAGAGAACTAACATCCACGGAGATGTTGCCCGCGTTTGCTTCAGCCCAGCCATGCAGGTTGATCTGGGCTGCCACGGCGGAAATCCTGGCCAGAAGGTTTTTCATTTCTGCAGATTGCTCCGCCAGTGCCTGCAGGCTATTTATGTTTTCGCTCTTTTTCATTGAAGCTTCTGTCGCGGCAGATCTTCTCAACGGCGCGGAAATTCACCTTGCCACTGGCCATCATTGGGATGTCTTCGATAACGTAAAACTGGCGCGGTATGGCAATTGAAGGTAGTTTCTTCTTTAACTGGCGCATAACTTTGTGCATGTCGAAATTTCCATTGGCAACCGCTGCTACCACATCCGCGCCCTTGGTGGGATTGGGGATATCCACCACGCAGCAGATTACATCTTCCGGGAGCAGTTGGCCGAGCACGTCTTCAACCTGAACCAGTGAGACCATCTCGCCGCCCACCTTGACAAACCTTTTCAGGCGACCACGATGCCAAAGAAAACCGTCGTCGTCAAGCATGCCGATATCTCCTGTGTCGTACCAGCCATTGCGAATGCGTAATGTGGTTTCCTCAATATCGCCCAGATATCCTTCCATGACCATGTCTCCCCGAACCTGGATCTTGCCTTCCTGGTTGGTTCCCAGTATCCGGTCGGTGTCGATGTCCAGAATGCGGACTTCAACGCCCGGGATGGGCTTCCCGACGCTGCCAGGTTTGTAAACGCCAGGATAGTTGGTGGAGATAACGGGGGAGGTCTCCGTGGTGCCATATCCTTCATAGATAGTGATGTTGTGTTTCTTCTCAAAGCCTTCGCAGACCTTTTCCGGCAGCCTGTCAGCCCCGGCGATGGCGAATCTGATGCTGGCAAAGTCACCCGGTGTAGATTTTTGCAAATATCCATAGAAGAATGAGGGCGTCGCCGTCATGAAAGTGATTCGGTATTGACGAGCCAGGTCGCTGATTGTCTTGAATTCCAAGGGATTGGGATGGGCAATCAGGGAAGAGCCCAACAAGAGGGGCAGCCAGAAATTGGTGGTAAGGCCAAAAACGTGGAAGAGCGGCAACATACACATGAACACGTCTGTATGATCCAATCTCACCAGTTTTGGAACGGCATCTATGTTGTGCAGTATGTTGCGGTGTGAAAGCTGCACGGCTTTAGGTTCCTTCTCGCTGCCGCTGGTAAACAAGATCACGCTGATTTCGCTAAGGGGACCGCTGTGGACCAGACCTTTCAGAACAATAAAGGGAAGCTTGGATAGCATTGCGGCCTTGATCTTGGCCAGAGTCGTGACCTTGGCCAGGATATCCTCCACAAAGATCATGTGATCTATGGGCTGGAGTTTAAGCCTGTCTAGCAGCTTTTTACTGGTCAGGATGGTCTTGAAGCCACATTTTTCCCTGGCGTAGCGGCAGTTTTCGATGGCGCCGGTGGAATAGTTTATCATCACCGGAATCTTGCCGCTCATCAGGGAGCCAAGGATTCCCAGCATGCAACCGACCGAGGTAGGCAACAGGATGCCAACATATCTGCCTTTGATCTTGCCGATATGCTCTTTGATGATCAGGGAGGCGATCAACAGCCTGCCATAGGTGTAATCTTTGTCGGTGGCTTTGTCGTAAACGGCAATGTTGTCCGGAGTCTTTTTCGCGACCTGAATGAAACGTTGATGTAGCTGCAACATCTTATATCCTTAGTTTACTTAATGATATGCAGCCAATCCCTCAACAGGAAATCCAGCCTGCCGATCAACAGCGAGATACGTGCCATCACGGTATAGCCGAACGAGGCTCCGAAACTGATCATTAAAAACCAAATACCGATTTTGGAAGGAACAGCGTATATCCCCTCCTGCTTTTTACTAAAGTAGAAGAAGTAGATGCCGCAGATGGTACCCAGAATCACCAGAATAGTTCCCACAATCGCCACAGGTGAAGAAAACTGGAAGGGATTGACCATGGTGGCCGTGACCTGGGTGAGCAAATTGGTTTGCATGGTACGCAGCATCGCTATGGCAGCGGAGGTGCCAACCACGATTGCTATGGGATAGCGGCTGACCCACTGCGTAGATGGAATAATCCGGAAGAGCATCATGATGCCCAAAGCCAGTGGCACCAACAGGATGATGTTGTTGCCAAAATCGAAGAACAGTTTGGTTATCAGATTGGGCACCAAAACGTTGAAAATGGAATAGATCAGCCAATATCCGGCTGACAGGCCCACAAAGATTTGCTCAGCAAGTTTGTAGAAGGGATTGTCCTTATAAAGAAAGCTGAAGATGCTGAGGGTAAAGAAAGCCCCCAGCCAGATTCCTAATACAGCCATGAACTCAGGCATTTTTACTAGCCTCCTGTTGAACGGATTTGCGTTTGCGCCAGGCTTTCACGTTGCCGATGGCAATCAGTATCAATATCAGCACATGGGCTACTGACTGGGGATTCATGTTGAGGCTGGCCGCGCCTTCGTAACCAAGCAGAAATTCATATTCGGCGGCTGCTTTCAGGCCTCCCAACAAGCCATGAAGCTGCATCTGGTCATTAACGAAGGGTAAAAAACCGGGAGCGCTGACAGCGGTGGTTCCGCCAGCAACGGGAATATCGTATTTATCTTTGGCTACCATGATCCAGTGGGTAAGCCCAGGATCACCGGCGGAAAAGGAAAACACATACTTGACGTTTTGCAAGGATTTGATGCCGGTTAGCATGGGGATGTCTTTATAGTCAAGTCCAGACATGTCTTTTGGGTACACTGCTTCCATGCTTCTGCCCATTGCCTGCATGGTGACCATGCCTCCAACCTTGTAGCCCAAATTAACGTAATCCAGACCATATACTTTGCTGTTATCAAACTTTCCCTGAACATCCGCAAAGGCCATGTCCGCCATCTGAGAGCCCTGAGGCCACATGGCAGTCGCTATGATCCGGTGTCCCTTTTTCCACGCGTGTTCGATCACTGCCTGCGCCATCGGCTGAAGCTCTGTGACCGTGGAGGGATCATAATCGAAAGAGAGCAATACCACGGAGCCTGCGGGTGTCGATTCCACCAGATCGTAAGCCTTTTCAGTAAGAGGCGTTACCTGTGTTTTCAATCCCAGCGGAAAGACGAGTGGCAATGCTACGGCAATGGCCAAGACAAGAAAAACGATCCTGCGTTCCAATACGGTTCTATTTATGGAGGTCATTTGCCACCTCCCAGATAGGATCTTTCGATGCCCAGAATGATTCTGAGGGAACTTCCGATCACTCCCAACGCGGCGCTGATCATGATAGCGCGTTGTGCGGCCGTGTTGGGATATTGCATGATAAAGTCGGTGAGTTCGGGCAAGTGAAGCAGCGTCAGCGACTTGGGTATCCAGGAAGTGAGGGCAGTTGCGAAGCTGGTACGACCCAATATCACAATCACCGCTGTGATCATCAGCAGGTTGGATTCGAAATTGCGGATTATGAAAGCTCTGTAAGCAGCAGAAGCAATGTAAAATGCCAGCAGGGCAAACATGGTGGATGCAAGAGGCATATAGGCATATTCGAAGATATAGTCGAATGGTTTGCTGCCCAGTTTGGCAGCAATACTTGCTCCCTGCCCCAGAATGCCAGGTGTGTTTTCCATGCCCCAGAGCAGGCCAACTGTCACCATCACGGCAAAACTGATAAGGCCTGCCAGATAGTATTGCCAGTTTTGGCTTTTCTCGACAACCCGGTTGATGTTTGCAGAGATCAGGCTGATCTGACCCAACAGGATTGCGAAGCTGGAGACGATCATAAACCAGCCTGTAAGGGTCTCTTCAATCAATCCGAAGGGATAATGCGGTATAAACTCTGAGATGATGACCAGCATCCCACTGATAAAGGCCAGGATCAAAGGTATATTGCGTTTCATATTAATTTCCCCCCACAAAGAATTGTTTGAACCATGCCAGTCCCGCTATTTCCATAACAATGCCAAGCAAGATCAGCAGGATCACCAGCAGCTTGCCGAAATCGTGACCTTTAAGGCTTCCCAACTGATGAGGATCCCGGGAGAGGTAAGCTGACGCTGCAAAAAGCTCTTCACCGATTAGAGTGTAGTCGCAGGAAACCACAAAGAAAGGAATCTGATGGGGCTGGCCAGTGCCAGCGGTCTGAATGGCGCCGGTTCCGAAACCTGTTTCGGTTAGGATCAGAGACTCTGCCCAGAAAGCTCCAAGGAAGAAATTCGCCGCAGGTTGTTCGCGTACCATGATGCCATCCACACCGGCTACATAGCCAAACTGGTCGTCTGTAACGTAGAAGATGTTTTCCTCGCGATACTGATCTGGTTTGCCCGCTCTCAAGTACGCTTCCTTAACCGTTTCACGTGCCGCGGAAAGCACCATGGAAAAACGGCAGGGCACTATCAGGTCAGTATTGTATTCAGCAGATTTAAAGGCAAGATGGTTGAGTATATTGAGGGCGGCGATGGTCTGGATGTCGTCCAGGTCACTAATGCCTGGCACAAAGAGAATAGGTTTGCCCTTTTCAGTGGCCCTGCCTATTGCCTCTTCCATGCTGTCCAAGCCACTGATCCTGCGTATAAACAGGTCTTTCCCACGCCTGGCAGACCAGATAAAGTATAGTATCGCGGCGCAGATCACAATAAGCAGGATCAAAAAAGAAAGCTTCCCCATAGCAAACCACTGCTGCCTGGGCTTTGCTGACGCTTCCAGCACCAGGCTGTCTGTGCGGTCAGCCGCATAAGCTATCAAGCGATACTTGTATTGTGTGTCCGAAACAAGGTCTCCGTCCTTGCATTCACCTGACTGGCTGAATTCGTTGAAAAACTCACGATAAATGCCCAAAGAATCAGGTTTTTGCAGGCTGAGGGAGTCTCGGGATGGATCCAGTTTCCACCTGAGCAACAGGGCTGAACCGTTGTCCCAGGGGAAATCGATGGCCTCGAATTCCTGTGCCTCTCCGGCTACAGATATCCATAGCAACAAACAAACGGCAATCAACTTAACGAATTTCATATATCCTCTCGCGTATCTACTTATAAACTGCGATTAAGCTATCGGAAAGGGAGACTATTCTGCTCACCTGTTCCTTATTTAATGTGCCATCGGTGCTTTGTTTGGAAACTGCCGCAAGCTGCCTGACCAATGGTAGTGTTTTTTCCATTCCCGGATGAAAATCTGTGGCATCGATTAATTGCAGATTGTGCAACAGGTTTTCCCAGTTTTCCGTTTGGATCAGGATACCTGTCTGAGTTTGGTTTCCATGCTTCTCCAACAGGCTTGCCAGACGATGTAAAGCTTGGGTCCAGGCTCCGAGGCTCATATATGTGTAAAGGTCATACCGGCCGGCATCCATCAATTTGAGGTCAACAGTGGTTATCAAGCCGCTTGCGAGCTTATCCATTTCCTTGATATTGCCTTCCTTTACAATTTGAAGCGAGCGCTGGTCAAACTCGTCGGCAACATCGGAAAGGGCTAAGGTAGGCGACAGGGTTTTCAGATGCGAGGCAATTCCCGGCAGGCTTCCAACATCATTGGAAGCAAGCGCTGTCAACAGGTCTGCATTGACCATACCCCAGCTAAAAGCATCCGCTGCCGCTTTGCCTTTGGCCTTGTAGGCCATATTGGAGAGTCTCAGGCTGAGGGATGAGTATTCCGCGCTATTCAAAGCCAGGAATAGCGATTTGACGGAATTAATGGTGGCATACTCGGTCACCTTTTCCTTGCCGTCGGGGAGCTTGCCCTTATCCTTGTTGCAGGATGTGACGGTCAGGACCAGGATAAGCGTTAGAGCTACAAGAATGAACTTTCTCATCATTGTCATTACCTTCAAAAAATCATATTATCTGGAGCAGATTGGTTACTTCGTTCAGGGGCTGCCAATAAACACATGTATCCATAAACATCATACAAAACTGATTTGTCAATCTTTTTATCCATTTCTGGCTATGGACGACACACATTCCTGACATAAATGATAGTGGCAATAGCGGTAAAACAAGTTGATCAGACCTTGTTGGTGAATACATTTGCTGCTGGCTATATTCTGTTGGGCGGGGCTCAGATATCTTGCCATAAAACGTATGATGTGATTTTCTTGCAAGGATGGAAAGGAGGAATACAATTCCAAGACCTGCCTTGCCTGCTCATGCCTGGACAGCTTTTCGTAATACAAGGCCAGCAAAGGCAGGAGAATGTTTATATATATGTTGGCGGCAACTGTCTTTCCCGGTTTAGGTAAATTCTCCGTGCCGGGAAGGATCGAATCCGTAAAAATATTGGAGAAGGAAGCAAAGGATTTTTTGGCATTCCTTTCAAAATCCGAAACGCTGTCCAGAACATAACTCAACAATCCCTGATCCAGCGCCCTGAAAATCAGTCCGCTGATCGCGATCAATCTATAGACAGGGTGATTAGCTGGTCTGATGCGAAACAACTGCCAGTCAATTTCCAGGTTTCTGGCAAAGAACCTCTGTTTTTCGTAGGCATTGATCAGTATCCTGTAAAACTCTGGTTTAAGCAGGTTTTTACATCTATTTATCAAGCCGCTGGAGCAGCAATATATGGAAATCAAGTCCAGGGCTGACATGCCTTCATTGCGCCATTCTTTGATTTTATCCAAAGGCAGGGCCTGAGCAAGGCTCAGCATGTTGAGTTTGTTTTTGTCATAGCCCAGCGCTTCCATGATCCCTTCATACAGAACCTGATCAAAGTCGCTGAGAGCCAGCATGGCGTTGAATCTGCGCACTTTACTGCGGAAGCGCTGGATGCCCTGGAAGTTTAGGATGCTGACAAGCGTATCGTTATCCACCGCGGATAACAGGTCGCAAAAACCAGATGGTTCAGCTCCTTCCGCCAGTTTCTGGTCTGCAAGCAGTTTCTCGATATCCTGGCTAAGTTGGTTTTTTAGTTCCAGGATTTCGACCGCCTCTCCATTTTCCTTTATGGTCTGGCTTTTCCCATTGCTATTTAGCACCACATGCAGGATTACCTGGTTGTAATAGCGGTCTTCATGGTGATTGTGGGCGATCCAATCGTTGCTGTTCAGATGAATCTCCACATCGCCCCTGAGCAGCTCCCCGCTGATTTCGATCAGAGCATTGCGAAAGTCCGGGCCGCGGTTGGTATTGTATTGTCCCTGATAATTGATCTGGACTGATTTGCCGGTAACTGTCCTAAGCTCGTTGCGCAAATGCCCGGCATCCCAGATATGATACAGGAATCGCTCTTCCATAAGCTCTTGGGTTAAAAGTACCTTTGCAGCATTCTATAGCGTTGCCTGGCTGAGGCGGAAAGATGGTTGGGTGAATAGCGAATAGGTGTTGGCAGGATGCTGATCAGGCGCATGGACTGATCCCGGCTCAGGTTCCTGCAGCTTGTGCCATAATAGTGCCGTGATGCGGTTTCAATTCCATACACCCCCTGGCCCCATTCCACATAGTTCAGATACAGCTCCAGCATCCTGTCCTTGCTCATGATGATCTCCATGATCAAGGTGGCCTGGATCTCCAAATACTTGCGGAGATAGTTGCGGTCTGTGGTCAGGAATATGGTTCGTGCCAGCTGGTTGCTGATGGTGCTTGCACCGAAGCGGATACGGCCTGACTTCTTGTTTTTCTGCCATGCCTCTTTTACCATCTTCCATTCAAAGCCGAAGTGCTTGTAAAAGTTGCCATCCTCAAGCGCGACAGTCATGTTTACCGTACGCTTGGGAATGCGTTCCAGCTTGATAAAGTCACGTTTGTGCCAACTGTAGCCCCGGATCAGATACCGTTGCAATATCAGAGGGGTGACAGGCGGGTTAACGAAACTGTAAACGATGCTGAGAAGGGCTACTATGCCCCAGAACCATAAATGAGCCTTCCAAACGAAACGCAAGACTCTGATAATGAAGCTGCGCTTACGTTTCATACTGCTCACAGATCAGTCGTTCAGTTGCCACCTGAATCCAACATCAGGCCAGCAAGCCATTTTACAAAGGGCCACGCCGACCAAAGAGCTACAATTCTTTTACTTATTAAGGCTGTTGATATATGCAGCCACTCTCGCCTTGCGCCTGGAAGCAGTACGCTTGTGGATCACACCTTTTTTAGCTGCTTTATCAAGTTGCGAATAGATCTTACTCAGCAGTTCCTGCTTCTCTTCAGGAGGCATTTCGGAACGAATTTGCTTGTCCAAAGTCTTGAGTGTGCGTTTCACATAGTTGTTGCGAGCTTGACGCTTGGCATCAGTTTTCATTCGTTTCATTGGAGATTTGTGTTGGGGCATGATTTTCCTCGTATTATGTTAATCGTTTGCGCACAAGTTAAATGTCAGTTGTTTTTGTCAATGTTTTTTTAGCCCGAGCAAAACATCGTTTAGCTTAAGAGCCTGCCGTTGCGAACTCAAAGCTGAGATATCCATGTTCCTGACAGTCTTTGCGTTCTGTTGCCAGGCCTGATAGCTGTTGTTTATAAAAAGAGCCGCAGCTTCTGCTTCAGTCAGGTCAAAACACTGTCCTGCCCGATAGGTATCGATCAGCTGCTCAGCCTCGCTTCCATGCGGGCCAAGGCAAAGAATCTCCACCCCGCTGGCAAGATATTCAAAAAGCTTGGTGGTCAACATGCCCTCAAATCCCTCATAATAGTTGATCAGCAGCAGTAGTAAATGAGCATCGGCCGTTTCCTTGAGAGCAGCATTATGCGGAATAAAACCGACAATTCGCAATTTTGAACCCAGCATGACACGCAACTGTGAAAGCTGTTCATCATTTAATCCCGTGCCCAGAAGAGTCAGTTCGTAGTCCTTGTCCTCCAGGGTGTTTCGGATAAGGTTTAACATATCGAAGAGCTTCTGCCCTTCGGTGACCCTGCCAATATACTTGATCTTATAACTATCAGTTTGTCCAGCCGGTGAGAGGCTATTGAGGAATCTATGCTTGGTAGCGTCGTAGCCGTTGTATATAACAGTGGTTTTTGCTGTCCCCAAATGTCTGGCCAAATGCTGTGAGACCACAATATTCATATCCGCGCTGTTGGCAACCTTGCGCTCGAGGCCAAGATTTATTTTCCTGCTCAAAGCGCAGGGTGGGTTTAGCTTTAGATAATAGATACCTGTCCAGGGATCTCTCCAGTCAGCGACCCAGGAGATCTGATACTTTTTTTTCAGCTTCAATCCGATCAAGTGCGTGGAATGGGGTGGACCTGTGGTGATTACCAAGTCTGTGGGTTTGTTTCTTAGGTGTTCAACAGCTGCTTTATAAGCCCGTGGATTCCATATTCGCCGCATATCGGGAATGATCATGTTGACTCTGATCCATACCATTGCCCTGTGTAGGAACCCGCTGTCTCTGGAGTTTTCCAGATTGCCATGGGGCAGCCGGCTATTTACCCCGAACAGCAGTTTCCACAGCTTACCCGGGCTTGGGGATGGTACGCGAAGCACTTTGATTTCCCTGGGAACTTCTTCCAGCAAGCTTTCATCCAGTACCGGATAATCACCATTCAGGGTGGTGATAACGGTAATCTCGTGACCCAGGCGCACAAGCTCCGGCAGCCACTTCAGCCAGCGCTGCACCGATGCTCCGCCGCAGGGAGGAAAGTAATAGGTGATCAGCAGCAGTTTCATCTCAGGCTTGAAGGAATATATCTGCCAGCTTTTGCCAGGAATACTGTTCTTTATACGCAGGGATGTTGCTGCTCATGGAAAAATACATCCCATCCTTGAAATAGCGGATCATAGCCTGGGCCAGCGCTTCTGGATTGCCAGGCGGAACCAGTAAACCCGTCACGCCGGAGCTGATATACTCGCTCAAACCACCGACGTCCGAAGCAATCACCGGCACGTTAAAATTGTAAGATGTGGAAATCACTCCGCTTTGCGTTGCGCTTTTGTATGGCAGAACGCAAACATGGCATCTTTGAAAGAACTGCCCGATCTCATCTTCGTCAATGTATCTGAAATGCGTTTCCACAACCTCTGTGAGTCCCAGACTGCGTATCGTGTGCAGATACTGTTCGCTGTTTCCATAAACTTCGCCAGCAACTATCAATTTTAGTTCTGGAATCACCTTTAATGCTTGCTTGGTGGCAGCCAGCAAAACATCAAGTCCTTTGTAGGGCTTGATCAGGCCGAAAAACAGAGCCGTGGGCTGAGAGGGTTTTTCTCCTGAGGCGTGGTTATCTGTATAGCAATCATAGATGGGGTGAAAACCAGAGACTCCCTTCTCTGCTATATCTTTGGGCATCTTTCTTTGCAGATCGCGCTTGCATGCTTCGGATAAGAGCACAATGCTGTGGCATCTGGCAAAGAGCTTTCTGCTCAGCAGATCCGCTCCAGGCCACTTTTCATGGAAATCGATGTTATGTGCCAGACACACTATCCGAATATCCTCAAGTTTCTTCAGTATCCAGGTATACGATGGGGCAAACCAGGGTAGGAAATATGATACGATCAGCAGATCAGGTTTCCAGGCGCGGATTTCGCTGACGGCGTTTCTCCAGCTTTGCGGCAGATATGGTGTAAAGACACGCTGTACAGATATCTCTTCAAGGCCAGAGAACGATGTGGTCTGTTCTCCACCGGGAAAGAAGAGCCTGGGGTACTGTCGCTCAAAGGTGTACATCTTCACCTCATGTCCTCTGCGCAAGAACTCTCTGCCAAGCATCAGGGCAAACTGGGAAATTCCACCTCTGAAGGGGGGGGCGGGCCCCAACAAAGCTATCTTTTTCACTGTCTCAGGCATCAAAAAGCTCCCTCAGTTCCTGCTTTGCAAAAAGAAACGCTTCACAAGGTCAGGATCGTTGTATTTACCGAACAGAGCCATCAGTTTCAATCGCACTTTCACACCTTTCAGATCTCCAGCCAGAATACAACCCAGGTCTTCAAGATGCTTGCCGCCGCCTTCGTAACCATATTCCGACAGCACTCTTCCTGTGTAGGTGCGGGAACTGATCACCACCAGGATTCCCTGGGATAGAGCTTGCTCGATCTCGGGTAAAATGTCTTTGGGCAGGTTTCCGCGGCCAAAAGCTTCGATTACAATCGCCCGGGCGCCGCTGTCTATTGAGCTGAGTATGTATTTGCCATCCATGCCTGCCACCGCTTTGATCAGATCGATATTTGTGTCCAATCTGTCGGTCCACACGTTTTCCCGGTAGAGGGCGCTGCGATGGTACACGATGGTGTCCGGATCAACGCTTCCCAGAGGGCCATATCCGATTGAGCGAAAGGCATCCACTTTGCCGGTATCCGATTTGACCACATCCCTGGCGGTATGGATTTCGTCGTTCATAACCACCAGAACCCCTCTGTCAGCCGAGTCGTGATGGCTGGCTACCCTCACCGCGCCAACAATGTTGCGGGGACCATCCAGGCCGATATCGCTGCCGCTTCTCATTGCCGCGGTAAAGACCACCGGTTTGCGTGTTGTGAGCACCAGATCGCACAGATAGGCTGTTTCTTCCAGTGTGTCCGTGCCGTGGGTGATCACCACTCCATCATAGTCTATTATCTTCAGATCGATCAGCCTGGCAAGTTCCAGCATCATTTGAGGGGAGATATAGGGGCTGGGCAGATTCAGATATTCAAAGACGTCAATATTGGCAACACTGGCCAGTTGAGGGAATTCACGCAGCAGGTCAGCCAACTCGGAGCTGGGCACCACACCCAGGCTTCCCTTGGCTTTCATGGAGATGGTGCCGCCCGTGAGGATGATCAGGATGTTTTTATTCATCGGTAGCCTGTCTGATTCTGTAAGGTATGGGGTCTTTATAGCCTGCCTGGGCAAAGGCTTTGAGGCGCAGGCGACAACTCGCGCAAACGCCGCAGGCTACATCGTTGTCCTGATAACAACTCCAGGCCAGGGCGAAAGGCGCTCCCAACTCCATGCCCAGCTTCACTATTTCCGCTTTGCTCAGATGCAAAACCGGTGTCTCGATGCGGATGGGAAACTCGTTGCAGCTGCCTGTCTGTATCAGTTTCTCAAAATCTCTAAAAAATACTTCCCTGCAGTCTGGATAACCGCTGCTGTCCTCTTCCACTGCTCCAATATAAATGGCTTCAGCGTGCAAAACCTCAGCCCAGGAAACGGCGGCAGCCAGCAGATTGGCGTTTCGGAAAGGCACATAGGTAATCGGAACACCTTCTTGTTCCACGCCGGAGGGGAGTTTGATGGACGGGTCTGTCAAAGCGGAACCGCCTATTTGAGCAAACCAATCCCAATTGAGGATTCTTGCCTGTTTGGGCTCGTAGTGTTTGCACAGCTCCTCAAAGCTCCGCAATTCCCTCTTTTCTGTTAGTTGTCCATAATTGGCGTGCATAAAGAACAACTCCTGGCAGTCTCTGTTGGCTATTGCCGCGGTAACCAGGCTGTCCATGCCTCCACTCAGCAGAACAATCGCGCGTTCAGTTTGTTTGTTGATAGTTTTATTCATTTGTTATCCTTCTCAGCCATAATACGTATTGTGTCAAGTGCAGAATTTCAAAACGTCCCGACACAAACCAGGATTTCCACTGCCGGAACCTCTTTCGCTCAGCTTTCAAACTCTCCGTCAAGACTGGGTCAACCTTAGGTCATCCTTATAATTTATAAGGATGACCTAAGGATGATGGCTTGGAATGCTTTAGCAGCAAAGGATAGCGCGCTATGGACGGTTAGATGGATTTCCCGTTTTATGATGGGGTGTTAATACGATAAACACTTATTGCTCCTATCTTTTCTGCTGCTTGCACATCATTTTAAGTAAATGGTGTAGAGAAATATGCTATAATTTTTGGATAGATTGACATGCTTGATCCCGAATATTGGCTTGGGAACCGAATAATTTTCATCAGTCGCAAGAGCATGAATATTGAATGTGTTAAATAAGGCGTCTGTCCTGAGCGGGAAGTATTAACGAAAGATTTGTGTTGACAAAAAAACGGCATTTCAAACTAATGACAAAACGTGCGTTTGATGGTGCTTGCATCTGGACGCCAAGATCTTTACAAAGTATATAGAGTGGGAATGAGAGGAAAGGCTCTTGTCAAAAATCATTATAATTATGATGGAGAGTTTGATCCTGGCTCAGGACGAACGCTGGCGGCGTG
>DAOLWC010000024.1:0-17202 GCA_035420965.1 Candidatus Cloacimonadota bacterium | reverse complement strand
ACTTGCCCTGGGATCCGCTTCACGCCTGGCATGAAGGGGTCGTAGCACCTATATAAATGGGGGGGAAGAATTTGTGGAAAGGTGGAGTGTTAGTTTAGTGGAAAGGTGAAATGGTGGAATGCCTGTTGTAATAATGCAAGCTAAACAGTTTGAAAGAGAGCCAAAACTATCTATCATGAGAGATTGAAGAGAAAAAACTTGACATATAGCGAAGATGATGAATATTTAAACAGGCATAGGCGCTTGTTGAAGCGCTGTATGAAAATAAAAAGGCCGGTGTTATGAAAAAGCATCTTTTAATTATTGTTCTGCTTGTTTGCGCTGCAGCGTTTAGTTTCGCACAAGAAGCAAGCGTTCCCGAATTCATGCTGGCTTCCAATGCCACCTATGGCGAAGAAATGGAGTCTGATGTTCTAAAGCTTAATTACAATCCATCATTTTCCATGGGGAAAACCGATGCCAAGCTACATCACGTAGCTAATGGATACTTTCTTGGTGGTCTCGCATCAGGATTGTTATTTGGCATTTTAGGTACTGTCGTGATTGGATTTGCTGCCGGTGGCGACACCCCTGAATACATACCTGACAATGTTGATGTTAAAGGCTACATTGATGGGTATTACGAAAAAGCAAAATCAAAAAACAAAGGCGCAGCCTGGATGGGAGGATTTATTGGGACTGCAGCCAGTGTAGCGATGGTTGTGGCATTAAGCAACAATCTATACGACCGATGATACTATACTGAAGACCGTTGCATATAAAAGTGGACGGAAGGTATATATAAATAATTCATGACAAAACACATACAGCTGTTATATTGGCTCCTTCAACACATAGGAGATAATCATGGAAAAGCAGACTATAACTTTCGCCGATCAGGAGATTGCCAATCGTTTGGCAAGCCGCAAGCACTTCCTTAAGGATGTAGAGAAGCTTATAGGTTGGAAAAGGATCAACAAGATTCTCAGCAAGGTAGAGATCAAGAGAACTTCGGTAGCTGGCAGGGATGTTTTTCGGCAGAAGTAATGTTTCGGATCATGCTTGTTCAATCCTGGTATAAGCTATCTGATTACCAAATGGAAGAGCAACTTGGTTTTAACATCATGTTCCTGTGGTTTTGTCAATTTAGTATGGAGAATCCTGTTCCCGATCATTCTATGATTTGTCGCTGGCGGAGTAGGTTTTCAGACAAGGGTAATCTATGAGAAGCTTCGGAGGCCTAAAGAAGCACTTTGGCTGGAGCAGATCGATCTATATGGGTTTACAGAAGACTGCCGACTACCTGTTTATGGGAGCGATTGCCTTCAATCTGAAGCGTAGCTTGAAAATTCTGCGATCCTGATATAGGAGAGGTCTGCCCAGATTCTGGGAAAACCACAAAAAAGCCCCCCCAGAAAGGGCATTTAGAGAAGCAAATGGCACGATTTTGACCAAAAATGACTATCCCTCCCGAAAAATCATGACGCTAACTCATCGCGACAGCGCTGAAATACGAACACATAATTATTCAATGGTCTTTAAAGGGTCTTGGTGCCTTTGGCCGAAAAGGCGTTCACACTGAGAGGAGAATACTGCTCCGCTAAAAGCTTTGGAATGGCCGCCGCGCCTACCATCGCGGCGTTATCCACGCAGTAAGCGGGCGGGGGAAAATACACTTCGGCTCCCAATGACTTTGAATGGAGCGACAGCTCCTCCCGCAGTCTGGAATTGGCCGCCACGCCGCCTGCCAGAAGGATGGTCTTGATCTTGTGCTGTCTGGCATAGGTCATGGTTTTAGAAACCAGCGGCTCGACGATGGCCTGTTGGATGGATGCGGTAATATGGTTGAGGTTGGACTGCACAAAGGCAGGCTCCTGCTGGGAAAGATACTGCAGGATGGCTGTCTTGAGGCCGCTATAGCTGAAGTTGAAGTTGTCCCTGCGGGGCAGCGCGCGTGGCAGCTTCACAAAATCCTGGTCCCCGCCTTGGGCCAGCTTGTCGATCAAAGGCCCTCCGGGGAAACCCAAGCCGAGCAGCTTGGCGGCCTTGTCAAAGGTCTCGCCGGCGGCGTCGTCCAAAGTTTTGCCGATCACCTTAAACTGGGTAAAATCCATAAAATGAACCAGTTCACTATGCCCGCCGGAGACTACCAAAGCCAGAAAAGGAGGCCGCAGCTCGGGATGCTCGATAAAGTTTGCAAAGATATGGGCGAGCATGTGATTCACGGTGATCAGGGGCAATCCCCGGCTCCATGCCAGGCTCTTGGCAAAGGAAAGCCCCACCAGCAACGAGCCGATGAGGCCTGGATTGATGGACACCGCGACTGCATCCATATTCTGCAACTCAAGTCCAGTCTGTTCCAGAGCGGCTTGAGTCAGCCGGAGGATGTTTTGCATATGCAGCCTGGAAGCAAGTTCAGGTAAAACCCCACCAAAGCTGGCGTGGTCAAACTGGGTGGAAACGAGGCTGCAGAGGACCTCGTATTCTGTGTTGATAATCGCTACGGAGGTATCGTCGCAGGAAGACTCAAAGGCCAGGAGGAGCTTCATTTGCGCTGCCGGACCCTGCGGGGAGTGATATCCAAGAGTTCGACTCCCTCGGGCAGTTCCGCTGAAAGCTCATAAGTGCCGGCCGCGTCCTGTCCATCTGAGGCCATTATCCGGATTCCCCGGGGCAATTTTTTCAAATCCTCCACAGTTCCCTGCACCTTGATGGTGGCAACGGAAGGAGTGAAGATCAAGCCATTATTGGAGCGGATGGCGAGGTTTTCCAGAATGCGGGTGCTATGTTGCTGGTCTGTGCCTTGCTCATCGTAGGCGGAGGCCTCGCCGCCGTTTGTGGATGCCTTGTCCTCTTTTGCTTTGGAAGTTTTGTTTTCAGTGTCCGGGTCAAAGTCCCTGACGGGCCCCAGGATATCCAGATTCAAGCCTGAAGGACGGTTGCGGATTTCGTAGTCCAGAGCGCTAAGGCTAACGCTTTTGTCGTAAGCTTCGGCATCAAATACAGCCACTGTCCGGGATAGTTTGAGTCTGAGGACATCCATGCCCCTGCCTCGGACATTAAAGGGAACATTTCTGACCAGATGAAGCTCGGATTGGTTTCTGGGTACGTTTTTAAACTGTGTCCGTATCTTAACCACGCTCTGGTGATCCGCGTTCAAATTGAGTTGGACCCAGATCACGACAGCCATGAGCAGAGCAAAGACCTTCAAACTAAGGTTGCTCTTGAACATCAAGCTTCTCCCTGGTTTTGCGCTATGTCCAAAGCCTTCATCTTCTTGTAGAGGGTGGTTCTTTCGATTCCCATTTCCTTCGCGGTTTTGCTCACATGCCAGTTGTTTTCCTGCAGGTAATACAGGATGTAATCCCGCTCGAAGGCGGCGGTGGAATCCTTGATGTTGCGGATGGACAGATAGCGGTCCATGCCTTTCGCGCTGTACTCCGGCCTGTTCTGCATTTTTGTCCGCAGGTGTTTGAGCACATTCCTATTGGTGATCTCTTTTTCGTTGAGGATGATGTGTTTGCAGAAGTTTTTCAGCTCGCGCACGTTGCCCGGCCAGTGGTATTCCAGCAAGTCACTTTTCAGTTCCCTGAGGTCGAGTTGGTCGCTGAAGCTATAGCGGTTGGCGTAGTTGGTGAAAAAATGGCTCATCAAAAGCAGGATGTCGTTGTTGCGCTCTCGCAGGGGCGGCAGTTCCACGATGTTGCCCTCGATCCTGTAAAAGAGGTCTGGCCTGAATTTCGGGGAAGAGGCGAGGGTTCTCATTTCAGCATTGGAAGCGAAGATCAGCCGCGTGTTCACGGTTTTCAGAGCCCCTCCCACCACCTGTATCTCTTTGTTCTCGATCGACCGGAGGATTTTGGCTTGAGCCTGAAGGGTGAGGTTTGTTACTTCGTCCAGGAAGAGCAGGCCTTCCGAGCATCTTTCAAAGAGGCCGATGTTGCCTTTTTCTCCCGCCGTGGTTCCTCTCGCGAGGCCAAAGAGCTCGCTTTCAATCAGGTTTTCGGTGAGCGAACTGCAATTAACCGTGTGAAAGGGCTTGCCGAAACGTTTTGAATTCAGATAGTAGTAATTGGCCGCCACTTCTTTGCCAGTGCCGGTTTCTCCCAGGATCAGGATATCTTCGTCGGCCTCGGAGAGTCTTGCCAGCTGGGTGCGGATTTTATTAATGGCGGGGCTTTCGCCGATGAAGGGAAAGCTGCGGGTAAACTGCTTTTTAAGATTCAGATACTCGATCTGCAGGTCGAGGTTTTCCTCTTCCTGGCGTTTGAGCGTCACCGCGTTGTCAATATGCAGCAGGAGTTGATTTGTACTGAAGTAGGCGCCCTTTTCGATAAAGTGGTATGCTCCCAGGCCGCGGATTTCGTTGAGCTGTTCGTTCTTGATCTCACCGGAGATGATGATGATTTTGTAGTTGAAATCTAAATTCTCTTTCAGATACCTCAACACTTGCAGCCCGTTGAGGCGGCTCCCCACCAGGAAGACATCCAGCAGGATAACATCCGGCATAAAGCCGCGCAGCTCTCCAAAGAAAGTGTCCGAATTGGTGGAGTGGAGTACAGAATAATCATGCTGCTTGAGGACTTTGGAGATTTGCTGCGCCAGGATGGGGTCGTCTTCCAGGATCATGACTTTGCCTTTCATAACTCTTCCTCAGCTAAGCCTTTCTTCAAGATCGGCCAAAGCGTTGATGTAATAGATGTAGGCTTGGTCGGGAGAATCGTAGGGGGAGAAGTATTTATGCACGTCCCCATCCTGAAAGTATTTGGTGCACATATAGTAGAAATGGTCGGAAGTACTCAGTTTGCGGGCGATTTCCAAAAGCTGGGGGTCACCTTGATTTTTTACTTTCTCCAGCAGTCCATAGAGGGTCTCGATGGCGTTATACTGCATATCGTTGCCCAGCCAGGCGGACAGGTCACGCTGTTCGTCTGCCCAGGACACCGGTTCAGGGAATGACAAGGCTTCCTGCTGATAGTTGGACAGCGCAAAGGTCTCTTTGGGAGTGGCAAAACCGAGGTGTTCGCGCTTGAGCACCTCATCAGGAAAATGCTGCATAAAGTCAAAGATTCCGGATTCCGCCCATTGGTGTTCGCCGAAGGTCTCGTAGTCCATAAACAGGTTCAGGAACTGGTTGCGGTTTTTCTTCTCAGCCAGGGTCAGGTGATCGATCCAGTTCACGAATTTCCCCACTGTGAGGGGATACTCCGGCCAGTCCCGATCAGAAAAGCGGAAAGCGATATCGTCCGAAAGCTGGTAATACTTGAGCAGCATGTTGATGTCTTTGGAGTAGTTTTTATAGGCGTAGAGAGGCGTACGCCATTGCAGAATGCGTTCCACCCCTTCCGTTATGATGGTCTTAAACCCTTCGATCTCAAAGATCAGGTCGGACAGCTTGTCCTGATAGATCAATTCTGTGTTGCGGAAGGTTTCTGTGTAGTAGCCAAACTCGTTTTTCATCAGTTCACGGTGCATGGCTACCTGATCCAGAAACTCGTTGGTGTCATACAGAAAAGCGAGAGAGTGGTAGTATGTCTCGCCCAAAAACTCCACGCAGCCGGTGTCGGCTAAAGCCTTGAAGGAATCCAGCGTTTCAGGGCTGTAGAGTTTGAATTGCTCAATCGCGGTTCCGGTTATGGAATAAGCTATCTTGAACCTCCCCGCGTGCTTCTTGATGAGGGACAAGAGCAGGTTGTTGGTGGGCAGATAGCATTTCTGAGCCACTTTGCGCATCACCTGGCCGTTGAGGGCGTCATCGAAGAGGTTGGCTTTTTTGCCGATATCCAAAACGTTGATGTGGCGCAAGCGGTAGGGTTGATGCACCTGGAAATAGAAGACTATGTTCAGCATACTGTTACCTTTCAGGGGTTTCTTTTGATGAATTCGGACAAGGTGGCGGAATAGACCAGCCTGATCTTTTCGGCAGCCTCATGCCAGCGTATGGCATTGACTTCCTGCATGCCTTCGATGCCTATGCGCCTGCATTCTTCAGGTTGTTCGATGAGGTGATTGATGGTCTCCGCCATCAGGTCCACATCCCAAAAATCGATCTTGAACGCGTGATTGACCACCTCAGACACACCAGATTGCTTGGAGATTATCGAGGTGAGCCCAAAGGCCATGGCTTCCAGGGGTGATATCCCAAAAGGTTCCGAAACCGAGGGAAGCATGTAAATGTCGGAAGCTCTGAGGACATCCTCCACTTGGTTGCGGTTGAGGAAACCAGTGAAGAGAAATTTGTTTTTAAGCTTCAGGGATGCCGAGCGGCGCAACAGCTTTCGGGACATGTCTCCCGTGCCAGCCATGATGAAGCGGGCTTCCGGATGTGCCTGGATCACTTTCTCTGCGACCTCCAGATAATAGTCCGGCCCCTTTTGCAGAGTGAGCCTGCCCAGGAAAAGCACCGTTGGCCCCTTAAAGATTCTCTTCTTGGTAAGCACAATATCCTCAGAAAGGGTGAAGGCGTTGTGCACGATCTTGATCTTTGCAGTGTCGATCCGATAGCGGGACATGATCATCTGAGCGGTATATTTGGATACGGCAATCACCTTGTCGGCGTACATCATGCCGCTGTGTTCTATCTTGTGAACCCGTTCGTCGCCTGGACCCCCCGCCCGGTCAAACTCCGTGGCATGAATGTGTACCACCAGAGGTTTGCCGGAAATCTTCTTCGCCAGCATGCCAGACGGATATGTGAGCCAGTCGTGGGCATGGATCAGGTTATAATCAAGCTCCCGGGCAAAACGTTCAGCCCTGAGGGTGTATTCCTGCACCTTTTTGATCAGGTCTTCATCCCCGATCAGGTGCGTGGTCATATCGGCAAAAAGCTCCTGCTCTTCTTTGACGGTGGTGACTGATTGCCAGGTCTCTTTTTTGACTTCTTTCAGATAATCCCGAATCTCATCCAGCTGGATGTAGGATTCCGGCCTTCCACTGATTCCGATGTATTCCAAACGTTCGTGCAGGGAACTGAAGCTCATGTTGAGGTATTTCCTGTGCACGGAGGCGTCCATGAATACAGCCGGCAGGGTGTCCACATCGCTTTCCTGCCTGAGTGGGAAATAGACGGCTTCCTTGGTGGGCAGGACAAGGTCTATCTTTATGCCCAGAGCCAGCAGGGCTTTTACCATGCCGTAACAGGCCATGCCAAGGCCTCCGGAGATCAGGGGCGGGAATTCCCAGGTGAACATCAATATCTTCATTGGTCACTCCTCGATCGAGGCGATGAAGCTTTCTATGTTATAGAGGGCAGCCACGCTGATCGCCTGAGCGGGTGCTCCTTTGGGGAAATGGGGGTTCTCGCCATCCCAGATTTGGGCCAAAGAGGCGATATGCCCACGCATGAAGCTGGATCTGAATTTGCTTATCAACTCGCTTAGTTTTCCGGCGATATCTTTGTCAGGGATCCTGCCCTTCCAAATCTTGAGATAAAGGCCGCAGAACGACCCCAAGAGCCAAGCCCAGACACTGCCGTTGTGGTATGCCAGATCCCTCTCTCTCTGGTGGCCGTAATATTTCTTCATAAAGCGAGGATCCTTGTAGCTCAGGGTGCGCAGCCCATAGGGAGTGTAAAGCTCCTCAAAGGCTTTCTGCCAAACCAGTTCCATCTGTTCCAGATCGATGAGGCTCCAGGGAAGCGACAGGGCTATCACCGCGTTGGGACGTATTTCACGGACTGGTTCGTCTCCGATCAGCCTGTCCGCCAGATAGTCTCCCAGCCAGAACTTCTGGAACGACTCATGGATCAGGTCTTTCATGTCCATCAGCCTGTCAAAGGGGATGTAGGGAACTGAGGAGGTCTTGGAATACTCTTCACACATCGCGGCGTAGCAGCAGATGGCATTGTACCACAGAGCGTTGATCTCCACCGGAGCGCCGTTGCGCGGAGTGACTGCCTTGCCATCGATGCGCACATCCATCCAGGTGGCGTGGGCAAACTCTTCCTTCAGTTCGATCAAGCCGTCCTCGCGCACAAAGTAAGGCCAGTGCTGGTTAGTCAGCACGTTTTTCAGCACATCTTCGCAGAGGAGGATAACCTCTTTCCAATATGCGGCTTTGGCTTTTCGTTTGCCAAGTTTCCATAGCAGGATCACATACCAGAGAGTTGCGTCCACAGTGTCATAATTGGCTTCCCTTCCAGATTCCCGCTGCATATTGGGAATCAAGCCATTGTTGAGTTGCAGGCTGTATTTGCGCAGTATGGCTTCCACCAGTTTCAGGTTTCCTTCATCGTGCAACAAAGCGTTGAGCACGAGCATGGTGTCCCTGCCCCAGGCGCCATAAAAAGGATAGCCAGCCACTATATCGTTATTGGAGATAAAATCTGCCAGGGAAAAGCGAAGCAGATCAAGATAATCTTCATACTTAAAAAGCGTGTTGTCCTCATAATCGAGGCCTTCCAGCAGGCTGTCGTCGCGGTCTGGCCTGCGGGGCAGGTCGGCAGGTTTGGCAAGTTTGGAATAGCGTCTTTCGATGCGTCTGATCACTTTTTGCGGATCATCGATGGGGGCATCCGAAAAGAGCAGGCAGTTGTGTTCGCCCACCTTGAGGGTAAAACTCAGCTCGAAGAGGCTGATTTGATCGCCAATTCCAGGGTATCCGCTCATAACCTCCCAAGGGAAGAAAACATTGTAGTACACATAGCGGTTGTGGTTGATCTCGCCTTTGGCCAGATGCCCGTACACTCCGATGTGATTGTCTTGCCGCAAAGCGCTGAAAGTGCTGCCCTGATCAGTGTTTTCCACTGAGGTCGGGATATCAAGATGATCCATGGAGCCAGGGTGGTTCAACTCGTGGTGCATTAACATCGTGAACTTGGGATGCAGGCAAAAATGCAGGGGATGGTGCCCCAGATTGGTATACTTAACCAATACCGTGTTACTGCGCTCATCCATCAGTATGTCCTTGCGGATCAGGATGTCGTTTTGATGCGGTATCGCGGAGTATAGAAAGGCGGGATGGGGCCTCAACCATGACTTGACCAGATAGAGGAACCCCTCAGGATAAATGCAGTTGCTGTAGTTGTTGCTATCAAGGTGGATAGTCTGACCACGCCATTCCACCTTTTCTTCGATTCCCGCCACCAGATGGTAGCGCTGAAACTGCTCGTTGCTTGCAATCAACAAGCCATGGTATTTGCGTTGGTTGATCAGGTTACCCGTGCCTAAGGCATAGGAACCAAGTCTGTTGGTCAAAATCCACTCATGATGGTGGGTTTCCATGAAATAATTGTTCACAGGACCCCCTGTATTGTCCTTATTATAATTATGAGGGAGTATTTGGCTGCCGTCATTTCCGTCAAGCTTTTTGTTGAAATAATTCCATAAACGGATATAACAGATTGCTGGATAGCAAACTAAGAAAAGACAGCAAACCCTGTTTGTATCATTTTTACCATAGTCTGCCTGGAGGGATTAGGCATGAACTGTTTTTACAGATCAGCGTGCGTCAGTGAAGGAGATCAGTTTGGATACTTATTGGTTCTGTGTGGTGTTGGTGTAGTTCAGCAGTCCGGGGCTGGGCAGGGCGAGAGTTTCGTTGAGCGATGGGAACGCTGTGAAATACTTGCTGTAAATGATGCGCAGGTCCTGTCCTTCAGTGTTGAGGGGGCTGATATCTGCCATTTCGTAGATCAGGTCGATCTTTTCTTCCGGCCCCAGGGAGGCATATTCATAATCTATGGTGCGCACCAGCTTGTTGTCGCTGTCAAAAAGCCCCAGCATGAAGTAGCCCGAAATCCCCACCTGCAATTTGTTTTCCAGGGTCACAAACACATCCGCCGGGATGGGCAGGTCGCTTAGCTCATAAAGGAATTCCTCGTCGGTATTCACTGGCACCACATTTATCTGGGAGTCGAGGTTGAAGGCCTCTTCATCCAGCCAGTTACCCGAATAGGAGCGGGCTGCCTTGAATCCTCCGAAATAGGCCAGGGTGCGTTTTTGAAAGGAGTCCGTGCCGGGGTCGTTGATGATATAAGAGGAAGCTTTGTTAGCCGGGCCGTCTCTTTTTACAACCAAAACCCAGTGGCTGGAGCGGCCTTTGACCTTTACTATCACCTTGTTTCCCTTGTCCAGCTCTCCGCTCAGATAATCCCAATCGTTGTTTTTACTGGTCTGGCTCTGCAATTCCAGTCCAAATCCGCTGCCATCGATCTCTCCGGCCACTTGCCAGCGCATCAGGTTTCCAACATAGCCATCATTTTGTCTCAGCCATTCATTGAGATTGTCTGGCGTGATTCTGGGATTGGAGGCCTCCGCGCTGAGTAGCATCGAAAGGCAGGATAGCACGCAGCCGCTTTTGCCGATCGAACTGCGGGAATTTCCCAGGCGCTTGCTTTCCCAGCGGCTGTCACTCTGTGAGTACCAAGTAAATCCAGCCGTGGCGGTTAATGCGTTCAAGGCAATCAATAATATATATGTTGTTATTACTTTCTTCATAGGATCAATACCAGTTAAGTTATTGATAACAAATATCTAAAAACGATGCGTTCCATTCTCTCCCGGAGGGTCTGAATGTCAAGCCAAAAAATCGCTTGCCAAAAAAAGGCTCTATGAAATACTGTAGTAAAACTGACCTGAGATGAGGGATTCGTTCCGGCATCGAGGGTGAAAGAGTTGTTTTTCACCTCAGAAGCAATCAGCCTATCTCTCTCCCAAATCAGATCATACGCCAAAGGTGGTATATTATGGAAAAGAAACGCCATGTGGTAAGCATAGTGATCGACGACATCGAACTGGCACACGATCCGGTTTCCGCTATCTTGCACCAAAACGCCGCGCACATTTTGCTCAGAGTCGGATATCCGATGCGGGATCGCAACGTATCGGTTATTTTTCTGATCCTGGAAATGGATTTGGACGAATTGGGCGCGTTTTCCGGAAAGCTGGGCCAGTTGTCCGCGGTAAAAGTTAAAACCATCACTTTAAAAATCTGATACATAGTGGAGCTAAAATGAAAATCAGCACAGAAGGCCTCAAATCCTTTATTCCCACAAACACTATCAACGAACTTATCGAGTCCCAGGCTCACGTGCCGGAATCCCGTGTGAGAGATATTATCGCCAAATCACTGGACAAACAGCGCCTCGAGCCTGACGAAACAGCCGCCTTGCTCAGCGTAAGCGATCCGGAGCTCAAACAGCTTATCCTGCAAGGCGCGCACGAGCTCAAGGAACGCATCTACGGCAACCGGATTGTCCTCTTTGCCCCTCTCTATGTGGGCAACGAGTGCGTGAACGACTGCGTCTATTGTGGCTTCCGCATCTCCAACAAGGAATGCGTGCGTTCCACCCTCAGCCACGAGCAACTGATCGAGGAAACCAAGTCCCTGGTGGAAACAGGGCACAAACGCCTGATCATGGTCTATGGAGAGCATCCCATTTATTCTCCTGAGTATATTGCGGAAACCGTGCAAACCGTGTATGATACCAAATACAGCAAAGGCGAAATCCGCAGGGTGAACATCAACGCCGCACCCCTGGACGTCGAAGGCTTCAGGACTGTCAAATCCGTTGGCATCGGCACCTATCAGATCTTTCAGGAAACCTACCATGAGGAGACCTATGCCAGGCTCCATCCGCGGGGGCCCAAGAGCAGTTTCCTGTGGAGGCTGGATGGCTTGGACCGCGCCATGAAAGCCGGCATCGACGACCTGGGAATCGGGGCCCTGATGGGGCTTTACGACTGGAAGTTCGAGGTGATGGGGCTGCTTTACCACACCATTCATCTGGAGCAAACCTTTGGAGTGGGGCCGCACACGATCTCCTTCCCCCGCATCGAGCCTGCCAATGGCACCGATTTTGCCAACCATCCGCCCCATCGGGTGTCGGACGAAGATTTCAAACACATGGTGGCCGTCATCAGGCTCAGCGTTCCCTACACTGGCATGATCCTCACAGCAAGGGAGCCGATCGCCATCCGCGATGAGGTGCTGCGCTATGGAATTTCCCAGATCGACGCCGGCTCCAGCATCGGAGTGGGCGATTACTCTTCCAAAGACGAAGAATCCAGGAAAAAGAGCCAGTTTGTGCTGGGAGATACCCGCAGTCTGGACGATGTGATCTATGAGCTTGCCAAAAGCGGTTACATCCCTTCCTTCTGCACCAGTTGCTACCGCGCCGGAAGAACCGGAGAACACTTCATGGAATTTGCAGTTCCCGGCTTTGTCAAACGCTTTTGCACCCCCAACGCCTTGCTCACCTTTGCGGAGTATCTCTACGACTTCTCCTCGCCCAGAACCCTTGCCGCGGGCATGGAATTGATCGAAAGCGAAACAGCCCGCATAGAGGACGATAACATGCGCCAATCCGTGCGGGAAAAACTGGCAAGCATGAAAGCTGGGCAAAGGGATTTGTATTACTGATTACAAAGAATCAAGATAGAAACAGCGCGGGAGCATACGTTCCCGCGTTTTTTTTCAGCCAGATATCACATACTATTTCGCTCGCATTATTCACCATTACACTTTTCCACGTTTTTTTCGTAGCACCTATATATTATGAGGGGGGTGGGCCTCATTTGCATCCACCTCTCCTGCGTGGGTCTTCCTGGGGTCAACCTTATAATTTATAAGGATGACCTAAGGATGATGGCACCAAAGCCAGTAGCAGCAAAGGAGGGCGCTATGAAGGATATTGCAGAATATATCGGTTTATTTATGCGTTTATCAAGTAAATGTTGCCGGTTGTTTTTTGACTGGATGCTTGATTGGGGCTTTAAAAGACTGGATCCCGGGTCAAGTCACCCCACCAAACCGCTCTACGCGCTTTAGCGAGGACCCCAACAGCCCGGGATGACACTGTTTTGCGGCCTGGGGGCTTTTTCTGGGCTGTGTCCCTTATATGCTCATCGCTCATTGATCACTAATTGACCGCTGAGTAATCGCTGGACGGGAAATCACTCGGACATCAACGGGTGGTTGGATGGAGATCAAGGAATGAGGACGCATTGGCAGGAAGACCTGAGTCCAGAGTTATTTGTTCTGAAAGACAATTGAATAATTAGGTGTTCGAATTTCAGCGCTGTCGCGGATGAGTTAGCGTCATGATTTTCGGGAGGGATAGTCATTTTTGGCCTAAATCGTGCCATTTCCCTCTCTAAATGCCCTTGCAGAGGGGCCTTTTTGTGGTATTCCCAAAATCTGGGCAGACCTCTCCTATATCAGGCTCGCAGAATTTTCAAACTACGCTTCAGATTGAAGGCAATTGCTCCCATGCGCAGGTAGTTGGCTGTCTTTTGTAATCCCATATAGATAGATCTGCTCCAGCCGAAGTGCTTCTTGAGACCTCCGAAGCTCCTTTCAACCCGGTATCGTTGCGTGGAAACAGAGTGGTTAAAGGTTTTTGTCTCCTCTGGCATCTCCAGATTCTTCCGCTTCTTACGCATGATCTTGGAAACCAGATTCTTTACATGCAAGGCATTTTTGTTATCCTGGCTGCAGTATCCCTTGTTCTCAAGGACTTCCGTCTCTTCCGGTAGTTCCAGAGATTCAACCAGGGGAATCAACATATGCCCGTCAAAGACATTGGCCGGAGTTACCTTGATCGCTTGCACCAAACCATGTGCTTTGTCCACAACCGTATGTCCCTTATACCAGGTATGATTACATTCCTCACAACCTCTTCCTCTGTAGTACTCAATCTTACTATCCAACAATCCCAGCTCAAGAAGCACTCTTTCATCCGGGGCGTAAGTATCACTACAATGGGGGCAATTAACTCTAATTAACCTCTGGGCTATTATCAAGCGAAGTGAAGAAGCGATTAAAAACGGTTCTATATCCAAGTGTAGTAAACGCACAACAGTCGAGATAGCATCATTGGTATGCAGTGTGGAGAGCACCAGATGCCCGGTAAGGGCTGCCCTGATGGACACATCAGCCGTTTCCGTGTCTCGCATCTCACCAATCATGATAATATCAGGATCTTGCCGTAGTATGGTCCTCAGAATACTGGCAAAAGTATAGTTGATCTTATCATGAACCTGGGTTTGATTGATACCCCGTAGATTGTATTCGATGGGATCTTCTATGGTAGTAATATTGACTTCCTCAGAATTGATCTCGCTCAATGCTGAGTACAAGGAAGTTGTTTTTCCGCTCCCGGTAGGCCCTGTTACCAAAATCATCCCGTATGGCAGATGTATGCATTTGCGGAAAAGATCTATCTCATGATCATCCATGCCCAGAGAGCTAATATCAAGCTTCACCTGTTCTCTGTCAAGCAGGCGCAGCACCACTTTCTCCCCAAACTGAGTAGGTAACACGGACACTCTTACATCGACATTCTTGCCGGAAACGCCGAATACCAGCTTGCCATCCTGAGGTCTGCGCTTTTCAGCAATATCCAGATCAGACATAATCTTGATACGCGAGATGATCTCTTCCTTCTGCGCATAGGGCAAATGCTCAACGTCTTTCAGAACTCCGTCAATGCGGTACCTTACCCGGAAAACATCCTCAAATGGCTCAAAATGAATATCACTGACCCCGGTGGATATCGCCGAGGTCAGTAATTGATTAACCTTCTGGACTACGTGAATGCTGGTAATCCTCACTCCTTTGTCGATTTATTCTTTAAGAATAATCTACCTCTGATGTTTATTAAGTCATCACAAGTATATATTATCCCTAATCTCTCTTCGACAGTATAACCCTTACCACGTTGTGGTTGAAAAAAATCCGGGTGGTATTTGGGATACTTACTAGAAATTTTTAGGGTAATCATTAAAGTATCTCCTACACTTACGGGGGTATATTTACGAGTTTTATTAGTATAAACATCTCCCTTGTATATTTTGTATGGGTGATATAGTAATCCGGTGGAATCATCAACCACAGGAATATATGTAAACTCATATTCAAATTCAGCTTTTGTATAACTAGGATACAAGAACAATAAATACTCGTGTTTCCATTGATCTTCAAGAGTGAACAGGCATATTCCCCTAGGGGATATCATATCAGGATGAGCAACAGAAATACTGTCAGGGCCTGTAAGGACATATTCACGAATCTGCCAGTTATGGTTGCTTGAACAACCTGCTATGAAGGTTATGTATACACATATTATAAAGATATTACTCCACACCCGATTCTTCATGATTATTGATGTCTTACTCATTATCTAAAACTTCTTTTTTGAGTTTAGCCAAATTGTTGAACTATATTTTTTGGTTATTGGATCATAGTATTTCAATGATGATCTAACCCAGGACTTTGTTCTCGATGGGTTTGTCATAGGCTCTAAATATGATCGTATATCTTCCATGCGCTGAGCATCTCTATTCGACTGGAATCCCATAACCTTATTGTGCCCGTAATCTCGAGCTATATCGCGCTCATCATCAGTAAGTGATTTTCCTCGATAATCAGGGTGAGTGCCCATGAAATAGAACTCACCGACGACGTGTCCTACTAAGTCCAGTCTAGAGGTCCTAGAAAAATCACTCAAAAGATTCAAGGATTCTGGCTGTATGTATCCTGAAATGGTATTTACGCCACTTCTTCTTTTTATCTTACTACCTATGTATGAGTCTCCCACAATTACATTATTTGGATACGATATATCATTCTCCCCATAAGTAGCTCCAGCATCCTCTATCCCAGGGGAAAAGCGCAGAGAAACGACTTCTGTCCTACTCAAGGCAATTTCTGCTATTAATCTCTGCATGGGATTAAATGTACTCATATCAATCTCTGGATCAAGTATGTATCTACGATTCTCATAAGTAAATGGTAGTCCAGTCGCTCCGATAAACCAATCAGCTTGCTCTTGAGTAGCATTCACATCTTCTATCTCTAATCCAGTTGGGTCTGAGTAGCCAATCGGATTATTCCCGCAATACACATAAGGAGAGGCAAACTGCTCAGCGGGATCAACCTGATAGAATCGCATGAGAGTGCTGTCGTATAGCCTGGCACGGAAATTATGCAGACCCGTCTCTTCGTCGTATTCACGACCTGTATAGCGGTAGGCGCTTTCTTCCGAAACTGTACTATTCATCGGGTTCCCCCATGCATCGTAATCATACGAGCTTATGGCTTGATTATTCTCGTTCATCACCACTCTCTTGATTCAAGAATCATAGTAAAAACATATCAAATGGCTCAAAATGAATATCACTGACCCCGGTGGATACCGCCGAAGTCAGTAACTGATTCACCTTTTGGACTACATGAATTCTAGAATTAATGTGGCTTCCTTCTTATCAGTATAATAGTTCTGGTATTCGCACACATATCAGAAGTGAAGTAATGTGGTAAAAGCAAGCGCTTGGTCTGAACATCGTAGTAAGTTATTGTTTCTCCGTTATACTTGAACCTTCCCAAATCCATATAGTCCCCATCTAAATGTGATCCTGGTGGTACAGGAATTCCATCGAATCTAACCGAATCAGGAATTGAAAATAGATCTAGATTATATATCTTACCAATCTTCATAAGAACTAAGTCATCTTTGTTGTACTTTTGAGGAGGATATTGCTGTACCAAAATAAGTTCTATTTCACCCAAGATATTCTCAGCCACAACTACATTGTAATCCTGAAGAACAAATGGGTTGAATGAAAGTATCTTATAACTATTTTCCGATCTATCTCGATGCATTCTTATCAATGAGCATGAAGTAAGCAGTGCAGAAATGAGTATTACCATAGTTACTATTTTTCTAGCCATAGCTCATCTCCATAAACCTCGATGTTGTACCTTCCCTCTTCTGTACTGTTTGGTTTGAAGTAAAAGGGATCAATGCTGAATTTATAAGTCTTATTATGACGTTGGATTGGAATAATGTTCATCCATTCTTGTCTCAAACCTATACCAGTTGTTTGCCCCAATAATCTCATCACTTGTTCATGAGATGCTTGATATGATTCAGCATATGTTCGGCTTCTGCCAGGAAGCGCATTTAAATAACCTTCCAATAGCTCATGACCCATTGTTAAAGAAATTGTCTCATTATTCATTTTTGCGATTGCGATCTGGGCTTGGTAATTAACTATTTGCTCTCCTGTGGTTTCTCCTGTAGTTGGATCATGAAAAGCACCATTGCTAAATCCACCCAACCAAGCAATTTGTAGATTTCCCTCTGAATCCATTTCAAATGCATTGCGTGTGAGATGTATCTTAGAGTGTACATTAGCATTTGTTAGCATTTCAAATTGCATTGTCTCAACTAATCTTTCCTAGTTATCTAAGACATTGGGGCACACTAAAATAGGTAAAAAT
>DAOLWC010000023.1:0-17376 GCA_035420965.1 Candidatus Cloacimonadota bacterium | reverse complement strand
CACGCCGCCAGCGTTCGTCCTGAGCCAGGATCAAACTCTCCATCATAATTATAATTATGTTGAATTGACAATTATGGCTCGCTCAAACCTCTATAGCACTCTATAAACTGGTAAAAGAACTGATTTGCTACAGCATTCGCTGTGCAGGTTGGGACATAAAAAAGACGGCAGTTTATCTGTCAATATAAATCTTGATTTTTTCTTGTCCTGCTTCGGTAGTGCAAGGTGTTATCCTTTATTATTCTAATCTGTTAGCTCAGGCATAAAATGTTGCCTCGGGTTGTCAAGACAACCAAATCAAGCTAACGAAATACGATAAAAACACCACAAGATAAGTTAAACGATTATGCGGAGAATGCAAGCCATTATTTCCCAATATTCCTTATTCAATGCCGAACATACTGACAAAGATACAGATTTTACGTCATAGCCCCCGCCTTTGCTACTACTGGATTTGGTGCCGTCATCCTTAGGTCAACCTTATAAATTATAAGGTTGACCTAAGGATAACCCAAGCCAATTACATGGTGGCAAATGAGATACGTAAATCAGGATACGGGCACTGATATCTCAAAAAAACATGACGAAAAGTCGGTAAATCCACTTAGCCCACTAATCTATAAATACGCCAATTAGATGAATTAATTTTTATGCATAACCCATTTTTTCAGTCATCAAGGCAATCGTGCCTAATTCAAAGACAAGCGTATCTTTAACACAGAGATTATTCCCATCGGCATCTTTGGAGCCTTTGCGCCACTTCTGAACTTTATTTGGAAATGAAGGAAGATATCTGATATTGGGGCTGTGTAGTTTCTGTTAAGAGTTTGAAAATCTAATTGATACTATTTCATGAGCACCATTTTATGCGTCTGTGACGTGCCATTCATCTCGACCCACACAAAATATAGTCCCGAGCTTACCGCGGTTCCCCTCTCGTCGAGCCCGTTCCAAACGATACTGTGATGGCCTTTTGAGAGAAGCCCATTGTAGAGCATGTTCACTCTTTGACCTTTGATATTGAACACAGACAGCTTGGCAGTCCCAGCTTGAGGAGCAATAAAACTGATCGTGGTTGTTGGATTGAAGGGGTTAGGGAAATTAGCAAGGCCGAAATCTGTGGGTTCAGGTGACTGCGTATTATCGTCATTGGCCACATTAGTGCGCACAAGCGGGATATTTAGCACGGTGTCCTCTCCCTCGGTAACATGGACATTGGGAATGATCAAGTCATCATAATCCCAACGGCTTGCCTTCACTGTATAATTCCCCGCTCCAGAGGGATACTGGAAACAGCCACGGGGATCGCTGTATTCCGGAAGTTTACCTATAATCTCGATCTTCACACAGTCAACAGGCAAGCCTGATACCGAATCATTCACATACCCCCTTATCCCACCGATATATGCAGAATTGTACTCATAAGCCCCGATATCTATGGATCGCGGGCCATCAGGAATACCGGGTACTACTCGTTTGTGATACCTGATATCGAATTCAGGCAGATCAGGCCGGTATGCACCGGCATCTATGCAGGGAGAGTTTGCTGATAAACTGTAGTCAGCATTCAAGGTGTCCGCAAACAAAGGGTCAGCAACGATATTTCCTCCACCATCAAATAGACTCCAAGGGTCTATTAATGGCATCGACAAGCAGTTGTTAACCAGAATGGGATGATGCTCTTGCGAAGCACCACCTGATGACCATAGGCTACATTCAATTATGTTGTTTGTAAATACCTCATCACACCCACCAATTGACCATTGCAGAACAAAATAGTTCAAAAAATCGTTGTTATAAATGTATGGTGATGTATAACTGGATGATACAACTTGCGAATTGGAACCCCCAATATATCGTACCAGATTGTTAAAGAACCTGATCTGTCCACCCTGATACGCAGGATTGTGATTTTGGAACACAAGTACCGAATTTCCGTAGTTGTTCTCTATGATGTTATTATATATATACGATGTTGTAGCATTGGACATCGTCGTTTTAACTTGCACACAGCCTGACAGGTAGTTATCTGAAACATAGTTAGTTCCAAAACCGTCAGAACCAAGTATAAGTGGAGAATTACCTGGATTGGCATTCAATGGTTTGATCAGTTTATTTCTGCGAGCGAAAACTGTATCGGTTACAGCGGAAGACGAGCATCCCCAACCACCCTTGCCGTTTCTAAGCAAATTACCGTAGCTACTTACTGAGCCATATTCTGATCTGTATTTTTCCGGTTGCTCACTTCTACCGATAAAATTGTCGGCAATATTGTTAAGATATAGGATATCCATATAATACCCAACTGGCCCTATTCCCGCTGATCCTGTAAAATAGCATTGGGCTATCGTTACTTTGTAATGAGTCTCAGGTTCCGGTTCAGGAGCGGCACTTAATCCTATAAATCCAGTCATACCGAATGGAGTGGGATAAGTATCATTTACGGATACAAATCTGCAATCATATAGCAGGATATCGTCTTGCAAACGTCCAGTGTGTATGGCATTTAGGTTATTCTCGAAAGTACAGCTCCGGACATTGATGACCCCGTTGTCAAAATCAATCGCTGCCAAGGACCATTCTCCAGGAACGTAATCACAGAAAAAGGCATTCCGGAACTCACAGTATTCAAAGCTGGAAACCTGCGCGGCGGGACTCATATAAATGCCTCCCCAACGGTAATCTACATCATCCTGGTATTTATCGAAAGTGATGGGATTATCCGGTGTGCCAATAGCATTGATTCTGCCATTCACGATGATCATTTTTGATATCGGTTGGTTGTTTCCTCTCCACATGAAGTTATTGATATTGTTCTTATCTGCACCTGTACTTAGAACTTGCACGCCTGGCAGAATAGTAAGCGTGGCTCCGGCATCAACATACAGGAATGAAGTGATGATATATGGGTTGTTGTGAGGGTTCCAGGTAGTGTTTTGAGTGATGTGGCCACCAACCTCAATACATAGTAGTGTTGATGTAATGGAAATAAGGGACAAAATCAATAGAATTTCTTTCATAGTTTATCTAAATATCCGGGCTTTGACTTCATGCCAAAGCTTGGATTTACAAATTCCAAGTTATAATGTAAACATATTTCATAACAACACTGACATCAATTAAGCTATAAAGCAGAAAGCAGATAATCAATGATTGTGTCAAGAAGTATTTCTGCTGGCATTCCCCAATTCGTTTTCGCAAAGAAAGATTTCCTAATGGACATTTCAAGTCCCGAAAGGCAAGGTCAAGGCTCTTCATTGTTCGCATGGAATTCACCTCTATTTCACTGAGCAAGTTTAACGAAGCACACAAACTTGATATCCGCCAAAAATCATTGACATTAAAGAGGCTTGAAAGTTTTTGGCTATATCTAGACATATCTGGAGTCAAAAATGCTAAGATCCATACTTTTATCGAAGTTACACAGAGGTACGGTTACCGAGTGTGACTTAAACTATAACGGCAGTATAAAAATCGATGAAGCTCTGCTGGATGTATCCGGCATGAAGGAGTTCGAATACGTTGACGTGTTCGACATCAATTGCGGAGCGCGGTTTCACACCTATATAATAAAGGGCGAACGCGGCAGCGGGGTGATCGGAGTAAACGGCGCCGCCGCCCGTCTGGTGGAGCCAGGCGACAAGGTGATAATCGTAAATTGGGGGCTGATGGATGACGCGGAAGCATCCCAGCACCAGCCGAAGATAATATTGCTGGACGAAAACAACAGGCCTGTAGAAAAATGAAGATTTGTAAAACTATCAAAGAAATGCAAACGGAGGTCTCCAGGCGGGACAGGAATAAGACATTGGGCTTCGTGCCCACGATGGGAGCCCTGCATGAGGGACATCTTTCATTGGTGAGGCTATCCAAATCGAATTGCGACCTGAGCGCGGTTTCCATCTATGTGAATCCCAGCCAGTTTGGCCCCCAGGAAGACTTTGGCAGATATCCCCGCAACCTGGAGCGGGATTTGGCCTTGCTGGCTGACAACGGAGCCGATTACGTATTTCTGCCGGACAATGAGCAGATGTATCCAGCGGGATACAAGACCTGGGTGGAGGTGGAAGGATTATCCAGCATCCTTTGCGGAAACAGCAGGCCTGGCCACTTTCGTGGCGTCTCCACCATCGTGCTGAAGCTGGTGCAGATAGTGAAGCCCGACCTGATGTTCATGGGCATGAAAGACTTCCAGCAAGTGGTAGTATTGGAGACCATGCTGAGAGACCTGAATTCGGATACGCGGATATTCCGCTGCCCGATAGTGCGCGAATGCGACGGTCTGGCAATGAGCTCCCGCAATATGTATTTAAGCCCCGAGGAAAGAGTTAAAGCCCTGTGCCTTTCTCAAACCCTGGATATGGGCAGGCAAATGGTGGCAGCAGGAACAAAGCGCGCCGAGGAAGTGATTCTGGCTGCCAAGGACAAGATTAAAACGGCTGGCGGAAGGATAGATTACATCAGTCTGGTAAATGGATCGACCCTGCAACCGCAGGATACCATCGATCAAGACACCCGAATGCTGCTTGCCGTCTATATTGGCAACACCCGTTTGATCGACAATGGCAGCTTGATGCAATCTGATTAGTTTATAAGATCAAAGTATTTTAAAGAATAGATAGTGTGTGCGAAAGTGGCGGAATTGGTAGACGCGCTGGACTTAGGATCCAGTGGGATACACCTGTAGGGGTTCGAGTCCCCTCTTTCGCACCAGTAATTTGAGGAGAAAACTGTGCAAGTTGAATTCAAAGACCTGAACGCCGTGACACGGGAGATTTCCATCACGGTGGAAGCAGAGCGAGTGGAAAAAGCATATCAGAAATACCTGGCGAAAGCCGCGCGGGATGTCGAGGTACCCGGATTCCGCAAAGGCAAAGCCCCTTTGCAGATGATAGAAAGATTGCATGGCGAAAGGATCAAGGATTACTTCGAAAAAGACTTTATTGATGAGGTCTTCGACGAGGCGGCCAAGGAGCATGAAATCCATTACCTGCTGTTTCCCGAAGTGAAAGAAGTAGCCTGGGAACGTGGCAACGACATGCAGATCACCTTGGAAATAGAACATGAACCCGCGGTGGAATTCAAACAACTGGAAAGCTTGCAGGTTCCTTTCAAGCCAGCCATTTTGGATGAGCAAGTGGAATTGTTTGTTGAGAATCTGGCCAAAGAACATACCAGCGCCCAAGATGTTGATGTGGCAGAAAAAGATGACCAGTTGGATATCGAGCTTTCCATGGAGCTGAATGGCAGCCCATATACCAATAACGTTACAATGTATGCCGGAGATGATCTGACACAGCGTTCGTTACCGGAGTTCATAGGGGCGAAAACCGGCGATACGATCCAGAAAGAGCTTAGCGGAGCGATGATCAAGTTGCTGACCATGGAAAGAGACCTGCCTCTGGGCAACGAAGACCAGATCCCCTGTAAGCTACAGGTTAACTCCATCCTGAGATTTGTAGCACCCAAGATAGATGACGACTTCGCCAAGGATATGGATTACGAAACCTTGACGGAGATGAAGGCCAAGATAGCTGAAGACCTTAGGCCAAAGGTGGAACACAGCAATATCGAAGGACAGCATGGAGCCATCATTGGAAAACTATATAAGGACAATCCCTTCCCTCCGCCTGCCAAAACCTTGCAGTATATTGTGGAACAGCAACTGCAGAACATGGACCCCAAGTATCGGGAACTCCTCCAGCAGTACTACTTTCAACAGACCATGCAGGAAATGGTGTCCATGTACATCCTCAAATCCTTGAAGAAAGCAAGCCAGATCGAGCTGAACGAAGAGATGATCTCGGAATATATAGAGCATCGGGCAATTCTGGAAGACAAAACACCAGCCGCCTATCGTGAATCCTATAAAGACGAGCTGGATAAGGAAGAATTTCGAGACTCCGCCCTCAACTACCATATTCTGCGTGACATTGCGCTGAAGAGCGAATTCACGGAGCCTGTTGAAGCGGCTGAACCATCCGAAGCAAGCAGTAACGGCGAGGAGAAATGAATATGAACTACATACCCATGGTTATCGAACAGGTTGGACGCACTGAAAGAGCTTACGACATCTATTCCCGTCTGCTTAAAGACAGAATCGTGTTTGTGAGTGGAGTGATAGAGGACAATCTGGCCAACTCAGTTGTAGCCCAGTTGTTGCACTTGGAAGGCGAGGATGCCGAGCGTGATATCTATATGTATATCAACAGCCCCGGAGGGGTGATCTCATCAGGTTTGGCAATATATGACACCATGCAATACATCAAGCCCAACGTATGTACCATCTGCATCGGGCAGGCTGCCAGCATGGCGGCTCTGCTATTGGCTGCCGGGCATCCCGGAAAGCGCACTGCTCTCCCCAACAGCCGGATCATGATCCACCAGCCCTTGGGTGGTGCCCAGGGACAGGCCAGCGACATAGCTATTCAAGCCAAGGAAATCCTCTACCTGCGAGAGAAAATGAACGAGATCCTTCACAATCATACGGGACAGGATCTGAAGAAACTGGTTGAGGACACCGACCGCAACTATTTCATGTCTGCCGAAGAGGCTAAAAACTACGGCATCATAGATGAAGTGATTATTAACAGGAAATAGCTTGACGGCATTTACCTCAATCTGATAATGAAAACGTTACATACACACATATTCCGAGGAGGATTTCTTGGATAAATACAAGAACCTGAGTTGCTCTTTCTGCGGACGCAATGAAGCTGAGGTGAAAACCCTGATCAGGGGCATAGCGGGCAATATCTGTGATGAGTGCATCGCAATGTGCCACAACATCATTGAGTCCAATACTGAGGTTCCCGAGGAAGAGCAGATCGACCTGCCCAAGCCAAGTGTCATCAAGTCCTATCTGGATCAGTATGTCATTGGGCAGGAACACGCCAAAATGATAATCTCTGTAGCAGTCTATAATCACTATAAAAGAATCTTTCGCCAGACAACGGATGACAATATCGAGCTGGAAAAAAGCAATATTCTGATGGTTGGCCCCACTGGCTGCGGCAAAACCCTGATAGCCCAGACCCTGGCCACTTTCCTCAAAGTGCCGTTTGCGATATCGGATGCCACTACTCTAACAGAAGCCGGATATGTGGGGGAAGATGTGGAAAACATCCTGGTGCGTTTGCTGCAAGCGGCGGATTATGATGTGGCCAAAGCGGAAAGGGGCATCGTGTATATTGATGAAATAGACAAGATAAGCCGCAAGTCTGAAACTCCTTCGATCACCCGCGATGTTTCCGGCGAAGGGGTGCAGCAGGCTCTGCTGAAAATATTGGAAGGGACTAAGGTTAATGTGCCTCCCAAAGGGGGAAGGAAACATCCCCAGCAGGAATTTATCGAGATCGATACCAAGAACATTTTGTTTATCGCGGGCGGAGCCTTTTTTGGTCTGGAAAAGATCATCCAGGAACGCCTTGATAAAAAGGCTATCGGATTTGAAGTGAAACTGGGGGAAAAGGATGACAAGCAGAATGTTTTGGATAAAACCCTATCCCACGATTTGCTGAAATATGGCCTGATACCGGAACTGATCGGCAGGATGCCCGTGCTTTGCACGTTGCACGAACTGAGCGAGGAAGCTCTCATCGATATACTGGTCAAACCCAAGAACGCTATTGTAAAACAGTATCAGAAGTATTTTAAGCTGGATGGTGTAGATCTCACCTTTGATGAGGATGCCCTTAAAGCGATTGCCGCGGTAGCAATCAAACAACAGGCTGGCGCCAGGGGACTCAGGTCTATCATGGAAAGGTTCATGCTTAAGATCATGTATGATATCCCCGATCTGGAACGGGTGCAATCCTGCAATATAACAGCTTCAGTAGTCAATGAGATGGCCGAACCTGAGTTTGGCATGATCGAACCGATCACTACCCGCAGGAAAGCTTCTGTTAGCAGCGCAAACAGGTAGATTGCCATGCGCAGATTGTTGATCCTGATGCTTGTTTTATTGGGTGGATGCTTGGGCCTGCTGCAGCAGAGCGAAGGCGAGCTAAGGATCAGAAACCGCACCAATTCCGACATCTGGATCAGCGTTTCAGATTCTGAACCAAAGCATCTGGAATCGCTTTCCACCTGGTCAAAGTACTATACATCGTATGAAGTGAAGAACCTTTCCTATACAGGCAATCTCGTGTTTCCCAACAAAGCGAGCATCAACGTCAGGCCTGGCCTGGTAAGCTCCTTTGATGTCCAGTCTGACGGCGGAGCAATACAATTGACAAATACAGGCACAGCGACAATAATCGAGGTGTATCTGTCCAGTTCAGATGAAAGCAACTGGGGAATGAACGACCTGGGCGGCACAATCGAGCCTGGTTCGGATAAGCTGTGGTCTGTTACAGAAGGCACCTGGGATATCATGATCGTGGACGACACCTACGCCACTCAGTTTGTTTACGACCAGCCTGTAACGATAAATCAGATAACCTCGATTCCAACCACCAAATTCGATAACACCAAGCGCAAGCTGAAACAATATCTGACACCTGTCCCAAAAGCTAAAGAAGCTACGCAAAGCAATGATTGATAAAGCTGTCCAGCGGTTGTTTGGCATGTAACAAGGAGAATAAATGAATCCCGAGATCACAATCCCACGCAGAGAAAAGTTGGCGGAGTTGCTTGCAGACGGCGATCACGTCATAATTTTCGCCAATCCTTCACGAAACCTGGAGAAGTTTTCCCAAGACAACAACTTCCTCTATTTCACAGGTCTCAACCATCCCGAATTGATCTATCTGGCGGGGAAGTTTTCCGGTCGTTTCCATGATATGCTGTTTATAGAACGCAGCGACCCTGAGAGGGTGGTTTGGGAAGGCGCGAAGCTGGAAGCGGCGGAAGCAACGGAGATCAGCGGCATCAAGCGCGTAAAGTATCTGGATGAATTCTACGGAACTCTTTCTGCCATGACCCCCATGATCAAGCGCATTTATGCCAACCTTGGATACGCGCCGCTCAACAAACCCATGACGTTGCCGATGTTCATGCTGGAACCTGTCCGCCAGCGTTTTCCCCAAATCCAGATCAACCAGCTTAACGAACTAATCACTCCCTTGCGCAAGATCAAGGACGATTGGGAGATTCAGCAGCTGCAGAAAGCTATCGACATAACCGGCAAGGGACTGCTGGACGTGATGGAATCCGCCACAGCCAACATGATGGAATACGAACTGGAAGCAACGCTCTTTTACCGTATGCAGCGCAGCGGAGTGATGAACTGGGGTTTTGCCCCGATAGTGGCTTCCGGAATCAACGCTGCTACCCTGCACTACGAGAAAAATAATTGCAAGGTGGAAACAGGCGACCTCATCCTGATGGATGTGGGGGCTTCCTACAACAACTACAGCGCAGACGTTACCCGCTGTTTCCCGGCGGGGCCAACTTTCTCGGAAAGGCAAAAGCAAGTTTACAGAGCTGTATTGGAGGTTCAAAAGCGGGTGATCGAACTGATCAAGCCCGGTATTGCGCTCTCCACCTTGAACATCAGCGCTCGCGACTGGCTGGCTGAGCAGATGGTTTCCCTCGGCCTGATCACCGACACCAAAGATGTGGCGCTCTACTATATGCATAGCGTCAGCCATTTTTTGGGTATGGACACGCATGACCTGGGTGGAAGGGAAGCGGCGTTGGAACCTGGCAATGTCATCACTGTGGAACCTGGCATCTATATCCCGGAAGAAAAACTGGGTGTGCGCATTGAGGACGATGTGCTGGTGACAGAGGATGGACACTGCGTGCTTTCGCAAAACATCCCCAAGGAAATCAACGAAATAGAGGAAATACGAAAGGCGGCGTTCAACGATGAGCCATAACGCAATTTATCCGGGCACTTTCGATCCGATCACATACGGACACATCAATATTCTGGAAAAAGCATCCAGGCAATTTGACCATACCATCCTGGCGGTGGCGGACTACACCGGCAAACCCACCACATTCAACCTGGAAGAGCGCTACCAGCTCTGCCTGGAAGCCACTGCGCATCTGGAAAACGTGAGCGTGAAGAAGTTTAAAGGACTGGCTGTCGATTTTGCGATTTCCCAAGGCTGCTCTGTGATGATCCGCGGGCTTAGGGCGGTATCGGATTTTGAGTATGAGCTGTCCCTCGCACTCACCAACACCAAGCTCAATCCCCAGATCGAAACTGTGTTTTTAATTCCCAGCCTTAGATACATGTATCTTTCCTCTTCACTGATCAGGCAATTGGCAGATCTCGGTTCGTGCCTGAAAGATTTCGTGCCACCCTGCGTTGAACTGGCTCTCGCCCAAAAGTACAAGAGTTAGAAACATGCCCCGCAAAGAAAACACCCCCAAAGAACAGGACAAAGTATCCGAACGGAGCCTGCCCGCAGACGTAAACGCGGAAGCAGCCATCCTTTCCGCGATGCTGATCGATTCCGGAGTAGTGAGCAAGGGAATCGAACTGATCAAGGAAGAATACCTTTCCCGCAGCGCCAACAAGCTTATCTTCAGAACCATCTGCGAGCTTTTCAACGAAGGCGTGGAGATCGACACCCTCACGCTCGTGGACAGGATGCAACGCAACAACATTTTGGGAAAATCCGGTGGCATACCCTATATTAATGACGTTGCCAATGTAGTTGTATCCAGCGCCAACTTCGATTTTCACCTCAACATTGTAACCGAAAAAGCCCTGCTGCGTCATCTGATCCTGGCCTGCAATGGTATTATAGAATCCTGCTACAGCTCACCCAAACCGGTTAAAACCATTGTGGATGAAGCTGAGCAGGCAATCTTTTCAATCGCCGAACTGCCCCAGCACCAGGGATTTCTGAGAATCGACCAGATCAGCCCTGAAGTGGTGCAGAGCATAGATTCCATCGCCTCCACAAAAGTGCCTGTGGTGGGAGTTGCGAGCGGATACAGCGACCTCGATATGATGACGGGAGGATTTCGCCCCGGCCAGTTCATCATCATCGCTGCCCGGCCTGCCATGGGAAAAACCTCTCTGGCCCTGAACATCGCCTCTCACGCCGCTGTCAACCTGGGCAAAAAAGTTGCCATCTTCACCATGGAAATGGCGGCTGATGAAGTGGTAATGAGGATGTTCAGCGGAGCGGCGGAAGTGAATATGGATTCCATGCTCAAAGGCTTTGGCATGAACGAAGAGAAGCTGATTCGCATCATGCAAGCCTCCGAAGTGCTCTCCACAAAGCAGATTTACATCGATGAATCCGGTACCAACACACCTCTGGACATCAGGGCCAAAACCAGGCGCCTGGCGGCCGAAGTCGGTGGCCTAGATCTGATCGTGATCGACTATTTGCAGTTGATGACCCTGCCCAGAGAAAGGGATAACCGCCAGCAGGAAATAGCGGAGATTTCCAGAGCCCTGAAAATACTGGCCAAAGACATGAAGATTCCGGTGGTGGCTCTTTCGCAGTTGAACCGTCTCCTGGAAAACCGCGAGGATAAGAGACCGCGGCTGTCTGACCTGCGCGAGTCAGGCGCGATCGAGCAGGATGCCGACCTGGTGATGTTCATCTACCGCGATGAATACTACAATCCGGAAAAAACTGAAAAACCAGGCATCGCGGAAGTGATCATCGGCAAGAACAGGCATGGGCAGACCGGTAGCGTGGAATTGGGATTCATAAAGGAATACACCCTATTCCGCAGCATCGACAAAAGACATGATTTTTAGTTTTCTGGCAGGCATCGGCGAATATTCTATCTTCATCGGACGTGTCTTTTACTTTTTGCCCCGCATCTTCAGGAGGCATCAGGAACTCGCCCTGCAGCTAAAACGAATCGGCTACGATTCGATATTCCTGATTACCCTTACTGCCGCTTTCACAGGTTTGGTGACAGCCCTGCAGGCGGTGTATCAGTCCAAAGGCTATATCCCGCTCAACCTCCTGAGCGTTCTGATCGGCAAATCGACAATGATCGAATTGGCGCCAGTGCTCACGGCCCTGGTCATGACAGGCAAGGTGGGGGCATCAATAGCGGCTGAGATTGGCACCATGAAGGTCAGCGAACAGCTTGACGCGCTGCAAAGCATGAATATCGCCCCGGAAGACTTCCTCTATCTGCCACGCATCATGGCTGGGCTGATAGTCTTCCCCATTCTCACCGTGTATGCCGATCTGGTGGGCATTGTGTGCGCCTGGTATTTTTCCTGGATTCGATATGGTATCCACCACTACACTTTTTTCAACAACATGCGCAGCTATTTCGAGTCTTTCGATCTGTTCAGCGGTTTGATCAAAGCGTTTGTTTTCGGATTTATCATCACTTCGCTCAGTTGCTTTTTCGGCAGCAGAACATCCGGAGGCGCTGAGGGCGTGGGACGCAGCACTACCCTCACGGTTGTTTACAGCGCGGTTCTGATCCTGGTGATGGATTTCTTTGTTGCCTGGATTATCCTCTGATGATGCACGGTAATAAACACAGACTGGTTTTGAACATGCGTTGGCTGAGGTATATGGCTCTGGTGTCGATCCTGCTGAGCCTGTGCTTTGGCTGCGGCAAGAAAGCAGATTCCAAATCGGCAAACAGGAAACCTGGCTCCCAACTTAATATCTACGCACTGGATTGGATCAGGGAGTCAGGCTTTGAAGCCGCCGTATTAAAGGAGTTCGGCCTCAAAAACGACACCGCGGTCAACCTGAGAACCTTCCCCGACATAACATCCCTGTTACAGGCTCTGGAAGAGGATCCTCAAGACTCCCGGGCGGATCTGGTGCTCGGCCTGGACAACACTCTGGCGCTGGGAGACAGCCTGACCCGGCACTTTACCCCGGCGGAGGGGATTAACCGCAGCGCCATCAGTTACGAGATTCCCCAGCCAGACAAATCACCGCTCCTGCCTTACGCTTTTGGCAATCTGGTATTTGTTTACAACCAAAAAATGTTTCCTGAACCTCCCAGGTCATTTGGCGAGTTGCAGGACTCCCGCTTTTATAACCAGTTGGCCGTTTGCGACCCCAAAAGCAGCGGCTTGGGACGTGGCATCCTTTTATGGTCTGTTGCCTTGTTTGGCGACGCGGGCTATGACCAGCTCTGGCAAAGCTTACGCAAGAATGTGCGCAAGGTGTATCCCCGCCCCAGTGAGGCTTACGACGCCCTCAGAAAGGGGGAATGCGGCCTGATGCTGGGATTTCACTCCACCGCGGCTTGGATAGCCGAATTGAATCCCCCGGAAAATCAATTCAGATTTGTAAACCCCCAGGAAGGCAGCTTCCTCTATGTCGAATCCGCCGCCCTCTGCGTGGACGCCCCCAATCCCAAGCCAGCCCTCAAGTTTCTCCAGTATCTGATCGGCAATAAAGCTCAGCAGCAGGTGATCTACAAACTGGGCTTAATGCCCGTGAATGGCAGAACCCCTCTTCCCCTTAGCTACTCGTCCCTGCCTCTGAGCATCTACTCGCTGAACGACCGTTTGCCCAAGTATGATCCAGCCGCCAATCTATCTGCCTGGATCAGGCGTTGGGACGAGCTGTTCCTGCTCCGCGCCGGTATCTGATCTTGATCCAGTTGTCGGAAACGGGATTCAACATAGTTCTCTTCGAACCTGAGATTCCTGCCAATACCGGCAATATCGGCAGGCTTTGCGTGGGCGCCGGAGCCAATCTGCACATCATCCTCCCCTGCAGGTTCCTCCTTACCGACAAAGCCCTGAAACGTGCCGGGTTGGATTATTGGCAGGATTTGTCCCTGACGGTGCACAAAAGCATGGATGAACTCTACGCTGCGCTCCCGCGGGATCGTATCTTCTATTGCAGCACCAAGGCTGATAAAAACTATCTGGATTTTGATTACAAACCCAATGACGCCTTTGTTTTCGGACCGGAATCGCGTGGATTGCCACAGGAACTGCTCGACCAGAACAAGGAGCGTTGCATAACGATTCCCATGTATCCCAGGATTCGTTCCCTGAATCTGTCCAATGCGGTGTCGATCATCCTATACGAAGCCATAAGACAAACCATTTCTGACAGATAATCTGCCTTAGTAAATATGGTAGTTGCCAAATAATGCGCCTGACTGAAACAAATGCCGCCCTCATTTCCCAGGGTGGGCTAAGTCTATATTTTCCGTAGGTCATCCTTATAATTTATAAGGATGACCTAAGGATGATGGCACTAAACGCTGTAGCAGCAAGGGAGGACGCTATGAAGGATTATGCAGAATATTGACGTTGTTATTGGTGAATGTCATACTATATTGCTTGCGTTCTTTTCTGTGATGGTTAAAAGGATTATAGAACGCAGATAACAGGATCGACAGGATCAGCAGGATATTTGAAGGTGGAATGGAGGAAAAGTTCACCCGAAACAAAACACACCAGACCTAAAAACTGTGTCATCCCGGGCAGACGGGGTCCCCTCTGGGGTGGCTGACCCGGGATCCAGTCTTTTGAAGCCACATCACAGCACACAGCCCTGAAACAACGCCAACCAAGCTACATGCCGAGTCATCCCGGGCAGCGACCCGGGATCCAGTCTTTTAGAAAAAAGCACCAAATCCCAAAACCGTCCCCCATAACCCCGATCTGCGGCAATCTGCGCCTTTTATCCGCGTGTATCTGCTTGAACCGCTTGACCCAGGAACCAGTCTCTGATAAAGATATCATACGGGTCAGCCGAAAATACCGGCAAAGAGCAAAAAAGAACTTGACCTGTATTTATCAAATAACAAAATGCATTTGGTAGCTTTGCAATAATAAGATTGTCAGGAACGAGGAATGCCGTATGCCCTCAAACAACAGTGAAAACAAGGGTAGAATTCTACACCAGTATATAAAAAAGATGGGAGCAACTCCTTTCCCGCCCCTTTAGAGTATAAACCATGAAAACAAGGATCATGACACTATTATTAGCTTGTATATGGCTAATACCTAACGTGGAAGCTCTTACCCACGTAGTAGATATAAACGGCACTGGACAATACATCAGCATTCAAAGCGCGGTCAATGCGGCTGCCGATCAGGATACCATCCTTGTCCACCCAGGAGTGTATTATGAAAATGTTGAGATTGTCGGCAGGTATCTGACCATCGGCAGCCTTGAGTTAATTACATCAGATAGCACATACATTGCTCAAACTATAATTGATGGGCATCATAACGGAAGTTGTATAAGTGTAAGCAATGAGTCAGAAATAACTCTGCGGGGACTGTATCTTACTAATGGTATTGGAACGTGTAGCCTGGTGTGGGGTGACAGGCTTGGCGGAGGAATTTATTCAATCTATAGCAACCTTTCAATCATCAATTGCATGATTATTGGCAACAAGGCGTTTAGCGCTGCTGGCGTTTCCCTCGGCTATAGCTCTTGTTACCTGGCTGGAACAATAATCACAGAAAACTGGGGAAAGTCACATGGTGGATTTGCTTTTGGCGGGTATTCATCTGATGTGGTAAGAACCCTTGTTTTCGATCAGGAAAATCGATGCAGCATATACAATAATTATGGGTCACATGCCAATGACATTTTTATCGCTTCTCAACACATGAGCAATATAGATATTTACCTCGATAGATTCACAGTACCGGCGTCTTCTGCCTTCCTAAAAGAGTGTATCCATACAGAGCATTATGATTATGGACAAGAGTTCAACTATACCTTACACATGAACACAGCAGTCCTGGATCAGCAATTTGCGGATATATATGTAAGTCCCGACGGGGATGACAGTAATTCCGGCCTGTCAATCACAGAGCCATTAAAAACTATTGCTCTGGCTATTCACAAGATAGGTGCTGATAGCCAGAATCCACATACTATCCATTTGGCAAACGGTCACTATGCTGAAGATCAGCATTTTCCGCTGAACCTGCGCAGTTATGTGAACATAGTTGGAGAAAGCGAAGAGGGAGTGATCTTTGGAGGCTCTGATATTTTTTTTATGGGCTGGGATTCGGAGAAAGAAGTAACTATCAAGAATATCACTTTTTCAGCCACGACCAATCAGGAGTTTTATCAAACCGCACTAATAGACTGTATCACCAGAAACAAAATTGGCGGTATTCCGGATAAGTTCAGCCTCAGCTTGGAAAACCTCAGCTTTCGTGGCATTAGACCGGTACATTATGACAACCCATTGAAATTGGGTGAAATACATTACCCTGAAAAGCTGATCTTGCGCAATATCACGGTGGAAGACTGCATGGTAACCACAGGCTTCCATTTATGGGGTGGGAACGTTTTTGCCGAAAATGTCAGTATCAACAACTTACACGCGGCTCCACATGGTGTAATAACGGGAAGGGCACTTACAATTTATACGAACAATCCCCTTTATACCGGTGGAGACAGCGTGTTTCACAACTTGCGGATAACCGACTGTGAATCGAGATCGGAAGCTGGTTCGCCAAGCAGTCTGGTAGCGATAACCCACTCCTTTTTGCCTACTCAGTTCCGAACTTACTTTGTCAATTGCACGATTGCCGACAACCACTGGAGCACAGGCTATGGTGGGGCAATCAATGTAGGTGAGGATGCCAAGGCTACCTTTATCAATAGTATCATCAGCAATGAAGCGGGTATGAACTTCTTGCTCTACAATGAATCCCTGCCTTCGCATTTGCAGTTCTTGAATTGCCTTGTGGGTCCGGCAGACAATCCTGAAGACAGCATTTTCAACTTAGGCCCGAATAATATAATTGAGTGGTTTGGCACAAACCTCAGCTCCGATCCGGGTTTCTATGCCTGGACGGAAGATAATCCTTATACCTTGGGTCAAAACTCTCCCTGCATAGATGCCGGAAGCACAGACTTCTGCATCTTTAACCTTCCGGTTTGGTATGAGTTTCCCTCCCATGACTTGGCAGGCAATCCGCGTGTCTATGGTAATCAGGTTGATCTGGGAGCTTATGAATGGCAAGGACAGACAGATATTAACGATCTTGTAATGGTTCCCACCTTCAGTATCTGCAACTATCCCAATCCCTTTACGGTTTTCACCAATCTCAAGATTATTCTGCCTTCCAAGCGATGCAATGACAAAACAAGGGTAACAAGCGCAAGCATAGACATCTACAACATCAAGGGGCAAAAAGTAAAGAGCATCGCGCTTGATCCCGGCAAGGCGGGTGAGCAATTCAGCTATTGGGATGGCAGGGATGAAGCCGGCAAGCAGTGTTCCAGCGGTGTTTACCTGCTCAACCTGAAGGTCAATGGGATAGGGGCGTTGAGTAAAAAGGTTACCCTTGTCAGGTGATGTTTATGGTAGTTGTTATTAGTCTGGGTGGTTGTTTTGGGCTTTAAAAGACTGGATCCCGGGTCAAGCACGCTTGCCCGGGATGACGCGGTTTTGGGTCTGGTATGGTTTGTTTCTTAGTTGGGTGGTTGTTTCTAAAAGACTGGATCACGGCTCGCAGGCCGTGATGACACGGTT
>DAOLWC010000022.1:0-19370 GCA_035420965.1 Candidatus Cloacimonadota bacterium | reverse complement strand
GTGATGACACGGTTGGTAGTCTGGGGGGCTTTGTTTCGGTGTCGGGTGGTTGTTTGGGGCTTTAAAAGACTGGATCACGGCTCGCAGGCCGTGATGACACGGTTGGTAGTCTGGGGGGCTTTGTTTCGGTGTCGGGTGGTTATCTCTAAAAGACTGGATCACGGCTCAAGCCACCCCACCAAACCGCTGCGCGCTTTGGCGGGGACCCCGACAGGCCGTGATGACACGGTTGGTAGTCTGGGGGGCTTTGTTTCGGGGTTGGGTGGTTGTTTCTAAAAGACTGGATCACGGCTCAAACCACCCCACCAAACCGCTACGCGCTTTGGCGGGGACCCCGTTCAATCACCCCAACGGATCGTTGCCGATCCGTCGAGGACCCCGATGCCCGTGATGACACGGTATATTGTCTGTGGCGATTTGTCTTGGAGTCGGGTTGTTGTTCCAAAGGAACCTTTTCACCTTCCCTATATCCTGCAAATCCTGTCGATCCTGTTATCCGCGTTCTATCTCTGCTTCGACAGCATCACGGCACCACGAGATTCCGGTACAAATTGCATATAACAGGATGAAAGCGAATTGGTATTAGCCCAGGATAAGGCGACAATCTCTGGAACGGGCAGAATTTGATTGACGTGATTGAGCAGAGTAAAAACATGGATTTTATCAAAATCTTGGGGAGAAGATGAACGGACTTTTTCAACCAGAACTGGTGAAAATCGTAGAAGGGTTCGACACCAAGGAAGAGTGCTTGGTTTATCTGACCAACCTTTTGGCTGATAGCGGAGCCTTGAGTTTCCCGGACCGTTTCCTGGCCGCAGTAAAGGGCAGGGAAGAAATCATGAGCACCGGGATAGGCAAGGGCGTGGGCATCCCCCATGCAAGAGATCTCACAGTTGCGTTCATGAAGATCGCGGTCTGCCTGATCAAGCGTCCACTGGAGTTTCAGAGCGTGGACGACCTGCCGGTGCAGTTGGTGTTCATGATCGCAGTGCCCCAGGGCTCCAACCGTGAATATATGAAGATTTTACGCGCTCTCTCAGAATACCTGCGCCAGAGCGATAACCGAGACCGTATCATAAACGTTAAAGACGAAACGGAGCTATACCATGAAGTGCATACCATTGAAGAGCATATTAATAGCGCTTTGCGCGATTAGCCTGGGCATCATCCCCCTGGGAGCGATTTCCCAGGACGCTGGCACCACCGGATTCAACCAGTTGAAAAACGTCTTTTCCGCAAGAGCCGTGGCTATGGGACAGGCTTTGACGGGGATAGACAAAAACCCGGATGGAGTGTTTTTCAATCCAGCCGCGATCATCCGCATGGAACGCAAGGAACTGGGCAGCACCTATACCAATTTCTTCCTGGACTCGCAGGGGGGGCAGCTGCAATATCTCGCTCCCAAAAACAAATACACAGCCTGGGGCTTTGCCATCAAGTACATGGACTGGGGCAGCTTCGATGCCTATGGCGTGGACGAGGAACAGTCACCCGTGGATCTGAACCGGAGCTTTGGCGCGCATAACTTTATCGCCAGCGCGTCCCTGGCCAAATACTTAAGCCCCATGATCGACGCGGGAGCCAGCTTTAAAGTGGTCTATGACCAATTGGATGACAAAAACGCCGCCGCGGTGCTCCTGGATGTCGGCATGATCCACCACCCGGAGAATGAAAAGATCAAGGTGGGTGCCAGCGTGCGCAACCTGGGCTTCCAGTTTTTGCACTATACCGACGCCAGATACCGCGAAGGCCTTCCCCTGACCTATGCCGCAGGCATCAGTTACTTGTTTACAAAAGACCTGTTGGGCGCCCTGGACATCAGCATGGCAAAAGGCGACAATCTGGTGGCGAAAGCGGGAATTGAATACGCTGTGCAACCAGCTTTGAAACTGAGGATGGGCTTCCGCAGCGACGCCGCGGATCAAAGAGTTGGAGGATTCTGGGGCTGGACTTCCGGCCTTTCTCTGGGAGCAGGATGGAAATGGCGCAGCAACAGGATCGATTATGGCCTTTCTTCCTACGGGGATTTGGGAATGATCCATCAGGTCAGCCTGGCGCATGAGTTTTAAGCACATAGTCAAGCTGAGACGGAATACTGTTCATGCGTGATTTTCTCCTTGAAATCGGAGTGGAAGAGATTCCCGCTCCGCACCTCGGGCCTGCCACGGACTTTTTAAAAAGCTCCTTTGTCAAACTGATGGAGAGCAGCGGGCTTTCTTTTGACGCGCTGTCCGTCAGCTCCACTCCCAGGCGTTTTTTCGTGCTGGCCTCCTCTGTGCAGGAAATGCAGGCGGATATCCGGGTCAAAAAAACCGGGCCTGCCAAACAAATTGCCTACGACGAGTCCGGCAAGCTGCTTCCCGCGGCGCTGGGTTTTCTGAAGAAAAACAAGGCCAGCGAACAGGACATCTATATAGAAAAAACAGATAAAGGCGAGTTCATCGCCCTGGATTACACCCTCCCGGGCAGGGCTACCCAGGACATTTTGCGGGATTGGATTCTGGATATCATTCACCAGATACCCTTTGCCAAAAGCATGATCTGGAACGACTCCCGCCTAGCATTTAGCCGCCCCCTGCGCTGGCTGTGCGTCCTGTGGGGGCCGGACGTGATCGAACTCACGGTCTCCGGAGTGAGCAGCGGCAGGCAAAGCCGGGGAAACCGCTGGCTTGGACTGGACAGGCGGCTGGACATCCCGGAACCCCGTGACTATCTGGAAATCCTGAGAGAAAACGCGGTGCTGGCAGATCGCCGGGAACGCAGGGAAACAATATCGCAAGGCTTGCAAAACGCCTTCCCCTCCGCCAATCTTGCCGTAATAGAGGACGAACGGCTGATCGATACCGTGACCGACCTCGTGGAAAACCCCAACGCCGTGGTTGCGGAGTTCCAGGCAGAATATCTGGACATCCCCGAAAAGATCATCACCTCCACCATCAGCCAGAACCAGAAGTGCTTTTCCGTGCGCGACGGCCAGGGAAAGCTCAGTAACAAGTTTGTATTCATCTCCAACGGCGACGCGGCACATGCCGGGTTGATCCGGAAAGGTAATGAAAAAGTGGTGAATGCCCGCCTGGCAGACGCGTTGTGGTATTTCAAAGAAGACACCCGCGTCCCCCTAGAGACCTATGTTCCCCGCTTGGAAGAGGTGGTGTTTCAGTCGCAGTTGGGCAGCATGGCGGCGCGCACCAAACGCATTGAGGAACTGAGCAGCCTGCTTTGCAATGAACTAGATCTTGATAGCGAGCAAAGCAAACTGGTGAACAGAACGGCTCACCTCTGCAAAGCAGACCTGGTCACCAACATGTTGGGGGAAAAAGAGTTTACCAAGCTTCAGGGCTACATCGGAAAGCACTACGCCCTGGCAAGCGGGGAGCATGAGGAAGTTGCCGAGGGAATCTATGAGCATTACATGCCCCGCGGCAACAACGACAGCCTGCCCCAAACTGTTACCGGAGCTGTGGTGGCTGTAGCCGACAAGCTGGACAGCGTTTGCGGGATAATCGGCGTGGGCCTGGCACCCACGGGTTCGGCAGATCCTTTCGCGCTGCGCCGCGCCGCCAATGGCGTGGTTCAGATTCTGGCGGACAGGGGTTGGGAAGTTGAGCTTTCACTGCTCATTGAGAAATCCCTGCAAAGCGCCGGCGAAGACGCGGAGCTTAAAAGCAATTCCGCAGATACGGTGCGTTCCTTTTTCCGTCAGAGGGTGAACTGGCTGCTGACCCAGTTGAATCTGGATTATGACGTGATTGACAGCGTGATGCACCTGAGCCTGGGAAGCATTCCGGATCTGAAACGGCGCGCAATCGCGCTGCAGCAGTTCAGGGAACAAGAGGACTTCAAGCGCCTGGTGATCGGATTCAAGAGGGTTGCCAACATCCTCGAAGATCAGAAAGAGTTTCCACCTCTGAACGAGAACCTGCTAAGCCCCGGGCCTGAGGCAGAGCTGTTTGTGGCTCTGATAGAGTTGAGAACCGCGTTAACGGACAGTCTCACCCGCTCTGACCATAAGGCGGCCATCTCGCTGCTGGTGCAGTTCGGCGACTTGATCGACAGATTTTTTGACGCGGTGCTGGTCAATTGCGATGACCTGCAACTGCGCTCCAACCGCCACTCGCTGCTAAATCTGGTCAAGCAGGAATTCCTACGGGTGGCCGATATTTCCAAAATCGTGATAGAATCAGAATAATCTGGAGTATAAATGAATATCATCGAAACCTTGAAAGCCAAAGCCGCCGCCCTGGGCGGACGCATCGTGCTGCCTGAAAGCCACGACGAAAGGATGTTGCGTGCGGCAGATGCCGTGATTTCGGATGCTTTGGCGGAAGTGATCCTGGTTGGCGATCCGCAAACGGTGCGGGACAAAGCCGGAAGCATGAGCCTGGATCTTAGCCGGGCTACGATCCTTGACCCCGCGAAGCACCCAGACATTGAAAAGTTCGCCAATTATTTCTATGAGAAACGAAAAGAAAAGGGCGTTACGCCGGAACAAGCCCGGCAGACTGTGTTGAACGAGCTGTTTTTTGGTGCTATGCTGATCAAGTTTGGCCTGGCTGACGGAATGGTGGCCGGAGCGGTGAACACCACTGCCGACGTTTTGCGCTCGGCGCTTCAGGTGGTTGGTGTCGCCCCTGGATTGAAAACAGTGTCCAGCAGCTTTATCATGCTGGTCTATGACTACATGGGTGAAGACCGCATATACCTCTTCGCCGATTGTGCCGTGGTGCCTAATCCGGATCCCGAGCAATTGGCGGACATCGCGATAAGCACAGCGCACACCCGCAAGTCCATCCTGGGCGATGAGCCGCGCGTGGCACTGCTCTCATTCTCAACCATGGGCAGCGCCAAACACGAGCTTGTGGAAAAAGTGCAGCAAACCAAGGCAATACTGGATCAGCGCAAGGTGAACTTTGCTTACGACGGAGAAATGCAACTGGACGCCGCGATCGTGCCCCACATCGCCAAAAGCAAGGCACCAGGCAGCACGGTGGCAGGACAAGCGAACACCCTTATCTTTCCAGACCTGCAATCGGGCAACATAGGCTACAAGCTCACACAACGCTTTGCCAAAGCCGAGGCCATCGGCCCGATCATCCAGGGACTTGCCGCTCCAATCTGCGACCTCTCCCGGGGTTGTTCTATGGAAGACATTGTCAACACCTGCGTTCTGGTACTTCTGATGGGAAAAAAATAAGCTGGAGGAAAACATGGCGATCAAACTATCAAACCGAACCATCCTGATCAAACCTTCACCCACCCTCACCCTGTCCGCCAAGGCCAAAGAGATGTCGGCCGCCGGAATCGATGTGGTCAATTTTGGAGTGGGAGAGCCGGATTTTAACACACCTGAGTATATCAAAAAAGCCGCTCACCAAGCGATTGACGACAACTTTACGCGTTATACTGCCAATGCTGGCATCCCCGACCTTAAAAAAGCCATCTGCGCGAAGCTGTTAAGGGACAACAAGCTAAGTTACCAGCCAAACCAGATTCTGGTCTCACCCGGGGCAAAGGCTTCCATCGTGAATATTCTGATCGCGGTATGCGACTTTAACGACCAGGTTCTTATGCCCATGCCATATTGGGTCAGCTATCCCTATCAGGCGATGCTGGCTGACGCCCAGCCAGTTTACATCCCCACCCTGGAAGAGGATAACTACAAACTGACGCCAGCCGCGCTGAGCAAAGCCATCGGGGAAAACCCCGCGGCCAAGGTGTTGATCCTCAATTCACCCAGCAATCCAACAGGTGCCGTATATACCAGGCCTGAGCTGGAAAAGCTGGCGGAGGTCTGCCTGAAGCATAATCTGCTGGTGGTCTCCGATGAGATCTATGAACGCCTGGTATATGACAGAACGGAACATGTTTCCATAGCCTCACTCAGCCCGGAAATGCAGGAGCATACGGTTGTGATCAATGGGGTGTCCAAAGCCTATGCCATGACTGGCTGGCGCCTCGGTTACGCCGCCGGTCCCGCGCATATAATAGCTGCCGCCGGAAGGGTGCAGGAACACGCCACTTCCTGCGTTAATTCGATCACACAAAAAGCCTGCGTAACGGCCTTGAATGAAGAGGATGACTCGATCGAGATGATGAGAAAGCAGTTTGAACAGCGCCGGAACTACCTGTATGAAGAGCTGAACAAGCTTCCGCATATCTCTTGCTTCAAGCCTCAGGGCGCGTTTTATATCATGCCCAATATCAGCTGGTATCTGAAGAACAACAATGCCGGAATCCACAGCTCCGACGAGTTCTGCACCCAACTGCTAGAAAAGCATCATGTGGCCCTGGTTTCGGGAGGTTCTTTCGGAATCGAATCCAACGTCCGCTTCTCCTACGCCAACAGCATGGACAACCTGCGCAAGGGTGTGAGCCGTTTTGCCGCATTTTTGGAAGAACTGAGAGCTTGAGGCAAATAGTCCATGAACGATTTAAACGATAAAAACAAGGACCGCTGGACTGACCGGCGTAAGAGCGCCTACAACTGGAAAAGGCTGATCTTCATGTTCCTGCTGCTGGCGGCAATCCTGATCCTGATCAAGAAACTGGATACCATTGGCCAGCGTGAAAACAGCACTACAATAGAGATCATCGATTCCACAGCCACGCCAACCGACACTACGGCAGTGCAAGGGGTTCCGGTTCAATGAGCCTCGTGGTTGTTGGCTCCGTCGCTCTGGATACGATCGAAACCCCTTCCGGAAAAGTGTGCGACGCCTTGGGTGGTTCGGCTATCTACGCCTCCCTGGCCGCATCCTACTTTGCTCCAACCAAAGTAGTGGGTGTGGTGGGAGAGGATTTTCCCCAGCCGGGCATCGAACTCCTGCAAAGGCATGGGATATATCTGGACGGTTTGGAAACGAAAGTGGGAAAGACATTTCGCTGGAGCGGCAAATATCAAAACCTCAATCAGGCAGACACCCTGAGCACTGAACTCAATGTTTTTGCTGATTTCTCGCCCCAGCTGCCCCCTAGCTGCAGGTCTTGCGAAAGCTTGCTGCTTGCCAATATCCATCCCGCGTTGCAGTTGCAGGTGTTGAACCAGATCGAGAATTATCGCTGGGTCGCCTGCGATACCATGAACTATTGGATCGACCTTTGCCCTGAGCTACTGACCGAAGTGATCAGGAGAGTGGATATCGTTTTTATCAACGAAGATGAGATCAGGCAATACACCAAAACGAACAACATCTTCTCGGGAGCGCGGAAGCTGATCAGCCTGGGAGCCAGGGCAGTGGTCATCAAGCGGGGGGAATATGGCAGTGTGGCTGTCTTCGACAACGATTTGTTCTTTGCTCCCGCCTACCCTGTGGAGCAGGTGAAAGACCCCACCGGAGCCGGAGACGCCTTCGCCGGGGGGTTCATGAGTTATCTGGCTTCCCAGAGCGATTTGAGCAAGCTTGTCGTGCGCAAAGCCGTGCGCCTGGGAACCGTGATGGCCGCCCTGAACGTGGGAGATTTCAGCGTGGAGGGTCTAACGGATCTGGACACCAACAAGATCGATAAAATGATCAAGGAACTGCAGGAATGGTCTTGATATGACAGACAAACGCATAGACTACAGGTCTTCCGGCGTGGACATCCAGGCTGGTGAAAATGCCGTAAACAACATCAAGCAGATGGTGCGCGAAACATATAATCATAATGTATTGGGCGATCTGGGCAGCTTTGGCGGCCTGTATCGCTTCGACACATCTCAGTATCAGGCTCCGGTATTGGTCTCCAGCACCGACGGGGTCGGCACCAAGCTGCTGGTAGCTGTCCTGGCAGGCAGATACGATACTGTGGGCCAGGATCTGGTAAATCACTGTGTAAATGATATACTGGTGCAGGGCGCTCTGCCAATGTTCTTCCTGGATTACATCGGGTTGGGCAAGCTTGACCACTCGGTGGTGCAGGAAATAATAGGCGGTATGGTCAAAGCGTGCCATGAAAACCAATGCGTCCTGATTGGCGGCGAGATGGCTGAGATGCCGGGAATCTATCGGGAGAAAGACTTTGATCTGGCAGGCACCATAGTGGGTGTGGTTGAACAAAGCTCGCTGTTGCCAGCCAACAGGATCCGCTGTGGAGATATTCTGGTCGGCATGCCCAGCACCGGGCTGCATACCAACGGCTATTCACTGGCCCGCAGAATCGTTTTTGAACATCTGAAACTGGACGTGGGCTCTTATGTGAACGACCTCAAGGCGACAGTGGGCGAGCTCCTGCTGGCTGTCCACAAAAGCTATCTGCAGGAAATAAAACCGCATCTCACCGACAGACGCTTGCACGGCCTTGCTCATATCACTGGGGGTGGCATCCCTGGCAACTTAAAGCGGATTATTCCCGATGGCCTTTCCGCCTTGGTGAGCTACAACCTTGATGAGTTCCCGCCTTTGTTCAGGTGGTTGGGAGACAGTGCTGATCTGGGTATAGAGGAAATGCGCAGTGCCTTCAATTTGGGCATTGGCATGATCGCTGTTGTGGATCCAGGGTTTGTGGAAGATTTTATGAGGGATACAAATTACCTCGTGCTGGGTGAGATCGAAGAATCGCGTCCAGGTTTTGAAAAAGTGACTTTCATTGAATGAAAACTTTGAATCCCGCCAATCGTCCAAACTCGCTAAAAGATGTGTGTGGAGAGCAAAATCAGAAAAAATCCTTGACGGTTTTTGGGAAACCATATATTCGTGACCAACTGTAATTATGGTCGGCAGCTAAGCTGTTTGCCCTTTATTGATGAAAGCTAAGATAGAAATAAAGCCATAGAGAGAAGGGAGGTTCTCGATGCGAAAGATTGCATTGATCCTGCTAATTATGTTAATTTGTGGCGTCGCGTTATTGGACGCTGCCACCACAGGACGCCTGGCAGTGCGAGTGCGTGATAATCAGGGAAAACCCATTGAGTTTGTCAATGTCTTGGTTTTTCAAGGTGCCAAGCGTATCACAGGCGGCCAGACAAATGCCAAGGGTACCGCGATAATCATCAACATCCCCCCTGGCGTCTACACCGTTAGGTTCTCACTGATCAGCTACGATGACTATACATTTACTGATGTGCGCATCAACGTCGACCAGACCACAAACCTCTCACCCATAATGAATAAGGTTGGTGTCCAACTTGAAAAAGTTGTGGTAACGGCGCAACAGGACAGGGTGGAAAAAGACCGTGTAGGTTCATCCCGCCAGATAGAAATGGACCGCATGGAAGACGTTGCCGTTAGTGACATCGCCGGCATCGTTTCCTTGCAAGCTGGTGTCACAAACATCGGCGGAGAGTTGCATATCCGGGGCGGACGCTCCAATGAGATCAATTTTACCGTGGACGGGATGTCGGTATCCGACCCTGTTGACGGTGGCAGCGCTTTGCAGGTGGATACTGACGCCATCAGCGATATGAAGGTTATGACAGGCGGTTTCCCTGCCGAATATGGCAACGCCCAATCCGGAGTGGTCAATATCGTGACCAAAGACGGAGATTCTTTTTATTCCGGAAAGGTGGAATACAGCTTCGACCATCTGTTATCCGAAAACAATGGCCGTAATACCGATGTGTTCAAGTTTGCCTTTGGCGGTCCGGTGGTGCCCTTTGGCTCCGCTGACCTCAAAGAAAACTTCACATTCTATCTGAACGGTGGCGGCGAGTGGCTGGATGGCCGTCTCAAAGACTACTATGTTGGGGATCCCTACAGCGATTATTTGTATGTGTTTAAAAATGAAAACACAGGTTTGCTTGACACACTGCAACTTATGGACTATGCTGATGAATACAAGCCATACCCCGACCGGAGCTATTACGATCCCTATAGCAGTCGAGACAAAGTTGCGGGAATCGAAATCGGAAACAGAAACTATAATTCCTACAACGTCAACCTCAAAAGCAAATATGTGCTCAGTCCCACCCAAAGAATCACTTTGGCCGCCCGCGGGGACCGCTCTTTCAACCACCCTTTCTCCTGGGATTGGCGTTATGCCCTGCAGCACTATGCTTATGATGAAACCAAGCAGAGCCAGTACATTGGCACCTACGACCATGTGTTCAGCTCCTCGATGAACCTTAAGGTGAAAGCCAGCTATTACCAGAAAGACAGTGTTTCCGGACCCAAAGGAATCAATAGGGACAATTATATTTTCTCAACTGTAGGTAAGCTGGACAGCCTTTATATTGACCAGGTACTCCAGGGCGATTACGGTTTCGCCACAATCGACTACTACCCTTATCCGGATGGCATTATGGACCTGCCTTATAGTACTCACGAGAATACAGGTGAACTGCTTTATTATCCGGATTACACCCGCTGGGTCTACCGTATTCCCGGAGTCGAGATTGCCCGCGGCATTCCCGGTTTTGTAGCACCTGGAACCATCTATGATAACTTTGTGGACGACAGGACCACATCGATCAACGCCAGGGCTGATTTTGAATGGCAACTGGACGAAAAACACCTGGCAAAAACTGGTCTGGAAGTTATTAAGCATCATATCAAAAAGAACCAGCTACAGGACTTCCTTACCATATATCAGGACAGATTTACTGCCAGCCTTGAACGCGTTTTCAAGGTGCCTGCCGACACTTCCTGGGTACCGCCGACGGTAATGCCAGATGGTGTCTATTACTTTCAGAAAATAGAAGATCAGGATAAGTATATTGCTATTTATAAACCTGATGTCTACTTCAGAGCCGCAAAGGAAGCCTCGGGCAAACGTGATGGATATGAAGCGGAGCCCATGCAGATCGCGTATTACCTCCAGGATAAAATGGAGTGGGAAGGCATGATCGTCAATGCCGGCTTGCGCTTCGACATCTGGTATCTGGGCTCAAGCTACAGAGTGCTGAAGGATAGCGGCAAGTACGAGTCGGTGTCCTTTGATAGTGGCGATCGCTGGCAACTAATGGTGTCGCCCCGACTGGGTGTGTCCCACCCAATCACCGAACGTGACGTGTTGCGTTTCGCTTACAACTATCAGAACCAGCTGCCCCAGATGCAGTTTATCTTCACCAGTAAAACCCCGGCTGATGCCAATAACTCAGATACAACAATTACTGTGGGCAATCCCAAGCTGGAACCACAGATCACCGTTACCTATGAGGTTGGCCTTTCGCACCAGTTATCAGACGATTATGTGGTGGATATGACCGCCTACTATAAAAACCTGTATAACTATGTCAGCACCGTCAAAGAAGGACAGGGGGTTATCAACTGGTACAAGTTCATCTCCGAGGACTATGGTTCTGCCAGAGGTATCGACATCCAATTGGAAAAACTGCTGTCCAATTTCAACACCTGGTCCATTGCCTATTCTCTGGCCTGGGCGCAGGGCAACAACTCCAGCACCGTTATCCAGGATGAAGCAACTAACCTGAGAGAATTCCCTCTGGATTGGGATGTGCGCCATAATATGAGCGTAAACTACACGTTCCGTATTGGCAGAGGTGAAGAGTATTTCATACCTTTCACCGACTTCATACTGCCCATGGACGATTTCAGCGCTAACTTCAACTGGAGCTTCGCTTCCGGTGCTCCCTACACCCCGCAAGCCGTGGAAGGTAGCAGTATGCTGGACACCAACAGCAAGCGCAAGGACTTCACCCAACAGGCAAACTTGAAGCTTACCAAGGGTTTCACTTTCGGCAAAAACATGAACTTCAAGGTTTACATGGATATAGAGAATCTCTTTAAGAACAAGAACATTCTCGGCGTGTACCCCAAAACAGGTTCACCCTATGAAAACGGAGCCGACATTTACGAATCCAATATTCAGATATATAATCCCGACACAGGCGAATATGAACCCTTCACCTATCCACAAGTCGCCTATGCATATTCTAAATACATTAAAAATCCTAGCCTGGTAAACAACTTCAGGGGAGTAACCCTGGGTGTTTCATTCAATTTCTAAAAAAATCCCATGGAGGAATAACAACATGAGAAAGAGATTCTCAAAAGTACTGATGCTGATGGTGGTGATGAGCACATTGCTCATGAGCCTCTCCTACGCACAAGCTCCTGATCCGGTTGCAGCGGCAGCCGATACTGTGGCAGAAGTTGCGGAACCTGTTGCAGAAGTTGAGCAGCAAGCTGTGGAAACTTCTTCCGGCGCCAAAGGAATAGCCGAATTTCTTTTCGGACGCGGTCTTGTAAACTTCTTTATCAACGGCGGATGGGTGATGTGGCCTATCCTTATGGTGGCCATCTATGGTCTCGCCTACGTTATCTGGAAGTTTATAACTCTTATGTATGCCAAGATCAATCTGAACGGATTCTTGAACCAGATTGTCCCCCTGATCAAAGAAAAGAAATATAAAGAAGCGCTTGAAATCGCCAAAAAGACCCGCGGCCCTGTTGCCTCCATCGTATATGAAGGTTTGCTTAAATCTGACCGTGGCGTGGACGCAGTGGAAAAATCCATGGAAAACGCCGCCATGATCGAGATGTCTTACCTTGAAAAGGGATTTGTGGAAATCAGCACAGCCATCACGCTGGCTCCCATGCTTGGTTTCTTCGGAACTGTGGACGGAATGGTGGTGGCATTCGACGCCATAGCCAAAGCCCGTTCAGTGGATGCCACCATTGTCGCCTCAGGTATCAAGATCGCTTTGATCACCACAGAGGCAGGTTTGGCCGTGGCTATTCCCATCCAGCTGCTTTCCAATATTTTCATGACCCAGGTAGATGGGTTGGTCATAGACATGCAACGTGCATCAGAGAAGGTCATTGAAGCGATGATCGAGTCCTAAGGGGGTGCATTGTGAAGATCCCCCGCAAAAGGAAAACCACAGCCAATATTCCCACTACTTCCACAGGGGATATTTCCTTCCTGCTGATCGTCTTTTTTATGTCCACAACCAAGTTTGACGTTAAAGAAGGCGTTAAGGTCATGCTCAACAAGGCAACTCAGGCAGAGAAAATGACCGCCCAAACAGAGATCAAGCTCACAGAGAAGGAAATGACCAGAATAGAAATAGTGGAAAACGGCATGATCAAGATCAATACCGAAGAGCCCCGCTATCTTTCAGATGACGACCTTGACCAGATTATCCTGCAAAAGGTGGAGATGAGAGAAGCGATCAGCCGCAGCAGCAGTATCCAGGCTGAACGGGAATTGAAGATGCTGTTCCTGGTGAAAACAAGTCCGGAAGCCAAGTACAGCGACATGGTTAGAGTGGTGGACCATCTGGTTCCCTATCGCGACCGTGCCCAAATCTCGATCTCGACACAGATATAGGAGCAAAAGATGGCAAAGATACAAAAGAAAAAACGCGATCCTGTTGAAATCCCAACGACTTCCACAGGTGACATCTCTTTCCTGCTTTTGCTTTTCTTCATGGTTACCACTGTCTTCGTGCAGGAAAGGGTCTTCTGGGTGCCCAGAGACCAATTCCCCACTGCCAAGAACATAGACAGGGTATCACGCAATGAGACGGCCACGATCTATATCACCGAAAAGGAAGAAATCCTGATCGATGACTTCCCGCGCAGCGTGGAAGACAATTCAATAATAGACGCGATGCTGGCTAAAAGCAGTGAGATCCCAAACCTGCAGGTGTGCTTCCGTTCCGACAAGGACACCCGCTATCAAATTATCCGGGACGTTATGATGCGCCTCCAGGATGCGGACACCAGAAATGTTGTCTTTGAATCCCAGAAGAAATAGAGGTGAGTTATGACTACGAATAAACTAATTGACTGGAAAGACATTGCCAATTCGCAGTTCAGCAAAGCTGTCGCCCTGGCTGCCGCTATAGTCTTGTTTGGCTTGCTGGTTGCCCCTCGGATGGAGACCAGCTCAAAGGAGACTCAGACAGTGGCCGCTGAAATGATCGACGCTCCCACCGACACGCGCGAGAAAGAAGAAGCGCCCAAGGAAAGCGAGGTCAATATCGAAATCCCCATGATCAGCGAAGAACTGGCCACCGAAGACACGCCCGAACTGAAGCAGCAAAGAGCTCTGGCGTTGCAGCAATTTGGCGACCTGCAGCAGACTACGACCTCGACATTACAGAGCTCAGACAGTGAAAGACCCTTCGATTTCGTCCCCTGGGACGATCCTCCGGTTCCAATAGGCGCCATAAAGCCGGAATACCCGGATTTCGCGCGCAGAGCCAGGGTGCAGGGTACTGTTATGCTCGAAGTTGATGTATACAAGGACGGGTCTACCGGAAATATAAAGGTTGTCAGGTCTGTGCAGTCCGGCCCCGGAGGCTTGGATGAAGCTGCGATCAATGCAGTGAAAAGAATACGTTTTCAGCCTGGAAAAAGCAGCGGTAATCCAATCGACACCCGAGTGATCTTACCCGTTGAGTTTAAGTTAAATTAGCATATCTGGGAGTATTTGATGAAGTTCAATAAAATTGTGTTTTGCCTGTTGCTAGCAATGGCTTCCTTTGGTATCGCCCATGCGGCCATGGCCAGTCCCTCAACAGGAACAAAAACCTTGGACCTTTCCAAGTGGCACAACGTTGGCAATATCTGGCTGCGCGTAAGTAACTACGGTTTCTTCGGCTCCGGCGACGACGTGGTGCCCCAGTATCCATCCCTGGAGTATCCCGGTGGCAGCGGTATCGACTACCTCTACCAAGGCGCACTCTGGTTTGGAGCCAAAAAGTATCGCCGCGACGATGGGGGCAGGCAGCTCTACTGGAGAGCGGTCAACCCCAGCGCGGACAGCACCGGAACGGTTGCTTACGGTACTCCGGAGTGGCGGCCCTGGATGAAACCGGTGATCGACACCCTTGTGACTGTGGGATTCGATGGAGACCTCGATCTTTATGAATTCCTGCCAGCCTACAACCCCCTGGAAGCCTCCAGCACCAATGAGCTTGTGCAGTTCTATTACGGCCTTTACGACGATGCCGATAGGATTGCTACAGCCAGTGTACGCACGCAGAAGCGTGGTGAGGATGACGATGGCGATGGTGTCATCGACGAGGATTTCGTGGGTTACACTTTCAGATTGCGCGATGAAGGCCTACCGGAAGTGTTTGACCAATTCAGAGGCAAATTTATCCATGAAACCCGCTTGTTTAACTACGAAACCATTACTACTGGCGATAACATTGAAAAGTGGTATCCCCTGGGCTTTATGGACCTCTCAGACAGATCCCACACCACCTACGACTTTGCGAACCCTTATGACGACGACGGTGATGGGCTGATCGATGAGGATGGAGCGCCTGTTTCTGAACAGGATTATATATCCTACTATTATGATTACAGCCCCTTTGGCACAACAGGCGACAGAGACCTTGGCGGTTCCCGCAGCAGAAATACCCATATCCCCATCGGGGTCCGGGTGCGCCAAATGAGCTACCAGTGGAGTTACGAATACATCAAGAACCTCGTTTATGTGGAATTCAATATCACCAACATGAATTCAGACACGCTGTTCGACTGCGCCATGGGCATATACATGGACTGCGACTGCGGCCCCCAGACCATGGGACCGGAAAAAGCCGCGGATGACAAATCCGGATATGTCAAAGGTGAAGACTATGAATTCGCTTATACCTACGACGCTGATGGCGACGGCGGCCTGACCACCGGTATGGTGGGTGCGCGTGTTTGCACACCCGATCCCGAGGATCTTGAATTCGCCTGCTGGTACTGGAAAGTGGGAGATGGGCCAAACGACGAGAATCCGCTGTCCTTTAACTTCGCTCCCAGATTGACCGCGAACGAGAAATACTGGCTGCTTACAGGCAAGAATCCCGATTCTTCCAAGTATGCCTCCCTGCGTCCGGAAGAGCCCACGGTAATGGAATATGAGCAAGTGGATGACAACGACACCCGTTTCCTGTTCGCGTTCTACGGCGACATGAAGGGAGCCACCGCCCCCACAGAGAGCTCCTGGAACCTGGAACCGGGCCGCACCATGAAAATCGTGGTGGGTGTATTTCCCGGCGATAATCTGGAAGACCTCAAGGGTTCGGCACAATGGGCTAAAAAAATCTATGACCTTCCCCAGAGTCTAAACGATGTGGTGTTGCCGGATATTAACCCTCACTATAAACCACCCGAACCTCCGGAAATTCCCAAACTATACGCCGAAATCACGGAAAACGGCAACTCCATCGACGTTTACTGGGATAATCGCAGCGAGTTCACCAAAGACTTCAAAAACGTAGGAACCTCCGATCTGGGCTGGCAATATCCCCCCACCTCCCCGGATTACGCGGGCATGGACAGCGATCCGTCAGTTATCGACTGGCAAGATTTCCCGCCCGAGTTCCAGGTACCCGCCCTGTCCGATACCACTCTCTTCAACAACAACGCTATCGTCAATCCCTTCACTGCCCACAGGCTGCGCCACGATTTCCAGGGTTACACCCTCTGGGGAAAAAGCGGCAGCGGCTCACGGGAAGATTGGGAAATGATTCAGCGCTGGGATAAGATCGACACACAACGTGACAAAGATGACTACTCTGTAAACTGGGGACACCCAAAAGCCAAGGATTTCGGCGGCTATCAGGGAATAGACACCGGCCTCCCCAACCTCTCCGTCCCACCCGCTTTTGAGAATGCGCTCGGACCCAATACCGGCATGCCCTACGATGAAACTGAGTTTGCCAAATACAAACGTTTAGATGAAAACTACTATTACTACATCAACACCTTTCCAGATCATCCAGTCCACAATTTCAAGGTATTCTACGGATTCCCGCTGTATAAACCTGGAGTGGTCCATGCTGAGGCGCTTTCCGAAGCTGACCGCATCGCCGCAGAATATGCAGATTTGCCAGATGCAATGATCAAGAAGCTGCAAGCGCGAATCTATAAACATCCTGATGTCAGAGATGATATTTACGATGAACTGGCAGATTACCGGCTGATCCCGCTGCCTGGTTTTGGCGGCTCAATTGCTGATACACCAGATGAGCTGGCGGAACTGGGAGATAAACGCCTGGCCAGACGCTACTACAAGCAGACCATCCAATGCCCGCGCAAAGGTGTGGAGTACTACGTGGCAGTCACAGCTTATGACCGGGGTGTTCCAGAACAGCATCTGAATTACCTGGAAACCGGCCGCGACGCTGATGCCAATATGAAGGTCTTCTTCCCTGGCACAACGGCTCAGGCCAATATGGACAACATTTACGTGGTGCCAAATCCTTACATCGGCCGCAGTAAATTTGACGGACGCCGCGAAAAAGACCTGAAAGGCGACAAGAGCCGCAGGCTGTGGTTCGTAAACCTGCCGGAGAATTGCACGATCCGCATCTACACCCTGGCTGGCGACCTGGTCGATACGATCGAACACCGCGGAGCCTATATGGCGGATGTGATCACCGTGTCCAAGTCAGCCAAGTTCGGTTTGGCTCCCGGCGGTATGCACGACTGGAACCTGCTGTCCAAAAACAACCAGATAATCGCGCCCGGAGTATATCTCTACTCCGTGGAAAACAAAGCCGATAACAAGGTCAAAGTCGGCAAATTTGTAATAATCAAGTAGGGGAGGAACTGTGAAAAAACTGATCATAACCCTGATTTCACTTGGCTTGCTGTGCGCTCCGCTGATGCTCGCCGCCAAACCATTCGGCAAAACGGGAACGGCAGCCCTGCAGTTCCTGAAGCTCGGAGTGGATGCCCGTGCCATCGGCATGGGTGAAGCTTACACTGCCGTGTCGGATGACATCTCCTCCGTCTACTGGAATCCTGCCGGATTGGCCCCGGCATTTCAAAACCAGGCCTTTTTCTCACACACAAACTGGCTTGCCGGTATCATGCAGGAGTATGCGGCCGCTTCCCTCACCAACGGAGTATCCACCCTGGCCCTTTACGGCACTGTGTTGCACATGGACTATGAAGACATCATTGAAGAAGACACCTTTGGCCCCACCGGAGAACAATTCACAAACAGCGGTATGGCCTTTGGAGCTGCCTATGCGCAGCAATTCACCAAAAAATTCAGCGCCGGAGTCGGCGCCAAGTATCTACGCGAAAACCTCTATGAATTCGCGGTGAACAGCTTTTCTTTCGATGTCGGTTCGACCTACAATACAGGCTGGAAGAATGTCAAGATCGGCATGGTGCTCCGCAACTTCGGCCCGGACATCCGCTATCGGGTGGACGACGACGAAGACGGCAGAATAGATGAAGACCCCTTCGACCTGATCGACAACGACGGGGACGGTTTAATCGACGAAGACGGCTCCGAGATCGACAGCAAGATCCCCATGTCCTTCTCCCTGGGTATCAGTGGTGACATCATGCGCGACGACTACAACCACTGGATCGCTTCCCTGCAGTTGGACAACGTGGTGGACAGGAAAGAGACCTGGAACCTGGGCACCGAATATAAGATGGGCAACCTCTTTCTGAGAGGCGGTTATCAGATCAACTATGACACCAACGGCTTTTCAGCCGGAATCGGCTATCAGGTTCCCACCCGCTTTGCCATCTTCAATATCGATTATGCCTACACCGACATGGGCTGGTTGAAAGAAAACCTGCTCAAGAGCTCGCACCGCCTTTCCATAAAAATGCGATATGGCTCCCAAGGCAGAAAATAACATAATATAACACTTACTCTTAGAGTAATCTCCATGGAACATAGGGCCCGCTGATCAGCGGGTCCTTTTTTCGTTTGGAGTTCAAGCCGGCAGGAAACAAGCCACACCAGACTATATACTATGTCATCACGGGCTGCCGGGGTCCCCGCCAAATCGCGTAGCGGTTTGGTGGGGTGACTTGAGCTGGAATCCAGTCTTTTTAGGCTACATATAACCACCCGACCCCGAAACAAACACCCCCCAGTCTATATACCGTGTCATCCAGGGCAGCGACCCGGGATCCAGTCTTTTTAACGTTCAAAACCGCAACCAACTCTTATACTATTTCGCTTGCATTACAACTGCATCTCCTCTTCCCGCATGAAGTCAAAAGAGCCAAAGCGCCTGGTGGAGATTTGCAGCCGGGAAAGGCTCTTTTAACTCCATGCTGGCTTGAGTTTGGAGTTCGAGCCGGCAATATGGGTTTCATGCTTATACCAGACCTGAAGCCGGCTCGGACTTCAAACACTCATTAAGAGATTGGATCATAGGGCATGTGGTTCACGCGGATATGCGCGGGTAAAAGGCGCAGATTGCCGCGGATTTTTATAATGGGGATTGTTTCGGGCTGGCTGGTTGTTGCTAAAAGACTGGATCCCGGCTCGCAGGCCGGGATGACACGGTAATGTAGTCTGGAGGTGGTTTGTTTCGGGGCTGGCAGCCTATACGGCACTTTGGCAAGCGCTGCTACACTCAAACTGTCATCCGCGTTCTATTTCCATTTCACCTTTTACAATATCCCCACTGCCTTCCTTATAGTCCCCCATACCGCCATCCTTCGCTGCCACAAGCGGTTAAGCCATCATCCTTAGGTCATCCTTATAAATTATAAGGTTGA
>DAOLWC010000021.1:0-20486 GCA_035420965.1 Candidatus Cloacimonadota bacterium | reverse complement strand
CAGGCCGTGATGACACGCTTTTTAGTCTGGGGTGGTTTGTTTCGTAGTCGGGTGGATGGTTTCTAAAAGACTGGATCACGGGTCAAGCCCGTGATGACGCGGTTTTTTAGCCTACTGGTGTTCGTTTTTGAGGAACCTTTCCACCTTTCCACCATTCCACCTCAAAAACACCTTTCCACCTTTCCACCTAAAAAACCCCTTTCCACCTCACTTCATCAGCACCAGTTTCCTGGTCTCCCGGTAGTCCCCGCATTGCAGGCTGTAGAGATAGACTCCCGCGGGAAGCCCTTCCCCGCTGAAGGATATCTGCTGCGAACCGGGGCCCAGCTTGTAGCGGGCTACGACCTGTCCGCGCAGGTTAAAGATGCTCAGTGTGCCGGAGGTGCGTTCCGGGATGTCAGCTTTGATCAGCGCGCTGGCGCCCCTGCCCAGGGGGTTGGGATAGGCGTTATGCAGTCTGGCAAGCGCTTGCGGCGCCAGTTCATCCTCCACGGGGGTGCCGCTTCCCAGTTTAGCGACAAAGACATCGTTTTGTCCACTTGCTGTCAGGGAATGACTGCCAAAAAAAGCAGTGTCTTTAAAACACCCGGTCACGTAGGCGTTGCCCGCGCCATCCAGGGCAATGCCATATCCCTTGTCACAGTTTGTCCCTCCCGCCTGGACAGCCCAAAGCCAATTGCCAGAGGGGTTAAGCTTTGCAACGAATATATCTTCCCTATCATCACCAGTTGCCGTAAGTGTATGGTTGCCGAAAGTGGCTGTGTTTTGAAACTCCCCGGTCACATAGGCGTTGCCCGAGCCATCCAGAACGATACTGTATCCCCGGTCAGAGTTTATCCCTCCCGCCTTGACAGCCCAGTCCCAGAAATCATGTGGACCCAGTCTGGCTACAAAAATATCAATGATTCCACTTAGCATATTGTCGGGATTACCGAAAGAGGCTGTTCTGAAAAAATATCCAGTCACATAGGCGTTTCCCGAACTATCAACGGCAATGCCATATCCCTCATCCCAGTCTGTCCCTTCCACTTGGGCCGCCCAAAGCCAGTTGCCGGAGGTGTCAAGCTTGGCGACATAGATATTGTAGCTTCCGATTTCCGTCAGGGTATGGGAGCCAAAAGTTGTTGTGTCTCCAAAAATCCCAATCACATAAGTGTTACCAACACCATCCACGGCGATGTCATATCCATTGTCGTCCATCCCTTCCGCCTGGATCACCCAGATCCAGTTGCCGGAAGGATCCAGTTTGGCAACAAAAGTACCATAGTATCCGTTTGTTGTCAGGGTATGGCTGCCGAAAGTGGCTGTGCCTCCAAAGCTTCCGGTCACGTAAGCGTTGCCCGAGCCATCCAGGGTAATACCATATCCCATATCATAGATTGTTCCTCCCGCTCTGACCGCCCAAAGCCAGTTGCCGGAGGCGTCCAGCTTGGCGATAAAGATATCATTTCCTCCTCTTGATGTCAGGATGTGGCTGCCGAAAGTGGCTGTGTTTTGAAATAATCCAGTTACATACGCATTACCTGAGCCATCCACAGCGATATCATATCCCTCCTCGTATCCTGTTCCTCCCGCCTGGACAGCCCATAGCCAGTTGCCGGAGGGGTCCAGCTTGGCTACAAAGCCCCCCATTCTCGTCAGGATATGGTTCCCGAAAGTGGCGGTGCCTGAAATAAGACCGGTTATATACAGGTTGTCCTGGCTGTCGATCGCTATGGAGTAGCCTATATCAACATAATCCCCTCCCGCGCGGACTGCCCATTGCCACTGGGGCGCCTGCGCTCCCAAAACCATCGCTCCGCAGAGCAGGATAAGACATAAAAATGAGTTTCGCAACGCTTTCATTTTTTCCTCCCTATGATGGGTTTTTCATTTGAAATTATACTGGATGGGTTTAAGTAGATTTGTCAAGAAAAATATCGGCAGGTTGAATCTTTATTTTTTGGAAGGCGTTTTTCAAAGACTGGATGGCTGTTTGAGGTTTTAAATGACTTCCCGCCATAAATGGACTTGAACCAATCTTAGCTGGTATAGATGTTTCCCGGCTTCAACAGGGAAGATTCAGACAGGCCAATTTCCGAGCCTAAACCTGTAGGCAAGCACCGGAACCGGCACTTTGCAGACCACAAGCGTTTTCCTGTCCACCAATTCCCCACCAATAGCCTCATAGAATCCGGTCGAGGGGTTCTTTTCCGCCACCCAAATCATCATGGTATGCTTCTTTTCCTGCTTCATGATCTCCGCAAAGCGATGAACCAGGGCTTTGCCGATTCCCCTGCCCTGGAACTCTTTCAGCAGATACAAGGCTTCCAGTTCGCAGTCACAGGCATTGCCCAGCCCAGTTTCACAGTTTTTGTATTCGTAATTATTTCCGCCGCTGGCAAAACCCACAACCCGGCCTTCCGTTTCCGCCACCAGAAAGGTAAAGCCCTCGGAAATAACTGCCTGCCAATGCCTGGAGCTGCTCTCGACGCTCATGCCATCAATCCGCTGTTGCGGCATGATGCCTGGATAGGTCTCCCTCCAGCTTTGGACATGTACAGCGGATATAGCTTCGATATCCGATGCCTCCGCTTTTCTGACTGTATAGGTTGCTGGCATGTTTCATCTCCAAACCAGGTTCTTCATGTTTTACCCCCTATTTGTGCAATACAAACTTGCTGACTTGATCACCCTGTTGGTTTCTACTTCTAATCAGATAGATACCTGATCCCAGTTTCAGTCCGTTGTCATCTGTCAGATCCCAACGGCACTCTTGCCCTTGGAAAAGCAAGCGTCTAACAACTTGCCCTTTTATGTTGTAGATAGCATAAGCCGCATTGGGTTCAGCAGAATCGACTTTGAAAGTTACAAAGTTCACACACGGGTTGGGATAACACTGAATTCTATTAGTGATTGAAGGTATCACCTCATCATGGATTGAAACTGGTGTCTGAAAAAAGTTTCCGGTTCCATCGTTATAGAGAATTGTCAGATTGTTTTCTGGGGCTGTGTCTCTGGCAATGGCTATGTCATAAGTAGAATTGTTATCAAATCTATCTAAGCAACTATATTGCCGGTATTCACCATAATAAGGAAATGTAACTGCGTATTGCTCCATTGTCCAGTTATGTAGATTTATAAACACGCCGAATGCCGATCCTCCGGGTGTGCTCACAATATCAGGATATGCGTCATTATTCAAATCCGCTGAAATGATAGTAGCCGATGCATAGTGTACATAGTAATGATCATGAATGATAAATGTATTTCCTGGGACATTCTCAAGATAGTAATGGTGGTTTATTGATCCACCTTCCCAAGCATTTGTTACCAGGTCTTTATCTCCGTCCTGATCAAAATCAATGGCCAAAATTCCTCCACAATGTGATGCAGGAAGTGCTTCATAATTATAGAAGCCAGTTCCAGTGCTATAATAAATCTGAATCGAGGAAATAGTGAATGCCACATCATCCAGATTATCTTCGTTAAAATCCCCGACTGCCAAAGCACTATATGCAGAATAAACACACTGAATATATGTTGGTGCCGAGAAATGGCCATTGCCGAGATTGTACATATAGCACCAGAAAACCCGATTTGTAGATATTTCAACGAAACCAGTAAGTACTATATCCTGAAGTCCATCATTGTTGAAATCGCCATGGGCATATTTGAAAGTGTGATGTAGCGTATAGTTTCCGGTAAAGGGCACAATGAAGGGTTCAGTGAAACTGCCATTATAATAGTACTCATATTGGATCGGCTCATCTCCGCTATAACAACGAAGGACTACGATATCGTCACCGGCAACATTGTCCAGTTGGCAACATGCAACAATCATTACATCACCCGGAATGATTAGCTCATAAGGTGCGAAAGTGCCATCGCCGTTGTTTTGTAGATAGCTCAAACCTCCTGTAGCAAGAATGATTAGATCATTATACCCATCATTATTGATATCACAAGAATCTATCTTCCACGGATAATATGGAACCGTGTAATCAATTGCGATCAGGGGGATAAAGGACAATAATAGCATACAGAGCCAGCACCCATGAAAGAGTGTACTACGAATTAAACCTGAGAATCTGAAATGATTCTTATCCATAATTCCTTCATCACTTTAGCCGTGCATCAAATCTGTAATTGTGTTTCTTTGTAATCTTTGAATATGACCTTATACAAGCAAAATAAACGATTTGCAGCCGAAACCAAATGTTAGATGCGGTATTAGGGATTGAATGTATCATCTATCCGACACTGAAAAACTGTCCGGTAATTCCGTCCGCCCGATCAGATCACAAGTCCATGTCCCATTGATGTCCGGCTGAATTCCAGTCCGGCGATTGCCCAGCGGTCAATGAGCGATCAGTCAGCCATGAGCGTATGATACCTATTCGCTTTCATCAAGCTATGTTATGCTATTTGTAATCTGACATTCTCTTGTAAAGTCCGTGGAAAGGTGTTTTGAAGTGGAAAGGTGGAAAGGTGGAAAGGTGAAATGGTGGAAAGGTTCCCCCGATACAAGTCCCAATCGACCTCCAAAAAGACTACCCTCCAGACTACATTACTGTGTCATCCCGGGCTGTCGGGGCCCCCGCCAAAGCGCGAAGCGGTTTGTAGGGGTGACTTGACCCGGGATCCAGTATTTTTGAAACAACCAGCCAACCCTGAAACAAACCCCAATAGACTACTCACCTCGCCACCACCCCACCACGCCTCCACGACAAACATACCTTGTCATTCACGAATAATAATCACAATTATCCGCAATATGCTTCATAGCGCCCTCCCTTGCTACTACTGGATTTAGTGCCATCATCCTTAGGTCATCCTTATAAATTATAAGGTTGACCTAAGGAAGACCAGGGTCTGAGCGCCGGATGCAAATGAGAGCCACCCGCGCGCGAGGGGAAAGGGAAGTGGCTGACACATGGCCGCGCAATTACGGGCAAGTATATTTATATACTTGCCTTGGAATCCGCTTCCTGCCTGGCATGAAGGAATCGTAGCACCTATATATATGGGGGGATTGTTGGTGGAAAGGTGGAAAGGTGGGAAGGTGGAATGGTGGAAAGGTTCCCCCGAAACAAACCCTACCAGACTATATACTGCGTCATCACGGCCTGCGAGCCGTGATCCAGTCTTTTAGAAACAACCTGCCAGACCAGAAACACCCATCCTCGTAATCCCAATCCGCGCTGATCCGCGTTTTTTCTTTTATCCTCGTATATCTGCGTGAACCACTTGATCAGTGACTAAATCTTTGAAAATGGGAGCCAGTTGTGATAATGCAAGCGAAAAAGTATTAGCCATGAGCGTATGAGGTGCTTCCTCGTGAAAGACAGGAAGTTAAAAAAGCTATTGACAAAATCGGGGAAGCTAAAAACTCTGACCACCACTTGCAGAATAAAGTTTTACTGTATAGCACAAGTCCCAGGTTTTGCAGGGACTTATAGTTCTTTAGGAGGAACGATGTCACCCTTTAACGGGGATACTCGTACGAGTATCAGAGGGGGATGGTTTGCGCCATCAAACCCCGCCAACAATGCCAACTTAGCAGAAAAAGTCCCGCAGCGGCAGTCGCGCAGGAGCGCGGTTTTCAGCCCATGGGGATTCTTTTGCCTGAAAAGTGGAGGAACCAGTGAGTAAACTCGAAAACAGAATCCGCATCAAGCTGAAGGCATACGACCACCGTCTGCTGGATCAATCTGTGGCAGAAATTGTGAAAAGCACGCGTAACACTGGCGCCAAAGTCATTGGCCCCATTCCGCTTCCCACAAACAAGACGCTTTATACGATCCTGCGCTCGCCTCATGTGGATAAGAAATCCCAAGATCAGTTCCAGATGCTTGTGCACAAGCGGCTGATCGACATCATGAACCCCACGCAGCAGACCACCAACGCCCTCAAAAAGCTGAGCCTGCCCGCTGGCGTGCATGTGGAAATCAAGGCTAACACGAGAGGTTGATCATGTTAGGATTGATTGGAAAGAAAATTGGCATGACCCAGATCTTCGATCCCAATGGCAAGGTCATTCCTGTCACAGTGATCAAAGCCGGCCCCTGCCAGGTGGTATGCAAGCGCACCCTGGAAGACCATGGCTACGAGGCTTTGCAACTGGGTTTTGAAAAGATCACCGAAAAACACGTCACCCGTCCCGTGATGGGGCATTTCAAAAAATGCGGCAGCCCCGCCTACCGCTATCTGCGCGAATTCCGCCCTTCATACGATCAGGCGATAAACAACTATGAAGTGGGCGCGGAAATTAAGGCTGATATGTTTGCCGCCAACGATACAGTGACCGTGATCTCCAAATCCAAGGGACGCGGTTACACCGGCGTGATGAAACGCCACGGCTTTGCCGGGTTCATGCAGTCACACGGCGTGCACGAATCCTTCCGCGGACCAGGCTCCGTAGGCCAGTGCGCCCAGCCTTCCCGCATCTTCAAGGGCACGAAACTGCCCGGCCAGCACGGCAACGCCCGTGTATCAGTGCGCCACCTGCAGGTTGTGCGAGTGGACGCGGAACAAGGTTTGATCATGGTGAAAGGCGCCGTCCCCGGACACCGCAATTCCCTGGTCACCATTCACAAGGAACATTAAAGGGGTAGCTGAGATGGTAAAAGCAATAAAATTCAACTCACTCGGCGAACGCCTGGAAGAGATAGAACTGCCGGCCAGCGTCTTTGACGTGGACGTGAACGCTCCGCAGGTTTTGCTGAACGAAGTGGTCACCATGTATCTGGCCAACCAGCGCCAGGGCACTGTGCAAAAGAAGAACCGCGCCATGACCGCGGGCAGCACCCGCAAGCTGTTCAAGCAGAAAGGCACCGGCAGCGCCCGCCAGGGCTCCCGCCGCACCCCTGTCCGCGTGCACGGCGGCAGAGCATTCGCCATTTTGCCCAAGGACTGGTATCGCCCGATTCCCCGCACCAAGAAGCGCATGGCCCTCAAGGTCGCCCTCACCGACCGCGCCCGCGAAGGCCGCATCTTTATCGTGGAATCTTTTAACTTTGACAAACCGAACACCAAACAAGCCCTGGAACTGCTGGGCAAGATCGCTCCCGAAAAAGGACGCAAGCTCGTCGTGACCGATGGCCACCATGTGCCGACGGTGAAATCGTTCACCAACCTGCCCGGCGTGATGACCGACAGAGCCGATGGCCTGTATGCCTACGAAGTCCTCAAAAGCAGCTATATCATTATGACCCAGGACGCTCTACAAAAGGTTGAGGAGGTATTCAGCTCATGATACATCCGCGTAATATCGTAATCTCGCCGGTGATCACCGAAAAAAGCGAAGGGCAGGTGAGTGGCAACAACACCTATACTTTCAAGGTGAGCATCAACGCCAACAAAATAGAGATCAAGAAAGCCATCGAACACATCTTTTCAGTCAAGGTGCTGAATGTGAATACGATCCGCATGATGGGCAAACCGAAACGCCTGGGTAAGTATTCCGGCAAGCGCCCCGATTGGAAAAAGGCGATCGTAACCCTGCGCAGCGGCGACAAGATAGCCGATTTTGAGGTTTAAGGAGTAGAACATGGCAATTAAGAAATATAAACCCACCACTCCTTCCCTGCGCTTCCGCACGGGCTACACCTTCACCGAGATCACAACCGACAGCCCCGAGAAATCGCTGCTGAAGCCGGTGAGGAAATCCGGCGGCCGCAACAACATGGGCCGCATCACCTGCCGCCATCGCGGCGGCGGCCATCGCAGGCACTATCGCATTATAGATTTCAAGCGCGACAAGTTTGGCATTCCAGCCAAGGTCGCCAGCATCGAATACGATCCCAACCGCACCGCCCGCATCGCCCTGCTGCACTATCTGGATGGCGAAAAGCGCTACATCATCGCTCCCGACGGCCTGGCCGTGGGAACCAAAGTGATGTCTGGCCCGGAAGCCGAGATCGCGTTGGGCAATGCCCTTCCCCTGGAAAAGATTCCTTTGGGTTCCACCGTGCACAACATCGAGCTCAAGAAAGGCCGTGGCGGGCAGATCGCCCGTTCAGCCGGAGCTTATGGACAGGTTGTTGCCAAAGACGGCGACTATGTGCATGTGAAGATGCCCTCCAACGACGTGCATCTGATCCGCAAGGAATGCCTGGCCACCATCGGCCAGGTGAGCAACCAGGATCACAGCCTGATCAAGATCGGCAAAGCCGGCCGCAAGCGCTGGATGGGAATCCGTCCCACCGTTCGCGGCGTGGCGATGAACCCTGTGGACCACCCCATGGGCGGTGGAGAAGGAAAATCCTCCGGCGGACGCCATCCCGTGTCCCCCTGGGGCAAGCCTGCCAAGGGCGGCAAGACCCGCAAAACCCGCAAATACTCCGATAACTACATCGTGAAAGCGGTCAAGAAGAGATAAGGAGAGGAAATAAATGGCACGTTCAATTAAAAAAGGCCCCTTCGTTGATGGTCATCTCCTGAAGAAAGTGGAAGTGCTGAACAGCGAAAACAAGAAATCCGTGATCAAGACCTGGTCCCGCCGTTCTATGATCATCCCCTCTTTTATCGGACACACTTTCTCGGTGCACAACGGACATAAATTTGTGCCGGTGTATGTGACCGAAAACATGGTTGGCCACAAGCTGGGTGAGTTTTCACCCACCCGCACTTACCGCGGCCACAAAGACAAGAAAAAAGTAGCCAAGGGTAGATAGGAGATAGAGAATGGAAGCAAAAGCCAAACTTAGTTTTACCCGCGGTTCAGCCCGCAAGGCGCGCCTGGTGCTGGATACCATCCGCTACAAACGGGTGACGGAAGCTCAAAAACTGCTGCGCTTTTCACACCGCCGCGCCGCAGTCGCGATCAATAAACTGCTGGAATCCGCCATCGCCAATGCCAGGGTCAAGGAACCCAAGGTCGATCTGAACCAGATGTATGTGACCCTTGCCACGGCAGATGAAGGCCCCCAGATGAAACGTTATATGCCCAGAGCTCATGGCAGAGCCTTTATGATCCGTAAACAGACCTGCCACATCAGCCTGGAAATCCAAACCATAGAATAGGAGGAATACCTTGGGACAAAAAATCAACCCTATCCTGTACCGTCTCGGCGTGAACAAGGACACTGATTCGATCTGGTTTGCTCAGGGTACCAACTATGTGGATCTGCTGCAGGAAGACATCAAGGTACGCAGATACATCCATAAGCGACTGGATCAGAAGATGGTCTCCAAAGTGAGGATTTCACGCAAGACCAGCTCGATTACGATTGACATCCACACCGCCCGTCCGGGCCTGGTGATCGGAAAGAAAGGCGAGGATATCGACCGCCTGCGTAACGAGCTTAATGTGCTGATAAACAAACACAGAGTGAACCCGATCACGGTTTCCATCAATATCGAGCAGATCGAGAAGCTTTGGCTCGATTCCCACTTGGTGGGGCTGGAGATCGCTCGTCAGTTGGAAGAGCGCGTTTCCTTCCGCCGGGCCATGAAGATGGCCATGCGCAATGTGATGAAGGAAGGTGCCCAGGGCGTGAAAGTGCAGGTTTCCGGCCGCCTCGGCGGAGCTGAGATCGCCCGCACCGAACGCTATAAACAGGGTCGCACCCCGCTCCATACCCTGCGTGCCGACATCGATTATGCCATAGTGGAAGCCAATACCACCTATGGCGTTATCGGCATCAAGGTGTGGATCTACAAGGGCGACATCCTGAGTTAGGAGAAAGATCAATGTTAGCACCAAAAAAAGTAAGACACCGCAAGATGATGAAGGGCAGACGCAACGGTCTGTCCTGGACTGGCTGCAATGTGGATTTCGGTGATTATGGATTGATCGCCCTGGAAGACGCCTTTATCACCAGCAGACAGATAGAAGCCGCGCGTATCGCGATCACACGCCACATGAAGCGCGTTGGAAAAGTATGGATCCGGATTTTCCCGGACAAGCCCATCACCAAGAAGCCAGCCGAAACCCGCATGGGAAAAGGCAAAGGCGCTCCCGAATACTGGGTGGCTGTGGTTCGCCCCGGCCGCATCCTGTTCGAGCTTGAGGGCGTGGATGTGAAGATAGCCAAAGAAGCCATGCGTCTCGCTGCCCAGAAATTGCCCATCAAGACCAGGGTAATTGCCCGCGAAGGAGTGGAATTATGAAAACCGAAGAGATTCGTGAAATGACGATTGATCAGCTTCATTCCCGGCTCGAGGAGTTGAGGGTGGACCTCTTCAACCTGCGCTTCCAAAAGTCCAAAAACCTGCTGGACAGGGTGGACAGGCTGCGCGAAGCACGCAGGGAAATCGCCCGCATCAACACCATCATCAAAGAAAAAGAGCAAAAGGCAGTGAGGTAAACCGTGGCACAAACCCGCAAAGTAATCAAACAGGGAGTGGTGGTGAGCGACAAGAACGACAAGACGATTGTCGTGAGAGTCCAACGCCAGTACATCCATCCATTATATAAGAAAACCGTGCGCAGTCATAAAAAGTTTATGGCGCACGACGAGATGAATGACGCCCATGAGGGAGACGTGGTCCAGATAGCTGAGGCACGTCCCATGAGCGCGCGTAAACGCTGGATTCTGCATAAGATTGTGGAAAGAAGCAAGTAAGGGAGTTTTGGAATGATTCAAGCCCAGACGATATTGAATATCGCCGATAACTCCGGTGCCAAGAAAGCAATGTGTATCAAAGTGCTTGGCGGCACCAAACGTAAATACGCCTCTGTCGGCGACGTTATAGTTGTTGCGATAAAATCCGCCACACCCGGCGGCAAAGTTAAGAAAGGCAGCGTGGAGAGAGCCGTGATAGTCCGCACCGCGAAAGAGATTCGCAGAGGTGATGGCACCTATATCCGTTTTGCGGATAACGCCGCCGTGATTATCGATGAGAAGCTCGATCCCAAGGGAACCCGCATCTTCGGACCCGTGGCCCGCGAACTGCGCGAAGCCCAATATATGAAGATAGTGTCCCTGGCGCCGGAAGTGTTGTAGGAGAGATAATGTCCGATAAACTGAAACTCAAAAAAGGTGATCTGGTCATTGTGATTTCCGGGGAAGACAAAGGCCGCAAAGGCCGCATCCTGAAAGCGTATCCCAAAACAAACCGGGTCATCGTGGAAAAAGTAAATATGATCAAAAAGCATACCAAGCCCTCGCAGAAGAATCCGCAGGGCGGGATAGTGAACAAGGAAGCCCCTGTGCACGCCTCCAACGTGATGCTGTTCAACGACAAACTGAATACAGTCAGCAAACCTGTGTTCGTGGACCGTGCGGGAACCCGCGTCCGCGTCTGCAAGAAGTCTGGCGATGAGCTGTAGGAGAGACGAAGATGAACCGTTTGAAAGAACATTATCAGAAAACAGTCGTCCCGGCCTTGCAAAAAGGCTTTTCCTACAAGAATCCGCATCAGGTGCCGCGTCTGGAAAAAGTCGTGGTGAGCATGGGCGTCGGAAGCGCCACCCAAAACAAGGCTATCCTGGACAATGCCGTGAAGGACATGGAGCAGATCACTGGCCGTAAGGCGATCGTGACCAAAGCCCGTAAATCCATATCCAACTTCAAGCTGCGCCAGGGCATGCCGATTGGCTGCAAAGTGACCCTGCGCGGAGAAGTGATGTATGAATTTCTGGACAGGCTGATCTCGATCGTGATCCCCCGCCTGCGCGACTTCCACGGCATTCCGGCTGATTCTTTCGATGGCAGGGGAAACTATTCCTTTGGCCTCAAGGAACAGACCGTATTTCCTGAAATCGAGTATGATAAAGTGGATGCCATCCGCGGCTTGAATATAGCCATCGTCACCACCGCCCACAGCGACGACGAGTGCCGCCAGCTCCTCAAAGAGCTTGGCATGCCATTCCAGCGCAACGAGTAAGGAGTATTAATGGCAAAGAAATCCCTTATACTGAAACAGCAAAGAACACCTAAGTTCAAGGTTAGAAAATATAACCGCTGCATGATCTGCGGAAGACCCCGCGCCTACATGCGTGATTTTGGCATGTGCCGCCTTTGTTTCCGCAAATACGCCTCCGCGGGCCAGATCCCCGGAGTGACCAGAGCCAGCTGGTAAAATGGAGGAATGAATGAGCGTAAGCGATCCGATAGCTGATGCATTGACCAAGATCCGCAATGCATATCGTGCCGGACATACGCAGGTGATTGTGAACCACAGCAAACTCATCGAGTCGGTGGTGAAGATCCTCGCTGCAGAGAATTTTGTGAATAGTGCCCAGGTTCTCGAGAAAGATCCGGAACATAAAATCAATTATAAAAGACTGCTGGTGATCCTGCGTTATACCAACGCCGGTGAGCCAGTCATGCAGGGTATCACCAGGATATCCAAACCCGGGCGCCGCGTTTATGTCCGGGCAGAAAACATCCCCAGCGTGTATAATAACACTGGCTGCGCCATCATTTCCACCTCACAGGGTGTGATGGTGGACCGCGACGCCAGGATCAAACGCGTTGGCGGTGAGTACATCTGCAAGGTCTGGTAGGGGGAAAGAATGTCACGAATAGGTAAAGCCCCCATCAAATTCCCCGCCGGAACCAATGTGGAAGTCAAAGACGGCGTAGTCAAAGTCAAGGGCAAGCTAGGCGAGCTCAGCTATACCCTGTTGCCCGGAATGAGCCTGGAGTTGCAAGACGGAGTCATGAACGTGAAACGGGCTGATGAAAGCAGATCTCAGCGTGCCATTCACGGGCTGACCCGCGCCTTGCTGCAAAATATGGTTACCGGAGTCACCAACGGCTATCAGAAGACCCTGCACGTGATCGGCACCGGATATTCAGCTGAGCGGGTGGGACCCTGGTTGAAACTTTCCCTGGGATATTCTCACGACATCGTGATGCTGGTTCCGGAAGAATTGACCGTGGAAGCTGAGGCTGTGCCCCGTTCCAAGGGAACCCGCGCCGACCTGCAGAGCATCATCCGCGTGAAAGGCATCGACAAACAGCTTGTCGGCCACTTCTCTGCAGAGATCAGATCCTGCCGCCCGCCTGAAAACTACAACGGCAAGGGTATCCGCTACGAAGACGAACAAGTAACCATCAAAGCCGGTAAGGCCGGAACGAAGTAAGCGAGGAACAAGACATGATAACTCAATCCAACATTAGAAAAACCGCCCTTCGTGAACGCCGCAGGGCTGCCATCCGGAAACGTCTGCACGGAACTGCCGACCGTCCCCGCCTGGTGGTCTTCCGTAGCCTGAAACATATCTATGCCCAGATAATCGACGATACCAAAGGCAAAACCCTGGTTTCATTCTCCACCAAGGCCAAGGACGCGGAGATCGCTCCCGGAACCAAGAAGGTGGAGCAGAGCTTCCAGATCGGCCAAAAGCTTGGCGAAAAAGCTTTGGCCAACGGTATCACCAAAGTTGCCTTTGACCGGGCCGGATTCAAATATCACGGCCGGGTGAAAGCTCTGGCTGAAGGCGCCCGCAAAGCCGGACTTGAATTTTAAGGGGAGGATAGCTTGAATCACGAACGCACTCACAATACAGAAGAAGAAAAATACATAGAGAAAATCATCGAAACCAAGCGCGTGGCCAAAGTGGTGAAAGGTGGCCGTAACTTTAGTTTCAGCGCCATAGTCGTCATGGGAGACCGTGAAGGCAACATCGGCGTGGGAAACGGCAAAGCCAACGAAATCGTGGATGCCATCCGCAAAGCCAAGGACAAAGCCCTCAAGAACATGTTCAAGGTTCCGATCATCAAGGGAACCATCCCGCACGAGATCGTGGCCCGCTATGGAGCCAGCCGTGTGATGATGAAACCTGCAGCCGCCGGTACCGGCGTCATTGCAGGAGGCACAACCCGCGCGATCTTTGAAGCAGCCGGGATCGAAAACATCCTGTGCAAATCCCTGGGTTCAAACACCCCCTGCAACGTGGTGAAAGCCACCATAAGCGGGTTGAAGTCCTTGCGAACCTTGTCCGATATCGCCCGCCTGCGCAACAAAAGCATCTCAGAGATCACCGGCAGGGAGGAGAAATGAAGATCAAGGTTACCCAGATACGCAGCACCATCAATCGCAAGGAAAACCATAAAAGAGTGATCAAGTCCCTGGGGCTTGGCCACCCTGGCAAGAGCCGCGTGCATGAAGATACCCCCAGCATTCGCGGCATGATTAAAAAAGTATCCTACATGGTTCACGTTGAAGACGTGCAGGGAGAGAAATAATGCTGAATCTATCGAATCTTGGCAAACCTGCAGGCAGAAAAGCCAAAAAACGCCTGGGAAAAGGACAGGGTTCCGGTCATGGTCATCAGGCCGGACGCGGACACAAGGGTAAGAAAGCCAGGTCTGGCGGAAACGTTCCCGCCGGATTTGAAGGCGGTCAGATGCCCATATACCGCCGTCTGCCCAAGCGCGGTTTCAAAAATCCATTCCGTGTTAACTATCGCATCCTCAACCTCTCACGTTTGGTGCAACTCGAAGAGACAGAATTCGATATAGCCAAGCTGGAAATTATGGGACTGCTGCCTTCCAAGGGCAAAAAAGCCGACTATCCGGTTAAAGTCCTGGCCAGCGTCACAGAGGATTTCACCAAAACCGTTCACATCAAAGCCAACGCCTTTTCCAAAAGGGCTGTGGAGTTGATCGAAAAGAACGGCGGCAAGGCGGAGGTAGTGTAATTTGTTCAAAACTATCTTGAATATATTCCGGATCCCGGATCTTAAGAACAAGATTCTGTTCACAGGCTTGTTTTTGATCCTCTACCGTCTGGGCAGCTTTGTCCCAATCCCCGGTGTGGATGCCGGACAGCTAAAGTCATTTTTCCAGGCCCAAAGCGACAACACCCTCTTCGGATTGCTCAACCTGTTCGTGGGTGGAAACTTCGAAAGGGCGTCTGTCTTTGCCCTGGGGATTATGCCATACATCACGGCCTCAATCGTGATCCAGCTTCTGGGCAGCATAGTTCCCTACTTTGAAAAGCTGCGTAAAGAAGGCGCGGACGGCCAGAAGAAGATCAACCAGATTACCCGCTATGGCACTGTGCTGCTGGCTGCCTTCAACGCTGTGACCATCACGGTGGGCCTTACCGCCATGAACGGCGCCACCGGCCCGGTGGTGGTTAGCCCCAGTTTCCTCTTCCACTTCACCGGCATCGTGACCCTGATCACGGGTACCATGATTGTGATGTGGCTGGGTGAGCAGATCACCGAACATGGCATTGGTAACGGAATATCCCTGATTATCTTTGCCGGTATCATCACCCGCTATCCAGAGGGATTCGTGCGCATGTTCCAGACTCAGACAGGCATCCGCAGCATACTGGTGTCTTTGATAGCCGTGGCAGTCATGGTGATCGTGACCGCTGCCGTGATATTTGTGACCGAAGCCATCCGCAAGATACCCGTGCAATATGCCAAACGCATTGTGGGACGCCGGGTTTATGGCGGGCAAAGCACCTATATTCCCCTGCGGGTCAACACCGCAGGCGTGATTCCCATCATCTTTGCCCAGTCCATCCTGATGTTTCCCGCCACCCTGATCACCATCATTGGCGGCGGCACACAACCCAGCGGCTTCCTGAACACCCTGTTGAAATGGTTCAGCCCCGGTCATGGCATTTACACCGTGATCTATGTGGCAATGATCATCTTCTTTGCCTATTTCTACACCTCGATCGTGCTTAATCCCACCGAGATGGCGGAAAACATGGTAAAGTACGGTGGACACATCCCTGGCAAAAAACCTGGGAAAAAGACCGCTGAGTACATCAGTTCGGTGCTTACCCGGATCACATTGCCGGGCGCGATCTTCTTCGCCTTCATCGCCCTGTTGCCGGAAATGATGGTCAAGATCTTCAACCTGCCTTTCTATTTTGGAGGAACAGGTCTTATCATCGTGGTCGGCGTTGCCCTTGACACTCTGCAACAGATCGAATCCCACCTGGTGATGCGCCACTACGACGGTTTCATGAAAAAAGGCAAACTGCACGGCCGCTCAAGTTAAGATGATATTCATCAAGTCTCCTTCCGAAATTGACAAGATTCGCGCCAGTTGCCGCATCATCGGTGAGCTCTTGGATGCCCTTGGCTCCAGGATAGTTCCCGGTGTCAGCACCTTCGAACTGGACGCCTTCGCCGAGGAATTTATCCTCTCCCGCGGTGGGCGGCCGGCTTTCAAGGGCTACACGGTGCCTGGCCTGAAACCCTTTCCGGGAACGCTCTGTACCTCCCTCAATTCCGGGATCGTGCATGGGATACCTTCCCGGGAGGCGGTACTGCGCGAAGGAGATATCATAGGTATCGATGTTGGCGTTGTGAAGGACGGTTACTATGGCGACGCCGCCCGCAGTTACGCGGTCGGAAAGATCTCTGCTGCCGCGGAGGATTTGCTTGATGTGACCCGGAAATCTCTGCAATTGGGGATTTCCGCCGCTTTGCCGGGCAACCGGGTGGGCGATGTCTCCCACGCCATCGGCTCATACGTTAGCCAGATGGGATATTATGTAGCCGATGACCTCACTGGACACGGTGTTGGCCGGGCTTTGCATGAAGAACCAATGATACCCAACAGCGGCACGGCAGGCCGCGGTCCCCGTTTGCAAGCAGGCATGACACTGGCCATCGAACCCATGGTTAATATCGGTACAAACCGTGTGAAAGAGGCTGGATGGGAGTTCTTTGCCGCGGATGGAAGCCTGTCGGCTCATTTTGAACACACCATCCTGGTCACGGATTCCCAACCCGAAATCTTAACTTTGGTATGAGGAGTGTAACGCATGAGTAAATCCGGCGTGATTGAGGTTGAAGGGGTCGTCACTGAAGCCCTTCCCAATACGACTTTCCGCGTTCAGCTGGAAAACGGCCACGAAATCCTGGCCCACAGTTCCGGCAAAATGCGCATGAACTATATAAGAATTCTGCCCGGAGACAAGGTCAAGGTCGAGCTTTCTCCCTACGACCTTACCCGCGGCAGGATTACATATCGCTATAAATAAATGTTGCATGCAGTGTTAGCACTAGATGCAAGGAGATCATAATGAAAGTGAGATCATCTGTTCGAATAGTCTGCAAAGACTGTCGTATCATCAAGCGACACGGAGTGATCCGTGTAATCTGCAGCTCTAACCCCAAACATAAACAGAGACAGGGTTAAGGAGGACCAACTTGGCACATATTGCAGGTATTGAAATTCCCAAAAACAAACGCCTGTTCATTGGTCTGACCTATGTGTACGGTATTGGCCCGGCTATTGCCAAACAGATCTGTAAAAAAGCCAATATCGACGAAATGAAAAAGGTTGAAGATCTTACGGTGGAAGAGGAAAAAACCATCCGCGACATCGTCCAGAACGACTATGTTGTGGAAGGAGCCCTTCGCACCCAGGTTGCCATGAATATCAAACGCCTTATGGAAATCGGCAGCTATCGCGGCATGCGCCACAGACGCGGACTTCCTGTCCGTGGACAGCGCACCCACACCAATGCCCGCACCCGCAAGGGACCCCGCGCCGGCGCCATTAAAAAGAAGAAATAGGAGAAACACAAATGGCAAAGAAAACCAGAACCAAGAAAAAACGCGTCCGTCTTGCCTTTGACGAGGGAATCGTATTTGTGCACTCCAGCTTCAACAATACCATCATTTCCCTCACAGACCGCGCCGGCAACGTCCTGGCCTGGTCCAGTGGCGGAAAGATTGGCAACAAGGGCTCCCGCAAAGCCACTCCCTATGCCGCCCAGATGGCTGCCACCGAAGTGGCAAAGGCAGGCCTGGAAATGGGAATTACCCGCGTAAGCGTGATTGTGAAAGGCCCCGGCGGAGGAAGAGAATCCACCATCCGTGCGGTCAACGCGGCCGGAATCAAAGTGACCATGATCAAGGACGCCACCCCGCTTCCACACAACGGCTGCCGTCCACCCAAAACCAGAAGGATATAAGGAGAGGAGATTATGGCCAGATATACCGGACCCCGCGCGAAGCTTTGCCGCAAATTTGGAGAGAACATCTTCGGCACTGCCAAATATGACAGGATACTGAACAAACGTAAGTTCCCTCCCGGTCAACATGGCAGGACCTTGCGCCGCAAACCAAGCGACTATAGCATCCACCTGCGCGAAAAGCAAAAAATGAGAAACATCTATTGTCTGCTCGAAAAACAATTCAGCAATTACTTTGTGAAAGCCTCAAAGATGGGCGGCGTCACAGGCGACAACCTCTTGATCCTTCTGGAAAGAAGGCTGGACAACACCGTTTACCGCCTTGGCTTTGCCACCACCAGAATGCAGGCTCGCCAGTTTGTAAATCATGGCCATTTCATGGTCAACGGCAGGAAAGTGGACATCCCGTCCTTCCTGTGCAAACCCGGCGATATCATCGAAGTGCGTCCCGGCAGCCGCAGCATGAAAATGCTCACCGAGGCTATGGATAACACCGAAACCACTTCTCCCTATTCCTGGCTCACCGTAGATAAAGAGAATATGCGCGGCCAGTTTGAGAACATCCCTGCCGCCGCCGATATCCCAAATACTGTGGATCTGCGTCTCATCGTTGAGTTCTACTCCAAATAATAGCTGAATCAAGCGAGGAGTCTATATGCTGTACCTTGAACCCTTACAGATGCCGGAAACGGTGGAGTACGACAAAAAAACCTACTCCCCAAACTACGGCAGATTTGAAATAGGTCCGCTGGAACCCGGATTTGGCACCACCTTTGGCAACACTTTGCGCCGCATCCTGCTCTCCTCGATCCAGGGTGCCGCCGTGCGCTTTGTGCGGATCGAAGGTTTGCATCATGAATTCACAGCCATCCCCGGAACCAATGCAGACTACATAGACCTGATCCTGCGCCTTAAGCAACTGGTGATCTACTCCTCATCCGTAGATGAGATCACCGTTACTTTGGAGCACAAGGGCAAAGGCTTGATCACGGCTTCCATGATTCAGGAAAACCCCAATATCAAGATCATCAACAAAGACCTCTATCTGTTGGAAGTAACCGAAGATGTGGACTTTAAGATGGAACTGATCATCGGCATCGGCCGCGGCTACATCCCCGCCGACCGCCAGAATCCTGAAGGCAAGCCCATTGGCTTTATCCCCATCGATTCAGTCTATTCCCCCATACTGAAGGTTAATTTCAGCGTCACCCACCAGCGGGTCAAAGAGCGCATGAATTTCGACCGGCTGATTTTGGATATTCATTCCAATGGCGCGGTGGAACCCAAAATCGCCCTCTTTCTTGCCGCCAAGATTCTGCGCGACATGGCGGGAAAGATCTGCCTCTTTGAAACCGAGCCCGAATACATCCGCGATGTGGAGCTGGATCCCGAGCTCGAGGAGATGGAACGCGTCCTCTCCATGAGTGTCAAGGAGATCGAACTCACCGTGCGTGCCGCCAACTGTCTGGCCGCCGCCAACATCGAGACCATCGGCCAACTGGTGTCCAAAAGCGAAAGCGAGATGCTCAAATTCCGCAATTTCGGTAAGAAGTCACTGGAAGAAATTGTCCAAAAGTTAAAGAAATATGAACTGGAACTTGGCATGGACGTCGAAAGCATCTATGGCAAGATCAGGGAAGCCAGGAGCCGTGGCGTGAAAACTTCTGAGGAAGTACCCGCCGCGGAAGAGGAAACACCCGTCGTTTCAACGCCCCGCAAGCCTGTTCCACCATCAAAAAAGAAGGTAAAAAATGCGACATAGAGTTGAAGGCAGAAAATTCGGCCGCGAAACCGACGCCCGCAGATTGATGATCTGCAACCTGGTCAAGTCCATGGTCGAACACGGACAGATCACCACAACCCTTGCCAAGGCAAAGGAACTGAGAAGCTATGTGGAACGTGTGGTCACCTATGGCAAGGCCAACACTGTCCATGCCCGCAGGCTGGCTTACAGCGTGCTGGGCGACCGCAGCCTGGTAAAAAGGCTGTTTGACGAGATAGCTCCAACCTTTGCCGGCCGCAATGGCGGATACACCCGGGTGATCAAGGCAGGTTTTCGCAAAGGTGACAACGCACCCATGGCGATCATTCAGTTCGTGGAAGAATCCACCATCAAACCCAAAAAAGACAATATCAAAGCCAAAGACCTCAATAAATAAGCCTGTGCCTTTTGTGGCTCTCAGGCTGGATCATAAAAGAACAGGCGGTTTTGTTACCGCCTTTCTTTTTTGCTTTCACTAATCCTGAAAGAATGGAACGCGGATGACAGGATCTTTGAAGGTGGAAAGGTGGAAAGGTGGAAAGGTGTTTTTTGATGTGGAAAGGTGGAAAGGTGTTTTGGAAGTGGAAAGGTGAAATGGTGAAAAGGTTCCCCCGAAACAAGCCTACCAAGCTATATATTGTGTCATCATGGACAAGCGTGCTTGACCCGTGATCCAGTCTTTTCAGAAACAACCATTCAGCCCTGAAACAACGCCAACCAAACCACAATACCGCGTCATCACGGCCTGCGAGCCGTGATCCAGTCTTTTCAGAAACAACCATTCAGCCCTGAAACAAACCACCATCAAACCACAAAACCGCGTCATCACGGCCTGTCGGGGTCCCCGCCAAAGCGCGCAGCGGTTTGGTGGGGTGGTTTGACCCGTGATCCA
>DAOLWC010000020.1:0-22058 GCA_035420965.1 Candidatus Cloacimonadota bacterium | reverse complement strand
TCTGATCGCCAGGGAGATGTTCGATAACTTCATGAAGCATGAGCCCAGAACCGAGTTGGAGAGAGCGATCAAGTTCTACTACAACCTCGCCTGCAGCTATGGCTCACGCTCCAAGAACTTCTGCGTCAATCAGGGCTACAAGTATATGCCCCTGCGCAATCTGGAGAAGGTGAAAGCCGCTTCAGACCGGCTCAAGCAAGTGATCATCGAGAAGCAGCCCTGGGAGAAAATAGTAGCCCACTTCGACCAGCCGCACACGTTCTTCTATCTGGACCCGCCTTATTATACCAAGGAACACATCTACGAACGTGAGGACGCAGATGCCTTCAACCAGCATGAAGAACTGGCAAAAGCCTTGAAACAGATCAAGGGCAAGTTCCTGCTATCCTACAACAACGATCCTTATATCCGCACACTCTACCAAGGCTTCACCATTGATGAAGTCGAGGCCCAGTACACCGTTTCAGGTGCTTTCCAGACTGAGATTGAGTTGCTGATTAGGAATTATTGATTTGTTGCACTATTCCCGATCTAATATTTTGGAGGTGCCTTTAACGAAATTCCTCCTCAAAATATACTTCATTTGTTTTTCAATATGAGCGGACAGATTATTAATGCCGAGTTCCGTTCCCCTCTTGAGCATGTAATCTCTCATAGATGTGATAAACTCAGTCTTTGTCACATTCTCTTTGTTAGCTGCTGCCACCATTTCAATAGCCCTTTTTTTATCAAAAGAGCTATTCGCGTACACCAAATCACGCTTACCAAAACAACCAGGGATCATCTCTTTCCAGGACATGTTAGTCTCCTTTCCCAATTTGTTACCTCATTTCTACAGCATAATTAGAAGATTGTCAATGTTTATTTTCACACCTTATGCCCGACCTAACCTTTAGACTCATCTTGACCACTACAGACGCCAGCCAAAAGCTTGCCGAAGTCAAGCAGGAGGCTCAGTCCGCTCAGGCTGTGGTGGAGAAACCTGCTACAGTTAAAATAACCGCGGAACAGGCTCTGGCTACCATTCGTGACGTGAAGATCGCAGTGGATGGTGTCCTGCAGGTGGTGGGCGGTCTGGCCAGGTCTATGAATGGTCTGTTAGATGCATCACTGGGGCAGAGACAGGCCATGACCCTGGCTGCAGTGACCTTTGGCGAAGCTGCGGAAGAGATGGGGAACTTCGCCTCCTCGATGCAGGAGGTGACCAACTTCGAGGACGATCAGCTCCTGGCCCTGATGTCCAAGCTGTCCCAGACCTTCAAACTCAATAAGGATGAGATTCAGCAGTTGGTGCCCTTACTGTTAGACTTCACGGAAGCCAACAAAGCCACCGGAATGAGCGTGGAGTCCGCCTTTGACCTCATGGGTCGGGCACTGAACGGGCATACCGCTATGTTGGGCCGCTATGGGATTGTGTTGGATGATACCCGGCTCAAGACCGAAGGGGTATCCTATCTGGTCGAGAAGTTAGGCGAGGACTATGGCGGCACAGCCGAAGCCCTGGCTGACCTCCGCCTGCAGAATGCCAATGCCTGGGGAGATATCCAGGAAACGGTGGGCGATATGCTCACCACTCTGATCAATCCTCTCCTGCAGGGACTTCGCTTGCTCATGGATGCCTATAACAGCCTGTCTCCGGTTATGAAGGGCTTCGTAACCGGGATCGTGGTCGCCATCCCCATTATCGGTACCGTTACCACTGCGATTACCGCTCTGACGGCAGCCTATCATGCCCTGCAGGTGGCCATGAACCCGGTAGCGGGGATCATCGGCATAGTGGTGGGAGCTTTATCTGCCTTGGGCTTCGGACTGGCTGCGGCTTCCATGAAAACTGATGAGGTTACCACTGCTCAAAGGAGCATGAAGGATGAGATCAAGGATGCTGAACGCCAGGTGTCGGTGGAGGCAGAGAAGTTCAGCCTGTTAGCTACCAGGTTGCTGGAACTGCGTTCCGCTTCCTCTCTTACCGTCGCTGACAAGCGGGAGCTGAAGAACGTCATCAAGTCCCTGAATGACAACTACTCGGAGTATCTGGGCAACATCAACTTGGAGACGGCAGCCTACAATAACCTGGCTACCGCTCTGCGAGCCGCATCGGAAGCATTGGTGCAGAAGAAGATCTCTGAGATCTATGGTGAGAGATACAATGCCCAAGTCCAGAGGGTAGCTGAACTGCAGATCGAACTGGATGAGAAACGAGCCGAATACACTGCTGCCAATAACAGAATAAACCAGTTGAAGGCTTCAGTAGACTGGGAGTTCCTCACCAGTGACCGCAACGCTATGGGCTTCAATCCTACATCCTATTTCGGTAATGATGGCGAGTGGCTCAAGTTGGAACGGACTATCAACTCGTTCGGAGCTTTATCAGGTAGACTGCAGGCCGCTAAATACGATCTTCAAGCTCTGGGTGATGCCTATCGCAAGGCTATGTTCGAAGTGCCTGATCTGACTTTTGATAGTGGTAGAAATGCTGGAACTCCCGCTCCGGCACCCAGTCCCGCAGCTTCGGAAGCGGAAAGCAGGCGCAGGGAAGCTTTACGCCTCATGGAGGAGTTAGCCCGGCTGCGCCAGACAGAGACCGCTCGCATCGAAGCCGAGTATCAGAGAAGGCTGGCTCTGATCAGGGAGTTTACCCGGGATGGCAGTGATGCCGAACGCCAGGCCATCGAGAACCTCGATGCTTGGAAGACTCAGCAGGATAATGAGCTTGCTGCCAAGGAGAAGGATGCCGTCCAAGCCAGATACAAAGCTGAGATCGACTACTTCTCCAATTTAGAGAACCTCGGAGTCAACTCCTATGACGCTCTCAAAGCCAGCATGGAGGAGTATTATGCCTGGGCTCAGCAGAACCTTCCGGAGAAAGAACAGCAGCTTATCCAGGCCCAGATAGCCGGGGCCGATGCCCGTCACGTAAAGCTGCTCCAGGAACGTCAGGATGAGGAGCGGGCCAAGCTGCAGGAACTGCAGGATATCCGGGACGAGTTCCATTCCCGTGACTTGGACAACAGCGGCGACAGTTACGGCAAACAGCTTTTAGAGGTGGATAAGTACTATGAGAAGATGAAAGCCAAGCTCTTGGAAGCCGGACTGACTGAAGTGGAGATCGAGCGGCAGAAGCAGGAGACTCTTACCACCCTCAGAACCAATTACCAGCTTCAGGCAGCCAGCGGCATCTCCAAGATCTTCGGTGATATTGCCTCCGCTCAGGACAAGGATACCGAGCGTGGCTTCAAGCTCTGGAAAGCCTCGGCGATAGCTCAGGGCTACGTGGATACCTTCTCAGCCGCCATAGGAGCCTATAAGTCTATGGTGGGCATTCCCGTAGTCGGCCCCGGACTGGCGGTTGCTGCCGCAGCTGCGGCGATGGCTGCAGGAATAGCCAATATCGCCAAGATCAGTTCCACCAAGTTTGAAAAGAAAGCTACCGGAGGTCTGCTTACCGGACCTTCCCATAATCAGGGAGGCATCCTGATCGAAGCCGAGGGTGAGGAATACATCACCGCCAAGGACCGGGTCAAGGCCCTGGGCAGGAGCCTGTTCGACTTCCTCAACTTCGCACCCCTGGATCAGGTCAAGCTTGCCTTTGCGTCCATGCCTGTTCCTTCAGTGCCTATTCCGAGTTACCTGGGCGAATCTTATGCCGCAGGTGGCGCTATCTCTTCCGGAGGGGGCATGAATACCCTGATCAATCTGATTGCCGCCTTGAAAGACGAGATCGTCTCACTCAGGCAAACGGTCATGGACTCCAAGCCCATCATCGAAGTGAATGTCGATCCGCTCTCCAATGATCCGGTCAAGGTCTCTGAAATAGCCGATACCGGCAAGATGATCAGGAGTGAGATCTGATGCCTAACCTATTCAAAATCGACTTCGTAATGGGCAAGACCGATGCTCCCGACTACAACCAGGTCAAGCATAGCCTGGAGGATAGCTCCAGCAACAGAGCCATCATCAGCCTATCTGTCTCAGCCGATAAGCTGCAGTCGGTCTCCAACTACAGCCGTGAACCCAAGCGGCTCGTGTTTGAGTGCTTTCCCACTGTCTGGATACAGGAGAACATCCTGAGTGGGGAAAATGAACATGAGCGCTATATCTCGCACTTTGAGGTTAAGGTCTATCGGGATGAGGCCCTATTCTTTACGGGCATAATAGACACCTCTCAGCTATCATTCGATGTAGCCTCCGGCATCCTCAAGATCAGTTGCTACGATAAGATCAAGCTGCTTTCCCTGTTCTCCGATCTCACCCACTACTATTCCCTTTCCGCGGGTTACCTTCCGCAATGGATATTGACCTACTTCATACAGGACATCGGGCAGAAAATACCCGTCAACATCCCTTACTCCAATCAGTTCAGCTTGCCTACCCTGAACATCGGCAGCGGCAATGCCCTGACCATCGCCCATATCGGCTTCGATGACCTGCTTGCCTTTCCCAACCCCACCCCCACCCATGGCTGGACTTACAGCTATGATGGCTCCGGCTGGCCGGGTCCCCAGTGGGGATATCTGATCGATACGATTGCCAACCGCATGAGCTTCGTCTTTGCCTACAAGAAGGTGATCAAGGCCAGCTATCCCAGTCCCGCCACCACCAGGTATCAGGGCCGCTACCGGGGCCGCATCTATAAGTTCTTCAACAGCATCTGCCCGGTAGTGGTCGAGTATGACGAAAAGACCGACTGGGTGGAAAACCTGGCCTCCCTCGAAAACGCCACCAATGAGTTCATCGGCTTCTTTATCGGGAACGGCGTCTCCGAGTCCACCCTCTACAATGGCCTGGTCTCGGCGGGCTCTATCGATGGCCGCAGCTATGGCAGCAGCCAGTACGTCAACCACTGGATCGAAGCCCACTTTCATGGCAACCTCTTCCCGGCCAAGCTGCATCCCGGCAAGGCCTACGTCAACTACACCGATGAGCCGACCGATAACATCAAGGTATTGCAGGCCATGCTCATGCTTTACAATGCCACCATCTTCAGCAATCCCCAAGGGCAGATCGTGTTCAAAAACAAGGATTCCTACAGTAGTACAGTGATAGACATCGATGCCGGGGATGTGGTCGACTTCGTAACCAAGCGGAGCAATCCGGAGAAGCCCCAGATAAGCTCACTGGATATCCTGACAGGGGATACCGCTCAACTCCAGAACCTGATCAAAGACTATCTGATCGACTTTCATGACTCCAAGTGGAGCTGTGAGGCTACCATCGATAGTCTCTCCAAATACAACCTCTCCCTCCAGTCCAGGATACGCATCCAGAATCAGGTCTATGCCATAACCGAACTGGAGCGGAACTACATTGAAGATGAATACAGGGTGAAAGCATGGTTGTTATAAAGGGATTCAAGCTTATCCGCTGGGCTAATGACGGCATCTATTACTTCTTCTGTCCCAACGGGCAAATCGAATACAGCCCCAATCAGAAGTACCGCATCGAGAAGAAGAACGCTTATGATCCCACTATCATACATAGAAGGGAAGCCTACCGGGAGGACTCCTTCGATCTGGAGGCGGTGCTTGAGCCAGCCGAATACTACAGCCTGATGAGCTTCCTCCTCGGCCCGGGCAGGCTATATCTGGAGTACACAGCCTACAACAATATCAACAGCCAGTTCCCGGTCACCATCTCTCAACTGCCCAAGTGTCCGGATGACCTGCATGAGTATCCCACGAAGGTCAAGTTCAGCCTGGAATCGAGATACATCGGTTCACCCGGCTATATCGACTTCGGTGGCATTATCATCACCGACTTTGACGAGACAGTCACCCCGCTAAGTTAGGTAAGGAGATCAGAAGGAGATCACATGTATAAATACGGTATCAGCTACTACTATATGGATGGCAGCATCCGCAAACCCAGGTCAGGCGTGGACGTCCGTTTGCTCAGGCCAGGGCAATCCTGGGCTGAGGGGCTCAAACTGATCGAGGTCACCGGGGGTTCCGGGTACTACGAGATCAGCATTGAATCTGAAGCCGGCTGCGGCTACTATGAGCTCTGGGATGACCTCGGCAGTACCTTTGGTCAGTTCAGCGGCAAGACCTGCATCATTGGCAGGCTCGACACCAGAGGCTTGCAGAACAACTCCATCAATGCCAGTCACATCACCGATGGCTCTGTTACAAGCTCCAAAATCGCCAATGGAGCACTCTCCAAGACTCACTTCGCCCCGGATATACTCACGCTGTCAAAACTTGAACACGAGATACAGGATCAGAACAAGGGAGTGGGCGATAACAGCCAGGGCAGCCCTGCCAATCTGTCTGATGACAAGACGATCATTCATATCCTGGAAAAGGAGTATCAGGAGCTTCCGCATATCATCCTAACCAACTACTGCGATGCCTTCCTCTACCTGATCGATGCTGTGCTTGAAGGAAACATGGTAACCGTTACCCTTGGGATCAGCCAGGTCTATACCGCCTCCGAGCCTGCCTATACCCTGATCGCCCTCGCCAAATGATGCCCAAGAGAGAAACCCGGCAGAACCGGGTTAATGAGTAGCAAGCTACTGACTATCTCTGCTTTTCGAGCCGACAGATCAGTTCCGCCATCAGATTGATCATCTCCTTGTAGTCTCCACATTCCCAGGCATCATCCGCCCTGGTTCTGATCTCATCCTCGCTCATCTTCTCCGACTGCAGCCAGGGGCCTCTAAACTGGTTCCACCAGCTCTTGTAGTGGAATTCCTTAGCTGTGGGATCATCCTGCGCTATCTCTTCGATGGGCTGTTCTGTTCCATCCTCACGCCTCAGAATAGTCTGGCTGCCTGATTGAACCATCTCCTCCGGAGTTGCCTGTCCTTTGCGGTTCTTGTTTTGCTTGGTCATCTTGTTCTCCTTCCCGGTTACCCGGCTATTGATGTATGAGTGCTACCAAACACCCCTCGCAAAGGCAGTCAAGTCCTTTCCGCTCAATACTATAAGAAAGATCGAGGATGTTCAGACTTGACATAGAAACACTCATCTTCGATTATGATCTCAGCCTACAGACCCTACATAGAATGCCCTCCGAGACGTGGGAACGCCGCCCGGTGATTCCCACGTTTTTTTCGTTGTTTTCAATCCACAGACTATTGAATTTGCAAAAAGGTTGAAACTGGATTTGCAAAAACCGTGATACCAGATTTGCAAAAAGGTTGAAACCGATTTGCAAAAAGGGTGATACTGAGGTCTCACTAAAAACAGCGATTTGCAACGAAAGTGATACTATTTGCAATTTCACTTGATACTCTATACTTGAGGGTGTTACCGGATAAAGCATGAGAGCTTTTTGCTTGACAGATATGCAAGTTGAAAATTCAAAGAGAAAAAACGCCAAATTGTTTCCTGGAGGAAGAATGAATAAGAGGATCTTGCTTGTCCTCGCTGTGTTGCTGAGCCTTTTTGCCTGTAGTACCAATGCAGCGAACAAGGCGGAAAAAGTTGAGAAATCTGAGCTGGCCACCAAAGTGGCTATTTTGCCTCTGAAATCGCTGGACAGCAGCAGCCGTTATATCAACAAACTGCTCACGGTTCGTGATCTCGAGCTAACTTTTGACAAACAAGCCAACTATATTCTGATGGATATGGACCAGGTTGCGCACGACTTCAAAACCACTGGCTATAAGGATGTGGAAGACCTTCAGGTGGAGGAGATCAAGGAAATTTCCGAAACCGTGAAGTCTGATGTTATCATCATGGGTAACATCAGCGAAAGCGGGCGTGACGTTTACAACGTTTCGATGCGTTTTTACAGCACCAGAAGCGAGGAATTGAAGCAGATCAGCTTCCCTGTGGTGAAAGAAAAGCATGCCCGTTGGAAAGCTTTGGATGACAACTTTATGCCTGAATTGAACGGATTCATTTCCAACGAGATGGACAAGATTTTCAACATCGGCGCCAACTACTACAACAACCAGAACTATGTGGAAGCCGAAAAATCCCTTAAACAGGTCATCGCTCTCAAGCCAGACAAAGTGGATGCCTATTACATCCTTGGAAACACCTATTTAAAGACCGGCAAGTATGATTTGGCAGAGCAGAACTATAAAAAGATGATGGAACTTGCCCCTGAGGATCAACGCTCCACCATAGCCTTGATAGGCCTTTATGAGACAACCAATCAAAACGCCAAACGCATAGCTTTGATGGAAAAGATCGCGGATGCGAACATGGATGAAGAGATGTGGCTCGCCATCGGTAACCTGTACGACCAGGAAGCCAATCCGGAAAAAGCCAAGTCAAGCTTCCGCAGGGCTCTGGAAATCAACCCCGAGTATTCCACCGCCAATGTGCGTCTGGCACTGATGCTTTATGATGAGGAACGCTTTGCTGAATCGATCCCTTATTTGGAAAAGGCCTTCGACCAGGCTCCGGATAACGACCTGATCAGCAGAAGACTGGCTGTGGCATATCAGCGCAGCAACCGCATGGAAGACGCCATCGCTCGCTATGAAGGCTTGATCCAAAGCAATCCGACCAGCCCTCAGGCATACCTGAATGTCGTCGGTTTGTATCGCACCCTGGCTTCTGACGCCAAAGACACGGCGGTAGCCAACCAATATAACAAGAAAGCAATCGACACAATCAACGCGCTCAAGGCCATCGATCCTAACAACGCCTATGTGTATCTGAACCTTGCCGCCATCTATCTTTCTCAGGGTAAGTACAACGACGCTGAAACAAACGCCAACCAAACCATTTCGCGCAACGGGTCCCTCTACCAACCCTATGTGATTCTGGCTGCAGTCAATCAATTCAGGGGTACTGAGCAGTACAACAGATACATCGATCTGGACCGCCAGGCCGCCAAAGCAGTGGGATCAAAAGCCCGCCAATTGGCAAAGGATCGCGATGCCGCCAAAACAAATGCCAATGGACTTTTCCGCAAAGCCCAAGGCCAGCTTGAACAAGCCCGTGGCAAAACCACCGAGACCGAAGCCCTCAACGACATCAGCAACAGATTGAACCGTGTGGCGCAGTTGCTCTCGCAGACTGTTTAATCTGTTTTATCGATAAGAAAATATAACTGCAATCTGAACGCCCGGATTTGTTCCGGGCGTTCTGCTAAATTTGGCTCTCTATCAAACTATGTGAGTTGATATCGACGGTTGAAAATCGCATTATTCCAAAATACAGTATCACGGGTAAAGTTACCCCACCAAACCGCTATGCGCTATGGCGATGATCCCGACAGCCCGTGATGATGCAGGATAATGTCTGGGGGTGCTTGTTTCGGGGAGTTCCTTTCCACCTTTTCATCAAAAACATAAACAGTAGCAAGCAATATAGTGTTACATTCACTAAACACAATAACAATATTCTTCATATTCCTTCATAGCGCCCTCCTTTGCTGCTACAGGCTTTGGAGCCATCATCCTTAGGTCATCCCTCACCGGGTTAAGGATGACCCCAGGAAGATAAAGACTTAGCTGCCTCGCGCGCGCGAGGGCGAGCCGACATTCGTTTTTGAATTCTGTGCCCTTGGTATAGGGTTCATATATCCACCCGGTTTGGGAATGAACCCCATTTCGTAACATAACTCGATATTCTAAAGTAAGTTGAGTTTATGGCACAGCATCTTTTAGTAATTATCCAGGGGCTTACTGGAACGCCTCCATGCCGCTGAAATCCCTATCTGGATCGAAGCTCTTTAACACCTTCAAATCCTTGTCGTTGAGCTCATCCAAAGCGATCCTGGTGAGCAATTCGCCCAACCCGGGACCCATCATGAAACCCTGGCCGCACATACCCACCGCGTTGATCAGGTTGTCGCCAGCTTTACCAACGATAGGAAATCCGTCCGGAGTCATGGGATACTGTCCTCTCCAGGTGCGGCGTACTTTCAGGTTGCGCAAGCGGGGATAGATTTCCAGCATGCGCTTGCTGCAAAGAGGCAGGAACACGGAAGTGGAGCGGCTGTCCATTCCCTGGACGGGCGGATCGGGGGTGATGCAAAACACCACCTGTCCTTCATGGTTTTGATAGAAATAGAAGTTCGCGGAGCCCGGCCGCTTGCGCATATCGACCACCATGGGGCCCATAAAGGAAGCCACAGGCTCGGTGATGCCAGCTTCATGGCAATCGGGATACACGGGAAGGTCCAGGCCAAAAAGCTTGCCAATCTCCCTGGCGTCGTTACCGGCGGCATTGATGACGATGCCAGTATGGTATCTCCCCTTGTCCGTTATCACTGCGTCAACTTTGCTGGCAGTCATGTCGAAACCGATCACTTTTTCCCGGAACCGGAACTCCACCCCTTTGGAAAGAGCGTGATAATAGAAAGCGGAACCCAACAGCAAAGGCGAACAACTGCCATCTTCAGGCGAGTAGGTTGATCCCAGCAGGCCATCCTTGTTGATGCCCGGTACCAGGGCGTCGTATTCATCCGGGGAAACCCAATGGATATTGAGGCCAAAGCCAAGCTGCACCTGCATGAGGTCCTTGAGCGACTTTTCGTCCTGGGCTGTGTAGGCGGGATAGCTGTAGCCGTTGCTCATCCAGCCAATATCGTCACCCCATGTCTCTTTCCAGGAACTCATTATCTCGATTGAACGCTGGCAAACACTGATCTTGCCAAAATCGCTGTGGGTGGCGCGTACGCCTCCGATGGCCTTTTTGTTGTTGAACTGGCCGGGAGCGCTGGCGGCTTCCAAGACCAGTACTTTTTGTCCTTTCAGGGCGAGGTTCAGGGCAGCGGGAACACCAATCGACCCAGCGCCGATCACTACGACATCATATACTTTATCCATCGTTCACTCTCCATCCGGAAACTTATCCAAGGGCACTTCCACGAAAACAGGCCGCTTGGTGTTGGGTACCACATCCTCGATGGGAATACCTTCTTCCCTCATGACGCCACGGATCAGTGTGTCGCAGGTTTTCGCCCCGCAGGGTCCCATCCCAGCCCGGGTGATCGCTTTGATTTGGTTCAGGTTTGTGACCCCTTCCCGGATGAGCTGGCGCACTTCGCCCACGCTGACCCTCTCGCAGAGGCAGACCATGGCTTCATCGTTCTGCTTTTGGGGAATGATCGCTTTAGGCAGAGGCTGGCTTACTTCAACAGGTTGGATGCGGAAAGAAGCGACTCGCTTGGCGATGTTTTTGGGAACCGAAACTTTCACAAGCTGGATGTGCCTCTCTTTCATGTCCATGATGGCTGAGATTGAAAAGCTGCCAAGAGGATTGGCGTCTATATCGACCAATTCCACCATGTCACCTACTTTTTTGGCGATGTTGAAAACTTCGTAGGGGATGGTGACGGTGGGGTTTTCCGGGTCCTTGCGGTAGTCCACCAAAGTTATGGCCAGGCCGGGGCAGATCATCAGGCATTTGTGGCAGCCGATGCAGGTGCCAGTGTAAAGGGGAAGCGCCATCAGGCTCCCGTCCTCAGTTTGAATGGATTTGGTGGGGCAGACCGTGGTGCAGGGATTGCATGGGATTTCCTGCAGGCAGTGGATGATCGGGAATACGCCTTCCTCGGAGGGATTGTTGCGATAATCCTTGATCCGTCCCGGGTGGGATTTGAGCACTTCCGCTTTGGCATACCAGTCCGCGGGGATATTGCCCACTTCTTCGTGTCCCATATCCCTGGCAATGGTTAGTCCGGCGATCTTGCCATTGAACATTGCCGAGGAGGCTTCCGCTATTTCCAGGGCGTCGCCTGCGGCATAGACGGGAATGCCTGCTTCCTGGGCTTCCTGGGTGAATTCAGAAAGCGAATCCAGCCCCACGGCGATCAGGATGGTGTCACAGGCAAAACTCTTTTCAGTTCCTGGAAGCGGCTGGAATTTGGAATCCACTTCGCAGATGGTCACACTGCTCACCGTCTCGTCACCATTGGCGCTCAAGATCGAGTGTGAGGTATAGATGGGTACGCCCAGACGCCTGAGTTTGTCCGCATGCACTTTGTATCCGCCGCAGCTTGGCAGTGCCTCGGCCAGTCCGACCACCTCGATTCCGGCTTGCAAAGCGTGATAACCGGCTATCAGACCAACATTGCCGCCGCCAATTATGAACAGACGGTCGGTGGGGCTCACGAGGTCGCGGTTGACCAGGGTTTGGAACGCGCCGGCTCCATGAATCCTGGCCAGATGGTTGCCATTGAAGCGCAAGAACTTTTCCCGCGCGCCAGCCGCGTTCAGGATCCTTTGGGGAGCAACTATCTTGTACACCCCGTCTTTCAGAATGCCCACCTTTTTGTCGCTAAAAACGAACAGCGCAGTGCTTTTAGTCCAGATTTTCACGGAAGGATACTGTGCCACCTGGGTTGCCAGCAGCTTGCCGATGTCGTGGCCACGGGTGCCGGCGTTGCTATCCTCTTCCGAACCAAAAAATTTATGTGTTTGCAGCACCAGCTTGCCGCCCAGGGTATGCTTGTCGTCAATCAACAAGGTGTCGATGCCGATTTTGCCCAGTTCGATGGCAGCCGCCAAGCCTGAGGGGCCTCCCCCAATGATCAGTACATCGGTGTCCAGATGCTCGATTGCTGGCCTGGACTTGGTCTCAGTCTCCAATGGGAGCTCCGGCAGCCCGTCTGCGCTGCGTACTTCCATCCCGCCGCGCACTTCCGTCATGCAGGATTTTACCGCGACGCCGTCAGCTATGACAGTGCATTTGGCACACTGTCCATTGGCGCAGAAAATACCCTGGGCGCTGCCGTCTTTGTGATTGTGGCCAAATATGCTGATCCCGTTGGCGATCAGGGCGGAGGATATCATTTCCCCTTTCCTGGCTGCGAGGGCTTGTCCGTTCCATGTGAAGAGTACTTCTTCGCGCTTGTTTACAGGAAGGATCGGATGTTGAGTAATGCGATGCTTATCCAATCTCTGAAAATCTCCTTCTGATGCGAATGTTTTTTGTTCAAAAAGCTGCGCTGCCGCCAAATGTCAAGAAAAACTGGATAAATCTAGCTTGAAAGGTTGGTTTTTACCCATTTGCCTATACCGCATAATCAGGATTCAATAGCTAATGACAGTAATCTGTCACGCTGCCGAAACAATGATCATAGATATCAACTTGCGCTTGGTCTGCAGCTAAGATTGGCATTGACAGAAAAGGCTTGGAGCAAAGCCTGTCCAAAAAAGATCAAGAGGATAACATGAGCAAAAGCAAGGAATTTGATACACTGCAAGTTCATGCGGGCCAGGCGCAAGACCAGTATAAATCTGTAACGCCGCCCATTTACCAAACATCCACCTTCGCCTTTAGTGACGCGGATGATGGAGCCGCCTGTTTTGCCGGGGAAAATCCTGGCTATATCTACACCAGATTGGGAAATCCCACCATCAGGCATTTGGAAAATGCCATGGCCGAATTGGAGAGAGGTGCAGGCGGAATAGCCTGCGGAAGCGGTATGGGAGCTGTATCGACAGTCTATATGGGTTTTCTGGATTCACAAAGCCATATCGTATCCACAGCCGCGGTATATGGCGCATCCAGGACTCTTTTGGAGAAACATCTGTCCCGCTTTGGTGTGGAATCAACTTTTCTGGACACCAGCAAGCTCGACCTCGTAGAAGCCGCTATCAAACCCAATACAAAAGTTCTCTATATTGAAACCCCTGCAAATCCGACCATTAGCATCACCGATATTGCCGCTTGCGCTAAAATCGCTGCCAAGCACGGAATCAAACTGGTGGTGGACAACACGTTCTGCTCGCCTTATCTACAAAATCCCCTGGAATTGGGCGCGGATGTGGTGCTTCATTCTGTCACCAAGTTCATCAATGGACACGCGGATGTTGTAGGCGGGGTAATCGTTACAAAGACCGCTGAGGACCACAAGTTGCTGTATAATGTGATGACCACCATGGGGCCCAACATGGATCCGCATCAGGCATATCTGGTGATCCGTGGCATCAAGACTCTTTCATTGAGGATGGAACGCGCCCAGGCCAACGCGCAAAAGATCGCAGAATATCTGGAAGCACATCCGGCAGTGGCCTGGGTTAGATATCCGGGGCTAAAATCCCACCCTCAATACGAACTTGCCCAGAAGCAGCAAAAGGGGCCGGGGGCGATGATCTCCTTTGGCCTGAAAGGTGGATTGGAAGCTGGCAAGAAGCTTATGAACAGCGTCAAACTGGCTGCTTTGGCAGTTTCTTTGGGAGGCGTGGAAACACTGATCCAGCATCCCGCTTCCATGACACACGCCAAAGTCTCGAGCGAAGCCAAGCTTGCCGCGGGTATCACCGACGATCTGGTGAGATATTCCGTAGGCATCGAAAACGTGGACGACCTTATAGCGGATTTGGAATTGGGTTTGTAGAACCCAAGTTCAATTCAGTATGTATGCAGCCCTTTTTCCTGATGGAAGAAGGGCTTGCCGCATTCAGTGGCGAAGCCCTCAAGCAACAATACCGCGGCATCTGCGCCTTTCATACGCCAATATCTGCGTGAACGGTGTGCCCGTGATCCAGTCTTTTAAAGCCCCAATCAAGCACCCAGTCAAAAAACAACCGTCATCATTTCCTTGACAACCGCATAATTTAATCGGCACATTCTGCAATATCCTTCATAGCGCCCTCCTTTGCTGCTACTGGCTTTGGGGTCATCATCCTTAGGTCATCCTTATAAATTATAAGGTTGACCCCAGGAAGACCCAGGCTGTAGAGGGTTATGCAAATGAGGCCCATCCACCCCTCATAATATATAGGTGCTACGATAAAACCGTGGAGAGGTGGAAAGGTGGAATGGAGCCCCCTAAACAAGTCCACCAAGTAATATACTGTGTCATCACGGGCTGTCGGGGTCCTCAAAGGATTGGCAACGATCCGATGGGGTTGTTTGATTAGTAAATATCCTGAAAACCTGATCTTGATTACATGTAGAATTTTGAAACCAAAATCTCACCTGATTGGGCTAACTACCTTGTAGTTAGAGAATTCATTTGACATTTGCCGCTTGTCGAATTTGTGTGCATGCATGAAAAATGATTATAAGAGATTACTTGCCAAGATCCTTGTGCTTGCTGTCAGCTTGTTTGTTGGCTCTTTGCTATACAGCAAAAGCATCAAGGGGGAGGTTGTTTCCATCCAGGACGGAGATACCATCACTGTGCTAAAAGCGAAAAAGCAATACAGGATTCGTCTGGATGGCATCGATTGTCCCGAAAAGAACCAGGCTTTTGGCAACGTGGCTCGCAAGTTTACCTCCGACCTCGTATTCAGAAAAACTGTAAAAGTAAAATACGAAAAACGTGACCGGTATGGAAGATATCTGGGAACAGTAATCACTCCCGGGGGAAAGAACCTGAATCACGAATTGCTGAAAGCTGGCCTGGCCTGGCAGTATAAATATAATAAAAGCCCCGTTTTAAGGTCCCTGGAAGCAAAGGCGAGAAGGCAAAGAAAGGGGTTGTGGTCAGACGCGAAACCCATTGCCCCCTGGGATTTTCGCCGTGGGGTCAGAGAAAAACCTTGACGAGTTGCGCCTCTCTATGAAATTTATAGACAACGCATTTCCGATAAAGCGAAAAACGAGAAATAACATAATAAATATAAGAATAAGGAGGCTCCCCAATGAGCACCGTACCGAGTTTCCAACTGGCTGATCTGCGCAATAAGATTGTTCTGATCCGTATGGACCACAACGTGGTAAAAAAAGGAAAGATCAAAGACACCATGCGTATCGACACGACCATTCCCACCCTGTTGCATATTTATAAACAAGGCGGCCTGCCCGTCATAATGACCCACGTAGGGCGGCCTTTAGACAAAAAGACTGGCATGATCAACATTACCGATGCTGAGGCGGTTAACCCGATTGTCAGTTATCTGGAACAGAAACTTCAGCTTAAGGGCTTGGTTCCCAACTGTTCCGCCCAGGGGACTGAAGGTATCACAGACCTGTCGCCACTGGCTACAGCGATTGACGCTTTAAAGTCCCGGCAGGTGGATTTTGTTTATCTGCCCAACACTCGCTGGTTCAAGGGGGAGGAGGCTAAGGACGATTCAGCAGACCAGTTCGCGAAACAACTGGCTGGATATGCTGATTTGTATGTCAACGACGCTTTTGGCTCCTGGCAGCCCCATGCCTCCACCTACCACATCACCAGATATCTGCCCTCTTACGCGGGGCTCTTGATGCTGAAGGAAATTGCCAACCTGACTAAAGTCTTTTCGCCCAGCAAGCCTCTGGTCTCCGTGGTGGCAGGTTCGAAGTTCGACACCAAGATAGGCCCGCTTTCCTCGCTTATCAAGATCAGCGACAAGCTTATTCTGGGCGGGGTGCTGTACAACGCTTATCTGGCCGTGAAGTATCAGGTCAAGATCAAAGGAGTTGGAGATGACGATCTGCAACTTGCCTCCCAGTTTATCAAGGATATTGCCGGATATGAAGACCGCCTGGTTGAGTTGCCATTCATCATCGAGTCGGACAGCTTTGATAATGCCGAAAACTGGCGGATGCGCAGCCTGAAAGACCTTAAACCCGGCACCGAACTGAACTATGTTTTGGATGCCGCCCCAGAATCTTTCGCTGATGAAGATATCAGCAAGATCATAGCTTCAGCCAGCACGATTTTTGTCAATGCTGTTATGGGATATACGGCTTTATTCACGGAAGGGACGAAAAGCATGTATTCCCTGATCGATAAGAACAAAGCTGCTATGAAGCTCTTTGGCGGAGGGGACACTATCCAGGAATTCCGTGAAAACCTGCCCGGTATCTTTACAAAAGCTGCCAACGATCCCAACTATTATTTCTTCACCGGAGGCGGCGCTGTCCTGGATGCCATCGTGCAGGGATCGCCCTATGGAATGAAACCCGTTCAGGCCTTGCTGGAACAATCAAGCAAGTGATATCAGGAGATTAAGATGGATTTGGATAAAGAACTGGACCTGCTGGACGAGTTTCCTCCTCCCAGTTATGAACAATGGCGGCGGCTGGTTGAAGAGAGCCTGAAAGGCGCCGACTTTGACAAGGCGATGTTTACAAACACCTATGAAGGTATCAGGCTAAAACCGATCTACCGCAAAGAAGACCTGGAATCGCTGTCCTGGCTGAACTCCTCGCCAGGCCAGGCGCCTTACGTCCGTGGCAGCGACCCGCAACGTTTCCTGGCTGATGCCTGGTTGGTCGCACAAAGCTATGATGAACCCGATCTGAAAACCCTGAATAAACAACTGCTGGCAGATCTGAATAATGGACTTACCGCAATCACCCTTCAGTTAAAAAATGATGACCACCCGCGGGGAGTATCGCTTAAAACCCTCGAAGACATGAAAGCGGCATTTGCTGGAGTGGATCTGAGCATTGCTCCGCTGTTTGCGCAGTTGGATATTGATGACCATGGATTTCTTCCGCTGCTGGAAGAATATCTGCGTTCCCAAGGAAAAGACCTGGGGAATATCAAGGCGGGCGTTGGCTTTGACGTAAGCTCTGAACTTGCCCGCAAAGGATATCTGAGCCAGGGTTTGGAAGAAACCTGGGGCTTGCTGTTGCAAAGCTTTAAATGGGCTGTGGAAAAAGCTCCGGGAGTCCGGGTCTTGTCACTGGCAGGTAGCGTCTATGAAAACGCTGGCGCTTCTTCTGCACAAGAGTTGGGATTCTTGTTATCCACAGCCGTTGGATACATCCAGGGTTTGCAGCAGTCAGGATACACAATAGATCAGATCGCGCCGAGATTTCAGGCGCAGCTGAGCCTGGGATCAAACCTCTTTATGGAGATAGCAAAAGTGCGAGCCTTCCGTTTGCTTTGGTCAGAGCTGATCAAAGCCTTCGGTGGCAATGAGGAATCCCAAAAGATTTGGATTCATGGCAGGACCGCCAGCTTCAACAAGAGCAGGCTGGATATCTATGTGAACCTGTTGAGAAGCACCACAGAGGGTTTTGCCGGTGTAATTGGCGGCGTGGACAGTCTGCAAATTGAACCGTTCAACAATCTGCTGCTTGAAGATGACGATACAGCCCGGCGCCTGGCGCGCAACCAACAGTTGATCCTGAAAGAGGAAGCGCACCTTGACAAGGTGATAGACCCTGCCGGAGGTTGTTATTATATCGAATACCTCACAGGCGAACTGGCAGACCGTGCCTGGAAGATGATGCAGGAACTGGAAACCGGACAAGGCATGATCAAAGCTTTGCAGGCCGGTAAGGTTCACGCCATGATTGCTGAAGTGGCAAACGCGCGCATCAGCGCGGCGCGAACCCGCAAGGATGTGTATGTTGGTGCAAATATGTATGCCAATCCTCTGGAAGAGGTAAACTATCAGCAAACGGAAGCTGCCCAGGTCAATAACAATCCTGCCGTGGCCCTGGAAGTGGGGGCTCTGCCCAAATTGCGTGTGACGACAGCTTTTGAAGACCTGCGGCAAAGAATCGCTAACACCCTTGCTAACAAAAAGGTGTTCCTGCTCAATATGGGCTCTCTGTCCGAATACAAAGCCAGGGCGGATTTTGCCACAGGTTTCTTCCAGGTGGGAGGATTGGAGGTAATTTCTACCTCCGGTTTCACGCAAGCCCAGGATGCGGTTGAAGCAGCTTTGGCTTCGGGCGCGGCAGCATTCTGCATCTGCTCCACAGACGACAACTATCCCACTCTGGTACCCGAACTTTGCTCCAAACTGCAAGGCCGTCCCATGATCCTGGCCGGATATCCCAAGGACATGGTTGAAACATATAAGCAGCAGGGGATTAACCTGTTCATTCATGTCAAGGCGGATGTGGTTAGCGTCTTAAGCCAGCTGACAGAACTGATGGAGGTGGCAAAATGAATCCAGATTTCACCAAGATAAACCCCGAGTTCAAAACCTCTGGCAAAAAGCAGGATGTTTCTCGCAACGCCTGGAAGACCAACGAACAGATCGAAGTCAAGCCTCTTTACACAACTGCTGATCTGGAGGATCTGCAGCATCTGGATTACCTTTCCGGCATCCCGCCCTATCTGCGCGGACCCTATCCATCGATGTATATTCAAAGGCCCTGGACGATTCGCCAGTATGCGGGCTTTTCCACCGCGGAAGAAAGCAACGCTTTCTATCGCCGCAACCTTGCCATGGGGCAGAAGGGGCTTTCCATAGCCTTTGACCTTGCCACCCACAGGGGCTACGATTCAGATCATCCCCGGGTTATAGGTGATGTCGGCAAAGCTGGTGTGGCGGTGGACAGCATATTGGATATGAAAATCCTGTTCGACAAGATACCCCTTGATAAGATGAGTGTGTCCATGACCATGAATGGCGCTGTGATTCCCATCATGGCCTTCTACATAGTGGCGGCGGAAGAACAGGGCGTAAGCACTGAATTGCTAAATGGCACCATCCAAAATGATATTCTCAAAGAATACATGGTGCGCAACACCTACATCTATCCTCCGGAAGCATCGATGCGCATTATTGCTGATATCTTCCGCTACACATCGCAGAAGATGCCCAAATTCAACAGTATCAGCATCTCCGGATATCATATGCACGAAGCGGGAGCCACCGCTGACCTGGAAATGGCTTATACCCTGGCAGATGGTTGGGAGTATGTCCGGACGGCGATCAAAGCGGGCATCGACATCGATGTCATCGCTCCCCGGCTTTCTTTCTTCTGGGCTGAAGGGATGAACTACTTCATGGAAGTTGCCAAACTGAGGGCTGCCAGAGTTCTTTGGGCCAAGATAATCAACACCTTCGACCCCAGGAATCCCAAGAGCCTTGCTCTGCGCACGCACTCGCAAACCTCCGGCTGGAGCCTGACCGAGCAGGATCCTTTCAACAACGTGACCCGCACCTGCCTCGAAGCATTGGCCGCCACCATGGGGCACACGCAGTCCCTGCACACCAACTCTCTGGATGAGGCCATCGCCTTGCCAACCGATTTCAGCGCGCGCATCGCCCGCAATACCCAGCTCCATCTGCAGCATGAAACCTATGTGACCAAGGTGATAGACCCCTGGGCTGGCTCCTACTACCTGGAATCGCTGACAGACTCAATCATGCGCAAGGCCTGGGGACACATCATGGAAGTGGAGAAACTGGGCGGTATGGCCAAGGCGATAAACACCGGACTGCCCAAGATGCGGGTTGAGGAAGCGGCCGCCAGGCGTCAGGCACATATTGATTCAGGCGAAGACTGCATCGTGGGCGTGAACAAGTATCGCCTGGAGAAAGAGGATCCCATGGAGTTCCTCGAAGTTGACAACACCGCCGTGCGTGAAGCGCAGATCGCCAGGCTGAACAAGCTTCGCTCCGAGCGTGACGACCTCAAGGTCCAGGCTTGCCTGGCAGCCATCACCAAAGCCGCGGAAGACAAGTCCGGCAATCTGCTTGAACTGGCAATAGATGCGGCCAGGGCCAGAGCTTCCCTGGGTGAGATATCCGATGCGATGGAAAAGGTCTTCGGACGCCATCAGGCATCTATCAAGCTGATCAACAACGTTTATAGCAGTGAGTACGCTAAAATGGATGAAATCGAAAAAGTAAGGGCTCTTACAGACCAGTTCGCCGAGCAGGAAGGCCGCCGGCCCCGCATTTTGGTTGCCAAAATGGGACAGGATGGCCACGACCGCGGAGCCAAGGTGGTTGCCACAGCCTATGCCGATATGGGCTTTGATGTGGATATGGGGCCTCTGTTTCAGACCCCGGAAGAAACCGCCCGGCAGGCTGTCGAAAACGATGTGCATATCATTGGCATGAGTTCCCTGGCCGCCGGTCATAAGACCTTGCTTCCCCAACTGGTGGAAGAGCTGAAAAAACTGGGCAGACCAGACATCATGATCGTGGTCGGTGGCGTCATTCCGCAGCAGGATTATGACTTTCTGCTTACCCATGGAGCGGCGGCTATCTTCGGTCCCGGAACAAAACTCCCGGAAGCCGCCACCCTCCTGATGGAGAAGCTTGCCTCAACAGGGAATTGATTGGTGAATAAAGACCGTAAGCCAGAGTGGGCTCCAGACGATGCGGGCAAGGAATTTGCCAGCCGGGTGAAAGGGGCTGCCAGCTCCAACGCCAGGGTAGCCAAAGCCCCGCATCGCCCTGTTGCCGCGCGCTTTCCAGACCTCGACGCCCTGACGGATGGGGTCAGGCAAGGCAACAGAACCCTGTTGGCCAAGGCGATTACCCTCATAGAAAGCAATTCGTCCAAACACTTTGATCTGGGGCAGGAGCTGATTCGACGGCTTCTGCCCGGATCAACGGACTCGATCCGGATCGGTGTCACCGGAGTGCCGGGAGCGGGTAAAAGCACCTTTATCGAGAGCTTTGGGCTATGGCTGCTGGAGCAAGGCCACAAAGTAGCGGTTTTGGCAATCGACCCAAGCAGCAGCCTTTCCAAAGGCAGTATCCTGGGCGATAAGACCCGCATGGAAGAACTCAGCAGGCATCCCAACAGTTTTATCCGGCCTTCTCCCAGCGGCGGCGCCCTGGGTGGGGTAGCGCGCAAGACCAGGGAATCCATTCTGATTTGCGAAGCCGCGGGTTATGACGTGATCCTGATCGAGACAGTGGGTGTGGGCCAATCCGAAGTAACGGTGCGCTCCATGGTGGACTTTTTCCTCTTGATGCAGATAGCCGGAGCAGGCGATGAACTGCAGGGAATCAAGAAAGGGATCATGGAACTGGCTGACCTGGTGGTGGTCAACAAGGCGGATGGAGACAACATCCAGGCAGCCGAATTGGCTTGCCGCGAGCTAAACAACGCCCTGCACTACCTGCGGAACGCAACCAGAGGCTGGACCACCAAAGCCATGACCTGTTCTGCTATCCAGAAGACCGGATTAAGCGAAATATGGTCGGCTGTCTCCAAGTTCACAGAACAAGGCAGGTTAAACGGCGTCTTTGACGAGCGGCGCCAAAGCCAGGTGATCAACTGGTTTGAGACATTGCTCACGGAAGCGGTGCTGAACCGCTTTCACAACGATCCGGATGTCAAGGTGCTCTTGCCCCAAATACGTTCCGAGGTGGAACGCGGTTCTCTGCCGGTAGTTATGGCTGTGCAAAAGCTGCTGCGTTGATCTGGCAGACTAACATGGCAGCTACAAGTGTCATGAACATCACCTCAAAAGGGTAACTTTAAAGTTGTCCACAAATTAAACAAATTAACACGAATTAAAGAGCAGGATTGGGGCAAGTGTCCAGCCAAAAAACA
>DAOLWC010000019.1:0-25120 GCA_035420965.1 Candidatus Cloacimonadota bacterium | reverse complement strand
GTCGCCGCCGCTGCCGCCTTCATCGGAGGCGATACCCAAGGCACGGCTCAGCCAGGTATCGGAGGTGGTCACATCTCTTTCATAGGCGATGGCCTTGTTGATCTGGGCTGTGACCTGGGCGGCTGTTTCGGCGGAAAAGCGGCCGATGAAGATATCGGGGTAGTTGTCCGAACCGGCAACCAGGGAGAAGGACGGGTCTGAGCCGCCGCCGCCGGAGGACAGGGACGGAATTTGGGGCGCGTCGCCAACCAACTGCACGTAAGTGAGGCTGTTATCCGCATTATAGCGGTTCTGGATGTAGGTCTGCAATTGCGTAGCTGTGGATCCTATGGTAGACCACTCCACCAGTTCAGTGGGGACGCCTTTTTGGATCTTCCAATTTACATAAGGCTGGATGGTGCTCATATAGTTGGTGTGGCAGATCACCAGCAGCTTGCCGAAGCTGTCATTCACAGGCGTATAGCGGAAGCTGTCCCAGTTTATAAAGCGGTTCTCATATAATGAGACAAAGTCGCGGGAGATTGAGGTTCCGCTGCGGTTCAGGGTATTGAGCGTGTCAATTCCTGCGGCGTGAACCCGTATCTTGTAAGCAGTATAAACACGCAGAGTGCGCGTTGCCGGGTTGTAGGCAAAAGGAGTTGTCTTAACCACGATGCCGCGAAAGTCCCTCATTATATAAGGATCGGAGAGTTCGGCCGGATTTGCGGGATAGAACGCATTTTTGCTGTAAATTTCGTCAAATACATAGGGTATCGTGGCAGGATCAATATTCCTGGTGATGACACCCTTGGAAGGAGCCACTGGCAATTCAATATCCTGATATTCCAGATCATAGACATCCAAAGCCATCAAGGCGTTGTTATCTATGATAATGCTGCGGTTGAACACCGGCAACTGGGGATAACCTTTATCCTGACTGATGCCTTCCTTGGGCATCAGAATATGGTACCATTCGTTGCCGTCGATGTTCACTGGTATCTTTTCGAAACTGCCGATGCGGTATTGAAGTACCGTTTCGGTGGCGGAAGATGACATTACAGTAACGGAATTAGCTCCGCTACTAAGTGTTACGGTCTCCGCCGCTGCGGTACAAACCAGCAGTGTCAGCAGAGCAAGAAACACAACAAGTCGTTTCATTAAGTGATCCTCCTGATCATTGAGTTTTATTCATGAGTCTTTCCAAATCTTTCATCCCCTGGGGGGTGGAAAACTTCTTCATCATCTTTTTCATGTCGTCAAACTGGCGCAGCAGGCGGTTGACCTCTGTAACTGTCCTGCCGCATCCTTTGGCAATACGCAAGCGCCGGCTGCCGTTCAGTATCTCGGGTTTTTCACGTTCTTTATCGGTCATTGACTGAATGATGGCTTCAACATGCTTCAGAGCGTTGTCATCGATCTTCATGTCTGCCGGAAGCTTGTGCCCAAGGCCCGGTATCATCCGGATTATAGACTCCAGAGAACCCATTTTCTTGATGCTTTGAAGTTGCTTGAGAAAGTCGTTTAGGGTAAACTGGTTTTTCAGCATTTTCTTGGCGAGCTTTTCCGCCTCGGCGGCATCACTGGCTTCCTCAGCCTTTTCGATCAGGCTCAGAACATCGCCCATACCCAGGATTCTGGATGCCATACGGTCTGGATAGAAAGGTTCCAGGTCACTGACTTTTTCTCCCACTCCCACGAAGGCCACTGGTTTATCGGTGACAGCTTTGATGGAGAGGGCCGCTCCACCGCGGGCATCGCCGTCCATCTTGGTGAGAATAACCGCGTCGAAAGCAAGTTTGTCATAGAATTCACGGGCGACAGTGACAGCATCCTGCCCAGTCATGGCATCGGCAACAAAGAAAATGTAGTCGGGCTTTATAAAAGCCTTCAGCCGGGCAACCTCGTCCATCATCATTTCATCGATATGCAGTCGTCCCGCAGTATCGAAGATGAGCAGATTCCGATAGTCTTTTTGCGCGGCTCGCAGGGCTGAATCTGCGATCTTAATTACATCTTTCGTGTCCTCAGCAATAACGGGGATGTCGATCTGCTTTCCCAGAATCTGGAGCTGGTCAACAGCGGCGGGACGGTAAACGTCGCAGGCTACCATCATCGTGCTGAAGCCCTTTTTGCGGTAATGCAATGCCAGCTTGGCGCAAGCGGTAGTCTTGCCTGATCCCTGCAGCCCAACCATCATCACTTTGGTTAGCTTGTTGTTGTAGACCTTAAACTCAAATCCCTCCGTGTCCATCAAAGCCACCAGTTGCTCATATACTACCTTGACAACTTGCTGGCCAGGGGTGAGGGACTTCATTACTTCCACTCCAAGGGCGCGCTTTTCTACTTCGGCGATGAAGTTTTTTACGATCTTGAAGTTTACGTCTGCTTCCAGGAGGGCCATGCGGATTTCGCGCAGAGCATCCTTGATGTTTTGTTCGGTGAGATAACCGCGTCCCCTGATGTTACGGAAGACTTTATCTAGTTTTTCAGATAAGTTGTTAAACATAAGCTCTATACTACTTTGTTAGATTTCGTTATTTGTATTAACTCATATATTGATGAATAAAGACATTCTGGTATGATACGACATTTATGTCAAGTAAACATTATAGCTCTATCCCCAACTAAGCGGATTGGTTGTCATTAGTAGACTATTGATTTGTTCCCAACAACGTATCACTTTATTTACAGCAATAAACATAAAACGTTTACTATCCCGTTTTTGCTTCATAGCTCTCTCCTTTGCTGCTACAGGCTTTGGAGCCATCATCCTTAGGTCATCCTTATAAATTATAAGGTTGACCCCAGGAAGACACAGGTTTAACCGCCGCTTGCGAATGAGGGCGGGCTGACTCTCTTTCCAGCTCAGAGGCTGGATTGAGATGTTTATTTTTGTCATAAAGAGCCTGTTTATCCAGTTTAGCATATATCTTTATTATAGGTTAGCGCATAAGTTCAGTCTGATAGTCATTGAGATTGTAAGTGTTTTTGATGTTGAATTAATTCATCCACTCGGTTTGATAGAGAGCCAGTATTATTGGCTGGTTGTTATACATAGCCAGCGATGCGTCATGAGTACGTTGCAAGCATATCACGTTGCAAGCTGTTCTGTCGAATAACGCAACTTTTTGATGGCTTTGGAATAATCTTCTGAATTAAAAATATAGGAGGCGGAAACAAGAATATCTGCGCCAGCGCTTATCAACAAGGACGCGTTTTCCGAGTTTACTCCGCCATCCACTTCAATCAATGTAGAAAGACCTGCCGCATCTATCATGGCGCGCAGGTCCCGGACTTTCTCCAGCACTCCAGGGATGAATTTTTGGGCGGAAAACCCCGGATTTACGCTCATCAGCAGCACATAATCCAGATCAGGCAGAATACTGTCCAGGGTGTTCAATGGTGTGGCGGGATTCAATGCCAGGCCCGCCTTGATACCAAGATCCCTGATCTTGTGCAGCAAACGGTGGCTGTGATAGTCACATTCCTGGTGAAAGCTGATCCATTGCACACCGATATCTGCCAGCCTGTCTATGTATTCCGAGGGATTGGTAACCATCAGATGCACATCCAATGGCTTGCTTGTAAGTTGCCTTATTCTTTTGATCAGGGGATAGCCGAATGACAGGTTTGGCACATAATGCCCATCCATGACGTCCAAATGGATTATATCTGCGGTTAGTAATTTGTCGAGTTCCTGAGCGAGAAAGCCAAAATCGGCGGAAAGGACTGAAGGTGCAATTAAAATATTGGACATAGACTAACTCCTAATCTGAAAGATTATCTCCCGAATCTCAGTTTTGACAATTGAACGGCACTGCTGCAGAATCTTCTTCTTCTGTAAAAACAACTCCTGCAGCCAGGTGTTGTTTTGCACCGAGATATAGAGAACAGCATCCTGGTACCGGAAGGGGTGGGACCTGGCAGCCAGCAGGTCGCCAACTATATTGTTCCAATTCTGGTACAATAATACAAAGGAAAGATACTGCTCACCTGCAATCCGCCTGATGACGGATTGTTGCAGATTGTTTATCGGTGTAAAAGACATGGGGGCTGTGTAAGCATTGAGGCTACAAAATCACTGGCACGCAGTTCAAACTGACACGCTACTGCATTTCTTCACAAGATAATGAACAGAACCTTGTTTATCCGGCACAACAGAAGTCTAAGCAGACCAACTGCGCCTTAGTAAACAAGGCTCTGTCATAATCTAACTTTTACTGGGAATCCTAATTAGTTTTAAACCGCTCGATCGCTATGACCGATAAGACCATGGCCATCAAAGCGGCAAAGTAAGCTTGCGCAAACCCTGTTTTGGTTGGGTCTGTAAGCATTACCATAATCCCGGGCAAAACAGCGGCAAGGATCAACAGAATATAACCCAACAACTTTTTAGAGTGTTGTTCGTTAGCTTTGCGGATCATGGTATAGGCCAGCAAAGCCAGAACAATAAAAACCAAGGTAGCCAGTATGGCAATGACTGATTGAGTCGCTGGACTTGCTGTCGCTGAGTCCATTATCTGCCCGTTTTTGATGATCAAATATGGCAGTATAACTGACAGTATAGCCAGGACAACGCCAAAGACCTTCTTCAATAGAGGGCTGGCTTCCATTGTTCCGCTGTGGTTTTGCTGTTTTCTCACAAACACGAAGATCAGGGCGAATATGGCTGTAATAACGAGCAGCCAGATCAGATAGCCGACCACGCCGTGCAGCAATCCCAACAATGACAGAGCGGCGATGAACAGGATCAATCCCAAAATCTGGAACACCACCATCGCGGTGGAACCGCTATTGTCGCTTCTCTCCTTGAGCCTGGCGTTTCTAACCAAGAGAAACACTACAGCAAACACAATCAGGAAAAACAGCGCGAAAAACGGCAGGTTGCTTGGATTTCCCAAACCCATTAAGGTCAAGGCTGCCAGAAATACCAGCACACCCAGATATCTGAGCAGGGAAGAAAACACTGATCCGGATACTGCTTCGCTGTCCTTTTTCCTCCCTTTGCGATTAAGCAGATAGATCACCGCAAACAGAACAGCAAAAAACACTGCAAAGACAGGTATCATCTTGGGATTTCCCAGACCCAGCAGTGATAATGCCACCAGCATAATCACTAAACCCAGGATCCTGGGAATGTGGAACCAAATATCTTTCATGGGTATCTCCCGTATTATAGTTCGTCGTCTTCTGGTACTTCGTTAGTTAGAACTTCGGTTTCCACCTGCTCTGGGGATGTTTCCTCAGACTCGGCGGCAACTTCGGTTTTTTCAATCTGATCTTTATTTTCCTTTTCAACAACCAGTTTGATCTCGGACACTATGTCTCTGTGAAGCCGAATCTGTACTGCGTGATCTCCCAAAGTCTTGATGTTCTTTTCCATAATCACTGCGGATTTATGGACTTCCACACCTTCTTCAAGGAGTCGGCTGACGATGTCGGTTTCGGAAACTGATCCGAACATATTGTCATGTTCGTCCACTTTGCGGACAAAGACCAAGCTAAGAGTCCTGATCTTGGCGTCAAGCTTTTTCAGTTCAGCGATTAGTTTTTCTTCTTCAGCAGCAGCTTTTGCCTGGATATCGCCCACCTGTTTCATATTTGCGGGGGTGGCATATAGGGCGTAGCCTCTGGGAATCAGGTAGTTCCTGGCGAAACCACGCTTAACGGAGACAATCTCACCTTTTCTGCCCAGTTTTTCTATGTGGTCGAGTAAGATAACTTTCATAATGTCATTCCTTAGTAGTGTTTAATTTCCTGAAATCGAGCCAGATGTCTGTGAAACCCAGCAGCGAAATCAAAATGTAGTTTGGGATAAGGAGCAGCATCAGCAAAGCCAGGATCAGCCTGCTGGAAACAAGTTTGGCAAGCCAATCAACCATCAGGCTGAATCCTTGTATAGCAGGCAAAACCAGCAGTGTCAGTAAAGCATTTACAAACACCTGATGCAACTCTGTTACCATATACAATGGCAAGATGGCCAGGATTATGAAATTCAGGTATTTCGGGAAGGATATCTTGCGCAATTTGAAGCGAATCCCGTTTAGGTTATGAAACAGTATGTAACCTGCAAACAGGGAGAACAATTGCGGGATAGTCCAGCTTGCGGGCCAAAGATATCGCATCACGGCAACATAAAACCGCATATCCTGACGCTGGTAAATGGAAGGGAATCTGTTGGTGACATCTGAGATAGCCTGTTCGTTTGCATGGGTGAGGTAGTTGCCAAACACAATACATCTGGCGAATCCGTAAAAGACGATCAACATGGCGGCCAGAGTAAATGCAGTAGTCAGGCTTTTCCCAGTTCTCAAAGAATGAAGAAAGAGAACTGTGACCAAGCCAACTGCCCAAATGGCGTCTGAAGCCATCAACTGGACTCCCGGTATCTCACGCATGACAAATAAAGAGGTGAGAGGGAAGACCAGAAACAGCAACAGCACTCTAATGGGGGAGAATCCACTCTGTCTGATACCATAAGAGCTGTAAAACATCATCAGGATAAGACCTATGAATGGATTCAGGACGGCAAGTCCACCCAACAACAAAGGCAATAGATGCACTATTCTATAACGTAGGGCAGCAAAGCAATTTGTCTGGCGCGCTTGATCTCGGCAGTCAGCTTGCGTTGATGTTTGGCACAGGTTCCAGTCAAACGGGCGGCATCGATTTTACCCACATCGGAAATAAACTGCCGTAGCACATCAAGGTTTTTATAATCTATTACGATCTCCGCGTTAGCGCAGAAACGGCAGTATTTCTTCCGGGTGAACTTCTTTTTTCTGTCTGTAAGATTCATTTATTCTCCTATATCAAAAGGGTAAGTCATCTTTGGTATTGGTTTGCGAGGATGGTTTGGAGCTTTCATCCTGGGAAGGCATGTCAGCTGGCTCAGTGGTTTCTCCATCCCTGGGTTTCCATTCCAGAGTCTGAACATTATCGGCCACAATCTCGAAGATTTTGCGGTTGATGTTGTTCTGGTCAGTGTAGGAACGTGTATCGATGCGACCCTCAACATACACCGCTGTGCCTTTTTGTGCGTGTTTGCAGATGTTTTCAGCTTTATCGCCCCAGACTACAACGTCGATGTATGATGTTACTTGTTGCCACTGGTCAGAATCGTCTTTGTAGCTTCTGTCAACAGCGACCGCGAATCTGACCGTGGAAGTTCCTTTGGGTGTTACTCTAAGTTCAAGATCCTGGGTGATGCGACCCGCGATCATGGCTTTGTTGATGCGCGGTAATTTCAAGTCTGCCATTTGTCCTCCTACTCACCACGAGCGATGATCATGTGACGGATGATGTTTTCGTTGAGTCCCAGCTGTTGCTTGAGTGTTTTTACTTTCAGGGATTCCATCTTAAGGAAATTCAGAAAGTAATAACCTTCCTGGAGCTTGTTGATGGGATAGGCCAGCATTCGGCGTCCCCAGGGTTCAGTTTTGATCAGTTCGCCGGACAAATCCTTGACTATAGCCAGGATACTGTCATTGAGCTGATTCGCTTCCTCTTCGTTGAGCTTAGGTGATAAGATCACCATCAGTTCATAGTTTTTTGTCATTATCTTCCTCCTATGGACAGATGATTCCGGGCTTGTTCGCCTCGGAACAGGATTTTTTCCATTTGCTATATTGGTTTAACATCTCATTATAACCAAGAGTTATAAATATATCTATCAATTCGTTGACAGTGGAAAGGCACTCGTTAATCTTCTGCAACTCTCCGTCCTCAAATTCATCAAGTACATAATCGCGGGGATTCCCTTCGTCTCTGCCAATACCTATGCGAAGTCTTCTCAGCAAGTCGGATGCTTGTACTTCCAGAAGTGATTTTATGCCGTTGTGGCCCCCGTCTCCACCGCCATTGCGTATCCGAATCTTGCTTAGGGGTAATTCGATGTCATCATGGACAACCAAGGTCTCACTGCACTTCCAGCGAGATAGAGCCTCTGCCAGAGCCAAGCCGGAACGGTTCATATAGGTGTTGGGTTTGATCAGGCAAACACTTCGCTTTTTGATGAAATCAAAGAGCTTGTCTTTACTGAAACTTTGTTTATGGGCCTGAGCCCAATGATCGAGACTGAGAAAACCGACATTATGTCTTGTTCGGGAGTATTCCTCGCCGATGTTTCCCAGACCAATCACCAGTTTCATTATTCAGTTTTATCAGTATCAGCTTCAGCGCTTGGTTCTGCAGCTTCAGATACTGCTGGTTCTTCAGCTTTCTTGCCATGAACCACAACAATTGTTACGTCGTCATTGTCTTTATATTGCCATGCTCCGACGGGGAGGTCTTGAATGCGCAGCGAGTCACCCACATGCAGATTTGAAACATCAACAGATATTTCTTCGGGCACTTCGTTTGCTTTGCAAACAATTTTTACCGTTCTCTGGACCACATCTGTGAATCCACCTTCCTTTGCTCCTGCAGCTTCTCCGACGAATTGGATTGGCAACTCAAACTCCATGAGAGCCGATTCCTGAATCTGCATGAAATCTATATGCAGTATATCCCTGGTAACGGGATGGATTAATTTGTCTTTGAGTATGGTGTGATATTTTTTGCCATCAAGCTCTATCTCGTAGAAGGTCAATTCGGTAAAACTCTTCTTATAGAATCGCATAAAGGTGGCTTTGTCGATGGATATCGAGGTGGACGCAAGTCCCTTGCCATAGAGTACGGCTGGGATCATTCCTTGCGTGCGCAGCGCATTGAGTTCGCTTTTTTTGATATTGTTTCTTTTTTTAGCTTCTAAGGTATATATCATGTTTTCCTCCATCCCGAGCTATCTAAACAGAATGCTCAGGGATTCTTCTATATGTACTTTTTTTATTGCTACCGCCAGCATTTCTGCTAAGGAAAGCTGAACAATTTTATCACATTTTTCAGCTTCCTCACTGAGCGGAATGGTGTTTGTCACAAACAGTTTTTTGATGGGCGATGCCGCTATGTTCTCCACAGCGTGACCAGAAAGGATGCCGTGGGTGCAAGCCGCGTATATCTCTTTGACTTCACGTTCCTGCAAAACCTTGGCAATCTTGATCAGACTCCCTCCGGTATCAATCATATCGTCAAAGAGGATTGCTGTTTTACCGCAAACATCGCCAATAATATTCAGAACCTCGGTGCGGTCGTCGTTTCCAATGCGACGCTTATCACCAATGGCAAAACCGCAGTTAAGTCTTTTGGCCAAAGCCCGTGCCCGATTTGCTCCCCCTGAATCTGGCGATACCACAACGGGTTCAGGCAGTTCCATATTCATGAAGTATCTGGCAAAACTTGGTATCGAATAGAGATGATCAACCGGGATGTTAAAAAAGCCCTGTATCTGCTCGGCATGAAGATCAACAGTAATAATCCTGTTTGCCCCAGCCACCGTGATTAGGTCGGCCACAAGCTTGGCTGTGATTGGAACCCTGGGCTGATCTTTTTTATCGGATCGGGCATAAGCAAAATAGGGAATGACACAGTTGATCCTCTGAGCTGAAGCTCTTTTCAAAGCGTCAATTATGACCAGAAGATCCATTAAGCTGTCATTTACCGGCCGGCAAGTTGGTTGGATAACAAAAACATCTGCTCCGCGGACATTGTCGTTGATCTTTACAAAGGATTCGTCGTTGGAAAATTTAAACAGATCAATGTCTGCAAGGGGGATGCCCGCATGCTTGGCGATTTCATCAGCCAGTGCGCGATTGGCGTGTCCTGTGATCAGTTTAAGCTTTGAATACACTTTGATACTCTTTCCTTGTAATTGTTCTAACTTCTTTTGTCCAATATCCTGCCTGGTTGAAACACTGCTGGCAAGTGGTGAGCTCTTCAGCATTGTCAAATATTCCAAAACAGGTTGAGCCACTCCCGCTCATTATAGCAGGTCTGGCTTTCATGTTCTCAAGTTGTCGCAAAATAGCGTCAATTTCCCCGTAGCTATCACGTATGCCAGCTTCCAGGCGATTGAAACAATCATTGCGCCAACTATCAAGAGCAAACCGCCGCCTTCTATCAGCAGTGGCTGGCACTGAAAGTGAATAAGCTGAAGCAGCGCTGATACCAAAATCAGGCTTTACCAATAAGATGTGGTCGATTTCAATATCCTCTGCGGGACTGATTATCTCGCCTCTGCTGGTTCCCCAAGCAACCCCACCTTGTAAAAAGAAACAGATATCACTGCCAAACAGTGCAGCGATCTCTTCTTTTTCTTCCTTGCTGAGGTTAAGGTTCCAGATAACATTCAGGTTAAAGATCACATTCGCAGCATCGCTACTTCCACCTCCCAAACCAGCAGCCAAAGGAATGCGTTTTTCAAGGTCGATCTCAACACCTGCAGAAGGCTTGTATCGCTCAAGCATGTAGGACGCAACCTTATAAACAAGATTGTCTTCCGCCGGCAAGTCCGGGATGTTGGTACACAATTTTATCACTTGTTTTTTTGTCAAAGTATATCTCAAAGTATCAGAAAGAGAGACACTGCAAAGCAGTGTCTCAATCTCGTGAAATCCGTCGGCTCTTTTACCAAGAACCTCAAGAAACAGATTTATCTTTGCGTGAGCTTCCGAAGAGGCTTTTTTTATGCTTTTTTGGTACATCTTTGCCATAGTAATAGTAGTAATAATAGTAATAGTAATAGTAGTTCTGCTTGCTGTAGAACTTCTGTACATATACTCCGTTTACTATAATACCGTCGATAGTGGCATTGATGTTATCCATCAACTCCTGGGTACGTTTGATAATGCCCTTTTCAGTGAAGCCACAGCGCACCACGATGAATGTAAGGTCAACTTTCTTGGTCAGGATCAGAGCATCGGTCACTGCAATAATTGGCGGAGTGTCGAACAAGACGTAATCATATCTGGTACGCAGTTCTTCAATCATGTTGTCGGCGCGAGCTGAGGAAATCAACTCTGACGGATTGGGCGGCACAAAACCGCTGGTCATCACATCGAGGTTGTTAATCCCTGAATTCTTAATTACCTGGTCCAGAGTCACGTCCGGATCAATAAGGTAGTCGCTGAGGCCATTTTCTTTCTCAATTCCAAACTTGCTGTGTATGACCGGCCTGCGCATATCCATATCCACCAGCAGCACTCTGCTGTTCATCTGAGAGAGTGTTATCGCCAGATTGACAATGGTGGTGGATTTACCTTCTTTTGGGCCGGAGGAAGTTACCAAGAGAGTGGTGCTTCCTGTAGGCTTTTTAGCCAGAATATTGGTTCGCAAGGTTCTATATGATTCGGCAATTGGAGATTTTGGGGCATAGTGCGAAACTAACTGCATCATCACGTAATGGAGTGATTTGCTAAGCTGTTCTTTATTCTCGCCCTCTGCCTGTTCGATCATGTTGTTGAATTCCATGATGCGCGATTCGGATTCCTGAATAAACGGTATGGTCCCCACGATGGGTAGCCGCACATAGTTTTCCATGTCTTCCAGGGTACGCAGTTTGGTATCCAATGAATGTACCAGGAAGGCAGCGCCAATTCCCAGTCCGATTCCCAAAATGATGCCTACCAGCATATTCATCGAAACGCGTGGTTTGATAGGTGCACCAGGCCTTTCCGCATAATCTATGACGCGGATTGCACCGGATTCGGCTTGTTCGGCTATGCGGGCATCTTCGTATTTCTCCATCATAATGCCATAGATCTTCTCATCCAGGGTCATGCTGCGCATTAGTCTGGCCAATTCCAATTCTTTGTCAGGCAAAGTGATGATCCGCTCATCGAAGATTTCTTTGGTTTGCTCCAAACCATTTACCAGAGTCCGCGCCATTTCAAGCTCTACATTTGCTTGCACAATTCTGCTTAGCAGATCGTTCCGGGTCATCAATGGATCTTTGTTGAGGTTGATGGAGATGAACTTTTTTACCTCTGTATCCAGGGTGGCTTTAGTCTTGGTCAGCTCTTCCTGCAGGAGCTTCATCTGAGGATGGTCTTCCTGATAGTTCTCGTTGGTGCGCAGTCTGGCTATAGTGGCTTGAGTGGCAGTGATCTGTTTTCTCAATTCCTCAATATAAGGAGCCTGCAGAACGTTTTCCACTTGAACCAACAATGAGTCCTGATCCCTTAATTGTCTCTTCAGCAAGTCAAGGGTCTTGGCTTTGACTGCTTGATCGGTAAGAGCGCTCTCGTATTGGGATTCGATTTGTGTGGACTGTTCAATCCATTTAGTGGTGGTTTCAGACAACTCGACCAGTTTGTTCTCATTTTTAAACTCGCGCAGATCATCCTCTGAAATCTGCAGTCGCCTGGAAATCAAATCAAGCTGTTCACCAAGGAATTCCCTGATAGTGGTGAATTCCAGGCGGGCAAGTTGAGTGTTTTGCTGCACCACCGCTTCGGCAATCGCATTAACCGCAGCCATGGCTTCGCCTTGATCGGTGGATTCAAAGGTCAGGGTCAGAATATCCGTGTCGCGCTTTGATTCTATGCGCACCCTGCCCAAACTGCCGGGAGAATACTCTGAGCCGCTGATGGGGAATGATTCCCATTCAGGATACTTTTTCATGATCTCCCAAGCTGCAGAAAGCAAGGGTTTGCTGCGAATCTGTTCGATCTGATTGTTGATGTAGTTTTTCCCTGTACCCTGAGTAGAGAAGAGCAGGAGGTCTGCCCCTGTCGTCTGATTTTCCAGGAGTATCCTTGAGGACGCGGAGTAGATACGAGGCTGACGGGCTGTATAGATAATGGTCAACGCCATTACAATTATGAATATCAGGACTATCAGATATCTATACTGAAGTACAATCCTGAGGTAATCTGTCAGTTTGATCTCATCTTGTTGCGGCAGTGGCGCGTTTTTCTGTTCCATTGGGGCTCCCTACTTCAGATTGACAATAAGATTATATACACTTAGCGCTATTGCTGCCTTGGACAAGAAATCCGCAACTTTGCTGAAGGCATAGAAAATTGTTCCGGACAATACCACCGTATCGCCAGGTTGCAAACGAAGGTCATAAACCGTGTTTTCAATTTCCTGCCCCGTATTTTCATCCAATTCCTTGGTGGTGCGCAGCTCAGTTGCGAGATACTTATTGTCGGCTGTTTCCATGTATTTTTTGAGGTTAACCCAGATCACTTTCTCGCTTGATTTTGAATCCAGGCTGGTGTTGGCGGGTCTGATGATCCTTACCTTGGATAGCTTGGCTTCTTCTTTGGGGCCTCCAGCCAAAGCGAGCAGAGTTAAAAAATCTGTATCATCCGGAACAAGATACAAGCCTGGTTTGTTGACCTGTCCCAATATGTAAACATTCATTTTTAGCTTTTCTACGCCACTACGGTTACCCTCATAGGTATAGGCGGAGATACTGCTGGAAGGAACTATGGCTGTCCCTGTCTGAGCAAAGACTCCCAAAGTAACAGCAATCAGAATAAGCAGTAGAAGATACTTCTTCACCATGGCCTCTTTTTTCTTCAATTTAAGTAATGATTCCAATCCTTTGAAATACGTCAAGCGAAATCTCAGTCACTCTTTCAAACCACGCGGATAAGCTAAGCCTAAAATATGCGGTTAATGTCAAAGAAGAGCATATTGATTCTTTCATTCATTTTATCCGAGGAATTGCTTGTCCTCGCGCGAGCAAGAGGCTATCTCTTTTCCCCTGTCGCTCCCCTTTGCATGCTTGCAACGGGCTGGGGTTTTCCTGGAGTCATCCTTAACTTCGCAACCGCATACCTAAGGATGATGGTGCCAAATCCAGTGGCAGCAAAGGAGAGAGGTATGAAGCAATAACGGAATAGTAATCATTATAAGTTTACCAAAGCAAGCTTGGCAACGCGTTATGTGGAGCAAAGCCAATATCTGCGATCAGATGTTGGTTTATTGCGGGTGAGATTACTTTCTCTTTTCCACATTATTAATCTGTCTATGCGAACGGGCTGTTTCACAGTTCATTATAAGCCTTTATGGTGCCGACAGGTTATGGTTGAATGTTAACAATATACTCGTGTGATTCGGACCCTTTGTATTGTCCCATTTCCGCATCCCAATCGAAGGCATCAACCCTCCAGCGCAGGCTTCTGCCTATATAGTCATCCAACGTGGTATTGGGCATAATAACGTGCAGAGGATTATCTTCGGTAGCCACATAGAGATCTTGGTGACCTACATAGTTTCCGTCTTCATCCATCAAGAGGAGCCTGTATAAAGAGGCATCGCCGCTTCGGTACCACTGAAAAGTACCCTGAGTGGGGGTGATGACTTGGTTTTGTTCCGGGTACACGGGTATGCACTTAGCTAAAAGAGCATAAGACACAGTATCAGAACGTGATGAATTGCCTGCCATGTCAACCAGGTCTATGAAATATGAATACCAGACTCCCTCATTCAATTGACTGCGGCTATCCAGATAGTATTGTGCAGTGGCAGAAACGGAGTCAATTAACACCGGTTCCGGATTGAAGTGATCAAAACGGTATATTTTTACATGGCTGAGATCATTATCGATAAAAGGTTCCCAGGGAACTCTGATCCAGTTGCCATCCGGCACGGCATCTATGCCATTGTTTTCATCTGTAAGTGTGATCCAAGGTCCAGTTTCCGGTGGATATTGAACCCTCGGATCACCCGTATCTCCCAGATGAGGTCGTAGTTTCGGAGTGGCGGGAGCCTGTGTATCCTTGTCAGAATCTTCGCTCCCTGAGCACGCACCAAGCATCAATAGGGAAGCTACCATCATAATTAGTAATATTTTCTTCATTTTGTACTCCTAAAATCGTACGCGCAGACCCAGACGATTAGTGATCCCAACGGGATTGGTGATCAGAGCGTAATCGACACCAACGCCATAGACATTAACGCTGGCTCCGCATGAGAAATTTGTATCGTAATAACCTGCTCTCAGGCTACCCAAGTCCTTATATGAGAACTGAGCTCCATAATGACTGGTGCCGCCATATACATAGTCGTAGTCGTAGGCAAGCAGGAGTTCCGAATCAATAACGGGGATCGGTTGACTTATAGCCACTCCCAGTTTGGTGTTGAAGAGCACCTCGTCTTTGTGTTCAGAATAGGTATCCCAGCTGATACTAGTACCTGCCACATCTTGAAAATTCATCCCGAAATCAATCTTGCCCAATACATCCCAATCAAGGATCACCGCCAAGTCAGATTTGACTTTGAATCCCAAGTCCAATCCTGTTCCGGTACCCTGATTGTCCTTGATATTGCGTTTGATGAACTTGATATTGCCCCCAAAATGAAAGTCCATTGGGATTTCAAAAAACAACCAGCCCATGTTGACATCGTAATGTATGTGTTTGGAAAAGGCAAATTGATACATGTCGTCAACGCTTCTAAATCTACCATCCGGAATGCCAGGCAGATGATAATTGCTGTTATTGACCCTCTGGTCCACGTTTGTGCCTATCAGATAGGACTCATCAAAAAGCGGTATATCGGACACGGTTAATCTGATTGCGTTCAGACCGATGGTAACACCATTGGGAAGGGGTTGGCAAAAACTGAGATTGTCGTAAGATGCCAATCCATTGTATAGGAAAGCGTGCATCAATATAATTTCAGAATCTCTTATCTGTGAAATACCTGCCGAATTCCAATAGATAGCTGAACCATCATCTGCCAGAGCGCAAAAAGCCCCTCCCATACCCAGGGACCGAACTCCGGCACCGATCATCATAAAATCTCCGGCATATCTGCCAGCTAGCAACGGTAATGCCAATAGCATTATTACGTTAACGACAAGAATTCTCTTTCTCATTCTGCTTACCTATTTTAATATTGCCATTTTCATTGTCTTTTCTATTCTTTTATTACCTTTGACCGCTCTCACTTTGTAAAAGTATACGCCGTTAGCCAGAGCAATGTTCGCTTCATCCTTGCAATCCCAACCATACAGAGTGCGCGGGAACTCGTGATATCCCACTCCAGTGGGCAGGTTTTTGAACGATTTGACCAAACGGCCAGCCACGGTATAAACTTTTATACTCACTTCGTCAGCCTGGTCTGTGAGGACATAAGTAAACCTGGTCCTGCCATCGTTCTTGGGGTCTTGAGCGCGCCCCAACACAGGATTTGGATAGTTGCCGACATTGATGATATCAAATTTGTCATTCACGATGAATTGGATTTCGCGTGAGTTTGCGTTGCCGTTCACATCTTTGCAATCAACCACAAGAGTGTAATTTCCCCGGCTGGCATTCAACTGGTATTTTATGGGAATGCGATTGAGATTATCCAGATTTACCGTGGCAACATATTCATCCTTGGGAATCTCGTCACCATTTAAAAACAAGCGAATGGTACTGTCGAATACATCTATACCATTGGCGTCGCTCAGTAAAAGCGAAATCACGCCTGTACCAGAGACATAGCCACCGATCGTAAACTCCTGATCCTGCACATTAACGTCGATCGAGGGACGAATCCTGTCCTTGTTGTTATAGATGGTGTATATGCCCTGCCTGCTCACTTCGAAGACAACCATGTTATCTTCAGTTGATACATTGCCTCCCTGCAACAGCCATTTTTTTCCAGTCTCGTTCCATCTGTAGATCTTGAAACTGTTGTCAGCCTCGTCTTCCTGTGTTTCCGGGTCTGTGTTGCTGTAGAAAAAGGAGAGCTTCATTTTTTTGTGGTTTATCAGGGTTCCCGTCGAGTCGGTCAATGTCGGATCCAGGGTTCTGATTTCATAAGCGTTTGAGGCGATAGAGTTGGGAAACGAGTCATAGTAACGCAACTTGATCTCTGATATTCCTGGTTGATCGCTGGCAGTATATTTGCCCAATCCAGTGATGTGGAAAACTGAGCTCTGCCCTGCAGGAACAAGTCCGGAAGGAATTTCACAGCTTACATTGCCGTCCACGCTGCTTATGACCGCGCCACCATCGTCAATAGAGAAGTAGTTGAAGGACGTTACCAACGTGATAAGGTTGTTGATGCTAAAACTGGTAGGGGGGTGCCATTCAGGGAAGGCGTCGGATAGGTTAACCCTTACCTCAAAGGTTATGAATCCATTGCTCAGCCCATCCAGAGGTATGGTTTCCCATCGTTTTTCATTTACCTGAACAGGTGCCAGCGTTTGAGTGCTGAACATATACTGCGGGATGTCCTCAGGGATGACATCCAATCGCAGGTCAGTATTGATGGAGGCTGCGTCACCGCAGTTTGATACCAGTACTTTCAGTGCCTGTCCGTTGTTTGTGCTTTCCAACCTGATATCTTCCAGTACAAGATCGGGTCCGCGGGTTACGTGATTGTAAATGAAAGACTCATAAGAACCGCTGGGAGTGGTGATTTCATACTTGTAGGATACTTCCCTGCCTGTAACTTGAGGTGGCATTTTTGCCGTGCTGATGTAAGCATTTTCCAATGAAGGGTGGGGTTGCATTGGTAGATTGACCCAGTTTACATTGTTTGCATCTACATTCAGTGTATATCTGCATCTGACTGTATTGATTGGTTCATTGCTGAACACTGTTGCAATGAATGACACAGAATCCTGCCAGGCGGGACTCTCTGGAATAGTCGAATGATGCATGATCGCAGCCCGGCCAACTCCGAAAACTGTTTTTCCCACATACTCTTGGGTTGATGAGTATCCTGCCACGTAAGCTATCCTGGAATACTTGGTGGAATCAGCAACCGGAGTAGTATAACTGGCACTGAAGTTTCCGTTAATCACGGGCATGTCATAAGCCACGTTTACGCTGGTCTCGTTCTTTTTCATTATATACAGACGCGCGCTTGTCACATCGGTCGGAAACTGGGCATTCACCTGCAACACTTCTCCCGGTTGCAGCACATGGCTGCTTAAAGACACTGGTATGTCTGCGACAGGTTTTCTGGGTTTGATCAGATGATCGCCAAGCATCGCGGTTCCATTTATCAGGGAGTATCTGCCGCTGGATGCAGAGGTGGTTGTATAGAATCTTGCCAGAGAATATTGCAGAGTCTCGCCAAGAGTTGGGAAATCGTGTTTGAATAACGCTTCCGTAAAAGCCATTCCCCAATCCTCGTTTTGTGCCATTAACCCTAGTCCGCTGAAGCCCAGGGTGGCTATTGCTCCTTTGCCAGGTTGAGTTACCAATACTTCGCCCAAGCTTGATGCGCCGTTCCTGTCAAAAGCAGATACATAGCAAGCAAGGCTAAGTACAATTGGGTACACAGGGTTGTTCAGGGTTGCGACGTCATAAAAGTTAAACAGGTTATAGTCGGACCAAATCTGTCCTCCACCATGACCGATAAACTGAAGATACTGAGTGCCGGAATTGATAAGTTCTTTCAGATTGAAGGTGCCCCCCAAGAAATCGCTGTCGCTGGTACGGGTATAGACCCTGGAAACCCTGTAATGATCTGGCACGTTCTTGCGTCTGATCCTTTCTGATTGTTTGGCGAAAATATCTTCCGAATCATCTGCTTTACCACCTGCACTGAATGTCAGGTGGCTGTTCCAAAGCCTTTGTGTTTGAAGGTTGTTTCGATAGCTCTCTGCTTTCTGCGCATAGTCCAGCACTTGTTGAGGCAGCCACACATTGATCCGGGTTATTGCCACGTCTGGAATCACATCGTCACCCACCAGGCAGGCATACCAGGGATCGCTTGCAGTAGCTCCGAGAGACCAGGTCCATGCCATTTTTACAGGGATCAGGGCATACTTTCTGGCAGGGCTGTTGTCCCTTTCATCACTAACTCCCTCACCCAATAGTACAATATACTTCAGTTGAGGCGAACTCCAGTAATTGTAGGCGTAGGAAAAGAAATCTTTTAGCGATTCCGCAGAACGTATTCCGTGGTTAAATTCATCAAAGATATCCTGATAATCCACTCTCGCTACAGTGTGGTTTTCCGCTTCCCAGAGGCTAACCAACAGGTCTGTGCCTTCACAGTTTAGCATTTCCCTGTTGCTTACCAGGATCAGGTCGGCGGAGTTATTTGGATTCTTTAGATCAGAAGGCAGGTTAATACGCAATGATATTGGACTCAGCTTTTTATCTTCTGTTAGGGCGTAGTACTTCACCGTAGAAGACGAAACACTATCCTGCATGGTTACTGTCCAGGGAGCAATTCCATCTAAGTTAAAGGGTTCGATCTGGCAATTGGTGATGATACTGGAACCCAGTTTATATACAGAAACGTCGCTGCTGCTAAACCCCTCCAACTGGAACTGATAAAGTCCTGCCGGGCGGTGGGAGGGTTTGGAGAATTTGATCTTGTCTTCACTGGTTTTATATTCACGCCAATAGGTGAGATCCATATAGTCCAGCAAAACCTGTTCTTTATACCCAGAAGCAGTATTTCCGGAAAGGCTGATATACATATGGTTGGTACCATGCTGGAAGTATGAATTTGCTATGGGGTTGCGATTTTGAAAAATCTGCTCGGTTTGCCCAGTCCAGGTATGTGTATTCACCATTGCCTGGTTTATCCTGACTGTAGCGTCATGATCATATTCGCCCGGGGAAAGTCCTTCCGCAAAGGTGAGACCCATAAGCGAAATCTTTGTGCTTGCCGTCCGCAAGTTGCTATCCAAAGGGTATTGAAGCTCAAACGGTACTATGGCCAGGTCTGGAGCACTGATTCTGCGCCAAAACCAGATATCTTCTTTAAAATATCTGGGATTTTCCGCTTTCCAACCGTTACCCAGCTTTTCGTATATGATCTGTTGCTCAAAATGGACTGTATGCTCATAGGCATCCGGTACTATGTATTGAGAGGCATCAGCAACAATCAGGCCGCCGCTTTCCACAGCCATCCGTGCGCCCAAACCATCGTTCAGATAGAGAGTATAGACATTTTCATCAGTATAATTGTCCGAATATCCGTCGTCTCCATAATGCCGATCACCATAGAATTCGAAATAATCCTGCGGGTTAAAGACACCATCAGCTTCGCCATTGAAGAAGATGGGAACCGTTCCATATTCGTCGCGGAGCTCAAGGTTGCGTGGATCTACAGTGCTGGGTGTCCAAGCCATAATATTACCCAGGGAATCTATCATGGCGTTGATGTAATCATTTATCATGGAATATGTTATTTTGTATATTCCTTCCTGATTTACGATCAGTTGGATTTCGTTAGCCTGAGTGTTTCCGTTTTTGGGAGCTTGATAATCGATAGCTGTTTTACGGGGCATTCTCCAAGCCATCGAGCTTGCGTTATTCAGGAAAAAGCTATCTGCCACGCCATCCAGTGGATTATCACTCATCTGCCAGTTGTCCGTCGCGCTCTTGGTGCCGTGGATTATCACCCTTATGCTGAATGATGTGTTTACAACCAGTTCTTGGGTAGCTGCCCGGTATTGGAAAGGGAAAATCCGCAAAGGAACAAAGTTCCTGTTTCCGATAAACGCAGTTTCTCCGCTTTGTACCAGTTCCGCAGGGTATAGTTGCGGATTGTTGTAAGCCCGCACATCCTGATAAAACACATAGTCCACCTCCTCATCTTTCAGCACCATTTTGTATGTGGGTTTAAGGTTGATGTTTTTGAGTACTGTGCTCTTAACATTGCTGATCTGGATTGAGATACTGCCATTTACTGGGATAGCCACAGCTTCGCTGAAAACTCTCAGCTCTGGGAAACCTTGTTCTGCATGGACAGATCCGTCATCGCATACAATGCTTTGCCAGTTAGTACCCATGATGTTTTCAAAATCAATCTTATATTCTGGAAGTATGAAATCCAGCAGCAGTTCGTCCTGCGTTTGCGATACAACTGTGACCTCAGCATACACACATGTCAAGGAGACAAGCAGAAGTATGATGGATATGAGTGATTTCATTTTGGCTCCGTCCTCACAAAGTGTTTTCTCTTAGAGAGATGTCTTTGCGCAGGATCTTTCCTTCAAAAAAGACCCTCGCGCAGTCGGCATAAGCCTTTTCTCTTGCCTGTTGGAGGTTTTCTCCCCCGGCTACTATTGACAGCACTCTCCCTCCGTTGGTGACCAGCTGTTTATCCAGCTCTGCCACTCCGCTAAAGAAGATCTGGCTGGTTATACCTTTATCAAAAATAATGGGTTTGCCTTTCAGGCTATTGCCAGGATAGCCTTCCGACGCCAGAACCACACAGACACTATTACTGTCTGACCAACTCAGATGCAATTCATCCACCCGTTTTTCCAGGATTGCCTGGCAGATTTCTGTCAGGTCGGTTTTCAACAGGGGAAGCAATGCCTGGGTTTCGGGGTCTCCCAACCGGCAGTTAAACTCGATCACTTTGGGCCCGTCTTTGGTGAACATCAATCCGCAATACAAGAACCCTTCAAAGGGACATCCGGCTTCGCGCATGCCTTGTAGAGTGGGGGCGATTATCTCATTATTTACTTGTTCGCGATACTTTTCTGCAGGCAGAACCGGACACCATGCGCCCATGCCTCCTGTATTGGGACCGCGGTCGCCTTCCAGAAGCTGCTTGTGATCCTGGGCAAAAAGAGTGCTCTGGAAGCTATTTCCGTCTGTTATGGCAAAGATGGAAGCCTCCCATCCTTGCAGGTATTCTTCCAATACCACCCCGCCGGGGGCAATGCTATCGAGGGTATCCAGGGCTGCCAATGCCTCTTCTTTGTCCACCGCTATGATAACACCTTTTCCGGCAGCCAGTCCATCCGCCTTTACGACCAAAGGGTATATCACATTAGTTTGGATATACTCTCTTGCCCCGGATGGTTCCTTAAAAGCCATGCTTTTCGCTGTAGGGATATTCATCTGCCGCATCAGGTTTTTGGCAAAAATTTTACTGGTTTCAATCCTGGCCGCTGCCCTGGATGGCCCTATGCAGGCGACACCCTCACTGCGTAACAGGTCTGCCCAACCCTCTGCCAACGGTTGTTCCGGTCCAAAAAACACCAGGTCCGGCGCATGGGCAGAACACCACTGCACCAATGATGAGGGAGTTTTAATATCTACACAATTGTATTCACGCGCGATGCCCGCATTGCCGGGAGCGACGGTGATATTCTCCGGGCCGCAGCCAGTGGCGAAGCAAGCGGCTATGGCATGTTCCCGCGCTCCGCCGCCGATGATCAGTACTTTCAAATTTTCTTTCCTCGTAGGCGCATAATCATGTGCAGTAAGGCATATTCCGCGGCTTTATACCGGATGGCTTGACGATCGCCACTGAAAATATGCGCAACACTCCACAGGTCTTTGAAAAGTGAAAATCCAAAATGTACCGTTCCGACTGCTTTTTCTTTTGTTCCGCCATCGGGTCCTGCAATGCCAGTGACAGAAATGGCTGCCTGAGAATCTGTCAAGGCTTTTATTCCCACCACCATTTCCAGCGCACATTCTGTGCTTACCGCGCCATGCCGGGAAAGAGTTTCTGCCGATACTCCCAAAAGCTTGTTTTTAAGCTCGTTGCTATAGCTCACCACTCCGCCCGCATATATATCTGATGAGCCAGCCAGATCGGTGAGCATGGTTTGCAACAGCCCGCCCGTGCAGGATTCGGCTATGGAGATCTTTAGGCCTTGTTCTCTCAACAGCGCCGAGATCACGCTCACCGGGGTGTCGTCATCCCTGCCCCAGATATACTGGCCAATTTTCTCTGAGGCGGCTTGGATGGCGGTTTCGATCAGATCTTCCCGCTCTCCGTAAAACCTCAGATCCACCCTTCCTGTCTGGGGAAGCCAGGCCAGATGGACGCCATTGGGCAGGCTCAATGGGCACAAAGCCTCCGCCAGAGCGGATTCCGAGATGCCAAAGCTGTGCAGGGTCTTCTGCAACACCGGCTCCAGATCATGGTATTTTTCCAGCAATATCGGTTTTGCGCCAGTTTCGAATATATGCATCATTTCGGCTGGCACTCCGGCAAACGCGAAGAAACAGTGCCCCTGGTCCGAATAATACAGACCGGGAGCTGTGCCCCGCCAGTTGGAAAGAGCAGTAAAGCCAGCCGGGACCATGGCCTGGCAGCGGTTGATCTGGGGGGTGGGCAAACCCCGCTTGCTGAACAGGTTTTGCACGTGCTGCCAGAGCTTTTCGTCGAACACCAGTTCGCGGCCAAAGAATCTGGCTATCTCCTGTTTGGTGATGTCGTCATCAGTTGGCCCCAAGCCTCCGGTGGTAATAACCACATCATAGTGTTTCCAGCATTGCCGCAAAGCGCTGCTGATGGCCTCAGGATCGTCTTTGACCGTTACCGAGCACTCCACGGGCAAACCCATTGCCGCCAGTTCGGAGGCCAGCCAGGCAAGATTGGTGTTCACCGTTTTGCCAAGCAGAATCTCGTTGCCTATGGATATGATGGCGCTGTTTCTCATTTACCCGTCAATAGGATTTAGCAAAGAAGACCCGCCTCGTTGATGCCTTGCCGCAACAGATGCAAGCTCCTTCTTCAGCCTTGGCATCGAAGGGTATGCAGCGGATCGTTACTTTCAGATCGTCCTTTATCTTTTCTTCGCAGGCCTCGTTTCCGCACCAGTGCGAGCTGGCAAAGCCGCCGTGGATCTCAGGCTGCGCGGCGTTCTGGGGTGTGAAAAAGGCATAAAACTCCTCCCGCGAATCGATTTTTACAATATTCTCATCGCGGAAACGCAGCGCTCTCTCATAGAGATTGGCCTGCATCTCGGGCAGCACTTTCAGAATCGTTGCGATCAAATCAGCCACAGGGACAGATTGTTTATCCCTTGGTTCCTGATCCCGGCGCGCGAGCATCACGCTCTGAGACGCGACATCCCGGGGCCCGATCTCGATCCTGAGCGGAATTCCTTTCTTGATCCAATACCAGTTTCGTTCGCTGGAAGTCAGTTCGCGGTCGTCCAGCTCTGTGTATATCCTGATACCGTCAAAATGCTGGTGTTTCAGAGATTCTTCTATCTGTTTGGCCAGACCCAGCACGGCTGCTTTTTCTTCTTCGCTGCGGTAGATGGGGATGATGGCCACGTGCGCGGGAGCGATCCTGGGAGGCAGCACCAGGCCATTGTCGTCACTGTGGGCCATGATCAGAGCTCCGATTAAACGGGTTGAAACTCCCCAGGAGGTCGTCCAGGCAAAGTCAAACTCGCCTTCCCTGTTTTGGAAGCGGATGTTGGAGGCTTTGGCAAAGTTCTGTCCCAAAAAGTGCGAGGTGCCCGACTGCAGGGCCTTCTTGTCCTGCATCATGGCTTCGATGCAATAGGTGTTCACCGCGCCGGGGAATTTCTCCCCTTCCGTCTTCTCGCCCTTGATCACGGGAATGGCAAGGTATTCATGGGCAAAATGGGCATAAACGTCCAGCATCGTGAGGGTCTCGTCCATGGCTTCTTCTCTGGTCTCATGCACCGTGTGCCCTTCCTGCCACAGGAATTCCGTGGTGCGCAGAAACAGGCGGGTACGCATTTCCCAACGCACGATGTTTGCCCATTGATTGATCTTGAGGGGCAGGTCCCGGTAGGAATTAACCCATTTTGCGAAGGAGGAGCCAATTATTGTCTCGCTGGTAGGTCTCACGATGTATGGCTCGGTCAGCTCTCCAGCCGCCTTCAGGCCCCCCTGCCCGTCATGTTCCAGACGGCTGTGCGTGACAACCGCGCATTCCTTGGCAAAACCTTCCACGTGTTCCGCCTCTTTTTCAAAAAAACTCTTGGGTATGAAGATGGGAAAATAAGCGTTTCTGTGTCCTGTCTCCCGAAACATCTCATCCAGGGAGTGCTGGATGTTTTCCCAAATCGCGTAGCCCCAGGGCTTGATCACCATGCAGCCACGCACATCGCTGTTTTCGGCCAGATCGGCCGCCTTGATCACCTGTTGATACCATTCCGCGTAGTTTTCCTCCCGGGTCGGTTGGATCGCGGTACGCTCTTTCTTACTCATCTGGTCTCCACATAATTTCCTGCCTGAACCATCCCTAAAAACCGGATTTATTGTCAACTGGAAAGCACCGCAAAGTCTGTGGAAGGGTGAAATAGCGAAATGAACCCCGAAACAGATCACACCAGACTCAAAAGACTGGGTCCCGGCTCAGGCGGTTCACGCAGATTTACGCGGATAATATAAGGGCTGCCGAAGTCTGTTCGGCAGAGGCAACGGAGTTGCCTGTCTGGAAGAGACCTCCGGTCTCTGTGGCAAACGGACTTTGCCACCCTGGGCACTGGATCACGGCTCTATCCACCCCACCAAACCACTGCGCGCTTCGGCGGGGACCCCGGCAGGCCGTGATGATGCGGTTTTTTAGTTTAGCTTGGTTTGCTTCCGGGCTGGCTGAAAAGCTTTCTTCT
>DAOLWC010000018.1:0-28289 GCA_035420965.1 Candidatus Cloacimonadota bacterium | reverse complement strand
ACCAGACGCTTTGGGCTCAATGGACTTCATGCGGACAGAGAGCCATTTATGAAAACACACGCGCAAGAGTGTCACGCTTAAAGAAAGCAAAGTATGAAACTGCAAACGAAAGAGTATCATGCAGCGTCAGCCACAAATACCGACAAAGAGAAAAAAGAGCTTGACCTGTATTTATCAGATGATAAAATGCGCTTAGTAGCTTTGCAATAATAAGATTGTTAGTAACGAGGAGTGCCGTATGCCCTCAAAGAGCCGTAAAAACAAGGGGTGGAGTCTTGCGCCAGCATCTGGGGCACAGCCTTACGCCCTCCCCGCTTATGGGAGTTGACATGCAAAGATATAGATGGATCATAGCCGGGCTCTTGTGTTTGATGGGCATGGGGCTGCGTGCCATAACCAGAATAGTCGATATCTCTGGAGCAGGGCAATATACAAGCATTCAAGCTGCTATCAATGCTTCCAGCCCTGGAGATTCCGTGCTTGTTTATCCTGGGAGATACTGTGAGAGTGTAATTATTGGCACAAATAACATATACTTATTTAGCCAGGAGTATCTCACTAACAACCCCGATTATATCGAATCCACAATAATAGATGGCAACGGCAATAGTCTTTGCCTGAGGATCATGGAAAACATCCAGAATGTACTGGTGAGAGGATTCTCTTTGACTCATGGGAGGGGAGTCTTTTTGTATCCTAACTCCTTATCAAGATTTGAGAATTGTTATGTTTTCGGCAACAGCTCATTAGATGGAGCAGGAATTAATGTCGGCATGGGGTCTATATACCTGAGTGGGGTAAGAATCTATGATAATTATGCCTATCGCATGGGTGGCGGTATATATATCTATGGTTACATGGGATCAGTAAACGTTACCTTTGATCCGGTGAACCGCTGTTCCATATACAACAACACAGCCGGGGCGGGGCAGGATATAGTTGCCCACTCGATCAACAACGACCTGAGCATTCCCCTCGAAATGTTCACGGTAGCCAATCCCAGCAGTTTCTATGCCGCGGCTTACAGGGCTTATGGCAATGAGTTTGAACTAACCATCGACGCCCAGGCGTTCCATCACCAGGAGATTAACCACGACCTCTACGTGTCTCCGGAGGGAGACGACGCCAATGACGGATTGAGTCCCGCGACAGCCCTCAAGACAATCAGAACGGCAATCTACAGGGTTGCTTCCGACAGTTCGAACCCTAAGACGGTGCACCTGCTTCCGGGCACCTATTCCCGTACCGCCAACCAGCAGGTGTTTCCAATTCCCCTGAAAAGCTGGGTAAGGGTCAGGGGTGCGGGGATTGAAGATACTCAGGTAGTGGGTGAAATGGACCCTGCTTATGCCAACGTCCAATACAATGCGTTAAAAGTCTTCACCAGTTTCTATCAGAGTCACGCCAGTCTCGAGGATCTGTCCATCACAACTGCAAGTTCAAACAACAGTTGTGCTATTTGGGGTCATAAGGAGGAATCATTGCATCTGAGGAACCTGAGAATGTATGAACTGAGTCCGGATTTGTTTGCAGTGATAAACATTACACGCGCTTCCAATATATTATGGGATAACATATTAATAGAGAATATTACAACGGATGAGAAAGGTCTGCTATTTACTGATGGCTACATCACCGGAACAATCCGGAACTCAGTTTTCAGAAACGCAGCATCAACATATACCAGTAATCAAGTGTGGGCAAAGCCTTTAATATGGGTAGCGTTAGGAGAAAACGTAACTATTGAAAACACAATCTTCACCAACCTGTCAATGGCGGATGATGACGCAGGGGCTATCAGTTTTGGCAGTATGAGTAATCCATCTGGTGTGCAACTCTATAATCTGAGGAATTGCCTGTTTTCTGATATTAATTGTAACGTAAGAGGAGTGTTTATAGCAGGACATGAATACCCGGAAATGCACTTCACCAATTGCACCTTTTCCGGGCATACCGGTAACGGCGAAGCTCTGATGGTAAATGGGAATGTAACAATCTCCAACTGCATATTTTATAACAACAGGTCCAAGGAAATCGCCATCAATCCCATGGATGGGACAGGTATCCCCACTACATTGACCCTCGAAAACAACCTGATCCGGAATGGTTATAGCGATATTTGGCCATGGATTGGTTGTACAATTAACTACTCTGATACCAATATCACTGGCAACCCTCTCTTTCTGGGTGGTGATGATACCAACGATCCGCTCTATTACAGCCTTTCCGCCGCCTCACCCTGCATCAACGGCGGGACTCCGGACACGGAGGGCCTTGGTCTGCTTCCTTACGATCTGGCAGGCAACTGGCGCATCTGGGACGGTCGCATCGACATGGGCTGTTATGAGTACGGCTCGGAGCCATGGGTGGACAGTGACGATCCGGTTGTTCCGGAACTTCCTGCCCCGAAGCTTGCCGCCTATCCCAATCCCTTTATTGCTTTTACCAATCTCAAGGTTATTCTGCCCTCCAATCGGTGCAATGGCAAAGAAAGGGTAACAAGCGCAAGCATAGAAATCTACAACATCAAGGGACAAAAGGTCAGGAGCATCCCGCTTGATCCCGGCAAGGCGGATGAGCAGTTCAGCTATTGGGATGGCAGGGATGAAGCTGGCAGGCAGTGTTCCAGCGGTGTTTACATTCTCAACCTGAAGGTCAATGGCATAGGGGCGTTGAGTAAAAAGGTTACCCTTATCAGGTGATGTTTATGGTGGTTGTTTGAAGCCTTAAAAGACTGGATTCCGGGTCAAGCTATCTCACCCCAACGTATCGTTGCCGATCCGTCGAGGACCCCCGGCTTGCCCGGGATGACACGGTTTTGCGGTTTGGTGTGCTTTATTTCGGTGTCGGGTGGTTGTTTCTAAAAGACTGGATCACGGCTCGCAGGCCGTGATGACACGGTTGGTAGTCTGGGGGGCTTTGTTTCGGTGTCGGGTGGTTGTTTTTTGGCTGGACACTTGCCCCAATCCTGCTCTTTAATTCGTGATTCGTGTAATTCGTGGACGTTTCTAAAAGACTGGATCACGGCTCTCAGGCCGTGATGACACGGTTGGTAGTCTGGGGGGCTTTGTTTCGGTGTTGGGTGGTTGTTTTTTGGCTGGACACTTGCCCCAATCCTGCTCTTTAATTCGTGTTAATTTGTGTAATTCGTGGACGTTTCTAAAAGACTGGATCCCGGGTCAGCCACCCCAGAGGGGCCCCGTCTGCCCGGGATGACACGGAGTATGGTCTGGGGTGCTTGTTTTCAGGGCTCCTTTCCACCATTTCACCTTCCACCATTTCACCTTTCCACCATATCACCTTTCCACCTTTCCACCTTTCCACCCTTCATAATTCGTGTAATTTGTGGACATTATCAAACAAACTGGGGTGATGCGGTTTTTCTTGACTGAAGACAAGCGGTGGAAAAGATGAGCAACCATGGCATGCCATACAAAAAGCGATGGAAAACAGTATGTTTATAATCAGAACTTACGTTGAAAGGATCAAGGGGTTTTACTCCATATTGGGGGAGTGCGTCCACAGCTACAGGATGGTGAAGCCACGCAAGCCCCTGGCGCGGCAGATCAGGGAGTACGTGGCCCTCAACCTGCATTGGCGCACCTTTCCGCAGCAGTATTTCCAGCACCGGATGTTTGCGAAGGGCAACAAGCTCAGCCTTGCCCAAATGAAGAGCTACGTGCCTCCCCTCATTTGGTGGATGATTTCGCGGCGAGCCCACATTCCACACAATTACAGCATTATCTGCACGGATAAAAGTCTGTTTGCCGACCTGATGGACCGCTATGGCCTTCCGCATCCGGGCATTATCCTCAAATACAGGGGCAAACGCTTTTACAGCGCGGATGGCCAGCCTCTGACGGATAGCGCCGCCGACGCCCTGATCCAAAGCCAGAAATCAGGCAGATTGATCCTCAAATACAGCGTGGGTAGGTTTGGTACGGATATCTATGCCTACGACTCCGACGGCGGGGGCAACTACAAACGCGGCGACGAGATATTATCCGCCCAGCAGATCAGGAAGCGCTGCGGAAAACGCCCGTTCATCCTGCAGCCCGGCGTTGAGCAATGCGAATCCCTGAACCAGGTCTATCCCGATTCGGTGAACTCGATCAGGGTGCTGAGCCGTTACCAACGAGGCCAGGTAAAGCTACTGGCCGCCAGTATCCGCTTTGGCAGGGACGGCCAGGTGGTGGACAACATACACAAGGGCGGCCTGGCCTTGAATGTGGACTTGGAAACTGGCAGATTGGGCAGGGTGGGCACAGCTTTTTACGACACGCTGAGTTATGAGGCGCATCCCAACAGCGGAGTCCGCTTTGAAGACGTGACGGTGGAGCGCTGGCAAGAACTGAAAGACCTGGTTGAAAGAGCGTGCCACGCCTTCCACGAACTGGAGTTCGCCGGATGGGACGTGGCGATGTCTGTCAACGGGCCGGTGATCCTGGAGATCAACGCCTGCCCTGACCTCTATCTTTCCCAGCTCACCGCAGGCGGCCTGGCGGCTGAAGTCTGCTCCTGAATCCAAGCGATTTGATAGAACCGGAATCCCCCTGGCGCGCCATCCGTCCTCGCGAGCCACTAAGCCATTGACAAAATAGCGGCAGAGAAAAGACTTGCGCCAAAAATCAGCTTGAAATGAGAAAAGCACAATGAGGAAACACGTTGTCTCCATAGTGGGACGCCCCAACGTGGGCAAATCCACGTTATTCAACCGCTTATGCCGTAAGCGGGTGGCCATTGTGGATCCGGAAGCGGGTATCACGCGAGACCGCAAATATGAAGACGTGGAATGGAACGGCAAGGTTTTCAAGCTGGTTGATACCGGAGGTATAGTTTTTGACAGCGGCGAAACGATGGACAAGATGATCCGGCATCAGGCCATTCTGGCCATCGATGAATCCGACCTGATCATCTTCATGGTGGACGCTCAAACCGGAAGCACCGACATCGACCGTGAAATAGCCCGCATCCTCTATCCCCACAGGGATAAGGTAATGCTGGTGGCCAATAAAACTGACAGCGATAAATATGAGTGGGAACTCTACGACTTTTTGCAGCTTGGCTATGGCGACCCCTTCCCTATTTCAGCCAGCCAGGGACGCAATACCGGAAATTTTCTGGATGAGCTTCTCAAACTGATCCCGGAAACCAAAGATGTGGCGGATGAAGCCGCTGACGAACGCGTCAAGATAGCCGTGGTGGGCAAACCCAACGTGGGCAAGTCATCCATTGTCAACCTGCTTTTAGGGCAGGAAAAACAGATCGTGACGGATGTGCCCGGCACCACGCGGGACGCCATCGATAGCGTCTTCCGCTATCATGGGAATGAGTATGTTTTGATCGACACTGCCGGGCTGCGGCGCAAGACCAAGGTAAACTATGGAGTGGAGTATTACAGCGTGATGCGCACCATCGAAGCGGTGGACCGCTCGGATGTGGTGGTGATCGTGTTGGCTGCCGATGAGCCCATTTCCGCCCAGGATGTAAAGATCGCCTCTTATGCCAAACGCAGGCACAAGGAAGTGATGGTGGTCTTCAACAAATGGGATCTGGTGGAAAAGGATAGCGGCAGCACTGGCAAATTCATAGCCAATCTGCACGAGCAGATGCCGTTTCTGCAATACGCGCCGGTGCTGTTCATCTCCGCCAGAACAAGCCAGCGCATCAACCGGGTGATGGAACAGGTGGTCAAAATCGAGGAAGAAAGCAAAAAGAGGATCAGCACCAGCGAACTGAACCGCTTTATGGAACAGGTTGTGGAGCGCCGCCCACCCACCCACAGCACCGGCAAACATGTCAAGATTCACTATGTGACCCAGGCGGGAGTCAAACCTCCAACCTTCGTCTTTTTCTGTAATAAACCCGCCCTGATCAGCGAGAACTACCGACGCTATCTGCAAAATCAGATCAGGGATATGTTCTCTTTCGAAGGCGTGAGCATCAAATTGATTTTTAAAGGTAAAAAAGAAAGCGAGTTGGAACAATGACTTTCCCGCTTCTATGGCTAATCGTATGCGTTGCCAGCTATCTGTTGGGCAGCGTCCCCTTTGGTTACCTGCTTGGCAGGCTGCTGCACCGTAAGGACATCCGCAGTGGCGGCAGCGGCAATATTGGAGCCACCAACGCCCTGCGCCAGTTCGGCACGGCAACCGGAGTCCTGGTGCTGCTGTTTGACCTTCTCAAAGGCTTCTGTGTGGCCTGGCTCTGCTTGCGCGTGATCCCCGCCAGTTTCCCTGCTCTGTTCGACGGCCCCATTGATCTTTTCGTGGCTCTGTTGCCCGCTCTGACGGTCATTTTGGGGCACATGTACTCCATCTTTTTGGGAGGCAGGGGAGGCAAGGGCGTTGCCACTGCAGCAGGCGTGTTCATCTATGCTGCTCCCGTTCCGCTTTTTGCCACCCTGATATTCTTTGTGCTGATTGTGGCTCTCACCCGCTATGTTTCCCTGGCATCCGTGGCAGGGGTGCTGTTTCTCTGCCTGGCCCAATTCTTTTGGAACTGGTATCATTCCGGAGCTCCTTCCATTCCGTGGTTCACCATGGTGGTGGCGGCGCTGGTCATCTACAAGCATCAGGAAAACATCCTGCGCTTGCTTGAAAAACGTGAGAACAAGCTGAGTTTTTCCAGCAAAGGAAAAAGCTGATGTGCGGGATCATAGGCGTATTCGGCAGCCCTGAAGCGGCCAATCTTGCGACACTGGGGCTGTTTACCGAGCAACACCGGGGCCAGGAAAGCTGCGGCATGGCTGTGAGCGATGGCAAGGTGGTGAGGCTGCACAAGAGCATGGGCCTGGTGAAGGATGTTTTCCACGAAGATGTGCTGGCTTCCCTGCCCGGAAGCCTGGCTATCGGCCACGTACGCTATCCCACCAAAGGCAGCGCCACCCGCTTCAACTCACAGCCCCATCTGGTGGAGACTCTTTTCGGCCCATCTTATGCCCTTGCCAGTAACGGCGACCTTGTCAACTATGCTGCAGTGAGGGCAAAACTAGAGGCGGAAAACGTCTATTTTAACAGCGACAACGATGGCGAACTGCTGGTCAAATACATTGCCTGGCAAATCTCCCAAGGACAGGGGATTGCCGACGCCATCCGCTTGTTGATGCGCGATATCAAAGGCGCGTATTCCAGTGTATTCTGCACCCGCAACGAACTCTACATGTTTCGCGATCCGCTCAGCATCCGGCCCATGGTTTGGGGCAAAACCCGGGAAGGGGCGGTGGTGGTGGCCTCCGAAAGCTGCGTACTGGACATCCTGGGTGTGCTGGAGCGGCGTGAAGTGCCGCCAGCCGGAATCATCAGGGTGAACAGCGAGGGAACCACGGTTCTGGAAAACGATCCCAATCTCTACCGGGAACGGCTCGGCAATGCCTATTGCAGTTTTGAACATATCTATTTCTCACGTCCGGATAGTTTCCATTTTGGCGAAAACGTGTTTGCCGTGAGAGAAAGAATCGGCGCACGGCTTGCCCAAAAAGACCCTGACCTGCAGGCGGACTGCGTGGTGCCCGTGCCGGACTCGTCTAACTTTATCGGGGTGGGATACGCGGCAGAAAAAGGCATCCCGCTTTCCATAGGACTGATCCGCAACCACTATGTCGGACGAACCTTTATCAAACCGGAACAGACCATCCGCGACGAGAGCGTGCATCAGAAATTCAACGCCCTGCCCAACTTCTTTGAAGGCAAAAGAGTAGTGTTGATCGACGACTCGATCGTGAGGGGAACCACCATCCGAAAAATAGTGAAGATAATCAAAAGAGCTGGAGCGGCTGAGATACACTTGCGCATCGGCTCACCCCAGGTGTGCCATTCCTGCCATTACGGCATCGACACGCCCCACCCTGAAGAGCTGGTGGCAAACCGCTTCAGCCTGGAAGAGATACGGCAACGAACCGGGGTCGACAGCCTCAAGCATCTGGAACTGGATGAACTGAGGGATTGCCTGCACAATCCGGACGAATATTGCTACGCCTGTTTCAACGGCCAGTATCCTCTGGAGAGATCATGATCAGGGAGCTTTTGGCAAAGTTTGGCAAGCAGCGCGTTCTCGTTCTGGGCGACATCATGCTGGATCATTACATTTGGGGCAAAGTGGAGCGCATTTCCGCCGAAGCGCCCGTGCCTGTCCTGGAAGCTCAGAGAGAGGAGTTCCGCCTGGGTGGCGCCGCTAACGCGGCATTGAACGTTAAATCCCTGGGCGGGGATGCCATCCTCCTTGGCGTTACCGGCAGAGACAGCGCGGCGCAAGATCTGAAACAACTGATGGAGCATAAAGGCCTGGCAACTGATGGTTTGATCGCCGACCCGAACAGAAGGACAACTCTGAAGACCAGGATCGTGGCAACAAACCAGCAGATCGTACGCATCGACCGCGAGACCAAAATTGACCTGGGAAACGAAGCCCGGACAGCCATCCTTGACAGATTGCGCAAGCTGCTTCCAGGCTGCCAGGCGCTGATCATTGAAGATTACAACAAGGGAGTGTTGACCAGGGAGGTGATCTCCGGGGCTTTGGAGCTGGCAGCGAGTTTGCAAATCCCGGTGGCCGTGGATCCCAAGCACAAGAATATCAGGCAGTATCGGGGAGTGGATATCTTCAAGCCTAATTTCCGCGAATTACAGGACATTCTGGATATGGAATTTGAAAGCGAGGATGCGTTCCTGGATGCTGCCAGCCAATTGCGCGGCGACATGCAGATCAAAAACCTGATCGTGACCAGAGGCAGCCTGGGAATGTATGTTTTCGACGGCGGCAAACAAGCCAGGCACCTGCCAACCGCTGCCCGGGAAGTGTTTGACGTTTCCGGAGCCGGCGACACCGTTATCAGCGCCCTGACCCTGGCTTACGTGAGCGGCGCGGACATCCATCTGGCGGCAAAAGTGGCAAATCATGCCGCCGGAGTCGCCTGCGGCATCGTGGGCACAGCCAGCGTAGGCCCGGACGAACTGCTGAAGAGCTACAATGAGCAGCGCTAAGATCAAAACCTGGCAAGAGCTTCCCTCTCTGCTTGAACACTGGCGCAAGCAGGGGCGCAAAATAGTGTTTACCAATGGCTGCTTCGATATCCTGCATGCTGGCCACGTATGCTATCTGGAAGAAGCCCGTAAACTGGGAGACCGTCTCATTGTCGGGCTCAACAGCGATTCCAGCGTATCCAGGCTCAAGGGCAGCAGCCGCCCGGTCATCCCTCAGCAAGAACGGGCTTTGGTTTTGGCATCGCTGGAATGCGTGGATTGCGTGGTGATCTTTGAACAGGATACGCCATCTGAACTGATAGAATTGATCTGTCCGGATATCCTTGTAAAAGGCGGAGACTGGGCTGTGAGAGATATTGTAGGCTCGGATTTTGTTTTAAGCAGGGGCGGTGAAGTCCACAGCCTGCCTTTTAAGGAAGGGCTTTCCAGTAGCACGATACTGGCCCGGTTGGCAGCAGGTAATCCAGACAAGGTAATGAAGAAATGAGCGAAGAACTGCCTGAAGACGTGGGCACCGTGATTGAGGTGCGGGGCAACCGGGTAAAGGTGGAAATTACGCGGGGCGGAGGCTGCAAGAGTTGCTCCATGCAAGGTATGTGTTTTGCCAAAAGCACTCCCGCGGTGTTTGAGATAATCACCGATCTGCAGCTACGGGAGGGCGATCTGGTGCAATTGAATATTGCTCCCGGCAACCGGGTATTATCCGCCATATTGGTGTTTCTGCTGCCTCTTACGTTTCTCTTTTTGGGTTATTGGCTGGCCTCCCGCTGGCTGGCAGAATTGCCATCTATCCTTATTGCTTTCGGAGCCATGGCACTTAGCTTTTATATTATCAGGCTATTGGATAGGAAGATTGGTAGTAAAATACAGGTAAGCATAGGAAGGAAATTGTGATCATCAGGTTGAATGAGATGGTTTTTTATGGTTTTCACGGACTTCACGATGAAGAACGGAAACTGGGACAACGCTTTATAGTAACGGCACAACTCTTTACAGACCCCCAAATCGACGACCGTATCAGATGCCTTGATGATACCATAGATTATACCAAGGTTTATCAGGAAATCAAAACAGTGATGGAAACCAACCAGTTTCTACTACTTGAAGATTGCGCCAATACACTGGCCACCAAACTGCTGGCAGACTTTCCGCTGATCCAGCAAGTAAGGCTCTGCATCCAGAAACCCTCGGTGCCCATCCCGGGCAGTCTGAGATCGGTGGAAGTAGAGCTTTTCCGGACCCGCTCATGAATGCCTTCCTCTGCTTCGGCGCAAATCTTGAACAACCCCAGGAGCACATACATAAAGCGTGTCTGGAACTGGCAGCGCGACCGGGAATCCGAATCCTGAGAGGTTCAAGCATTGCCAAAACCAAACCCTGGGGCAAGATAGACCAGCCTTGTTTCCATAACCAGGTCTTGGAAATTGAAACCACCCTCTCGCCCTTGGAGCTTCTGGAAGCAGCCCTGGAGATAGAACAAAAGCTGGGCAGAGTGCGTAAGGAGAAGTGGGGACCACGCCTGATCGACATCGATATCCTGTTGTATGGAAATATGGTCATCAACACCGACAAACTGACCGTGCCACATCCCGAAATGCATCGCAGGCTTTTTGCGCTCAGGCTGTTAGCAGAGTTGGCTCCCGATCTGGAGCATCCTGTGCTGCACAAAAACATTGATACATTAATACAAGAAATAGAATCATAAGGAGATATGTAATGAACAACCTCGCAGCTGTGATCCTTGCTGCAGGTAAAGGCACCCGGATGAAATCGACCCGGGCCAAAGTAACTTTCCCCATCGCTGGAAAACCCATGATCCAAAGGGTCGTGGATCTGGCGCTGGATTCAGAATGCCTGCGTGTATGCATAGTGGTAGGCTTCCAAAAAGAAAGCGTGATAGCCTGCCTCGAGGAAGATGAAAGGTTGGAGTTTGTCGAACAGACCGAACAACTGGGCACCGGTCATGCGGTGATGATGGCGGAACCTATCTTCCATGATCATGGACATGATGTTTTGATTTTATGCGGCGACGTTCCCCTGCTTGGCCGCGAAACTATATCCCGCCTGTATCAGCAGCATCTGCGCAGCCAGGCTTCCTGCACCGTCCTCACCGCTTTCCTTGACGATCCCGGCAAGTATGGGCGCATCTTGCGGGATGACAAGGGACAGGTGATGGGTATTGTGGAATACAAAGACGCTTCCGAAACACAACGCGCCATCAAAGAATGGAACACGGGGATCTACTGCTTCAAATCTGAAGACCTGTTTGCGTCCCTGAAACAGATATCCAACGCCAACCAACAGCATGAATACTATCTCACAGACGTGGTTTCCATACTGCATTCCACGGGCAAGACCGTGTCCTCTGTGGTTCTGAAAGATCTGATGGAGGTGGCTGGAGTCAATTCGCAGGAACAACTCGCGGAACTGGAAGACCTCTTTGTGGACAGAATCCGCCGCAAATGGATGAACAACGGGGTGGTGATCCACAATCCCAATACCGTGTATATCGATGATGAAGTTGCCATCGAGCCGGATGTGGAGATCTTCCAAAACTGCATCCTGAAAGGAAAGACAACAGTGCGGACAGGATGCTCGATCGGGCCGAACAGCCTCGTTTCCGATAGCTATATCAGCGAAGACTGCATCCTGGAAGGACACAACATCCTGGTTCACGCGCACGTTCCGGAAGGACACATCCTGGGTCTGCGCGAGCAATTCATCGAAGATCCCTATGAATAAGGAATACCTATTTTCACCCTGGCGTTCAGAATATATCCGCTCACCCAAGCCGGAAGATTGCATCCTTTGCCGCTGGCAGGATACCGAAGCGGATGCCGAAAACCTGATCTTCTACCGGGGCAAATTCTGTTATGCCATGCTCAACCGCTATCCCTACAACAACGGGCATATCATGCTGGTTCCCTACAGGCATTGCGCTTCGCTTTCCGGGCTAACACCGGAAGAGCTGGCAGAATTGGGGCATCTGGCACAACAAGCCGAGATAGCCCTCAAATCTGTCTATGCCTGCGAAGGAGTCAATCTAGGAATGAACCTGGGAAGGGCGGCTGGAGCCGGTATCGACGAGCATCTGCATTTGCACATGGTTCCCCGCTGGAGCGGAGATTGCAATTTTATGACTGTGATCGGCGGCCAAAGGGTGATACCCGAGGCTTTCGAGACAAGCTTTTCCTCTCTACGGGATGCGTTTGCCAACTTGTTGGATGGCAAGGAATAATACATTGAATTTGACAATAAACGGTGTTTCTGAAAACTTGACCCCCAAGCGTCCCTGGCGCTATCTGCTGATTCTGGCCTTGCTGATAGCTCTGGCTTTGCTGGCGTATTTTACCGGAGTGTTTGGTTTGCTCGGGCGTAATAAAGACGACGAGGAAAGCTTGCCGGCTATTCGGGTGGAAGTTAGCAATGGTTGTGGCATCGAAAAGCTGGCGGCAGATTACAGCGTGTATGTCAAGGATAAGAATATTGACGTGCTAAGGGTAAGCAGTACACCCTATCCTATATACAACAAATCGGTGCTGGTTCTCAACAACGGAGATGAGCAAGACCTGCGACGCCTGCAAAGGATGACTGGTATCCAGCGCTTCACAATTGCGCGCAACCCAGAGTCGGATGTCCAGTTCACAATCATCCTGGGTGAAGATTTTAAAGATTATATGAAGGATTAGAGAAAGCCGCAAGTGTATATGTATGAGATTGAAGTAAGTGGAGGAGATATTGTCTGACAATATCAAGCTCGAAGCCATCCTGACATGGCTGAACGACAAGAAAGCGGAAAACATCCGCGTGTACGATGTGGAAGACATCATCGACTATGCTGATGCGATCGTTGTATGCGAAGGTAATGCCGATCTGCACAACAAAGCTATCGCAAACCATGTGCTGGATATGGCCAAGGAACACAAACTGAGCGTACTCGGCAAAGCCGGGCTGGAGTTTGGGCAGTGGATCCTGGTCGATCTGGGAGATGTGATCTTGCATATTTTCCTGCCTGATAAACGCAATTTCTACAAGATAGACCAGTTATTTGAACAGCTTTCAAGCCATAACAAGGAAGAGCTTCCGCATGATAAAACACCTAATACATGATAACATCTGTAAAATATTACAGGACCTGAACCTCAGCCAGCAGCGCGAGTTCACGGTTGAGATACCCAATCTGGCCGACCATGGAGACTATTCTTCCAATGCGGCCATGATCCTTGCCAAAGAAAACAAGACATCCCCCAAGGTGCTGGCTGAAAAGCTGATCAAGGAATTGAAGAAGAATAAGTTTTACAAGAAGGTGGAACTTGCTGGCCCCGGATTCTTGAATTTTTATCTGTCCAAGGCGCTGTATCATGACATGCTGTGGGAAATCCACAAAGCGGAGCAGAGCTTTGGAGACTCTGAGTTCGGCAAGGAAGAGAAAGTATTGCTGGAATTTGTCAGTGCGAATCCAACCGGTCCTTTGAATATTGTCAGTGCCAGAGCAGCCGCGTTTGGAGATACTCTTTATCGTATCATGAAGAAGGTTGGCTACCAACCCTCGCGTGAGTTCTATATCAATGACGCAGGTAATCAGGTTGATATCCTGGCGGAAAGCCTGGAACTCAGACTGCGCGAGATACACGGTGAAAACATCGGCGAATTTCCCTATGATGCCTATCATGGAGAATATGTGAAGCACCTAGCCCACAAACTCAACGCCACCGAGGGAGTGCGGGTGTTTATGATGCCTGAAAAAGAGCGCACTGAACACCTTAAAGAATTTGCTCTTAACGAGATGCTTGAGATGCAACGGCAATCTCTGGAAAGATTTGGGGTTACCTTTGAAAGCTGGGTCTCCGAGAAGACTCTGCGCATGGAAGGCATGGTGGAAGAGGTTCTCAGCTACCTTACCGAGGCCGATTGCACTTATGAAAAAGAAGACGCCATCTGGTTCAGCTCCACCAAATTCGGTGACGATAAAGACCGCGTGCTTATGAAAAGCGATGGCTCGATCACCTATTTCGTTCCCGATTTGGCTTACCACCTGACCAAAATCCAAAGAGGGTTCACCAAACTGATAGACATTTTTGGTCCGGACCATCATGGTTATGTGCCCAGGCTGAAAGCGGCCTTTCAAGCCCTCAAGTACGATGAAAACATGCTGGAAATCATCTTCCTGCAACAGGTGAACCTATTTGAGAGCGGAGAAAAGGTCAAGATGAGCAAAAGAGCCGGCAAGATTGTCACCATGGACGACCTTGTGGGTGTGGTGGGAAAAGACGCTGCTCGCTATTTCTTTATCGCGCGAAAGGCCAATGCTCATTTAAACTTCGACTTGGAACTCGCTCTGCAACAAAACAGCGAGAATCCGGTCTATTACTGCCAGTACGCCCATGCCCGCATCTGCAGCATTATCAAGAAGGCCAAAAAAGACAAGGTTCTGCCCAGAACCTTCAAAAAGGAACTCTGCGGAAAACTGGGTAAAACCGAAGAACTGGCTCTGATCCAGAAACTCACCGATTTACCTGAACTGCTGGAACTGATTGCGGAATTCCGCGAACCTCACCGCCTTGCCACCTACACAGAGGAGCTTTGTGGCCTTTTCCACCGCTTCTACAACAAATACCAGGTGGTTGGAGGCAAGGACAAGGAACTTTCTCAGGCACGCCTGCTATTGATAGATACAGTGAGAAACGTGCTGGCTATCTGTCTGGACCTGATGGGCATCAGCGCCCCTGAAAAGATGTAGCAGGAATTCCAATTGAGAATAACCCGCCCAATGCGTCAGGATGATCTGCCCGCCGTGTTGAAGATCGAACACCAGGTGTTCAGCAGTCCCTGGCCGGAAAATGCCTTTACCAGCACAGACTTCGGGGAATCCTGGGTGATTTGTGAAGACGCCACCCTGGTGGGTTATATAATGTATCACAATGTAATCGATGAAAGCGTGATCATCAATCTGGCGATCGACCCCGCTTATCAGCGCCAGGGTTATGGTAAAGAACTGCTGGAAAACACTCTCCACCAGCTCATAGACAAAGGATTCACCCATTTTTATCTGGATGTGCGTGTTTCCAACCAAGCCGCGCTGGCCTTGTATGAAGAGTTTGGTTTCCGGCGCGTTGGGGTGCGCAAAGGATATTACACCCTGCCAGATGAAGACGCCTATGTAATGGCTATGATTGTAAAAGGGAAATGATTTGAGAGACTACGATTTTCTGGTGATCGGAAGCGGAATTGGTGGTTTGGTTTACGCGCTGCAGGTTTCACGCTTGGGCAAAGTGGCAGTTGTGACCAAACGGGGCTTGTTCAACTGCAACACAGACTATGCCCAGGGAGGCATAGCGGCAGTGCTGGACGAGGCGGATACGTTTTCCGGCCATTGTGAGGATACTTTTATCGCTGGCGCGGAATTGGGCAAGCGCCAGGTGATCAGCCAGATTATCACCGAAGGCCCCAAGCTGATTCAATACCTTATCGATCTGGGAACAGATTTTACCCTGGAAAACGAAAACTATGACAACCGCCTGGAAAACCTCTCTCTGACCATGGAGGGCGGCCACAGGCACCGTCGCGTCGCTTACGCGGCAGATTCCACCGGGCATCAGATCATGGAAGCGCTCACCGAAAGCTGCCGCAAAAACAGCAACATCGATATCTTTGAAAACAGCATCGCCATAGACCTGATCACCCAACACCATATAGTCCAGGACGATGGTTTCATTCCCGGTATTTCCTGCTGGGGAGCCTACGTGATGGATATCCAGACGAATGAAGTGCATATCTTTCGCGCCCGCAAAACCATGCTTGCCACTGGCGGGGCTTCACGCATCTATGCACACAACACCAATCCGGATGTCTCCACAGGCGACGGGATGGCCATGGCCAGGCTGGCAGGCGCGCGTCTGGCCAATATGGAATTTGTGCAGTTTCACCCCACTGCATTCTGGAGCCCCGAAGGCAAAACCTTCCTCATCAGCGAGGCAGTGCGGGGCGAGGGAGCTGTGCTCAAGCTCAGTGATGGCAGCACATTCATGGAAAACTATCACCCCCGGGGCAATCTTGCCCCCCGCGACATCGTCTCCCGTGCCATCGACGCCGAGCTTAAAAAGCGTGGCGAAAAATTCTGCTATCTGGATGCCACCAACATTCCCGCCAATGTCTTACGCACTCACTTTCCCTACATTGGCAAACGCCTTGCGGAGCACGGCATAGACTTCACCATGGATCCGATCCCTGTGGCTCCCGCGGCACACTACTTCTGCGGAGGAGTACTTTCAACCATTGACGGCATCACCGACATCCACAACCTCTTTGCCGCCGGGGAAGTGGCCTGCAGTGGCCTGCACGGGGCAAACCGCCTCGCTTCCAACTCCCTTTTGGAGGCCCTGGTGATAGCATACCGCGCTGGTAACCATCCCTCAAACACAGAAGAGGTGGACTTCCCCAAGATTCCGGTCTGGAAACAGATGGATGAGTTCAACGAAAACGAATGGGTGGTAATCTCCCACAACCGGGAGATCATCGGCACCATCATGGACGGTTACGTCGGCATCCGCCGCTCCCGCCGCCTGCTCAAATACGCCCTGTCCCGCATCGAGAACATCTACAACGAAGTGAATAACTTTTATCAGCACAACGCGGTGCGCAAGGAAGTGGTGGAAACGCGCAATATGGCAATCATCGCCATCGCCGTGATCCGCAGCGCCCTGATGCGCAAGGAAAGCCGCGGTGCGCATTTTCTGATCGACAATCCCGAAAGAAACGATAACTTGTATCTGATAGATACGATAATATAGGACGGCCATCTTACCATGAAAGGTCTATTTGTCACATTTGAAGGCATCGAGGGCAGCGGCAAAAGCACCCAGATGAAGATGCTGGCGGAAAAGCTGGAAGAGCTTGGCAGACCCTTGCTGCTGACGCGTGAACCCGGAGGCCCCCCCATCGCGGAAAGCATTCGCGCTCTGCTGCTGGATCCCGGCAACAAAGAAATGCTGCGCGAAACGGAGCTCTTGCTCTACAGCGCCAGCCGGGCCCAGCATACCGGCCAGTGGATACTGCCTGCTCTGCGCCAGGGCAAGATAGTGCTTTGCGACCGCTATTACGATTCCACCATCGCCTATCAGGGCGCTGCCCGCAATCAAAACCTGGATTTCATCGCGGTGCTGACCAGATTTTCCACCTTCAACACAGTGCCGGACATCACCTTTTTGCTCGACCTCCCTGTGGAGGAGGGTTTTGCGCGCATCGGGCACCGCAAACTGGATCGCCTGGAGCAGGAAGACCGTTCCTTTCATGAGAGGGTGCGCCAGCAATATCTTTTGCTTGCCAAAGAACAGCCGGGGCGTTTTGTGGTGCTGGATGCCACCTTGCCTCCCCAGGAGCTGCACAAACTGATCATCAACCAAGTTTTAACGCACACAGGAGTCTCAAGTGAACGATAAAAAACAGAAAACAGCTTTAATAACCATTGCCATCGTCTGGATACTTGCTGCCATCATGCTGTTTGGAGCCACCTCGGCATTTGCACAGAACAGCGGCAGCGGCAGCGACCTGTATTCCCAGTTGGGATTGTTTAGCGATGTCCTGAACAAGTTAAAACAGAACTATGTAACCGATCTTAGCGACGAAGAATTGATCAAGGCGGCCATCATAGGCATGCTGGGCTCCACGGATCCCCACACCACCTACTTTACCAAAGCCGAGTTCGAAGATTTTACCACCGCCACAAAAGGCTCCTTTGGTGGCCTGGGTATCCAGATTGACAAAGTGGGAGACTATATCACGGTCATCTCCCCCATCGAAGGCACTCCGGCTTACCGCATGGGCATCACTGCTGGTGACAGGATCATCCGTGTCAACGATGTGAACGTGGTAGGATTCAGCACCGACGAAGCGATCAAACACATGCGCGGCGAGGTGGGCACCACTGTGATTATAACGATCAGCCGCCCAGGATTATCCAATCCTCTGGAGTTCAAGATCACCCGCGAAACAATCAAGATCAAGAGCGTTCCCTACTACTTCAAACTGGACAACGGCGTGGGCTACATCCGCATGAGCCAGTTCAGCGAGAACACCGTACGGGAACTGCGCACCGCTCTGAATTCTCTGGAAGAGGAAAACATCCGCGGCCTGATCATCGATCTGCGCTGGAATCCCGGCGGATTGCTGGATCAGGCTGTGGACACAGTGAACGAGTTCATCGGCAAAGGAAAACTGGTGGTGGAAACCAAGGGCCGCGCCGCTGTGGCCAACCGTCAGCATTTCACCCGCTTTGAGACCAAGAACCGCAACTATCCCGTCGTGGTGCTGGTCAACGAAGCCTCTGCCAGCGCCTCCGAAATCTTCGCTGGTTCGATCCAGGACTGGGACAAAGGGCTGGTGATGGGCAAGCCCACCTTTGGCAAGGGCAGCGTGCAACAGCTTTTCCCCCTCGCCAACGGCAACGGCATCAAGATCACCAACGCCTATTATTACATTAAATCAGGACGCTGCATCCACAAACTGAGCAACGACAAGCTGCTCAAAGGCGAGGAAGTGAGCAAGAGCGAACAGGAGGCAGAGGCCGAGAAAAACAAGAAGCAGGTCTATTACACGGTCAATAAACGCGAGGTCTTCGGCGGCGGAGGCATCACTCCCGATATCGAAACAGAATCTGACCTGCTGACCCAGTTTGGCGCCGAACTGCGCCGCAAGAACGCTTTCTTTAACTTCACCGTGGATTACATGGTGGAACACGACCATACCGTGGAGAAAGATATCAGGATCACCGATTCACTGATGCAACGCTTCCTCGGCTATGCCAAATCCCTGGATATCAAATACACTCAAGCCGATCTGGACAGCGCGGATACCTATATCCGTACCATGCTGAAAAGCGAGTTGCTGCGCAAAGCGTACGGCGACCAGGAAGCTTACAAGGTTACCATCACCATGGATAAACAGTTACAGGCAGCCATCGACCTTTTCAACCGCTTTGACACCCTCGAGGCTATGTTTGCCCATGTGGCTGAGCAGAGCAGGAAACGATAGGCTTTCCACCTCTGCCTTGTCAAATGCAAGAATAGTGTTTATAATATAGTCAAACAGTAAACCAGAGGAGTTTGAAATGAAGTATACTCTGCTGATCATGATACTCTTGGCTCTCGGTGTCGGGCTGCTTGCCCACCCCGCCGGCAATGTCCGCCTCAAATACACTGCCGCTGATAAAGTGCTGACTGTCAATTTCGACCACAAAGTCAAAAATGCCCAGGATCACTATATCAACACCATACTGATCAAGCTCAATGGCCTCACCATCATCTCCCAAACCAGCAACACCCAGGATTCCCTCACCGGAGGAGAGTTTCTCTACAAGATTCCCCTGCTGGTCAAAGGCGACGAGATTGAAGTGATCACCGAATGTAACAAGTCGGGCAGAAAATCATCCAAAATGGTCTTGAACTGACAGCAGACAAGGCTTTTGTGATACAAGGAGCAGCCGGAAGTGATTCCGGCTCTTCTTTTTAACTCCCTATTTACTCATCTCCGTTGATCACCGTTTGATCTCCAGTTGACGCTCCGCCCGACAGTGGCTGAAAATCAACGTGACAGCAATCGCTGGTATTGTGATTATGGAGTTGACAGCTACTTTTTGAAATCAGCTTTGCTTGTAAAAAAAGAAACTAAGGTCAGGAAACTATGCTCCGATTAACTGCAACCCTCTGCTGCCTGCTGCTTTGCGCCAGTGCCTTTGCGGCTACCGTCAGCGGTTTTGTGACCCGGTCAGGCAGCGCCGAACCGATGCAATACGTAAATGTAGTTGTAGCCGGAACAGGCATCGGCGGTCAGACTAACAGAAAAGGCTACTATGTGATCACGCTCAAAGAACACGGGCGATACACCCTTCAGTTCAGCCAGATTTCGAGCCTGCCCAAAAGCGTGGAATTTGAGGTAAGCGATCATTCCCCGGACGCAGTGGTCAATGTCAGCCTGGAAAAGAGTTCGGTGGAACTAAGCAAGGTGGTGGTAAGCGCCACAACGGAAGCCACCTATGAAGGTCCTCAAATCCGCACCGGCACGATCCACCGGGGCAGTGAAGACATCCAGAGCGTGGTATCTCCGGTGGAAGCTGATATCTTCCGCGCGGTCCTCACCCTTCCCGGCGTGGCCCCGATCTCCGATTTCTCTTCCGGACTCTACGTCCGGGGCGGTTCCCCCGATCAAAACCTGATCCTGCTGGATGACATCGACGTGTATAATCCCAACCACTTTGGCGGCATCTTCAGCACCTTCAACACCGATGCCGTGGAAAGCGTGGAACTGATAAAAGGCGGTTATCCGGCCAAGTATGGCGGCAGGATGTCTTCCGTGTTGGATGTGCTCAACCGTCAAGGCAACCGCGTACATCACCAGGGAGTCGCCCGCTGGAGCCTGATCTCATCCTCCGCGACTCTTGAAGGCCCCTGGAAAATTGGTTCGCAAAGAGGCTCCTACATGGGCTCTATACGCAGAACCTATGTGGAACTGCTCAAGGCCTTCTACGACGAACTGCCGGATTACTATTTTTACGATGGGCACTTCAAATTGAACTGGGATCTGGGAGACATGGACAAACTGAGCGTCAGCACATATTTTGGCAGGGATGATCTCAGTTTCGATTATGGTCCCGTCCTGGATTTGGCATGGGGGAACAAGACTTTTACCACCCAGTGGGTGCACCTTTTCAGTCCCCGCCTGTTTTCCCAATTTGTGCTGGCTGGCAGCGAGTTCACCAACAACTTCAGCCAGAACACCAAAGAGGGCGAAACAACCGTGGAACGCAAAAACGGCATCCACGACCTCACCGCCAAAGCCCTCCTCAGTTGGAAACCGAACAACCGGCATCTGCTGGATGGAGGCCTGGAACTGAAATGGAACAACACCTGGCTGAAGATGGGCACCAGCTATCAGTTCCAGCAGAACGCGCTGCCCGACGTGAAGGTCTCATCGCTCACCGCGGCGGCTTTCCTGCAGGATGTTTGGGAGATAGACGGCTACTGGACCCTGCAGCCCGGCTTGCGGGCAAACCTGTACCACACACTCTCTGTGCGTCCCTCTCAAGCGCCGGATGCCGCCTACGTCAACCTGGAGCCGCGTCTGTCCTTACGTCGCCGCCTGCGCGAGGGGGAAAGCGTGTATCTGAACTATGGCCTCTATCACCAGTATCTGACTTTGATGTCCATGGAAGTAAGCACTCCCCTGGATGTGTGGATTCCTTTGGATGGAAGCCTTGATCCAGGCCTTTCCGCTCATTACATTCTGGGTTACAAGCGTGAATTGAGCCGCTTCTTCAACTTTGATCTGGAAACCTATTACAAGAGCTATAACAACCTGCTGCAATACAACGTAGCCACCGATTTTAGCTGGAACAACGACACCGGCACCCTGGCAGATGTGTTTCATGTGGGCAAAGGCCACACCTATGGGGTTGACCTGATGCTCCGCAACGATTGGCGGGGGCTGCAGGGCTTTATCGGCTACACGCTCAGCCAAACGCGCAGGAAAATGGAGGGCACCAACATCAATCCCGCCACAGGCCAAAGCGAATACTTCTATCCCCGCTACGACCGCACACACGCCATTTCATTGGTGGAAACCTTCAATGTGAGCCAGAATAGCGGGTTTCAGGTGTTTGGCGCCGATCTCAAGCTGGGTATCAACTTCAGCTACAATACAGGCCAGCCGACCTCCCTCCCTGAACGCATCTACTTTGACGGCGAGGATTTTCAGATCATCTACAGCTATTCCGACAAAGAAAGGCTGCCAGCCTATATCCGCCTCGACCTTAGCACCAAATATGAGTGGATCACCAAGTGGGGCTCCATCGAACCGTATCTTGAAGTGATCAACGTGTTCAACCGCAAAAACATCGGCTCCCGCAGCTACTTTCTGGCCTTGGAAGAAGACGGTCTGCTGCTGAAGCATAACGACAGTGCCCAGTTTCCCTTATTACCCTTTGTGGGCATCAACGTACAATGGTAGAAATCATGAGAAAAATCTTACTTCTTCTGGCTCTTTTTGCCATACTCCTCCTGTTTTCCTGTGAATCAACCTCCGGCCCGCGCTTCAAAGGCGAGGTTTACTCCCTTTCGGCTCTGCTGGTGGCAGGGCAACCGCTGAACGAGGAGCATCCGGTGTATCTGACCCGCAGTTCGGAGATTGAAGACTTCAACTATCTGCAGATCTTTGTAACCGATGCGGAAATAACCCTGCGCGATCTGACCTCCGGCCAGGAGTTCACGCTGCAGCCTGGCATGGCGGGAATCCTGCCCGCCTATCTGGATCCGGAACAGCGCTTGATAGAAGCGGAGCATCGCTACCGGATCGAAGCGAGGATCCCCGGCTATCAGCCCGTAATTTGGGCGGAAACCACAGTACCCCAGGCCATTACGCTGGAAACAGATGTATATGGCAGCAACCCCGCTGGACAGGGATACTCGTTCGATGAGCAAACCCAAAACCAAATGCCTTTCAACAGGATAGACAGTGATTTCCCCCTGGTGCTCAACACCGGACAGATCGCCGGAGACTACAATTTCTTCAGTGAATTCTATTGTTTGGAAGAGTTTAGCACCGATCTGGAATATACCACCCAGATCATGGGGATGGTACATCCGGATGCTTCTATGGAAGAGACGTACAACTCAAGCGGAGAAACCATCCGCAGGATCAGCTTAGCCGGCAGGTTCAGCTCAAAGCCTCAGCAAGGCCTGCCTGACAACTACATCATGCTAAGGGATTATGGCCAGGTCTATATGTTCTACGGGCGCTACAGGATAAAGTCCTACATCTTGGACGACAACTATTACAACTACGTCAATATGCCCGAAGGCTACCTCTACGGAGGAATCCACAACGCTCTTGGTTATTTTGGCTCTGCCAGCGGCGGCGTGATGTATGTCACAATCTGCAAATGAGTTAAACCCTCCGGCCTGTTATTTGGCCCTCATTTGCATCCCTTGGACAACCTTGGGTCAAGCTTAGGTCATCCTTAACTTTTATAAGGATGACCTAAGGATGATGCTTCCCCGACCTCTGCCAGCAAATGAGGGAGACATGAGCGGCAAAGCTCTGGGGAACCGTAAAAACCGCTATTTATGCAGATACAGTTTCCCGGCAGAATCGATTACACGGCTCACTTCAGATTCGCTCATGCCAGGCTTCAGGTGATCTTTCAGATAGATATCCAATGCCTCTTTGGAGGGGGCTTTTGCTTTTACCGCCTGGTCCAGAACCACAGTCTTGACCTTGTAGAACACCATGGGCTCCACCAGCAATACGTGAGGATGGCTGTAAGCGCAATCTGGAGTTAGGCCGTGGAAGATGAATCCTTGCTGAGGATCCATGGCGCTTGTAAACACAAAGTAATAATCTGGTTGGATGGGACCCCCGGCTGTGTTTTGGGTAACCGGATCCCAGGAAAGAACTGTATTCTGCCCCTGAATCCCGATCTGCAGATTTGCGGGAGGAAGAGGAACGGGCAAGATCGCACTGCCCAGAAGCTGGATCCTGCAATCGGGCTGGTTGGCAGAATCGTTCACTATCTGCAGGTAATCCGAGGCATCGCCCAAGCTCTGGGGCGCGTAGCGCACAAAGAGCGAATCCGTGGCTCCCGGAGCAATGCTCATGCCACTCTGCCAAGCCATTATCTCAAACTGCCCGGAAGCGGAGATCAAATTGACTTCTAAGATGTGCAAATCGGTGAGTCCGGTATTCCTGATAATCACCGGTTGATAGGGCGACACGGAGTCGATGGCAAGGGTGCCAAAATCCATTCTGGTGGGGCTCAGCAACTCGAGATTGGGGGCGTTGGAAAGCACGGTAATATAGTCTGTCTGTGTCAAAACGTCGCTGTTTTGATAGCTGTCAAACACAGTCAAGCCAACCGTGTAAAGCCCGGGGTTCTGATAGGTGTGAAGCGGACTGGCCTCTTCCGAACTCCCTCCATCGCCAAAATCCCAATGCCATGAGACGATGCTGCCCGTTCCAGCGGTGGACTGATCCATAAACTGTACCGTGAGCGGAGCGGAGCCAGAGACAGGAGTTGCAGAGAAAGCCGCCTGAGGCCCGGACAGCGGTACCACGCTGGCAACGTTTGAATAATCTGAGACAGTAATGTCGTTGAAAGCCCTCACACGATAGCTGATAGTGTGAGACCAATCAGGCAACTCGTCTATATATGAAATGCTATTGGCAGGCACTTGGGCTATCTGGTTCCATTCAGATTCCACATCCGTTTTACGTTCCACCTGGAAACCGTTTTCTTCCGTGGAATTGTCAACCCATAAAAGCTCGATGCTGGTAACGGAGACAGGCGAAGCGGTCAAAGATCCGGGGGCTTCCAGCGTGGCGACAAGCGTGGTGGCGTAGGCCTCGTTGGAATAAGTGGAATTGACGTTGACGTTGTAGGCTCGCACACGGTAGTAGTATGTGGTGCCATGTGCAAGGTCTGTATTTGAGTAGGCCGTCACATTGGCTCCCACAGTCGCGATCTGGGCCCAAGTGCCGGAGCTTCCGGTCTTCCTCTCGATCTTGACACCTGTTTCCACACCCGAATTATCGGTCCAGGCCAGATCGATCTGGGAAGTTGAGACCGCTGTCGCTCTCAGGTTGGAGGGCGCGGCGGGAGTTGCGTATAAAGTGGTGGCGCTGGCTTCGTTGGAATAATCTGAGTTTACGTTGTTGTTGTATGCCCGCACCCGGTAGAAGTAGGTGGTGTTTTGGCTGAGGCTGCTATTGGTGTAGGTGGTGGTGTTGGCGCCCAGGACGACGATCTGAGACCAGGTGCCGGTAGAACCTGTCTTGCGCTCAACCTTAAAACCGGTCTCGATGTTGGAATTGTCCGTCCAATCGATCCTGATCCTGCTGGAGGAAAGCGTCGTAGCCGTCAAACCCGAAGGCGCGCCAGGGGTGGCGTAGGGCGTGGTCCCGCTTGCTTCGTTGGAGTAGCCGGAGTTTCCCGCCTGATTACTTGCCCGCACCCGGTAGTAATATGTGGTGTTCTGGCTGAGGCCTGTATTGGAAAACGACACGGTATTGGCATCAACTGTGCCTATCTGCGCCCAAGTGCCGGAGGAACCTGTTTTTCTTTCTACCTTAAACTGAAGTTCGTTATCCGAGTTATCCGCCCAGCTCAGGTTGATCTGACTGGACGACACTACAGCCGCCACAAGGTTTGAAGGGGCGTTTGGCGCGACATCGGCCAAATAGATGCTGAAATAGGCGTCCGAGACATCAAATACAGTTGAGTCCACCGAGTTTCTCACCCGCACCAAAGCCTGGCTGCTGGAAGAGTTTGGCAATGCCCAGTCATAGCTTCCCAAGCCAGCGCTCACGGGAGCGCCGGTGATTGTCGTCCACGTTGTTCCTCCATCAAGGGTGTAGTCCAGATGCACAGTATCCACCCCGTTGGCTGTCCAGGTGATGGTCTGGGATGAAGGTGCTGCATAAGTTTCCCCTCCGTTGGGAGTAAGCAGGGTCAGAGGCGGAACCGTAATCCTGGCGAAAAAGGCGTCAGACAATCCGGCGCTGGTCAGGGTAGTGCCAGAAAAGTCCGATGATTGACAAAAATAACCGTATAGCAGGGCTTCAGAATCCCCGTGGGCAACTACGCCTTGTCCGCAATCCGGGCCTATTCCACCTGCCCGGACAGCCCACTGCCAATCTCCCGCGGAGTTCAGCTTGCCCAAAAAGGCATCGCTGGAATCGCTGCTGGCACTGGTTAGACTGATCGATCCAAAGTTTGTGGTACCTGTAAATCTGCCAGCCAAGAATACGTTGGAATTGGCATCCAGGGATATCCCCAAGCCCTCATCAGAGCCAGTGCCACCCGCCTTTTTGGCCCAGAGCCAGGAACCACTGGGACTTAGCTTGGCTGCAAAAACTTCATTACCATTACCACTGGGAGACGTCAAAGCTAAATTGCCAAAATATGCAGTGGTGTTGAAAAAGCCAGTGAGATAGATATTACCTGTGCTGTCAAGTGCTATTGACGATCCCAAATCTGCATTGACACCTCCAAACCTGTCCGCCCACAGCCATTGCCCTTCCGGGCTGGCCTTGGCGACAAATCCGTCAAACACGGTATCCTGGCGGTTGGTAACCACTATGCTTCCCAAGGTCAGGGTCGGAGAGTTGAATCCGCCTGTAACGTAGGCATTGCCCTGACCATCCACCGCGATGCCGTTACCTTGTTTGATCGCCGTCCCGGAACCCTGGATCACCCACTGCCAGATCCCGGCGCTGCTGATCTTCGCCACCAGCATATCATAATATGAACCGGTTTGAGCTGTCAGCGTGGTAGTGCCCGTTGTTGTGGTAAAGGCTATGTTGTTTCTGAAATATCCGGTCATGTAAACGTTTGAATCCGCGTCAACGGCTATCGAGTTTCCCGTATCGGAGCTGGTTCCGCCGCCGGAGTTCTTTCTTGCCCACTGCCAGACCCCGGCGCTGCTGATCTTGGCTACAAAAAGGTCATCTCCACCGCTGCGGGTTAAATTTATTGCGCCCGCTATAAATGTCAATGTCGAGGAAGCGAAACGTCCGGTGATGTAAGCATTGCCCGCGGAATCGACGGCAATGGCTAAAGCCACGTCATTGGAAGTACCGCCTGCTTTTTTTGCCCAGAGCCAGTTTCCTTCTGCGTTAAGCTTGCCCACAAAGATATCCCGTAAACCGCTACTTGCGAGAGTAGTGGATCCAAAGCTTACCCGTCCTGAGAAAGAACCGGCCACATAATAGTTACCGCTGTTGTCTCTGGCCACGGAATAGCATATATCTTCGTCCGTGCCACCTGCCCGTTTGGCCCATAACCAGTCTGGAGCTTGGGCAAAGAGGCTGGCGCAGAACAAAATCAGAAATATCGTAAAGACGCTGTTTTTTATTAGTTTCATGATGACCTCATGTTAGGAATTGTTAATATTGTTTGCCAATAGTGGTATATGCGTTCTAAGTCAAGTTTTTTCTTGTCATTCATATTCTTTTGGATAAAAAATGTATGACGCATGTCCATAATCAGCTGGTGGGCACGGCAGGTCTCTCCCACCTGCAGTTGGACAGCCAAGAGCCTGGCAGATCAGACCGCGCTTGGTTCTAACAACCAGGCTCATGCTTCTATGTAAGTATGAGTAGCCGGAGCTTTGCTTTGATTGGGTCACTGGAATCGAATTAGTTATTCCTTGAAGGCCACTATCTTGTAGAACAGGTTGTCGAAATCCAGGGTGGCGTTGTTGTGGGTGTAGCTGGTACCATCACGGACTTCAGCCAGTAAAAGGAATACGGTGGAATCGCCGTTGAACTCGCTGCAATAGTAAATTCTGTAGCCATCAGGAACTACACTTTCACCATTCTGGTTCATGGTGACAGGTTCCCAACTGATGGTGAAATGCTGAGGATTTTCTTCGTTGATTCCCACTTGCACCTCTTCCGGCGGCACTGGGGGAACGATTATGGCAAAGGTGGTGTCGGAATCAGCAACTAGTTGCGGATTAACACTGTCGCTCACCCGGACCTTGGCCTGGTAATTATCCAGGTTGGGCAGATTCCATTCGCAGGAACACAGGGTTGCCGGCACTGCTTCGCCATTGTTTATGGGATTCCATGTGAATCCTCCATCCAGACTATAGTCCAGTCTTACACTGTCAATTCTTGAGGAAGCCCAGTTTATGCGCTGCACTGTATTGGCAGGATAAGAATCTCCGCCGGTAAAGGAAAGCAAGGTCAGAGTCGGTGGCGGAGGCATGATCCTGGCGAAAAAGGCGTCAGACAATCCGGCGCTGGTCAGGGTAGTGCCAGAAAAGTCCGATGATTGACAGAAATAACCGCAGAGCAGGGCTTCAGAATCCCCGTGGGCAACCACACCATACCCGTAATCCTGGTCTATTCCACCTGCCCGGACAGCCCACTGCCAATCTCCCGCGGAGTTCAGTTTGCCCAAAAAGGCATCACTGAAATCGCTGCTGGCACTGGTGAGTGTAACCGATCCAAAGTTTGCGGTGCCGGTGAATCTGCCTGCTAAAAACACGTTAGAATTGGCATCCAGGGATATCCCCAAGCCCTCATCAAAGCCTGCTCCGCCGGCCTTCCTGACCCAGAGCCAGGAACCACTGGGGCTTAGCTTGGCTGCAAACGCGTCATAACCGCCGGAGGATGCCAGAGCTTTATTGCCAAAATACGCAGTGGTGTTGAAAAAGCCAGTGAGATAGATATTGCCTGTGCTGTCAAGTGCTATTGACGACCCCAAATCTGCATTGACACCTCCAAACCTGTCCGCCCACAGCCATTGCCCTTCCG
>DAOLWC010000017.1:0-28736 GCA_035420965.1 Candidatus Cloacimonadota bacterium | reverse complement strand
CCTCAAAAAACACCTTTCCACCTATCGTAGCACCTATATATTATGAGGGGATGGGCCTCATTTGCATCACCCTCCCAGGACTGGGTCTTCCTGGGGTCAACCTTATAATTTATAAGGATGACCTAAGGATGATGGCATCAAATGCAGTAGCAGCAAGGGACGGGGCTATGAAGGAAAAGCGGGTTTCCTTCCCTTGCCAGCTTATGCTGAGCCAGAGGGCCGTCAATAAGCCCTCATATCCTCATCGCTAACTGACCGCTCATTGAACGCTGATCAACCGCCGAGCGGAGAATCAACCGGCGGTCAATGGGGCATATATCGGAGTTCAGGCTATGAGGGCGGAAAAATCCTGGTCAGTACAAGCACTGAACGGCAGCCGCCCCTTGTTCTTAGGGCAGGATAACCGTCTTCAAAGTCCGAACCTGCTCACCCAGTCTCAGGGAAACAAGGTAAACACCGCCTTTCAGTCCCTTCAGCAGGCTGGTGTCAAGTTCTATCTTGTTTATACCCAATTTGATATCTGGGTTATATTCAAGCAGTTTCTGTCCTTTTATGTTATAACTACTTATATTGCACCTTGATACTTTCTTATCTACATCGAACTGAAGATACTGGAGGCCCCGCGTGGGATTTGGATAAAGCATTACAGTTCTAAGAGATGCAGGCTGTAAATCATCGCTGTTGGCCAGGATGTTCACGGTAACTGATTCCGACGCCTGCGAATAATGGTCTCCATATTGTGCTTTCAGATAGAAGGTATAGGTGCCGGGCAGGAGAGGCGACACCAAATAGCTGTTGGCCGTTGCTTCCACCACCTGCAGCAGCTCGGAATTCATATAAATATGGTAGCTGTCGGGGACAAGATACTGAGACGGCTGAGTCCAGGTGAGCAGCACTGAACAGGTTGTAGGTTGGGTATAGGTAACATTCGCAGGAGCAGGATAATAGATGCCGAGGCTGCCATCCGGATTGAGCCGCATGGCACCGATATCCATGCTGGAATACCCTTGCTCCCAGGCAAGGACAGACCACTCATCAGGATGCACCGCAACGTCAAAGTGGCCCTTGGACACCGCCGTGCTGGCCAGGCAGGTTGCCTCATTCCAGCCCATATTGCCGTTTGACCGCCAATGGGACGCGTAGAGGTTGTCCCCTCTTCCATAGAGCACAACGGAACCGGTGCTGATCTGATAAGCGGCGATGGAATTGACTTCCATAGTGCCGAGGTCGATGATGTTGGGGGCGATATCCCCCCAGAGGCGGTTTCCGGAGTAGTCCACCAGTTGCCTTGCCAAACCGAACTGGCCCTGGAGCGCGTCGGTTATCCTGAAATACGCGTAGATACGCTCGCTGGCGGGGTCAACTGAAAGTTTGGGATAAAACTGCTGATTGATTGAATCCACGCTGAGCAAAACGCCGTTGGCTGGCATGCTGGCAGTTCCGTCGGAGCAAATCCGTTGGACATAGACATCGTTATCGTCATTCATATCACGGTCTTCATACCAGGCCAGAACGCAGCCTCCCTGTCCATCCGGCTCGAAGGGGATCAGTTGTTCCCAGGCGGGGATGCCGCCCTGGTTTGTCACCACGGCAGTCCACAATCTGCTGCCTTCCGGTGTATATTTTGCCACATAGACGGTCCGGTAGGGAGCCCAGAAAGGACCGGTGTCGTGGTAGTATTTGAGCAGGATATTGTTGCCGTCAGCCTGGATGATCTGGGGCCAGGTAACGCTTCCTTCGTTTTCGGAAATGCTCAGCCCGTTCTCTCCCCAGAGCTTCTGCCCTGTGGCGCTGAGCCTGTTTATCCCGATGCTTGTGTTAGTGCCGAGCCGCTGCCATGCCACGTAACAACTGTTGTCCGCAGAGTTGAATATCACGGGCGACATATTGGAATAAGTGGGATCTGTGTCCTGAGTGAGGGCGATCCCATTCGCGCCCCAAAGAAATTCTCCCGCGGGGTTTATCTTGTAAGCCAGCACGTTGTTGACTTCGGAGTTGCGGATGTCCTGAAAGGTAATGACCGCGTTCTGGTCGTTGTCAACCGTCAAGGCATACTCGGTGAGCCAGGACATCTGATTGTGGTCGCTCACCAGTATCCCCGCCGGATCAGGCCAGACGTATTCGCCAGTCGGTGAAAGCAACTGTAGCCATACCTTATACATGCCGCCGCCGTTGTCAAACCTGCAGACATAGGTATGCCCGTCCGGGGTGACGGCGACCTTGGGAAGCACCTGCTCCGCGTCAAAAGCGGCGATCAAGCTGGGATTTTGGGGATCGACGCTCCATTCTCCGCAGAGGCTGGAAGCAAGCAATAAACATAGAACAAGCAACACCAGGTTTTTCATGATACACCTCACAATAGTCACTGTTTCCTTCATTTTACCCTTCCCCATATTTAGTCAAGCTTTTTATTGGGTGCCGGTATCCATATTAAAGGATTAGGGGGCGAAATTGCGCCACGACACCGGTTCTCATCCCGCCTCCGCGTTGCGTTTCGCGGAAGCGGAGGAAGCGTTGGACATTCGGGACAGCTATTGGGAAACCTTTGCCCTGACAGCCAGATAGCCGTATTTGTCACCGGAGATTCCTGCCAGTCGTTCCAGAATTTTCCACACGCCCAGGGGAAACCGGCGACAGAGGGCATTGATCCTGAGCACATCCAGGGCCCTGTGGTAAAAGAGCTTAGTTGCCTCAACCCGGAAGCTGTTTTTAACCAGCAAAGCAGCCAGGGATTCCCGGTTGAAGCTGTGCAGATGCGCATTCATGGGGGTTTTTTGGTTGCAGTGGATGCAGAGAGAATAGCTGATAACTTCTTTGTAAGGCACTGTGACCAAAAGCGTTCCATCCGGATTGAGCCTTTCCCGGATGCTGCGCAGGGCTAATTCCGGTTTCACCAGGTGTTCCAAAACCTCCAGGGCCACGGCGAGGTCGAATTTGCCGAGGTCCGGTATCGCGCAGGCATCGGCGTAAACTGTTTTAATCGATGGGTTTTCCTTTTTTATCCTGGCCAGGTTTTCCTCGCTGAGATCCAAAGCGGTCACCTCAGCCCCCAGCCTGGCCGCGGCCAGACTGAACCAGCCCCTGCCGCTGCCCACGTCCAAAACACGCATTCCGGGTTTGATTTCGCATAGCGAAAGGGTGTACTGTGTCCTGCGGATTTCCCCCGGGGTGAGTTTCTCGGGGCGAAAATAGTCGAAAACCAGTGCGTCCTGGTGGTAATGTTCCTTGTAGTCCATGTTTTGATCCCTATGGATGTTTGATTTCATTGCTCAGGCACTTCAGGTTGCTGAATCGTGTCCTGCTTGATTTTCATATCCGATGTAGCCTGCCGGCGGCTGGGGGAGCGGTCAAGGAAAATATTCAACAGATCAGGAGGGAAAGATCCAGCCTTCCCTGCTCACCTGGAGGGTGTAGAGCTCTTCCGCGCCCATCCCCAGCAGGACGGTCAAGACATCATACAAAGACGGGCTGGCCAGGCTTTTCCCGATCTGCAACTGATTCTCTTTCCAATGCCATTTTACTACAATCTGCTTCAGATCATAAGCCTTGGAACGCTTTTCCGTGCTTTTGTTGAACATCCTGGAGGATAAAGCGCTGAATTCAGCCAGGCTCTTGTCGGTCTGCTGCCTGTGCCGCTCTGAGATCAGGATGCCGACACGTTCACCCCAGGGTATCGGAGCCTTGGCGGCCAAAGGTTCGCAGCCCAATATCTGAAACTCCGGTATCATGCCGCCGCTGAATCCAGCCTTGATCTCTTCAGCCGTATAAGCTTGATAAAAAGACAGATCCACATACTCGCAGGCGCTTTCCACACCCAGAGGAAGGGGCGGGCAAAGGCTGGCTTTGGGATGCGGAGAAAAGCCCTGGGTGAAAACTGTCTGCAGGGAAGCCTGGCCAATAATGCGGAAAAGCATCCGCATCCAGTCGAGATGAGAGATAAAGCGCAGCACACCGCTTTTGCTGTAATAGATACGATATCTGAACTGCCTTTGCTGCGCCGCGCGTGGCCTGGGGGTTGGGATAGCCCCGATAAGCTGCCCAGGCGCAGGCGAGGGCTGGGCGTTATCAGTATGCAGCGCCTCATCGCAGATGCCGCAGGCGGAACAAAGCTCCCGGCAATCCGGCGTGCTCTCTTCCCTGGAGGCTTTATCCCATTCCGCTTTTAGGAACCCCGCGCAGATTCCCAGATCGACAAAATCCCAGGGAAGGCTGGTTCCGGGCCGCTTTTCCCGCAGGTATTGGTCCAGATCCAAGCCACATTCAGCGGCGGCTTCCCGCCAGAAAGAGAAATTGAAGCACTCATGCCAGCCATCGAACAGCGCCCCTTTCTGCCAGGCAAGCTTTAAGAGCTCCGCGCAGCGTTGATCCCCCCTCGAAAATACGGCCTCCAATATGGAATTCTCAATATCATGATACTTGATCTTGATGTTTTTGGCACGATAAAAAGCCTGCTTCACCTTGACGCATCGCTGCAACAGCATATCGGCGGGCAGCATGGCAGCCCATTGGAAGGGGGTGAAAGGCTTGGGCACAAAGGGCGAGAGCGTAACGTTGATCTGCAGGCGGCGTTTGCCCAGGTTGTTGATCTTGTTAATTAGGTCTATGATGCCCCCTATATCCTCCTCTGTTTCGTGGGGCAATCCGACCATGAAATAGAGTTTTAGCTTTTGCCAGCCCAGGTCGAGGGCGGTTTGCACGCCGGCAAGGATCTGCTCCTCGCTGAGGTTTTTGTTGATCACCCTGCGCAGCCTTTCCGAACCGGCTTCCGGGGCTATGGTGAGGCCTTCCCGTCCCAGTTTGCGCATCAAATCCACTATTTCATCGTCCAAAGAATCCACTCGCAAAGAGGGCAGGGAAACATGGGTTTTATCGGTATCCAGAGAACTCAACAGATTGTTCAGCAACTCTTTGAGGCAGCCATAGTCGCTGCTCGAGAGCGAAAGCAGTCCTGCCTCATCCCATCCGCTGAGCCTGATCTCACCGCAGAGTTGCCGCACGATCTCTCCGGGTGGCCTTTCCCTCACAGGACGGTAGAAATATCCGGCATGGCAAAAACGGCAACCACGCGAACAGCCACGCATGATCTCCGCCACACAGCGGTTGTGGGTGGCAAGCTGCCAGGGCAGAAGTTGAGGATGATGGATAAGCTGGTTGCTGGAAAAACCTGCGTACTTCCTGCTCTTCACCCGCCAACCCTTGGGAATGAACTGATTATGCAGAGCTGGCACATAGCAGCTTTCCAGTTCTGCCATTCTGGCCAGCCGCTCGCTCCGGAGCCTGGTTTCGAGCATTATCCCGGCAATCTCGCTGATCCCCTCCTCCGCTTCGCCGATAAAGAAGACATCGAAAAAGTCACCCAGGGGAAGTGGATTGGTAGCGCAGGGGCCGCCCGCAATGATGAGGGGGTCATCCTCGCCACGCTCGGAAGAAAGGATCGGAACGCCGGACAGGGAGATCGTTTCCAACACATTGGTGAAGGTAAGCTCACTCTGCAAGGTGATTCCGATGGCATCGAAGTCTTGCAGGGCGATCCGGCTCTCCAATCCAAAGAGGGGAATCCCGCGCTCCCGCATAATGGCGATCATATCGGTCCAGGGCAGGTAACAGCGGTCAGCCATGCAATCGGGCAAAGCGTTGATGATGCTATACAGTATCTTCAAGCCCAGATGGGAGATGCCGACCTCATAGACATCCGGAAAGGCAAAGCAGAAATTGACCTTCTGCCATGGCTTGCGCACGGCGTTGATCTCGTGGTCGATATAGCGTGAAGGCTTTCTGACCAGCGGCAGCCAGGGTTCGATATTCACCGCCCGCAAGCTGGCCTCACAATGAGCGGATCATTACATCGATGTGGTTTTCATCCCCCCAATGGATCAGGCTCTGGCTTTGGGGATGATCCATCAGAGACCTGTAAGCCGCCTCGCTGAGGCCAGATTTCTCCTTGCCCGGTTGCAGGTTATCCAAGGTTACTTTGTAGCGGCATTCCTGCAAGCAGAATTTATCTCCCGGCTTCAGCAGGGCCCGGATGTCGGCAATATCGTCCCAAGTGAACAGGAGATCGAAAAACGTGGTGCGGAACTCGTAATCCTTCCCGCTTTCCCTCAACAGCCGCATACTGGACAGGATATCCCGCATGTCAATTTCCGCTCTGGTCAGAATCCGGTACAATTGTGCAGGAGCTTTCAGATCCATCGCCCAGTAGTCCACCAAATCCTCTGCGACAAGTTTTTCAATCACTTCCGGATAGGAACCGTTGGTATCCAGCTTGATATTGTAACCCATCTTTTTCAGCATACGGATAAAGGGAATCAGGTCTTTTTGCAGCGTGGGTTCGCCTCCGCTGATCGAAACCGAGTCCAATCTGCCCAAACGCTTCTGCAAAAACTCCACGATTTTACTGTTGGAAATCCGTTTGCCAAAACGCTGAGGGTCAACCAGGCGCGGATTGTGGCAGTAGGGACAGCGGAAATTGCACCCCTGGGTAAAGATAATGGCTGCCAACTGGCCTGGATAGTCAAGCAAGGAAAACTTTTGGAACCCTCCGATCTTCATCTGTGGTCTAATCCGCTAAAGGACTTTGGGCATTTTGGGGGCTTCCGGCTCCGGCTCTTCGGCTTTGCAGCTTTTGACCGGATCGAAAGTGGTGCGCAGTTTAAACTCGGCTTTCTTGCCTTCATTCCATTGCGAGACGGGGCGCAGATAGCCAACTATGCGCGAATACACCTCGGTGTCTTTGTGGCAATAGGGGCAATATTCCTGCTCGCCATCCAGGTAGCCATGCTGGGAACAGACGCTGAAAGTGGGCGAGAAAGTGAAGTAAGGCAGCTTATAGTTGTCGCAGATCGAACGCACCAGGCGTTTGACGCTCTGGCCATGCTCCACCCTTTCTCCGCCAAAGATATGCAGCACAGTGCCGCCGGTATATTTGGTCTGAAGCTCATCCTGAAGGTCAAGCACCTCAAATATGTCGTCAGAATAGTTCACGGGCAGTTGCGTGCTGTTAGTATAGAATGGCGTGTCACCCTGTGTATTGGCGCTGATTATATCCGGATACAGCTTTTTATCCAGGATAGCCAGGCGGTAGCTTGTTCCTTCCGCCGGAGTTGCTTCCAGGTTGTAATTGCACTCTGTTTCTTCCTGAATCTCTATCAGCCTGCCGCGCAGATAGTCCATCACCCGCAGCGCGAAAGCCCTGCCCTCGTCGCTGCCCAGGTTTTTACCCAGGAAGTTGAGGCAGGCTTCGTTCATGCCAATGATGCCGATCGTGGAAAAGTGGTTCTTCCAATACTGCAAGAACCTCTCGTATATCTTCTTGAGATAGAAGCGGGTGTAGGGATACAGGCCGTTCAGGGTATAGCGTTCCAAAATCTTGCGCTTGATCTCAAGGCTGTTTTTCGCTGTAGTCAGCGCTTTTTCCAGGCGTGCGAAAAAGTCTTCCTCATCGCTGGCCTGATAGCCAATGCGGGGCAGGTTCAGGGTCACCACCCCGATCGACCCGGTGAGGGGATTGGCTCCAAACAGCCCCCCTCCCCTGGCCTGCAGTTTGCGCGTATCCAAACGCAAGCGGCAGCACATGGAACGCGCGTCGTTGGGATCCATGTCCGAATTCACGAAGTTTGAAAAATAGGGAATCCCATATTTGGCAGTTGCTTCCCAAAGATAGGTGAGGCGGGGGTCCTCCCAGTTAAAGTTCTTGGTAATGTTATATGTGGGAATAGGAAAGGTGAATACCCTGCCTTTGGCGTCGCCTTCGATCATCACCTCCAGGAAAGCTTTGTTGAGCATATCCATTTCAGGCTGGAAATCCGCATAGGTCTGCTCTTGTGGCTCTCCTCCGATGATCACGGGCTGATCTTTGTAGATATCGGGCGGATTGAGATCCAGGGTGATATTGGTAAAAGGCGTCTGAAAACCGACCCGGGTGGGGACATTGATGTTGAACACAAACTCCTGCAGAGCTTGCTTCACCTCTGCATAAGTCATCTGGTCATAGCGGATAAAGGGAGCCAGCAGGGTGTCAAAGCTTGAAAATGCCTGTGCGCCAGCGGCTTCCCCCTGGAGGGTATAAAAGAAATTCACGATCTGCCCCAGAGCGCTGCGGAAATGCCTGGCAGGCGCGCTTTCAACCTTGCCTTCCGCTCCGCAGAAACCTGTGGTGAGCAGATCCATCAGATCCCAGCCCACGCAATAAACCGACAACTGACCCAAATCGTGGATATGGATGTCTCCCTCCACATGCGCCCGGCGAATCTCGGGAGGATATATCTTGTTGAGCCAATAGGTTTTGCTCACCTCGGAGGCGATGTAGTTGTTCAAGCCTTGCAAGGAATAGGCCATGTTGGAATTCTCGTTCACTTTCCAGTCGAGCTTTTCCAGATACTGATCGATAAGCTGAACCCCGCCAGTGTTGAACATCTCCCGAATCCTGGCATGCTGATCCCTGTAAATGATGAAAGCCTTGGCGGTTTTCTTGTAAGGAGAGGCCAGCAAGACCTCTTCCACGATATCCTGGATGCGTTCGACCTCCGGGATCTCGGTGGTGATGATCTGCATTGCCAGATTGACCACCCGCAGAGTCAGAACCTCCGCCATGTCCGCATCAAACTCACCAGTCGCTTCCCCGGCTTTCTGGATGGCGCGCACTATTTTTTGCTTATCAAAAGATACTATGTTGCCGTTGCGCTTCCGAATCATCGAAAACATCGCAACCTCCCTTGCACTGTATATCAGTAATTAATTATTTACCTATATGTTACGCTCCTACAGGCTACTTTACACTTTCCGAGCCCATAGTCACGACTACCATCCAAATAACAAGTTACGATTTCTGTCAAGCCAAAGTTGCCCCTTTTAGCAAATCTTTTTTATGCGCCTCCTCAACTTGCTCTGATGTGACGTGTTGCGACAACGGGATGAAGCAAGATTATCCGGAAACGCCGTATCCCCTTACAGGATAGCCCAGATAACCTGTGCCAGAGGGCAAATACACCAGAAAGAGCCAGCTTTTAGCCTGGCGGAGGCAACTGGATTTTTTCCCGTGAGGCAGTCCTTTCGAGGCTGGCCTCCGGAGTAGGTCAACCTGGGGTCATCCTTATAATTTATAAGGATGACCTAAGGATGGTGGCGGCAAAGCTTGTAGCAGACTGCGTTTGCGATATGGGAGGGTTGTGGGATTCCAATGCCCTCACAATATCAAAACTACCTGATTTGAGTAAGTTTATTAGTTGAAAGCTGGTTACTTAGATATAAAATTGAATAGAGTATTTGGTGTCATAGCCCAATCAACCCTGTTAACAGACCGAGTGTCATTGCGATTGACTTCATGTCTTCCTCCATGTTACTTTATATTCACTACTCTTGTAGAGTAAGTGTTTCCTTTTGTGTCTGATGCTCTCACGATATAGATCCCTGAGCCGATTTTGTTCCCATGGCTGTCAAGCCCATCCCAGCGGATTTGTTTTCCGCGCAGGTTTTTACGGCTATGAACCAACTGTCCTTTTAGGTTGTACACTTCCATTGATGTTAGCTGAACAGACTTGTCTGCGCCGGCAATACGGATACTCACTCCGTCCCGGAAGGGGTTGGGATAGCATCTGATCACATTTCTTGCAGGCTGGATACATTCATCGGAATTGCTTACGTAAGATTCGGACAGGATTGTTGCATAGGCAGGGCATGGAGGGTTACTTGTGGGATAGGAAAAAACGAAGAAATCTGGAAAACCGTCGTTATTCATGTCTCCCAGAGGGTAACAGTAGCCATAGCTGATTCTTGGTACAGGAGAAGGATCAGTAAAATCCGGAATGAGATCAAGAACCTCCGAAGTCTGCTTGTATACTGCGTAGGATCCTTCGTATGGATTGTAGGGCATAGGTTTGTACAATTTAACCCATAGGTCGGAGAAGGGATCATTGTTCAGATTTACATAGGACATTATAGAATAGGAGTAATAATCAAGCTCAAGATCAACACTTTGAAGGCTTGGGAGATCATTCTGTCCATAAAAGACCTTCAGCCAGCGGCCGTCTTGTGATGCACCGGAGATCACGATATCATCGTATCCGTCTCCATCCAGATCCCCATTCGCTATAATTCCGTTAATACCCGCGTAAGGAGCAGAAGCCAAGAGTGTTTCGAATATTGGGACATTTGTAAGGCTTTCCCCTCCGGGATAGATTTTTAGATGATAATGACAGGGGCCATATAACCCGTCAGGATCCACCGGGACGCGATTCGTAAGAACAATATCGTCATATCCATCCCCGTTGATATCCCCGGTTTTCATGTCTGCTCCCAACTGTTCATAAAGCACAGCACCTCTGATATGCAAAGCCGGAGTGGTAGCAAAAAGTTCTCCTCCCAGATAAACATATACATTTCCCCATTCTTCATACTGAGGTCCCGGCGCATAGACCAGCAGGTCGTTTATGCCATCTCCATTCAGGTCGCAATCCGTGATCATATTTTCTCCAAAGTAGAGATCCCAATCATGGGTGTAACCCATCCCCTCACCGCTAATTAAGACGTCTGGAGTTGTAAAAGGACAGTTCCCTCCATAATAAATCAGAATTGCGCCACTTATACCAATTCCATAGTAACGCACCCCCACTGCCAGATCGCTGATGCCATCTCCGTTCAGGTCTCCCGCGTAGGCAAGGCTGTATCCAAAGCCACCGACATTGGGCCATGGAATTGTCAGGATCTGATCCGGAACCGCGTTGCTGTCAGGAATGCTGTAGTAGATGTAAACTGGAAAATATGAGTAATGGTATTCATCTATACAACTGAAAACCAGGTCAGGCCTGCCATCGCCGTTAAGATCGCCACCCATTTCGTTGGAATAAGGAAAATGCTCCCCTTCGGGGATATTGAACCGGACGATCTCTTGCAAGGCTTGCTGGGCATAAAACCTGCACGGAGTTAATACGCAAAGCGTAACAAAAACAAAACAAGCTACCCACGAAAATTGCTTCATTAACCCATTATCTCCTTATTACGCATTTCAAATACTCAAGACCAAACACATATTTGTTGAAGATAGATTCTATGTCAAGAACCTTCTGCCTGAAAATCACACATTATTCCGAACTACTCCTGATAATCCGGATTACTCCATCCAGGATACAATAGTAACCGCATAGAAACTCGGCAATTGCATGGTATGGTTGTGATCCGTAATAAGTCAGAGAAAACTGCATGTTTTAGTTTTCATGCTGATTCACTTGGGCATTTGTAATCTCCGGTGATCCGGTTTGGAGGATGTACTGGCATATTACATTGGCATACTGGGAGGAAGATACAAATTCCTGGGCATGTGGGAGCATAAAATCAAAAAAAACGAAAAAAGCGAAATTAAAGCTTGACAAGAAAAGGGGAATGTCATATAAGCACCACAGGATGTCATAAAAAGTCATTAAATGTCAAAATAAAGCCAGAGAAGAGAGCCAAAGAATAACAATGCAAACAGTTAGATTAGGTAGCCCAATATTCCGAAAAGAGAGGAATTAGGTATGTCAGGACAATTTATCGGCTATTTTGAAAACGCGGTCCACAATCAGAGAGTGGTCATTCCCGCGACTTTCAAAAAGAAATTTTCCGATGCTGCCATGCGCACGGTGATTCTGACTGCAGGCCCCAGAAACTCCATCGCCGTGTATCCGTTGGACTGCTGGAACGCCACTCTGGAGAAACTTGCGGCAGGTGACGAACGGCAGCGCAAACTGCGCACCCATCTGATCGATTGCGCGGTTACGGAACAGGAACTGGAAGGACCGGGAAGGATCAGGATACCCGAACTGCTGCTTACCGAAGCCAACATCACCGACAGCGTTGTGATCAAAGGCGAGCAGACATACATCACCTTGTGGAATCCCTCGGAATTCAAGGCCAAGCGCCAGAAAGACAGGGAAGAGAACCTGCGCGAATTTGATACCGATATATACCAGGTGCCCCTCACATGAGTTCTTTTCACACTCCCGTAATGCTAAAAGAATGCCTGCGCTATCTGGAGCCGCGGGACGGGGGTGTGTATGTGGACGCAACACTGGGAGGAGGAGGGCACAGCCTGGCCATGCTGGAAGCCCGGCCCCAAGCGAGGCTCTACTGTTTCGACCAGGATGAAGAAGCCATCGAGGCTGCCGCCCAAAACCTGGCACAGCACTGCGGACAGGTTGACCTTATCAGGGCAAACTTTTCCGGAATCAGGACCGAGCTGGCCTTGCGGCAGATCAAAACGATAGACGGCGCACTGTTCGATCTGGGTGTGTCATCGCATCAATTGGATTGTCCGGAACGCGGATTCAGCTACGATAACGACGCTCCGCTGGATATGCGGATGGACGGAACGCAGAAAATGACCGCAGCCAAAGCCGTGCAAGAACTGGATCAGGCCACGCTGGCAAAAATATTCAAAGAATATGGAGAAGAACTCAACGCCGGCCGGATAGCCAGGGCGATCGTTACAAGCCGGGGAGAAAGCCCCATCGTCAGCACCGGCGACCTGGCACGCGTCATAGAAAAAGTGGCGGGAACCGGCAGCAAGGAATCCCTGAAGACCAAGGTTAGAGTGTTTCAGGCTTTGCGAATCTACGTGAACGGAGAACTGGATGTTTTGCGGGCCGCCTTGCTGGATACCATAAACATCCTCAAGCCGGGAGCCCGCATCGTGGTTCTCAGTTATCACTCTTTGGAAGACCGAATTGTAAAGAACGCACTCAGGGACATGTCCCAGGAGTGCCAATGCCCGTCCCGCGTGCTTGGATGCAACTGCGGAAAGAAGAAACTGGTGAAGATCCTGACCAAAAGCCCGCTGGTAGCAGACGAGGCTGAGGTGAGGACAAACAAACGCTCCCGCAGCGCCAAACTGCGCGCGGCGGAAAGGATACTGGGGGAATCATGAGAGGAAGGATAACAGTATTTTTAATGCTTCTGGCTTTGGCTGGATTCATGCATTTCTGGAATGCCAACAAGGTTGTGCGGCAGACCAAATACCTCTCCAAGCTGGAGAAAAGCTATGCAGCAGAAAAAAACATCCACACCGAACTGATGGTGGAGCTGGACGATCTGCGCAGCGGCAAGCACGTGGCCAGCCTGGTAAGGGTGGAATTGAGCAATTTTGTGCCCTCCGAAGAACAGGGCAAGGTGATCTATGTGCAGGAACCGGTGGAAGAAAAGGAAAAAGACGGATACTGCATCATCGATCTGATCGCGCAGAAAGCCCAGGCCAAAGAAGTGCAGGTATTGCTGGATTAACAGATGCGATCCAGATATATCTTCCTGGTTATCATTTTTGGGCTCGCGACCTTGGTTTGGTCGGCATATCTTTTTGCCCTGCAGATCTTTGATCCTTTTAAACTGGATCGGTTTCGGCAGCTGCGCTACATTCCCGACAAAGAGATCCTGATACCCACCCGCGGCTCAATCTACGATGCCAACGGAGATCTTTTGGTATCATCCATAAGCTATTATCAGCTAGATATCGACCGCAAAGCGGTGAGCTTGTGGGCCAAGAAACAAAAGATGGATCTGCAGGAAGCATACGCCAGGATCAGCAAGGTTTTGAGCAACTGCTCCGCCCTGTCGGCCGGTGATATTTTGAAAAGACTCAACCTCAACGACAAACTCACCTCCATCCAGATTTCTAACAAGATACGTGAAATGGAGCTGGACAGGATCATCAGCACCTTTGACAAAGAGAAAATTCCCGGCCTGAATTACAGTTTTGCCTCCATGCGCCGGATATATTCAAAGGATATCCTCGCAGCACGTTTACTCGGCTCGGTGCAACCAGTTTCCGACGGATACGATCCTGAAACGAGGAGTAAGTCACTTTATAAACTGAATGGAATATGTGGAATCGAGGCTTCTTACAATGATCTTTTGGCTGGAGAATACGGTTGGCGGGAAGTTGTCTATGACGCCAATCATGAGCGGGTTCCCTATCCCAACCTGCACGAAAAGCAATCCCAGGATGGATTCAACCTCAAACTGACAATAGATTCCAAGATCCAGGAAATTGTGGAACATGCCCTCTATGAAGGAGCGGTAAAATATAGCGCTAAAAACGTGGGCGCGATCGCCATGGATCCCAATACGGGAAGAATTCTCGCCCTGGCGGGAGTATCTCCCGAGGACAGGAACATCGACCCGGGATTGGTGAGGGTAAAATCCAATATCCCACTGAGTTTTATGTTTGAACCCGGATCGACCATGAAGCCCCTGACCATGCTTCCCGCTTTGGAACACAAGCTGGTGCGCCCCAACGAAAAAATAGCCTGCGGCGTGTATCAGGTTGGCAAAAGGACAATCCGCGACACCCACCACTATGGCGCCCTGACCCCCAAAGAAATAATAGCCAAATCAAGTAACGTGGGAGTCGCAAAAATAGCCGAACGAATTGGCAAGAAACGCCTGTATGAGAAATTCATTTCCCTGGGTTATGGGCAAAAAACCGGACTTGGCCTCTACGGAGAGTCAAGCGGCCTGTTTAGAAAACCTGATGACTGGGATGGCTACACCCTGCACTCGCTATCGTTTGGACAGGCAATCTCCGTGACCGCTTTGCAACATGTGACTGCCTTCAGCGCAGTAGCGAACGGCGGCAAGATGATGAAGCCCTATATAGTGGACTCCATCACCAACAAAACCGGACAGGTCATCCAGCAGTTTGAGCCCGAGGTGCTGAGAGAAATAGCCAGCAAAGCCGTTACAGATACGATTCGTTCCTATATGAAGGCAGTGATTGACGACGGAACAGGCAAACACATCAAAATGGACTACATAACGATAGCAGGAAAAACTGGAACGGCGCAAAAAAACGTGGAAGGCACCCGTGGTTATTCCAGCGGAAAATACACATCGGTCTTTGTGGGCATGTTTCCTGCCGAGGAACCCAAGATGGTGTTGCTGGTTTTCTACGACGAACCGGCACCCGGATACCACTATGGCAGCACCAGCGCGGCCCCGACCTTTAAAAAGATCGTGGAAGACATCCTGTTTATGCCCAATTATAATATCATCGGCTTCGATGAACGCATGACCCAGCGTTCTCTGCAAATGCCGGATCTGCGCGGAAAGCATATCAGCCAGGCAGAAGCCATCCTCAATAAATATGGTTTCCTTTATAAAATAGAAGGTGTGGACTCATCTTCTGTAGTCATTGACCAGTTCCCCAAAGCAAACGTTTCCGTTGACCCTCATCATCCCATCACGATCAAGGTAGGCAGCGGCCTTAGCAAGGCTGACTCCCTGACAGTTAAAGGAACCATGCCTGACCTGACTGGTTTGACTATCCGCAGAGCCATGCAAGTTGCCGCAAAACACAAGGTGCCACTCAAGATCAAAGGCTCCGGCATAGTGCGGCAGCAGTCCATCCTGCCTGGCTCCCTGATAACTGGAACGGCAGCCTGCACCATCGAGGCATCCATATGAAGTTCAAGGAGATCCAAAATATACTCCTCGAAGATGGCCTGCTGCTGCAAACCCAGGCAGTGGATGATCTGGTGGAAATTGATGGCAAGGTTTGCACCGACAACAGGGAAGTATCCAAGGGAGACATCTTCGTCTGCATCAAAGGATTCCGCCAGGATGGACACAACTATATCTCCGACGCCAGAACCAGGGGAGCAGCACTGGTGGTCTGCGAGGACAGTTTTAAGGACGCGCACGCTTCGATCAAGGTAAAAGACAGCAGAAAGGCTGCCGCCCTGATAGCCAAAGTTTATTACCAAAACCCAAGTTCCAACTTCCGCCTGATCGGAGTGACCGGCACCAACGGCAAAACAACAAGCTCTCTCTTGATCTTTAAAGCGTTACGCGAATTGGGGATATCCGCTGGCTGGATCGGTACTTTGGGATACTATATCAACGATCTTGAGTTCAGCACAGGGCATACCACACCTGACATTGTGGAGTTGAATTCCATCTTCGCAAGCATGGCAGGTGAAGGAGTCCAGTACGTGGTCATGGAGGTGTCTTCCCATGCCCTTGCTCTGGACCGCGTGTATGGAGTGGAATTCGACTTCTGCCTCTTCACCAATCTCAGCAGAGACCATCTGGATTTCCATTCCAGCATGGAAGAGTATGGCAGGACCAAACAGAAGCTCTTTGAGGCTTCCATCAGGCACAAGGCTGTTTCCATTATTAATGTTGATGACAGTTTTGGCATCCAGACTTATTCTGAACTCAAGGCTCAGGACGCTTTCGTGTTTTCGGTTGGACGCCAGCAGGCGGATTATCTTGTGAGAGATGACCACAACACGAACAAGGGATCGTGGGAGCAGACCCGTTTCACAATCACGCACTCTGATGGAGAAATCCACATCCGCTCTGCTTTGATTGGCAAATTCAACCTGGAAAACCTCGCCTTAAGCGCGGCGGCCATGTCAATCATGGGTTTTGAATCATGTCAGATAGAGCAGGGCATAAATGCGGTAAAACCTATCCGTGGCAGGTTTGAAAGGATACCAAATGACCGGGGCATTGGCGTATTCATTGATTACGCGCATACTCCCGACGCCATAGACAATGTGTTGAGAGCGGCAAGAAGCCTCGACCATAAACGGGTGCTTTGTTTGATTGGCGCCGGAGGAGAAAGGGACAAGGGCAAAAGGCCGCTGATGTTGAACTCCGCTCTCAAGCACGCGGATGCGGTGGTAATTGCGGACGATAATCCCCGGGGTGAAAACCCGGAGAATATCATCCGTGATGTCATTGCCGGTTGCGAACTGTGGCTCCCCTGGTGGATAATCCGTAACCGCAGGGAAGCGATTCGCTCCATCATCAGGCTGGCACAGCCTGGAGACATAGTTCTGATCTGTGGCAAAGGACATGAAACATACCAGGAAATCTGTGGTGTCAGGCACCATTTTGATGATGCCGAAGTAGCGCGGGAAGCATTGGCAGAAAGCGCAGATGATGTATATAGAAACGATGCAAAACTGATACTTCCCGTGGACAGGTTGCTTCTCGATATTTTGTATGGTGTCCTGGAAGATGACAGCACAGGCTATATTGAGCCAAAGTATTATGACTACGTTTCCACAGACAGCCGCAGCATACAATCGGGCTCTGTTTTCTTTGCCCTGGTCGGAGATACTTTTGACGGCCACATGTTTATTCCCCAAGTTTTAAACAATGATAAAAACTTTGCGGTTGGACAGGTTACCCTCGCGGGTGTCCCAAAAAAATACATAGAGGCTTCTAATACACAATCCGCTATGGGTGACCTGTTCCGCAAGTATTCGTTAATGTTCGATATATACAAAATCGCCCTTACAGGCAGCACCGGCAAGACCAGCACGAAAGAACTGCTGGCAAACATTCTGGCCTCCAAGTATCCCACTCTCAAGACTGAAGCAAATGAGAATAACCTGATTGGCCTCTGCAAAACATTGGGCAGGATCAAGCCCTGGCATCGCTATGCGGTATTGGAGTTGGGCACAAACGCGTTTGGAGAAATCGCGGCCCTGAGTGATGTTTGTATGCCCGACGCAGCGATGATCCTGAATGTGGGCCCCTCACATCTGCAGAATCTGAAAGACGAAGAAGGCGTGTTCAGGGAAAAGAGTTCCCTTTTTGACCGTTCCCTGGATGTCAGGCTTTATGACGCTGACGATAATAGATTCCAGATCTACAAATCCAAAGGCAAAGGTGTTGGCAGAGACGAATCAGCCGATTTCCGCATAACAGACATCGAACTAAGCAGCTTTTCTGGCAAGTTTAAACTGAATGGAGAAAGCTACGAGTTGCCCCTTGCCATGCCCCACATGATCAAAAACAGCGCCTTTGCCATTGCCATGGGAAGCTTGGCAGGCATCCCCCACGCGAGCATCAGGAACGCTCTGCAGCAGCCGATCCGCCTGGATCTGAGAATGCAGATTGAGATTCTGGAATACTGTATTCTGATCGCCGACTGTTACAACGCCAACCCCGTATCCATGCAAAGCGCCATCGAATACTGGCATCACCTGGCTCCGGATCAGGAACATGTGGCAATTCTGGGGGACATGTTGGAACTGGGTGATCAATCCGCCACTTATCACGACATGATTTCCACCATTTTGCAGGAGACCGGTTTTGATCAACTGATCACTGTCGGTGAGATGGCCGCCCGCTATCATGGGCAGGATTCAGAAATTCCCGGAAAACACTACCCCACCGTCGAAGACCTGATTAAAAATGAAAGCGCTTTAGAGTTCAAAAAAGGTTCTGTGATCCTGGTAAAAGGGTCGCATTCGATCCACTTGGAAAAAGCTCTTCCCATCATCAGGAATAGGTGCTGATATGCTTTATTACCTGCTTTTCCCCCTTGCCAAATACAGCATAGTATTCAACGTTTTCCGCTATGTTACTTTCCGCTCGATCGGGGCTTTTGTGACCTCTCTGTTGTTTACGCTCATCGTGGGGCCTGCGTTCATCAGGTTGTTAAAACGAAAATCGGCAGTGGAAACGATCGATGAGGATGTGCCCGAGAAGCACCGTATCAAGTCTGGAACACCCACTATGGGCGGCCTGATTATCATCATTGCGCTTTTGTTTTCATCCCTGTTTTGGAACATAGTCGGCAATCGTGCGATCCTCTTGATGTATCTGACCACAGTATGGTTGGGTATCTTCGGTTTTTTGGATGACTATCTGAAAAACTTTGTAAAATCTAAGAAAGGCCTGCTTCCAAAATACAAACTTTGGGGCCAGATCAGTATTGGTTTGCTGCTAACCCTCGCTATCTACTTCGGAAGCACTGCCGGGGACAGGGTAACTGCTTTACAGATACCTTTCCTGAAGAATACCTATATTGAGTTGGGCTGGTTTTTTATCCCCTTTGTGGTCTTCTTTATAACCGGCACTTCCAACGCGGTCAACCTCACCGACGGCTTGGACGGCCTGGCTGCCGGCATGCTTGCGTTTTCAGCTCTGGGATTAGGCGTGATGAGCTATCTCAAGGGCAACTTCAAAGTTGCCGATTACCTAAATTTGGAGTATCTCGCCAACGCAGGGGAATTGACGGTATTCATATCAGCGCTGATGGGCACTTTAATCGGCTTTTTGTGGTTCAACTCGCATCCTGCGCAGGTATTCATGGGCGACACTGGTTCCCTTACCCTGGGGGGAATCCTGGCAGTTATCTCTGTTTTGCTGAAAGAACAAATCTTTTTTGTCATTATTGGTTTCCTGTTTGTGGTCGAAACCATGTCTGTAATTCTTCAGCGCAGTTGGTTCAAATACACCAAAAAACGTTACGGGGCTGGCAAGAGGGTATTCCTTTGCGCGCCAATCCACCATCATTATGAACTGCGTGGTCTGCACGAAGCCAAGATTGTGATGAGGTTCTATATTCTGGCAATTCTGCTTGTTGCCATCGGTCTGAGCACCATTAAGCTGCGTTGAGGTTGCTGTGTTCGATAATACCTTAGAATATGGAATCCTGGGAATGGCCCGCAGCGGTATAGCCGCGGCAAGGTTGATTAAAGACTTGGGCGGCAAGGTGTTCCTAAGTGAATTGCGCGGCAGTGAACAGGTGAAGGATGCCGGTGAGCTGCAACAACAATTCGAATGCGAGTTTGGTGGTCATACAGACCGCTTGTACCAATGCGACAGGTGGATTGTAAGCCCGGGAATCCCGCTTGATTCCCCCATCATTCTTGCAGGGAAAAAGAGAAACATTCCCATGATCAGCGAGATCGAACTGGGATATCAGGTAAAAGCTCAGGACAGCAAGATAATAGCGGTTACCGGTTCCAATGGCAAGAGCACTGTCGCCTCTCTGATCGATCACCTGCTTAAAAACAATGGTTACCGCAGCATCTTGGCTGGCAACATCGGTGCAGCTTTCTGCGGTTTTCCCATCCATAAACCAGGCTATGACTTTATCGTTTTGGAGATAAGCAGTTTTCAACTGGATTTGATCGACACCTTTCGTCCCAACGTGGCAGTTCTGCTCAACATCACTCCCGACCACATGAACCGTTACGCGGGATTCAACGACTACATCAACTCCAAATTCCGCATCTTTGAAAATCAGAGACCTGAAGATACCGCGGTGATCTGTCTGGATTCTGAACCGGTTGCGGAACGCCAGAATAGAGTACCAGCCAGGCTGCGCCGTTATTCACTACATCTGAAAGCTCCGGACTGCGACGCCTGGATGCAGGAAGGGGAAATCCGCCTGGGCATACGTCACCGCTTGCCTGTGAAAGACCTTAAAATCATGGGGCCTCACAACCATGCCAATGTCATGGCCGCCCTGCTCGCAGCGGATGCACTCACGAACGATATGGCCAACCTGATCGATGCAGCCAGGACATTTATGCCCCTTACCCATCGCCTGGAGTTTGTAGCGGATATAAACGGAGTGTTGTTTTTCAACGATTCCAAGGCCACAAATACGGATTCGGTGCGCTCAGCCTTGCTTTCCTTCGATAAACCGATACGCATCATTATGGGCGGTTCTGACAAGGGAGAGGATTTCTCGGTTTTGACAGAGCTGTTGAAACAGAAAACCAAAAAAGTATATGTGACCGGCGACACAGCCCCACAAATGGAAAAACTCTGGAAAGACCAGATGGACCTGGAACATGTGCCAGACTTCGAGGACTGCATTCGCAAAGCCTGGCAAGATTCGCAAACAGGCGATATCGTTGTGCTCTCACCTGCCTGTGCCAGCTTCGACAGATTCCGCAACTTTGAACACAGAGGCGACGTTTTCAAGTCCATAGTGGAGAAAATGGCTAATGAAGTCTAAGCGGTCAAGAGTCCAGGATATTATTGTCTCGTTTGACAAGGGAATTCTCTTCAGCTATATCGGACTCTGTCTGATCGGCTTGCTGGTGATGTTGGATATCACCTCGATGCAAAGCTCGATGCAAAACTTTTACAGGCATCTGGTTTTCCTGGGGATTTCCTTTGTGACCGTGGTCGTGGTTCTTTACTTCTTCGATCTTCAGAAGCTGAGATTCTTAAATAAATACATGATCCTGGCGGTGATCTTACTTCTGATTCTGGTATTGGTGCAAAAGACAGAGGTGAAAGGGGCAACCAGAGGCTTGAGGCTGGGCTTCTTCAACCTGCAACCGAGTTTCCTGGCTCGCTTCGCCCTGATCTTTTTCTTCGCCGGGTTCCTGGAAAACAAGGAGCAGGAACTCCGCAACGCTGGACTCAAGGAATTCCTGATCGGGTTTATGCCCCTTGTTCTTTTTACCATTGTTATTTTTGTGCTTGTCTTTATGGAAAAGCACCTCAGCACCTTGATAATCGGAGGCGCCACCCTGTTGGGAATTCTGGTTTACGCGGGGATGAAGACAAGGCTGATAGTGTTGATCCTGGGCCTTGGCCTGGTGACCGGCGCTCTGGTAATTTTGAAAGGTGAGGAATACAGGTCGGACAGGTTGAAAACTTTCCTGACTTACAACCTTTTTGTGCCCGATAGGCCAGAGCCCGAGAATTCATCCAAAGAGTATCAAGTCCGGGAAAGCCTGACTGCCTTAACCAGCGGAGGTCTGCTGGGGATGGGAGTTTCCCGGGGCAGAGCCAAGCACTACTTTTTGCCCGAAGCCCGCACCGATTACATCTACACAATCATCGGCGAGGAATTTGGGTTCTTGGGAGCATTCCTCGTTCTTGCCCTCCACGCGCTGATCTTTTTCAAAGCTTTCAAACTGGCGGAACGGCAGGAAAACGCTTACTATAAGTACCTCTGCGCGGGATTGGCCATGAACATCTTCCTGAACGCTCTGGTAAACACTGGAGTCGCCATGTCCATCCTGCCTTCCACTGGAAACACACTTCCCTTCATCAGTTATGGCGGTACGGCACTGCTGGTGGATTCCGCGTCGATTGGCGTTATCCTCAACATCAGTGCCAGGAGGAGGCAGCTGTGATGCCATCCTTTTTCTCCCTGAACGTACAATCAGCCACCTCCTCCGCCCCCCATAACCCGGCAAGATACAGTTTCGTTGTCGGTTGCGGAGGCACCGGAGGCCACATCTATCCCGGCCTGGCACTGGCAAGGGAACTTCAATCAGGAGGTTCTGATATACATTTTATCGGCAACCGGGGAGGGATGGAAGAACGGATCGTGGCTGAAGCAGGTTTCCCCATCTCCACCGTCCATGTACAGAAGCTCTACCGGGAGCTCAAGATCAGCAACCTGCTCTTTCCCTTCCGGCTTGCCACCAGCGTGATCACCGCTGTCAGGATACTCAGAAAAAATAAGCCCAGCGGTGTCATCTGCACAGGTGGATTCGTTTCTGGGCCAGTGGCCATTGCTGCAATAGTAACCAGAATCCCCCTCTATTTCCACGAAAGCAACAGCTATCCCGGCCTTACCACCAGATGGCTGGCAAGATTCACCAACATCACTTTTACCTCCTTTGCCAGAACCTCAACCTATCTGCCAAAAGCAAAAACACTGCAATTGGGAATCCCCCTGCTCCCAAACAAAGATCTGCAGGAAGAGTTTTATCCCGCTGAGATCGGGCTTCAGACCGACAAACCTGTCATCCTGATCACCGGCGGCTCACAAGGTTCCCAGGCAATCAATGCCGCGGTAGACTCCGCTTTGGACTCTCTTTTGGAAAAAGGTTACCAGGTCATTTGGCAAACAGGCAAATCGGGATATGCCAACTATGGTGAACGCCATGTCAAGAAAACCGGGGTGCACGTTTTCTCCTTCTCCTCCCGTCTCAAGGAATTCTATCGCTGCGCCCGGATCGCGGTCACCAGAGCGGGAGCTATGACCATTGCCGAACTTGAACAAAACAGACTCCCCGCCATTTTGATCCCCCTGCCCACGGCGGCAGACAACCACCAGCATCACAACGCGGCGGAACAAGCTAAAAAGGGCGTGGCTTTGCTGCTACGGCAGGCTGAATTGAATCCGGCAAGCCTGATGGCAGCCATCGATACACTCGAAAACAACTACGACTCGTATATCGAAAAACTGCATAGTATCCCTGCTAACACAGCAACGCAGGACATCGTAAAAGCAATTTTAACAGACCAGGAGGCCCTCCATGCTGGGCAAAACTAAGAAAATCCACTTTATTGGCATCGGCGGCATCGGAATGAGCGGTATCGCGGAGTTTTTACACAACCAGGGCTTGGAAATCTGCGGCTCGGATATGAAGAAGACCGAAATCACCAGCCGCCTGGAATCCCTTGGCATCAGCATCAACGAGGGACACGATCCAGATTTGGTGAAGGATGTAGATGTGGTGGTCAAATCTTCCGCCGTCAAGGACGACAATCCCGAGATTGTAGCCGCGAAAGCCCTCAAAATCCCTGTTATACGCAGGGCGGAAATGCTGGCTGAGATCACCAGAATGAGCTTTAGCATTGGTATTTCGGGAACCCACGGAAAAACCACCTCCACTTCGATGACCGGCATGGTGCTCGAAGCGGCTGGCCTCGACCCCACCGTCATTGTGGGCGGAAAGGTAAAGAATTATGGCTCCAATAACGTCATGGGTTCCGGACAATACATCGTGGTGGAGGCCGACGAATACGACCACTCTTTTCTCACCCTCACGCCCTGCATCGCGGGGATTACCAACGTCGATACCGATCATTTGGACTGCTATCGCAATCTGGAAGACATCAAAGGCGCGTTCACGGAATACGCCAACAAAGTGCCGTTCTTTGGCAGCGTGATCTGCTGCCTGGATGATCCAGGGGTGCAATCCATCCTCCCCAATATCAACAAAAGAATAGTCACCTACGGCTTCTCGAGGCAGGCCGACATCCAGGCCAGCAACATCCGCATGCAGGATTTATCGGCTGAATATGATGTGCGCTACAAGGATTACAACCTGGGGCGCATCAAGATGCAGATTACCGGCCGCCACAATATCCAGAACTCCCTTCTGGCGGTTGGCATCGGCCTGGAACTGGATATTCCCTTTGAACACATCCAGAATGGGCTGAGGGAATTCAATGGAGTTTACAGGCGCTTCGAATTGAAGGGAGAGGTGGAATCCATCACCGTTTATGATGATTACGCCCATCATCCCACAGAAATAGCCGCCACCCTGGATGGCTTCCGCGAAAGCACGAAGAGGCGGATTGTAGCTTTATTTCAGCCCCACCTTTATTCCCGCACCAGAGATTTCTACGAACAGTTTGGCAAATCATTTTTCTCTTGCGACTGCCTGATCCTGGCACCCATCTATCCAGCGCGGGAACAAGAAATCCCGGGTGTATCCTCAAAGCTGATCGCGGACGCGGCGATCCAGTCCGGTCACCACAATGTGCTGCTATTGGAAAGCAACGCTGATATAGTTCCCAAAACCTTGTCTATCCTGCAACCTGGCGATGTTTTGATCACCATGGGCGCGGGTAACATCTGGCAGTATGGCGAAGAAATATTGGGAAAACTGCAAAAAGCTATTGACAAAAACAGTAAAGCAAAAAAACTGAGCGACTTAGAGACCTAATACGAAAAATGGAAAAAATGAGCGGGGATTTGTAATGAACCTATTTAACAGCAAGGTACGGACTTCGCCTAACATTCGCAAAAAGCGAAGAGGCAGCAGCCGCCATTATCTGCTGTTTTTTCTCACGCTGGTTTTTCTTGCTGGCGCGGGGTTTGGGGTCTATACCCTGCTTTCTCGCCTGCCCTGGCTCAATCTGCGATCGATCCAGGTCAGCGGAAACTCATGCCTTGAGGATTCCCTGCTCATCAACATTGCCAAGCCTTTGCTGGGCAAAAACCTGCTTACCATCTCCAAATCGGAGCTTGAGGCCAGCCTTACGCGTTTCGCCAGGGTTCGCGAAGCCAGGGTCAGCCTCCGTCCTCCCCACTCTATCAAAATCAGTATCGTTGAACGCAAAGGCTCTTTATACGTGAAAAGCGCCGAGGGCGACCTCTTTCCCATCGATGACGGTGGCTTGGTGCTTGAGCAGTTTGGCAATGTTTACGCGGAAGACCTCCCCATCGTGGGCATCCATCTGGCCAACAAAGACCTGAAACCCGGACGCAAGCTCAAGAACAACGCCTTGCAGAGAATCCTGAAGGTGCATGGCAAGATCCGCGATAATGCGCCGGGATTCTTGCCCCAAATCTCAGAATACTACTGCGTGGATAACACAGTATATATAATCGACGCCAAATATGGCACCCGGATCATCCCCGGTTCCGATAAACTGGATAAGCAATTGAAGAGATATCAGTTCGTGCAGGATAATGGCAATATCGACCGCAACTCAGTGGTGGACCTTCGTTATGCCGACCAGGTTGTGGTCAGGAAAGGTATCTGAGATGAAAAATAACATGATTACTGCCCTCGATATTGGTTCCTCCTTCATTCGGGTTCTCATCGCCAAAACCGCCAAAGACAACAGTCTGGAGGTTCTGGGCAGCAGTGAAGTGCCGTCCAGCGGGATTGAGAAAGGGATCGTCAAAGATATCGAAGCGGTATCCGAATGTGTCAAAAAAGCTCTCCAGGATGCAGAAAAAGCTTCCGGGCTCAAAGCCGTGAACATCTTCACCAACATTACCGGCGAACACATCCGTTCCAACGTGGGCGACGGGCGCATTTCGATTCCCTCAGAAAGTCCCAATGAACCCGGCGAAATCTCCCAGGATCATGTGGATCAGGTCATCAACGATGCCAAAAACGGGATCAAAATCCTAAAAGGATATGAGCGCGCCACGATCCTGCACGGCATCCCGCAAAGCTTTGTTATCGACGGACAGGATGATATCCACAACCCGGTGAAGATGAATGGCTTCCACCTTATAACCAAAGTTTACACCATCTTTGGCGACATCACTCCGCTTAGGAATCTCGCCAAATGCATAGAGCTGGCTGGCTACGACATCGATCCGGACAATTTCGTGCTCAACCACATCGCCGTCAGCGAAGCGGTGCTGACTGAAGACGAGAAACGCCTGGGCACCGTCCTGATCGACATTGGCGGCGGCACCTGCGACATCAGCCTCTTCCGCAAGGGCGTCCTGGAAAAGGTCATGGTGGTTCCCATGGCTGGCTCCGCGATCACAGAAGACCTTGCCATCGGGCTTAAAACCACCATCTCCAGCGCCGAATACATCAAAAAAGAGTATGGCAACGCCTATGCCGCCAGCGTCGATCCCAACGTTGAGATCGAAGTGGATGGCATCAGCGGCAGGGAAAGCCACTCCCGCACCCAGTATCTGGTGAGCCATGTGATCCAGCACCGTGTGGAAGAGATGCTGTCCCTTTGTTATGACAAGCTCAAAAACTGCTACACTCCGGAGCTTGTAACCGCCGGCATAGTGCTTACAGGTGGAACTGCCCGCCTGCAGCAGATCGACCGCGTTGTGGAATCGGCTTTTAACATGCACACCAAGATCGCCAGGCCGGATGTTTCCAGGCTCACTGGCCTGGTCGGCAGTTTGGACGATCCCGCCTGGGCTACCGCCGTGGGCCTGCTCTATCATGTGGCCGCGTTGGACAGGGAACTCAAAACCTCGTCGTTCAGCCTTGGCAAGATCAAAAACAACAAGATTTTCGACAGTATCAAAAAAATTATAAAAGACTTTACTACTGCGTAGTTAAGGGGGAAAACACAATGATCGAGTTTGACGAAAGACCAGCCCAGATAGGCACCAACATCAAAATTGTGGGAGTAGGCGGAGCTGGCGGCAACGCCGTGAACACCATGATCGAAAAAGAGCTTTATGGTGTGGAGTTCATCGCTGCCAACACTGATATCAGCGACCTGGTCAAGAGCCAGGCCAAGATGAAGCTGCAGTTGGGCAAAAAGCTCACCCGCGGCCTGGGCACCGGGGCAAATCCCGATGTGGGCAACCGCAGCGCGGAAGAATCCAAGGAAGAGATTATCAGCCACCTGGAAGGCGCGGATATGGTGTTCATCACCGCCGGCATGGGTGGCGGCACTGGAACCGGCGCCGCTCCCGTGATCGCAAAAATTGCCAGGGATCTGGGCATCCTCACCCTGGGCATAGTCACCACTCCCTTCCCCTTCGAAGGGAAGAAACGCCACAGCAACGCCGATGAAGGCCTGCAAAACCTGCGCGAGTTTGTGGATACCCTGATCGTGATCCCAAATTCCAAGCTTTGCGAGATATACTCCGATCTGACCCTGGTGGAGGCGTTTCACCGTGCTGATAATGTCCTGTATGAGGCGGCAAAAGCCATTTCGGATATCATCAATATACCCGGCCTGGTCAACGTTGACTTCGCCGATGTTAAAACCGTGATGCAAAACATGGGCTTCGCCCTGATGGGCACGGGCACCTGCGAAGGAGAAAACCGTGCCGTAATGGCGGCCAAAGCGGCCATCAACAATCCCCTGCTTTCCGATATCAGCCTCCAGGGATGCAAAGCCCTGCTTATCAACATAACCGCCGGCAACGATATCAAGATGAGCGAGTTTGAAGAGGTTTCCAGCGTAATCGTAAACGAAACCGGCTCAGACGCCAATATCATCATGGGCATCATCATCGATCCCGAAATGGTCAACAAAGTCTCCGTCACCATCATCGCGACCGGATTGAGCAGCCTGATCGAGGAAAAGGTTTTGGATTTTCCCTCCATTCAGGTTCAGCAGCCAGCGGCCCCCAGGGAACCGCGCAAATCAAAACCTGATGAAAACATAGAAGACATCTTTGCCCGTATCGGCATCAACCAGAATAACCCCAAAGACGATAACAGCGAGCAGGATGAGGAAAGCATGCGGCATTACACACCCCGCACAGACCTGCCTTCCTTCCTGAAAGCTTTGGATTAGCTTCCCAAGTCCCTGCTTAGGTCTCTCAACGGACACCTTGTCCGTACCGTCGGCGCCCTCCCCCTGCCGACGGTTTTTTTATTGCCCTCGTTCGTGGGAGTCAACTAAGTCTTTTTTATATTCTTTTTCTGCGCAAATCGGCGTGAACCAGTCTTTTAGGAACGACCAGCCAGCCCTGAAACGAACGGGTAAATTCCAAGATGCACTTTTCTGCCTCTCATGTTGCTATCATTCGCACCATCTGCAGGTTAGCTAATCATCCTTAGGTCATCCTTATAAATTATAAGGTTGACCCCAGGAAGACCCACGCCAGAGAGGGGGATGCAAATGAGAGCCACCCCCCATATATATAGGTGCTACGATCAGATAGTGGAAAGGTGTTTTGAGGTGGAAAGGTGAAATGGTGGAAAGGTGGAAAGGTTCCCTGAAACGAACACCAGCAGGCTAATAATCCGCGTCATTACGGGAAGTCGGGGTCCCCCTCTGGGGTGGCTTACCCGTGATCCAGTCTTTTGGAAACAACCACCAAGCACCGAAACATTGTGTCATCCCGGGCAAGCTTGCTTGACCCGGGATCCAGTCTTTTAGGACTGTTTGAAGTCCGGCTTGCTTTGGAATTGGCGAAAGCTATGAAACTATCATTGCCGGCTTGTTCTCCAAAATATCAGCAAGCAAAATAGTATTAGAAACTCACGCTCGTTTTAAGATAAATACTCTGGCTGGTAACATTATACAAGTGATATTCTGTTGGGTCTGGATCAATACTGTAGGAATAGTGATCCGCCTTGCTTTGATATCCCAGGTTGACCCGTAGTATCCTATTGATTTGCCATTCTGAATTGAAGTAGTATCCAAAATACCCGTCATACATAGCGGCAGGGATTTCTATGTTATTGAACCTCAGCCCCATATTGAACCTAAATCCAGTGTTGAAGTTGATGGCGTAATCAATATTCGCGAAGAGGTATTCGTTATCCCAGTTTTCCGTTTTGGGATGGTCATATTTG
>DAOLWC010000016.1:0-35776 GCA_035420965.1 Candidatus Cloacimonadota bacterium | reverse complement strand
ACCTTCACCTTCGGAGGGTGCCACTCTATCCAGCTGAGCTACAGGGACGCAGGATTTCCTAGGCAGGATTTTGCAGGCTCTTATTCTGTCAACCACTTTTGGGATGTGACCGGGAGAAAATCCTTGACATGGTTATGGGGATATAGTAAACGTGTAAATGTAGTAGCATTACAGACGAATATTATGGTTTTTAGTGTGTAGTCCATAATCTCAAGGCAGTGGTATCACTGGATGGAGGTTCAGATGAGAGTGATAAAGTCGGCGGCATTGGCGTTGCTCCAATGTCTCGCTATAATCGTGCTATCTGCGCAACAGCCTAATATAACGGTTACTTTGGAGAATTCAACTCAGTTCCAGCACCCCTTTGATGATGTGATCAAGCTTCCGAACGGTGATCTGCAATTCTATGATTTTACTGCAGAAGCTGGTAATATCCAAGTGACAGGATTCCAATACCATCTGCAGGACAATACACTTACCGGTGTTACGCAGATTGGGAGCATTTCAGGAATCCAGGGGGAATGCCAGCGTATCCTTAGAACTCAAAGGTTTGGAAAGTTCTATTCTGTTTACGAATACCCTGATGGATACAACCCTCAGGGGGTAGTATTGATCAGACTGGACGCCAATGACTTTGCCTACAGAATCATTGATAATATGGGATTCAGCGCTGGAAGTACATTGTTTCGCACAGAGATCGTAGCTGAGGACACTTTCGTGTTTGCCCTGGAAGACAGCCTTGTCTATTACGATTTTTCAAGCGGTACAAGTCGAACGCTTTTGAGCGGTGATGCCTATCAATGCTCCATACAGGAAAAGAGAGTCTATGCCATGCCAGATGGTCATTTCATGTATGTTAAGGATTCTGTTTTGGGGTATGACTCAGTTCCCGAAACATGGGTAATATATGACTCTCAAGGGAACTATCAGTTTACCAGAACACTGGCAGATCCATACTTTGGCATAACCTGGCTTGCTGTTTCCTTCCATCAAGATTTCCAGTCCATCAACGGCAGGTTCTATATACCTAATATAAATATAGATTCTGATGATGGATGGTTGGAGTGTCATTTTCCATCACCTGACTCTTTGCATTTATTCGCCGTTACAGCCCCTGGGTCAATACACGAGGGCTACGCCAGATTCGTCAGGTTTGGCGATAATAGAGTTCTTCGGGCATATTTTGATTATTGGGAAGACCGGACTAACTTATACATGAACTTCAGCCCATTAGAGTATAATCCCGTACCAACCCAATGGACTAGCATCGGCTCACTTACACCTCATTTTAACAACCTAAATGACGACATTGTGACAGTCTCAATGCGACAGGAAGACTATATCTTAGTCAGTGCATTGTGCACCTTGGATTTTCCTTCGCCGCATACATTTATGTTTCCTGCCCCGCCAGTGAATGTCTATTTGCCCAGTTTTGTGTTCTCACAGGCAGACACGCTGCTCTTTGTTAACAATGGAAGGATCTATGTGTTTCTTGTTGAGTTCACGCTTCCCAATTCAGACGAGACCGAAGCCTCTCCTGTGCTTACTCTTTCCGCCTATCCCAATCCCGTTAATTTGCAAGATGTGATCACTTTCAAGGCTCCAGTCAATCATGTCCTGGAACTTGATATCTTTAACATCCGAGGCCAAAGAGTGGATACAGTGACTCTGAACCCGGAAGGCACCGCTCAATGGGATTTGCGTAACAATGAAGGCTCAGCACTTAGTGCCGGAGTATATATTGCCAAACCTCGCAATCAAAAAGGGATCAAGCCAGTCAGATTCATAGCCGTACACTAAGCAAGACCGTTGTAAAAAGTTTCGGTTGCGTTGTTATAAGCCGGGTTGATTATTTATGAACTGGATGGCTATCCCAAACGTCGCCACAGTCGAGGCGGTCGCCAAACCGCCTTTTCCCACCCTTTCACCATAAATAATAATAAATGTAATCAATATAGAGTTACATTCGCCAAATACAACGGCAACCTTCTGCATAATCCTTCATAGCTCCGTCCCTTGCTGCTACTGGCTTTGGTGCCATCATCCTTAGGTCATCCCTCACCGGGTTAAGGATGACCCCAGGAAGACAGAGACTTAGCTGCCTCTTGCGAATGAGGGCGAAATGCCCCCGGACAAAGCGATGCAACCTCAAAATATCTCCACTTTTAGTGCAAAAAGCCCGGCAGATAGCTCCACCGGGCAGGGGTCTTCTAACTGGATAGTTTAGATGAAGTCTTTGAGTTTGTCCATGATCTTGTCTTTTTGCACCAGGCCGATCAGTTGTGAGGCGACAGCGCCTTTATGAAAGACCAGCAGGGTGGGGATGGACATGATCGAGAATTGGCCGGCTATTTCGGGTGACGCGTCGATGTTGCACTTGACAACCTTGACCTTTCCCTCCAGCTCAGCAGCCAGTTTTTCCACTGTGGGGGTGAGTGCTTTGCAGGGTCCGCACCAGGGAGCCCAGAAATCCACCAGGACGGGGAGTTCGGATTCCAGTACTTCGGCGGCGAAATCTTGAGAACTTACTTCTTGCATTGTTTACTCGACAATAGCGAGGATATCGCTTTTGGAAAGGATGAGCAGCTTTTCGCCTTCGAGTTCGATCTCTGTGCCGGCATATTTGCCATAGAGCACCATATCGCCCACCTTGACTATCTTTTGCAGATCTTCATCGGTGCCGACGGCGATCACTTCCGCCATCTGGGGTTTTTCTTTGGCTGTATCGGGGATGATGATTCCGCCCACTTTCTTTTCCTGGACGGTCTCGGTCTTCACAACCACATGGTCTTCAATAGGTTTCAGTTTCATGTTTATCCTCCATCGTTATATATTTTGAACTGATTATATTATAATCACAGGGGGTGCTATTAGCAAACAGCTTTTTGGAGTGCTAAGATTTGTCAAGTCCAAAAATCGGCTTTTTCAGGTCTGACACACTCCCCACATTGACAATACTGTGCAAAATGAACACTTGCCCGGACTCACAGTGTTTTGCCAGAGCTGAGCTCATGGCGCAGAAAGCCGTTGAGCATGTAGAGCACGGTGTCGAATTCTTTGTCTCCCGGGATGATCAGATCGGCGTTTTTCTTGGTTGGTTCGATGAATGCCAGATGGGAGGGCTTGACGGTTTCCAGATACTGGTTGAGCACGCTTTCCACACTGCGCCCGCGCTCCAGGATATCTCTTTGCATGCGGCGTGCCAGGCGGATGTCAGAATCCGAATCCAGAAAGATTTTTAGGTCGGAAAGCGCCAGCAATTCCGGGTAATAGAGGGCAAAAATGCCTTCCAGGATGATCACGTCCGCCCCCGCGATGCACAGTGTGCCTTCGCTGCGGCTGTGGGTGGCAAAATTGTAGTCGGGCACATTGACCGCTTCGCCGCGCAGCATGGCTTTGAGGTCGGAGATCAACAGTTCCGTGTCGATGGAATCCGGGTGGTCAAAGTTGGCGCGGGCGGCTTCCTCGCTGGGCAAATGGCTGAGATCCTTGTAATAGTTGTCGTGAGAGAGGATCACAGATTTGAGGCCTGTGATGCGCCGTCCGATGGCCCTGGCGATGGTTGTCTTGCCACTGCAGGTGCCTCCGGCGATAAGGATGAGGCGAATGTTGTTGCTTGTCACTCTATTCTCCCTTAATGGATTCATCGCTGCATCCGTGGTCTGCGCGGGCTTCACTTTCACTTGCCGGCAAACTCTTCCAGCAGGCTTACGATCCTGGCAGCCACGTCAATTCCAAACAGTTCCGGATGTTCGGCTGGCACAGTGAAAGATGGAATAGCGGCCGGGAAATTGGAGGAATCTACGGGCAGCAGCAGGTTCCAGCCGCTTTCCACGGTCTCGATCCACTCAGTTTCTGAACGCAGGGTAACACAGGGTTTGCGGATGATGTAGGCTTCCTTTTGGATGCCGCCGGAGTCTGTGAGGATCATGTGCGCGGCCTGCATTAGGGTCAGGAAATTCAGATAGGACTGCGGTTCGATGAAGACCAGATTGTGGAACCGGTCTGGATCGAGCTTTGCGAGTACGTTGCGGGTGCGGGGATGGACCGGGAACACGATCGGTTTGTCCAGACCGTTCAGTCCAGTCAGAATCCTGTCCAGGCAAGCTGGATCGTCCACATTGTAAGGTCGGTGCAGGGTCAGCAGATAGTATCCGCCTTGATCCAGGCGCAGATCATTCAGCACTTCCATGCTTTCCGAGGCGAGTTTGAGCCCCAGCTTCAGGCTGTCAACCATGATGTCGCCGGAGAGCCGGGCTTTGTCCTGCAATCCTTCGCGCTGCGCATTGTCCATTGCGGCGGAGGTGGGGCAGAGCAACAGATCGGAAACGTGATCTGCCACCACGCGGTTAATCTCCTCCGGCATGGCGCGGTTGAAGCTGCGCAGGCAGGCTTCCACATGCGCGGTTTTGATACCCAGTTTCACCGCCGTAAGGGCTCCGGCCAGGGTGGTGTTGGTGTCGCCATAGACGATCACGACATCAGGCTCATGCCTGCGCAGGATAGGCTCCAGGGCTTCCATGATCTGGGCAGTCTGCAAGGCATGGGAGCCTGAGCCGGCATTGAGGTTGTAATCCGGCGCGGGAATGAGCATATCCCTGAAAAAGACGTCGTTCATCTGGATATCGTAATGCTGGCCGCTGTGGATGATCAGCTCCTCGTGCTTTTCTCTTAGCAGATGTGACAGAGGGGCAAGCTTGACAAACTGAGGTCTGGCCCCCACAATTTGGACTATGCGCATGGGTTCTCCTCGACATTGATAGTGGCGCAATAATTGTGTTTTGGCTCTTTGTGTCAAGTTTTCCATAGTTTCGACAAGAAAATGGAGTAACTTAATAGAAAAAGATGGACAAATAATAGCTATTCCTAAAATTGGTTCTTAGTATTCAAGATGAAAAACAAAGGAAACAAATCGAAATAGATGAACCTCACAGAATTGATCAGAATGTATATTACACCCGAACGGATCAACGTGGCTTTGCGGGTGGTAATCGCGCTTGGCATTGGCATTCCGGTCATAATCCTGATACGGAAGCTTGTCACGCGGATGGTCAAGGGCCGCCTTTCACCTCAAAGCGAGCAGTTGATCGTGCGTGCGGTTTATTTTCTCAGCGTTCTGATCCTGGTGGTGAGTGTGCTCAATGAATTTGGCTTCAAGCTCTCAGCTTTGTTGGGCGCCGCCGGAGTGCTTGGCGTGGCAATCGGTTTTGCTTCGCAGACCAGTGTTTCAAACATCATCAGCGGCATCTTTTTGATCTCGGAAAAACCCTTTGTGATTGGCGATCTTATAGAAGTGAATAAAATCCGTGGCACGATAGAAAGCATCGACCTGCTGTCTCTAAAACTAAGGCTCCCGGACAACAGCTACGTAAGGGTGCCGAATGAGACCATGATCAAGACAGAGGTGACAAACATAACCCGTTTTCCCGACCGCAGGGTTGATCTGAGTGTGGTTGTGGCTTACAAGGAAGATCTGCGCAAGGTGTTGGAAGTGCTGAAAGAGATAGCTGCCAACGAACCTTTGGCTTTGCAGGAGCCAGCACCCATGATCGTGCTGGAGAGCTTTGGAGAGTATGGCATAAATATATTGTATGGCGTCTGGGGCAGATCGAAAGACTTTTTTGATCTCAGATCGCAATTAATCTTGCGTGTCAAAGAGAGCTTTGCCGCGCATGGAATAGAAATTCCCTTTCCGCATTTATCTCTTTATGCGGGATCAGAATCTGAACCGATAAAAATTACAACGAAGGAAGTGTAAGAATGAAGAAAAAACCCAAAATCAAAGCCATCATTTTTGACCTTGATGGTACCCTGTTGGATAGCTTGAGGGATATCGCTGACAGCATGAACAACGCTTTGGCAGATAGCGGTTTACCTGAGCATCCCGTGGAGGCATACAAAGATTTTGTGGGTAACGGGCTATTTGATCTGGTAAAAAAGGCAACCCCGGCCTCGAAACATAAACAGGCCGATCAGGAAGCGATTGCCGAACTATTCTGGAACCACTACGAACAAAGCTGGTTTCTCCACACCAATGTTTACCCAGGTATTCTCTACCTGATCCAGCTTTGTGTTTCACGCAAGGTGAAGGTGGCGATACTTTCCAATAAGGTGCACTATTTTACCAAGAAGATGATCCGTCACTACTTCCGGGGAGTGATGATCAACCAAGGCAAAAATCCCTTTGGCATTTACAGCGGCGAACAACCTGACATGCCCAAGAAGCCTGATCCAACCCGCGCGCTGGATTTGGCGGAAAGGTTGAAAACCAAGCCGGAAAACATAGCCTTCTTGGGCGACTCGGCAGTGGATATGCAGACCGCGATCAATGCCGGCATGGTGCCAATTGGCGCTGCCTGGGGTTACCGAAGCAGAGAGGAATTGGAAAAAGCGGGAGCTTATGAGGTGTATGACACACCCACCGACCTTGCTTCCATGATCGAGAAATCACCCATCATCTGATGATATCCTATCGCCGTGAACTGTGGTTTAACACCACACAACGCCGGGAATTTATAAACATCACCCAGCAGGTTGAAGAATGCCTGCGCGAAAGCGGAATCCGCGAAGGCCTTTGCCTGGTGAATCCGATGCATATCACAGCCTCGGTCTTCATCAATGACAATGAATCCGGCTTGCACGCGGATTTTGAGAAATGGCTGGAAAAGCTGGCTCCCGAAAAGCCCCATTCCCAGTATGCCCATAATGGCTTTGAGGACAATGCCGATGCGCATCTCAAACGCCAGATCATGGGCAGGGAGACCGTGGTGGCCGTCACCAACGGGAAACTGGATCTGGGCACCTGGGAGCAGATTTTCTATGGGGAATTCGATGGGAAAAGACGAAAAAGGGTCTTGGTCAAAATAATCGGTGAATAAATAGAAAGCCCCGTGGAAACACGGGGCTTCTTATAGCGGGAGTGTTATTTACACGGCAAGGCCAGTTTTTTCAAGCAACAGATAGATTGGGATTAGGGGGCATGTTATCTGAAGTAGTAATAAATTCCTGCCTGAGGTATATACATGACTATCTCATCTTTCCAGTTGTAGGTGAGCGGCACTTCGAGCGCAAAGCGGAAATTGCTTCCGTAACCAATTTCAAAGCCCGGACCTGCCCCAATAGTCCATCTAAGTTGCCGCTTCAGATAACTTCGTTCAGAATCCCAGTCGATTTGATGATTATTAACATCAACCTCGAACATACGTTTCTGAAAGTATTTGAATGATCCTCCCGCCATAATGTAGAGTAGGCCATTGGGAAATTCATCCAGAGTATGCAGATAGTTGGCAGCCAACTCCAGTGAAGTTCTGCGGCCTTCAGCAGTCCTTATGCTAACCAAATAGGAATCGTCATCATAATAATCCACATTGTCGTTTGAGCCGGCAGTATATGCTCCAAAGGTGCATTGAAGGCCTCGATCGCCTTTCATCCAGCGCATCGAATACCCGTTTCCCGATGAGGTTCCAAAATGCAGCCCCAAGGCTGTACGGCTATCAACATCGTACGCAAAGGCTAAGGTCGAAATGACCAATAGACTCACCATTATCAAAAGATATCTTGCTTTCATTATCTACCTCTTGTTATTGTTACCATGCTGGAATACGATTCCTGCTTCAAATTAATAATAATCCGAAACAGCTTGCAGGCAATGGCAGATAGCATCGAACTGCTTCATAAAAAGGTTGTGGCAATCCTTGCGAATTGCCACAACGCTTTAATCCGTACCTGAGATGTACATCCCAAGCCTATACTATTGCTCTTCAGTATTGCTGTCAGCCTGTTCCGGTTGAACTTCTTCAGTTTCCGGGGCGGGAGCCACTTCTGGGGCAACTTCTTCAGTAGGAACTTCAGGTGTGTTTTCTGCGGGAACTTCTTCCACCGGTTCTTCCGGGGTGCTGGCTTCAGATTCAGGCTCTGGCGCCACTTTGGTAAGAACTTCTTCAGCAGGAGCTTCTTCCACCGGTTCTTCAGGAACGCTAGTATCAGATACCATTACTGGTGCGGTTTCTTCAGTTTCGCTACTATCCGTGTGAGTTTCCTCGATGGCGGGCTCTTGCTCCGATTCTTCTGCAGCCTGGTCGGCAGTTTGTCCGTCAACCTGTTTTTCTTCACTTGATTCAGTTACATCTTCGGCGGTCTTTCCTCGATCATTATGCTTTTTTTTGCTTTTCCGCTCGGCTTTTTTCTTTAGCTGGAGGGCGATATGCTCACGCATATACTGCTCATGCAGGGCGATGTATTCTTCCTGAAGCTTGGGATCGCGGGAGAAGAAGAAGGCTTTCACCGAGAGGATCAAGCGGCGGTTTTCCATATCCAGTTCGATGACTTTGAGCGGAAGCTCTTCGCCAACGTGGAAAGCGTCCTCGGTATGTTCCAGTTTTGGTATGGCCAGATGAGAGGTCGGAATGAATCCTTCTACCAGGTCCTCTCCAACTTGCACGTCCACCAGCACTCCTTTGGGGATAAGCTTGCTGATCTTGCCAATCACCTCTGTGTTGATGGGCAGCGAAACATTCAGGTTTGCCCATGGGTCAGGGTGCAATTGCTTCACGCCCAGGGCGATCCGATGCAGGGCACGGTCTATGGACAGAATGACCGATTCTACCTCCTGTCCTTTGCGGTAGACTTCGCGCGGGTGGTAGATGCGTTTTGTCCAACTGATATCGGAAATGTGGATCAGGCCATCGATGCCATCCTCGATCTCCACAAACGCGCCAAAAGCGGTGAGGCTTTTGATCTTGCGGGTGAGCACGGTTCCGACGGGGAAGTGGTCTTCAATGGAAAGCCAGGGATTGGCATCCATCTGCTTCATTCCCAGGGAGAGCCGCTTGTTTTCCTTATCCAGTTCCAAAACGATGGCATTCACTGTGTCGCCTATCTTGAGTATTTTGCGGGCATCGGTGATCTTCTTGGTCCAGCTCATTTCAGAGATGTGCACCAAGCCTTCCACGCCGGGTTCCAATTCCAAAAAAGCACCGAATGACTTGATGCTGATCACCTTGCCGGTAACGCGTACGCCTTCCGGATACTTGATCTCAATGTTTTCCCATGGATGGGGTACCAGCTGTTTGAGGCCCAGGGAGATCTTGTTTGTATCTGTGTCGAACTTTATTACTTTCACTTTGACCTTGTCGCCGATGGCGAGCATTTCGGAGGGGTGGTTTATCTTGCCCCAGCTCATATCGGTGATGTGCAGGAGGCCGTCGATGCCTCCAAGGTCGATGAAAGCGCCATATTGAGTAATATTTTTTACCTCTCCATCCAGTTCGGCATCGACCTGGAGCTTTTCAAGAAGTTCGGCTCTCTTTTCCAATGCTTCTTGTTCCAGCACCTGACGGCGGGAAAGGATAATGTTCCGGTGTTCCTCATCGAGGCTGATTATCTTGAAGCTCATTTCTTTTCCAATGAACTGGTCAAGATTGGGGATGGGTTTCAAAGACATCTGCGAACCTGGCAGGAATGCTTCGATCCCCAGCACGTTCACGATCATGCCACCCTTGACGCGGCGCTTGATGCTTCCGTTCAGGGTGGAACCATCCTTGGCAGACTGGCGGATAAGCTCGATATTCTTTACGTAATCGGCTCTTTTCTTGGAAAGGGACAGTCTGCCTTCGCCGTTGTCCATATCGTTGATATAGACCATGATGGTGGAATCCACTTCGGGTATTTCGCTAAGATCAAACTCGCTGAGTTGAACTACTCCGTCGGATTTTCCACCAACTGCCACCACCACTTCACGGTCGTTGACCGCGACGACCTTGCCTTCCACGATCTGGCCGCGGCGGACGTTTGAGGAATACTCCTCGATGAGTTCCAGCATGGCCTCGTGATCTTCATCCAGGGCTTCAGGGTTCACAGCCTTGATACTGGCAGGGCGCGGTTTGGGCTTGGGCGCGGGTTCTTCGGCGGGAGCTTCGGGCATGTCTTCCTGTTTCGGTTCCTCAGCAGAGGTTTCAGGCATGCTTTCCTGTTTAGGTTCTTCAACAGGAGCTTCGTGCGTGCTTTCTTGTGTTGTTTCTTGAGCGGGTGGTTCCGCTACTGTTTCAGGCGTTTCAGCCACGGGGGGGGCTGCCTGAGCTTGTTTCTCTAAGACCGTTTCTTCAGCGGGTGCTTCCGTTTCGGATTCTGGTGCATCAACTATTGGTTTTGACGTAGTGTCTTCCCCTTCCTTCAATTCGGGTTCCATCACCTGGGACTCGTCATTAGGGTCGGTTGGGACATGGTTTTGATCATGAGTTAACATGATTCCTCCTTAAACAAGGGAATTTCTTCGAAACGCGTTGCCGCTTCCGTATTCCCAATGATTTTTATTATTTTATTGAAAACTGCTAAAATTGTGTCCGCGGGAGTGGAAGCCCCAGCCACCAAACCTATTCGCGCGTATTCCGCCAGCAGATCGGGAGTCAGTTCCATTTCATTTTCGATATGGACGGAGTGAGTTATAGACTGGCAAAGCTGCTGCAGCATGCGGGTGTTGGCACTGTTTCTGCCGCCGATCACCACCATCAGGTCTGATCTTTCGGCCAGGGCTTGGGCTGAATGCTGTCTGTCAGAGGTAGCCCGGCAAATAGTGTTAGAAATTCTCAGTTCCTTCACTTTGGGGAGCAGCCGCGTGACCAGGGTCTGCAGATCGGAGATCTTTTGCGTGGTTTGGCAAACAATGCACAGTGTATCCCAAACCTCTGTGCCAAAATCAGTATCAGCCTGCACTACCCGTGTTTTTTCGTCGCCGTAGGAAATCATGCCCACAACCTCGGGATGGCCTGGATCGCCAAGGATCATCACCTGGCAACCAGCCATGGAACTCACCATTTCCTGAGCCCGTTTCACATAAGGGCAAGTGGCGTCGATGATCTCGTTGCCCCGGGACAGGAGTTTTGCCAAAACTTCTTTGCTTGCGCCGTGTGAGCGGATGATGACCTTCGAATTGCTTACATCCTCATCGCAATGGCGGATACCTTGTTCTGCCAATTTGCCAACTATCTGGGGATTGTGGATCAGCTCTCCCAGGGTGCACACCTTGTCGCCCGGCTGGTTTGCATCCAAAGCCAGTTGGATAGCCCGGCGCACCCCAAAACAAAAACCGGAATGCTTTGCCAGCAGCACCGCGGGGATGCCAAGATGCCTGAGAACGTGGCGATGGAGGGTAGCCACCTGGGCTGCGATGCTCATCCGGCTGGTGTCCACCTCGATGGCGTCGCTTGCTTTGGAGAGAGGCGCCAGAGCGCGGGCTGAATCGTTCTTGTCCCTTTGGATCAGATCCCTCAACACCTGTTCGGGATCAGCCTCAATGCCTTTTGATTTCAGTTCCAGCCAGCGCCTGTGGGCCCTGACTTCGGCGCTGGCGACCAAAAAGAACTTGAGGTCGGCATTTGGGAACACATAGGTGCCGATATCCCTTCCGTCCAGGATCACTCCTCCAGAGGTTGCCAGCTTGCGTTGCAACTCCACCATTTTATGGCGCACTGGAGGCAGCGCTGAGATGCTGGAAGCCAGGGCTGAGATTTCCGGAGCGCGGATGGCGGCTGTGACGTCTTCAGAGCCAAGGAAAATACTGTTGGTTTCGCCGGAGATTTCGATGCGGATATCCAGGTCTTGAAGCAGAGACTGAACAGCCCGTTCATCCCCAAGGTCCACACCTTTTCGTTGCGCTTGCAGAGCGCAGGCACGATACATGGCCCCCGTGTCCAGATAAGCGTAGCCCAATTGCCTGGCAAGCAATCGCGCTGTCGTGCTTTTACCGGAAGCGGCGGGACCGTCTATGGCTATGATCAATCTCTCTGGCATACTTTTTCCCTTGAAGTGCCAAAATTTGTGTCTGTAAATATGCGTCAATGCTTTTTTTGCTCCCTCTCCCGGCACAGGTCAGACTCATTTGCAACCTGGTGTCAGGGTGGAGTCATCCTTAGGTCATCCTTATAATTTATAAGGATGACCTAAGGATGATAGGTTAAGCTATTGTGGTTGCGAGTGATAGGCAAATGGGAGGGATGTGGGGGAGTGGCTTGATAACTGTTATTTCTGTCTCGTTTGCCAGGAACTCATTGGGTTGTAGAATGCAGTTGTGTAAGCAGATCCCAGGCTCTATTCCGCTTTCAGTTCGCGGGTCATTAGGCTTACGATGGCTTGCCTGGGGTCTTTTTCCTGGTAGAGGATTTCCCAAACCTCTCTCACGATGGGCATCTCGATACCCCGCTGGAGAGCAAGCTGATACACAGAATTTGTGGTGGCCACGCCTTCGGCCACCATCTCCATTTCCTGGGTTATCTGCCGCAGCTTTTTTCCTTCTCCGATCCGCTTTCCCACATAGCGGTTGCGGCTGTGCGGCGAGGTGGCGGTGGTGACCAGGTCTCCCAAGCCGGACAAGCCCCAAAAGGTTTCTGCTTTAGCACCCAGAGCAACGCCAAAGCGCTGGATCTCCACTATTCCCCTGGTTAGCAGCGCTCCGATCGTGTTATCGCCAAAACCCAGTCCGTCAATAATCCCCGCGGCTATGGCAATGATGTTTTTCACGGCGCCTCCGATCTCAACTCCCAACAGGTCATTGGAGCGGTAAACGCGGAAAAAGTCATTGCTAAACACTTCCTGCAGGGTAATCAGCAAATCTTCGTTCTTTCCCGCCACTACAACTGCCGTGGGCACTTCGCGAGCCACTTCCTCGGCATGGCTCGGCCCTGAAAGAGCGCAGATTTTGTGTTGCATGGCTTCCGGCAACAACTCCCCGAGAACTGCGTCCAGGGTCTGCAGCGATCCCTCTTCGATGCCTTTGGCAACATTAACCACGGCCAGCAGCCCGGGGCTCATCCAGATGCCCTTTTGGGTTTCCGGGGGCATGCTGCGAAGGGTGGGGCGTAGATATTGGGAAGGAGTTGCCAGGATGACAATGTGGGGAGAAAACTTCTCCACACTGGCAAAATCGCCTGTAAAGACGATATCTTCGGGAAGTGTTATCCCCGGAAGCAAGGCAGGGTTTGCATGGTTTGAGATCAGAGTTGCCAGATAGGTGGCATTATGCTCCCAGACCTGGAGGGAATGTCCGTTGCGGTGCAGAAGCCTGGCCAGAGCCAGCCCCCAACCGCCACCTCCGATCACCGAGACGCGCATGCCCTGGGTTCCAAACCTATTTGCTGGTGTCTATTTTGAGATCGCAGATCAGATCCAGATCATCATCGTCATCATCGTCCAGATCATCATCCTCATCTTCTTCGGGATTCATCCAATCCGGGCAAAAAAGCAAGTCTTCCTCATAGTCCCAGCCATCGACATTTTTCAGGCCGAATCTCGACAGAGTTTCGTTTTCCCAGATGGTGTAATAAACCGTGCCATCCTGCAAAGCCCACACCAGTACGGGGTCTTTGTAATGGCGCAGTTCGATCTTGGGGTTTTCCACCAATTGCACAAACTCTTTGATCTTTTTGATCTCTTTTTCTTGATTGAAGACCATTATTCCGCCTATAGGCTATATTTCACCGTGGCAGACACTTTGTTCTCACCGTATTCTTTGGAACGCAGCACTGTTTGCAACGGTGACTCTACATTCCTGAATGTATGAGAGTAGTCAAGAGATATATTCAGTTTGGGATTCAGCAAGAAATTTAGGCCAGCCTGTGTATTGTAGATTTTGTATTCACGATTGCCATACCAGGCGTCACCGGACTGAAAGAGACGCTCCTCATAGGACAATGCCAGGGAAGGGTACCAGGCGGGGCTTTTTTTATTATCATCAGACAGGGGCATGCTGCGCAGGCGGATGCTTCCGGTGTAGATGTTGCTTTCGTATGAGCTGTCCAGGTCTTTGGCGCCGCTGTTTTCAAAGCTCCGCCAGTGATACATGGCGCCCAGGGTGAAGAGCGGGAAACTGTGCCGCACACCCAGGCCGAGCGTGGTGGCATTGCCGTCGTACTCTGTCCAGTATTGATTGTAGAAATACTGCTCGTACCGAGCATGAAGCTGCACGGTGGTCTTGCGCAGAGGCCTCAGGTTAAGGTCTCCCCGCCAGAGGTTCTTTCCATAGTCGAAGTTTTCCAGTTGCGAAGTTCCATCGGTATCCACATAATCCCGCACATAGTTCAAAGGATAGTAGCCATACGCCGCCGTAAAGTTCCAATAGTAGCGGTCGGTTCGCAGCCGCAGAATGACATCACGCCGCTGTTTGGATGTGTTGGAGATATTTTGTGAAATGGTGCCTGTCACCGATGGAGTGAACTTCCACCACTTGTAACGCAGAGGCCAGGCCAAATCCGCTCTCAAGGCCATGGTAAGATCGTCCGTGGTATTCACGAAAGACAGGTTCTGGTGATCCTGGTCGAAGCGCTGCAGGTCTTGCTCGGAGAGTTGAAACACGTTGTCGGAATAGGTGCCGGTCAATGATACAGTGGTTTCCATCTGCGCTTGCAGCCGGTGTGATCCCAGGCCCAGAAGCAGCGTTAGGCTCATAATGATCGGTTTCAGGTTACGGGGGCCGCGCATGGGCGTTGGCCTTTTGGTTCCCTTATCCGGTCCAGTGTTCCCGGGTTTATCTGGTCCTACTCCCGTTGTTCTGTTATCGGAGAAACTCTGGTCAGGTATATTCTTTTGCCTGTCAGACATAAAGCAATCCTATTTCCTCTTGAGCAACAGAGGCTTGGCTATGAAGAGATGATCGCTGACAGCGCGCAACTCATAGGAGGCGGTTCCGTCGTTGGGAGGCAAGACCAACTTCAAACCGGTGGAGAGGTGATCGATGCCTGTGGCTTTGTACTTGGTGGTGCGCCGTAGTGAAAACTCATGCTCCTGCAACTTCTGTCCATTGCGCCACAGCTCAAACACAGGCAGGCTGCGGTCAAGCAACCGGGCGCGCACATAGACCACCGCGTCGCGGCCGTTGTTGAGGTCAAATTTGAGGCTTTGGGAAGGATTGAACACATAATAGTCGCTACTTGTGCCGTTATAGGTCACCCGCAACAGGCCTCCATGGGCCTTCATCTGCAGATTGGGGAGTTTGGCAGGTTTGGCTGGCTTGACGGGCACTGTGAAAAAAGGACGGAAATAAACGCTGCGGTCATAACAGAGTATATCGATACTTTTGGTGCCCTTGGGAATGGGTATCGTGACCGGCTGATACAGGTAAAAACCTTCCAAACGTTCTTGCAGAACCAGGTCGTGAGTGGTGCTTTGCTTTCCAATGATGGAGATCACTTTCGGTTTGTTGAGCTTTGCGATGGCGAAAGAACGCAGTTCGATGGAGCTTATGCCCTCCACATTGAGGGTCATTGATTTTTCCGGTTTGGCTCTGAAATAGTAGTAGCTGTCTGTCTCTGTCTTCAGCAAGCGCCGGTTGCCGGGATTATCGAAGGTTAAGGGTTTCATCTTTGCCCAGGCGCTGAGGAAAGCCAGGCACAGAGCGATAATGGTAATAAGGCGTTTGAACATCTATTCTCCGGAACTATAATTCTTCATCTGGATCTACTATGTTGGCCATGAAATGCCTGTCACTGCGATCACGCACAATCACCAGGATTATAGCGGCTATAAGCAAAGCCAGGCATACAGAGGCGATCAGTACATTGTGCTTCTTGGCGCTGAAGCTCGGCCCCTCGCCGGGAACAGGCATCTGGGTGGCGTTTGTCTGAAGCTTGTATTTCTTGACCCAGCGTTGGATATGCTGGATGCTGAAGATGGGGACATTCTTGCGCGCCATTACCATCATGATGCCTTCCGGAAAGAACTCTTTCTCTGCCAGTTTGCGGGTCAGTCCTTCGGTGATCTGGTTGGCGTTTGGTTCGCTGCCCACATTGGCCAGGCCGCGGCCGATGTTTACAAAGAGCTTGTATCTTTGGCCTTCAGGCAGCATCTGGTCATACACAGCCTCACGGGTTTTAACGTTTTCTTCCAGGGTCGCGCCCGAGATCAGGGGCACTCCATTGCGGCGCATGGCTGCCAAAAGGGCGGATATGCCGTCATCAGCCAGGCCGATGCCCAAGTCGTCTTTGCCGCCCAAAGAAGCGTAGCCGCAGCCAAAATCGATTAAACCTTTGTTCTTGAGCACCGCTTCCATATCCAGCCAGGTGTATTCCGGGCGGTTGGCTCCATAGGCAGCCGAAGACAGGGAAACAACGATGGACGGCTTGAGCTGCATGACCTTGATTGCGGAATAGAGAGCCAGATTGATTGCTGGATTCGAGCCTGTGATACCGACAGCTATATGGTCGCCAGGCTTGAGCCCGGCCCGGTTGAATTCCTCCACAAAGATCACGCCCAGGTTGGGGTTGATGGCCGCCTGTTTGTCCGAAAGCAGACCGCGGTCTGTGGTGATGGTGCTTCGGGCTTCTCCGATCAGGCCTGTCTGATAGGGATCATTGATAGGGTCAAAGGGGATGGAGAGGCGGGTCTGCTCTGCCTTGAGCGTATCCAGCCAGGCTTTCATGGTTTGGGCTGCTTCCACCTTTTGCTGATAGAAGTCGGCTTCAATTGTCACATAGCTGCTTTGAGCAATAACAAAGAGGATAATGGCGAAAATGAAGAGCAGGATCAGAGACCAGCCGGATTTTAATGAGGGACGATACATCTCAGACCTCCCCGCCGAACACCACCATCAGCACCAGGCGCACCAGAATGGCGGCCACGCCCATGGTGGAAACTGTTTTCCAAAAACCCTGGCGTTCAAACCAGTTTGCTATCAAGCCGGGGACGATGTAGCCAATTGACTGCATCTGGTAGGTGTAGATGGTAATATTGTGAAAAACCAGCAAGCGGGTAGTCCATCCGAGGATGAATCCGACCAGGATACTCAAAACCATGCGCCTCTTTCCAAACATCAGGGTAAATTGGCTGATTATCCGGATGATGCCCCAGGTTGCCAGACTGACGATCAGAGTTCCCAGGATCTGCATGGGTTTGTCCAGATACAAAGCCAGATAACCCGGCACGACTATTCCTCCGGCTGAAGCTCCCAGCAGTTCGCTGAAGATCAGGCTGACGATCACTCCCAGCCCGACTGCCGCCTGAATTACAGTTTCAATCACTTTTATTCCTCATTTATTCTTAATATTAGGATGAATTCTGTGCTTAAAATGCGCCACGATCTGCGCTCCATACTTGATCCGGCCTGCAATGTTACCGATGCCAAGCACGTGTGATTCCTTGCGCGTAAGCTCCAGCACCTTGTTGTAGATTACTTCCGGCAGCGGCTCGCCCAGCGCGAACAAACGCTCTCTGGGTATGCCTGCCTGCAGAGCGTATGACTCCACCTTGTCCGGGATCTCTCCGGTGAGCAGAAGATAAGAATAATCGATCTCTTTAACCGCATCGACCAACTGGTAGGAACGGAACAACCTGTCTTCCCGGCTGTTCAGGATTATGATTTTCTCCACATCTTTCAGATGTCCCGTGACCATATTGACCACCAGTTTGGTGGAGTTCGGATCGTTGGCGGCAAACACATTGTAGAAGTGGATGGTCTTGGCTCCATCCTGGATGACATATTTCTTTAATGCGCCAGGGTCGGGATTGGCTGATTGCATTCCCTGCAACGCTATTTCCCGGGGGACTCCCGCCTCCGCGCATACAGCCAGGGCCAACTGCACGTTCTCCGCGTGCTCTATGTACTTGAATTTTGCCAGTTCTTCCTGCGTGACGTCTGTGGGTCTGATCTTATGGATTCTACAGTTTCTTTGCCCGGCAACCTTTTCCAACAGGCCAAAATGCCGGTTTTCAGCAGTGTAGCACACACCTCCGCTGGGAATGGTGTTGGAAAGCGACATGGCTACGCTTTGCTCGGTTGAACCCATTTGATCCAGATGGTCAGCCCGGCAGTTGGTGATCACCGCAATGGTGCTGCGCACAAACTTGCGCTCCGTGATCCATTGGAAGACGGGATTAACCGCCATGCACTCGATCACAATGGCGTCAGGGTTATAGGATACGGCATGGCGGAAGATATACTTCTGCTCGATAATGTTGGCACCCATCAAGCGCACAATCGCCGCTTCCCGTCCGTCAGGCAGGACAACTCTGGGCAGAGTGCCCGTGATCTTGGCCACGGTCTTGCGTCCGCCAGCCCGCAGTCCTGCAGCGATCAGCCTTGTGACGCTGGATTTTCCCCGTGTGCCGTTAACGTGGACCCGGATTGGAATTGCCTCTACATTGCGCTTGTGCCTCCGGTACTCGAATATCCAGTGCAGGATAAGCAGCACCGTTGCCAGGATTAGTATGGTCATTTATATTCCTTTAGTTAACATCAAAATTCAGGCGTACCATCATTCAGGTTACCGCAATCTGTATGTGAGCAAATTCTATTCCAAGCGGAGTAACATTTTCCAGCAAGCAAAATCTCAAAGACAGAAATAATATCCGGGAGCTGTCTGGCAAAAACTGTATGTGGAGTATGATCTATTCGCCAATTGGCTCGTCCATTGGAGTTGTACTTTGCGGTGGCTGGGTCTCACTCTGTCTTTCGTTTTGTTGTTGAGGGATTGGCGGGGTATTCTTGCCGTCCGGGTAACATCTCTTGCAGGGTTCATAACCGGAGTCAATGGCATCCAAACGGTTTATGGGAATACGTTTGCCCAACACATAACGGCAGTTTTCGGTGTGGTACTTCTTGCCTGATTTGGTGACATAAACCGTGTAGTTCTGATTGGTCAGATTACCAGCCAGATTGCTGGTCGTCATCAGCTGCTGCATGGCTTCATTACCCACAAACCGCTGATTGGTATTCTTTTCCCCGTTGATATTGACCCCAAAGAAGAGGGCTGCCAAGAGACCGATAGCGCCGACTACAATGGATATTATCTTTGTTTTGTTCATCACATTCTCCTAACGATAAACAGTTTTGGCAATTAAGCAGAGTGCTGTGTTCAAGTCAAGCAAAAACTGCAATGGAACGTTTATAGTCGTTTCCAAATGATTTCTGCACCTGAATGAGGCAAGCAGTCTGACCTTTGCGCTGGACTTTGCCCTCGCGCGCGCGAGGGAGCTAAGTCTTTATTTTCCCTGGGTCAACCTTAACTCGATGAGGGATGACCTAAGGATGATGGCACCAAATGCAGTAGCAGCAAGGGAGGGCGCTATGAAACAATATCGGAATAATTGGCATATTATGCTTGTTGCTGCAAGTATAAAAAGGCGAGAATAAGCCGGTAAATCCAAGTGGAAACAGCGCAGATTCTCGAATGTAACAGTAGCTCTTTGGGACGCTTAGAGAGAAGAGATAATAGTTTTATGGATGCGTCTGGAAATCACGACCAGAAACAGGGTGAAAGCGATCATCAAAGTGGACAGCGAGTTGATGGTGGTGATCGTTCCCCTGCGGATGGTTCCTTCCACATAGATGGGCAGGGTGTTGAAGCCCCGTCCGGAAGTGAAGAAGGTGATGATGAAATCGTCGATGGAGAGGGTGAAGGCAAGCAGAGCCGCGGCGATAATCCCGGGCAGCATCAGAGGCAGCTTGATCTTAAAAAAGATGGTGGCAGGCTTAGCCCCCAAGTCCATGGCGGCTTCCACCAGGGAATAGTCGAAGCCCTCCAGGCGTGCCTGGATCACGATAATGGTGTAGGACACGCAGAAAGTGATATGGGCGATCAGCACGGTAAACATGCCGGTGTTGACCCGGGTGAAGTTAAAGAGCAGAGCCAGGGACACGCCCATCAGGATGTCGGGAATTACCAGTGGCACATAGATGAGGGCAAGCAGATGGTTTCTGCCTTTGAAGTGCTTGTTCTCCAGTCCCAGCGCCGTGAGCACCCCGATCAGGGTGGATATGAGGGTGGACAGCCCGGCGATCAGCATGGTGTTCTTGAAAGCTTCGATGATGTTGTCGTTTTGCAGCAGTTGCTGGTAGTACTTGAGGGTGAAGCCTTTCCAGGTGGTGATTATTTTCGCGTCGTTGAAACTGAAGATAACCAGGATCGCGATGGGTATGTAGAGAAAGACTATCACGAAAGTGAACAGGGTGAGGTTCATCCCTTTGTAAAACCTGGTGATGCGTGACATACTTAGCATTACACATTCCTCTTTGCCAGTGTTCGCTTGCGATAAATGGCATACATCGCTATTAGCATAATTGCCACCAGCAACAGCAGGACGAAGGACATCGCTGAAGCCATGGGCCAGTTGCGGGGGATGTTTTTGATCTTATAGGTAATTACCTGGCCAACATACAGGGAGCGCTGATTGCCCACCAGTTGTGGGATCAGATACGCGCCCAGGGTTGGAATGAAAACCAGCAGTGAGCCTGCGAAGATACCTTCTGCCGCCAAAGGCAAAGTGATGCGGAAGAAGGCCTTGACCTCGTTGGCACCCAGATCCATGGCTGCTTGCAGCAGGGTGAAATCCATCTTTTCCAGGGCGCTGTAAAGCGGCAGTATCATGTAGGGCAGATAGACATAGACCATCACCAGCAATACGGTGAAATCCGTTCGCATCAGCTCCAGTGGAGTGCTGATCAGGCCCAGGCGCAGCAGGATTGTGTTGAGCACGCCATTGTATGACAAAAAGATCCGCCATGAAAAGATGCGGATGATCAGGTTGGTCCAAAAGGGGATGATAATCAGGATCAGCAGCATATTGCGCATTTTTTCGCTTGCCCGGGCGATGTAGTAGGCCACCGGGAAAGCCAGGATCAGGCAGGCAAAGGTGGTGATAAAGGCCAGGCGGAAAGCGAGATAAAAGGGGCGCAGATAGATACCGCTAAAGAGTTGTCGATAGGCACTGAGGGAAAACTTGAAACTGACATCGTAGATATCGGTGGAAAGAAAGCTGTAGATAAACACTATCAGATAGGGAACCAGGAAAAAGACAAGCAGCCAGATCAGGGCGGGCGCAGTGAGAAGATAGCTGGCGAGGTCGCGCCTGCGGGAAGCTTTGGTCTGTGAGCAATTTACCTGCTTGAAAGCTTCGAGATTCATACTTCTGCCGGAATTCCTTTTCTGGATGCGCGTTGCGGCAGGCTGCGGGGCTCGACACTGGCTTCAACACCCTCAGCCACTTCGTTGATCAGCCAGGAATCGGTATCGTGCCAGAATAACCACACTTCCTCATCCCAATCCAAAGCTTTTTCATCAAAATATACCCGTTTATGCTGGCTGAAGACGCGGAACTTCAAATCTCCAACCCTTACAATATATTGGGTGTGAGTTCCAACGTAGAGGATGTCTTCGATGGTGCCCCTCAGGATGTTGAAATCGTCCTGATTGCGGGGTTTGGAACGGGTGATAGCGATCTTTTCCGGCCTCAGCGAGACAGTCAGTTTGCTTCCCAGGGTGGGGGGGAAGTGGAAAGTGCTGTCGATCTCGAAAAACTCTCCATTACCCCTGTGGCAGCGAAGCTGGACATATTCGTCCTCAATGCCGGTCACTTCTCCGGTGATCAGATTCGTTTCACCAATGAAATACGCGGAGAATATCGAAGTAGGCCTTTCATAGATGTCGTCTGGCAGACCGGATTGGATAATGCTGCCTCTCTGCATCACCGCCATGCGGTCAGAAATGCTCATGGCTTCGCTTTGGTCGTGGGTAACGTAGATGAAAGTGATTCCCACCGCGTCATGGATGTTCATCAGTTCGATCAGCATGTGCTGGCGTAATTTGAGATCAAGGGCTGCAAGCGGTTCATCCAGCAGCAGGAGCTTGGGCTCGTTGATCAGGGCGCGGGCGATCGCGATGCGCTGCTTTTGCCCGCCGCTCAACTGGGAAGGATACTTGGCAGCCTGATCCTCCATCTTGACGAGGGTAAGCATCTTCCGCACCCGGTCTCTGATCTCGGTCTTGGGCACCTTCCTGACGTGCAGCCCGAAAGCCACATTGTCGAAGACATTCATGTGGGGAAACAGCGAGTAGTTTTGAAAGATTGTGTTTACCGGACGCTTGTAAGGGGGCAGATCTGTGATATCCTGCCCGCCCAGATAGATGCGTCCCGTTCGGGGGATTTCAAATCCGGCAATCATACGCAGAAGCGTGGTTTTACCACAGCCACTGGGGCCCAGGAAGGAATAAAGCTCCCCGGGTTGAATGGTGAGACTAACATTATCGACAGCCAGAAAGCCGTCATAATCCTTGCTCAGGTTTTCTATACGAAGTTCGTCCAAGCTTCCGTAATACTCCTATTATACTCTTAGCAACTTTCTTGTGGCCAAGGGCTTTCCTCGTGAGCTAAGTCTCAGCAAATAAACTCCGCTGGAGCACTGGTTGCCACGCAAGTCGACACCGTCCCAATAATAATGGTTGTCACCTTTAGTCAAGTTCTTATTATCAAAGGTCAGTAATATTTATGGATAGCTTCGATATCCACAAATGCTACTGACCACCATAAGTTCAGGAAAAGAGGAAACAAGTACGAAGGGGACGAAAAGAAAAGATGGTTCCAATAGTTTTAATAATCTACCTCATGCATCATCCGGGCAAAAAAATACAGTGGGGAATGCCGGGCGGCATCCCCACTGCTCGGAGGGCATTCTATGTAGGGTCTGTAGGCTGACTTCATAATTAAAAAACCCAAGCCAAGCGTCAAGAATAAAGTTGTTTATTTGGCTTGGAATTCTGTTGAATAATATCAACGCGGCTCTAATCCAATATTAACATCTTGCTTATGAATGAGTTGCCATCTTGTGTGATTTTACAAAAATACAGTCCGGGAGCGGTATTACGTAACCCCGAATCCGAGAAAGGCCAGTTGATAAGGTTGCTGCTTTGCGTATTCGGCGAGATGGTCTTGCTGGAAATCAATTGTCCTTTCAGGTTGAATATCTTCAACGTAAAAGGGCTTTTACCTGTACACGTGAAATCTATTGTGAAAGAATTGCCAGAACTTTTCCTGAGAGGATTTGGATAAACACGCAGCCCGGTCTGGACAGGCTCGGGCACATGGTTGTCCTCATTGCCCATCTCTTTGATGGGAAGACTGATCCAGGTGCCTGAAGGCGGATAGTAACCAATGTTTGGAGGTGTGCCCAAGTCCTGGGCTATGAACCGGTAATGGAAGGTATCGTCCTCGCTGGAAAACTGAGGTTCAACAAGGCAGTTCCAAGCATCAGGCCCAGCCTGGGGGTAAGGATTCAGCGCTAATTCAATGGGAATTTCCTGCTCATCCACCTTGTATTGCATGAGCACCAGTCCAACCTGATAATTATCAGAAGCATTGACAGTGAATAAGGTTGCTTGATTTGTCATTTCCGCAGGAGCATTATGATTCAACAGGGGTGGCTCGGTATCAGCCTCAATAATGAACACATGTGGATCCAAAGCCGCGGTGTAGGGGTGATCGATAGAGCGTCCGGAGAAGTCGGCAGCGTGGATGAAGTATCGTATCGTATCTCCCGGGGCAAATCCGCTCAGCAGAGTTGTATATTCAGATGCTACGATATTGATCAGCACTGATCTCTGCCAGGGCTGCTGATTGACTTTGTAGCACACAAATATGGAATCTGGATACAATGCCTGCCCGCTGTGCGCCTTGATGGAGGCATTAAAATCGTAGCCAGTGGCATAATCTCTGGTTCCCCACCAGGGCTGATGGCTGATATGGATCATCTGCTTGTCAGGGATCTCGTGGGTTCGGCAATGCAGCGCGTCTGTGGATTCCCAGGGTGAGTAACTGCTGCCAGTAACCCCGATCACCTCATAGCCCGGCAAAGCGTCGCTATACACTTGCAGGGCGGCTGCATCGTAGCTGCTGTTCATGATGGGCACAAATACCCTCTTGTTCAGGATCAGGGAATTAGTATAGGGCTGGTTTTGAGGGGTGTTGACCCGATAAACTCGGAAGGGATATCCCCAGGCGCAGTTCAGATTGGCAAAGTAAGCAGCGGTCTGTTCGATCGCGTTATACTGGGCATGAGAGGTTGGCACGCTGCGGATCAGCACCTTGTCCGGGGCCAAAAACTTTCCCCAGCAGTCAATGTGATCTATATAGGTATTGTTCGGATCAGGAAGCACATGATAACTTGAGATGCCCATATAGTCGTGCATTTTGGCGTTCACCTGGGCTTGTGTATATCCAGCGTTCTCTGTGTAGGCTATGGTTGTTTGCGCGGCTGTGCAAATACCGTCGGTCATATAGTTGCCGCCGGTTTGCTGGAGGTTCATCCCATAGTAATTATGATTGTATTGATTGGCAAAGAGCTGGGGAATTAGGTTATCATTTGGCCGCGGGCGATTGTAGATAAAATCAACCACCCCGTATTCGCCATTCCCATCGAAGATGAACCAGGGGGCATAGTCACGTGTCCAGTAAGAATCAGTTTCTGCTATCATGAAGCTGATGTTGGCCATGTTTGCCCCTGCAGAGTTAAAGGTGGAGGTGGCTTGATTCTGTTGGGACTGCGAGGAAACAAGGCAGATCACCTGGTCTTGGCTGGCAAGTTGCGTCACCAGACTGACCGGGATACCCAAAGGATATCTGATCAGAACGTGCGATGCCGGTTCAAATTCAGCCACAGGCCGCACTGGGCCTAGGGGTGGATTTGTTTCTGTGAAACGACTGGGCGCAAAAACGCCGTCCGTATGTAGATTGGCATGTCCTGGCAAGAATCCCGGGACCATCGCCAGCATAAGGACTGTTAATAGATAAAAGCTTCGCTTGACACTGAGCATATATTCTCCATAATTAACCTAAGTTAAACTCATTATCCATACAATTTTTAAGCCAAAAGAGAAAAAAAGCCCTCATGCGCGCAAGCGGAGTCAGCACTTGTGGCCTGTTTGCCCTCGCGCGCGCGAGGGGGCTAAGTCTTTGTTTTCCTTAGGTCATCCTTAACCCGGTGAGGGATGACCTAAGGATGATGGCTATAAAGCCAGTAGCAGCAAGGGATGGCGCTATGAAGTAATAACGGGAAGGTAGGCAATTTATTCTAATCTACGCAAGTATTTTGAGTGTGTTTTGATATCTGATTCTGGGTGGGAATAACCAGGTTTTCCATCTCTTGATTATAACTGTATCCTGATTGCATCATCCGATCTAAAATCGCATAGTTTGGAACAGACAAGTTTTCTGCTATTGCCAAACTGCTTAGTTTGCAAGAAAGAAAAAGATACAGTTCTGACCTCATGCACGGAAAAAGCACTTCCAGTAAGGCACACAGGTGTTGAGTAGCCCTGATGCCTTGATTTATTCAAGATGTTCCAGATTCAGTTTAAAGAAGATATATCCTACCGGCGAAGCACCTAAATATGCCTCCAACGGGTCTTGAAACCAGATAGTTGGAGATATTGCTTGACAAAATGATTCAGCTCCATATTAGATTATTGAAAGAGGTTTTTTCATGAGCACCAAACGACACATGATAGTTAGAGAGCTTGATCCTGAAAGCGTTACAGGATACTCTGTCAACGAGATGAAGCATTATGTGAGTTTGGGTTATAGGCCATATCTGTTGGAAGATGGAACGATCAAATGGTTGACCACGGCTCAGAGAGCCTACAGGGAAATGCGCAACGCTCCCCGCAGGTCACTCAAAAGATTTATTAGTGGGAATACTCCATCTAAAAACATCAAATATAAGAGAAAGCGTGGAAGCCGCGTGAAAAGTTTCTTTCGGGAACACTGGCTCTTTTTGCTTTTACTGGTAAGTACGGCGTTAATTATATTTATAATATGTCAGTTTTGGATCTGATAAGGAATCTAAGGAGATTGAATTGCGAATTTTATTGACCAACGACGATGGCATTCACGCCCCAGGGATTCGCACCCTGGCGGAACATTTGAGCAAAGCTGGCCACCAGCTAATTATCGTGGCGCCGGATCGCGAGCGCAGCGCCGCTTCGCACTCGATCACACTGCGCAGGGACCTGCGTGTGACCAAGCTGAACGAGCGGGAATACAGCGTGGACGGAACCCCTGTGGATTGCTCGGTCATAGCCCTGCAAAAGATCATCAGCGAACCAGTTGATCTTGTCATTTCGGGCATCAATGCTGGACAGAACATGGGGGAGGACGTCCTCTATTCCGGAACGGTGGGAGCCGCTGTGGAGGCTTGTTTTCTGGGATTCAAAGCAATAGCAGTCTCGATAACATCATATAAAGATCAGGTCTTCGAAACCGCGGCAGCCTGGATGGTCAGAATGCTGGAACTTGGCATTTGCGATCTGATCCCGGAACGGGGTATCTTAAACATCAATGTACCCAATCTGCATTCTGATGCGATCAGAGGAGTTAGATTGACCAGCACTGGACATCGCAAATACTATAATTTTATCAAGGTAATGGATGAACTGGAGGACGGTTTCACCTACCGGGTTGGCGGCGACGTGCCCGTCTGGGAAACCCTGAAAGGAACGGATTCGGAAGCCATCTCGGAACAATACATATCAGTCACGCCGCTGGGCTTTAATCTTACCCGGGCAGACTCTTTCCCCTCCATCCTGGAATGGTTGGAAGAGAATGGGCTGCTTCAGCTAAGGAAAGTTCATGCGCTTTGAAGATCAACGCAGGTTGCTGGTGCAGGAGCTGAGACAGCAAGGCATCAGGGATGAAGCGGTCCTGGCGGCCTTCAGCAAGGTTCCCCGCGAACTGTATGTGCTGCCTCAGTACAAAGATTATGCCTATCGCAACCGGCCTCTTCCCATCGGACAGGAACAGACCATCTCCCAACCCCTGATGGTTGCCATCATGCTGGAACACTTGGAGTTGAAACCGGAAGACCTGGTGCTGGAAATTGGCACTGGCTCCGGTTACGAGTGCGCGTTACTTGCTGAGATAGCGGGGGAAGTATGCAGCGTGGAGAGGTTGGAAGAATTGTCTTTGACCGCCCAGGGAGTATTGAAAGAGGCTGGTTATAAGAATATATATTTCCGCATCGGTGACGGGGCGCAAGGCTGGCTCAAGGCATATCCGCCTCATAAGGAGTTTGACAAGATCATAGTCAGCGCCGGAGCCAGGCAGATACCCACACGCCTACAGGAGCAGTTGAAACTGGGCGGTATCCTGGTTGTGCCGGTGGGAACGTGTGCTTACCAGATCCTCACCAAGGTGATACGCACTGAAAACGGGTATTCCGTTTCAGAGCATGGAGCCTGCGCTTTTGTGCCCTTAATCAGTAAGTAACAGGGAGATCAGATGGTAAAAGACTATCTCAAATGGCTTTGGAAGGTGATTAGAAAACCTCAGGAATACCAATCCTTGAAAAAGTACATGCTTTTCCGGGAACTCAATCCCTTTGAGCTGAGCCTGGTCAATGCCTGTTTGCACAACCGCGAATACCGGGCTGGCGAAGTGCTCTTCGAGGATGGACATCCTTTGGAAGCGCTGTTCTTCATCGTTTCTGGGGAGTTGCAGGTTTCTGGCAAGCTGAACCCACAAGGATCTGCTATTCTAAAGAAACACCAGTTTATCGGGGTTATAGACCTTTTTGGGAACAATAAACGCAGCGGCAGCGCCACCGCGCTCACTGACCTTAATGTCTTAGCCCTCACTGAAAGCGATTTTCAAGATCTGATCAGCAAGAATAAGCGTTTGGGAAACAAGTTGCTGAAAGCCTGCTGTGAATTTCTTGGCTGTTACTTGCAGGATATAGGTTCCGGACAATAAACATGAACTGGACGAAGATCGTCTTTATTGTGATCATCCTGGCCACGATCGTGCTGGGCTTTATTTTTTACCGTCCTGTGTTCAGTTATCTGATCGCGTCGTTGGTGTTTGCATATATACTTGACCCTCTGGTAACGAGTTTGGAATACCGCGGGGTTCCGCGCTGGGTTTCAGTGTTGATGGTATATGCGGTTATTGCCGGATTATTGGCGCTTTTCACAACCAGAATGGTTCCCATGCTGATTAACCAGGGGAATAACTTAATGGCGCTCTTTCAATATTCCGATAAACCCGTCAGCGAGCAGGTCCTGGCCTTGCCTTTCGTGCGCTCTGTATTCGAGTTTTTGCAGAATGTCGACAAGCAGGTTCCCAGTTTGGGATTTTCCGCCAAGTTTGTGCACCTGATCGAGACCGGCAACCAGCTTTTGGGCGAACTGCCAAAACTTTTGGTGGATAATTACCAGACCATCCTGAGCATGATATCCTTTGTGATCACTGTGCCAGTATTCAGCTTTTTCATCTTAAAGGACAAGCAGACGTTACGCAAAGGTATGCTTTCTTTGGTTCCCAACCGCTTTTTTGAACTGGCTGTGATCCTGCAAAACAAGATCGACGAAACCGTTGGCAGATTCTTGCGCGCCATTTTGCTGGAGGTGATCTCTGTAAGCATTATGACGTCGGTGGCGCTTACCATCGTGGGCGTTCCCTACGCTGTGCTGATAGGTATAACTGCCGGTGTGGCTAATATAATCCCCTACATTGGACCCTGGCTGGGTGCTGCTTTGGCTGTGCTAACCGTACTGATCACAGGCAAACCGTTGTCCATGATGATCTACGCGGCTCTGGCCATGTATCTGGTGCAGGTTTTGGACAACAATTTTGTTTACCCTGTTGTGGTGGGCAAGACTATCAAGATGCATCCCCTGATCGTGCTGGTAACCGTATTGGCTGGAGGCTGGTTTGGCGGCATAATCTGGATGCTGATCTCCGTGCCCCTGGTATATATTGTTTACAGCCTGGTACGCGAGCTGTACATCAACTTAAAACAGTTTCGATTGATATGAAGAGGTATAAATGAGCTTGTTGGATAAATGCTATCAGTATGATGAGGCAAAGAAAGCCATAGCAATGGGTTATTATCCCTATTTCCGCGTGATAAGTTCCGAGCAAGACACCGAAGTGATCTGCAATGGACAGAAGATGCTGATGATGGGTTCCAACAGCTATCTGGGGCTCACCAGTCATCCCAGAGTGAAGGAAGCATCCATCAAAGCGGTGGAGAAGTATGGCAGTGGGTGCGCTGGTTCAAGGTTTCTGAACGGGACGCTGGATATACACATCGAGTTGGAGGCCGCTCTGGCAGAGTTGGTTGGTAAAGAAGCCGCTTTGGCCTATCCCACAGGATATCAAGCCAATGTGGGCTGCATCTCCACCATGGTCGCCAAAGATGAATATATGCTTATAGACAAATATGACCATGCCTCCATCATCGACGGCTGTTTGCTCTCTCAAGGAAAGATGCTGCGCTATAACCATAACGATATGAAGTCTCTCGAAAGGTTGCTGCAGAGGGTTCAGGGCAGCAACAGCCTTATCATTGTGGATGGCATTTATTCTATGGAAGGTGATATCGCTGATCTGCCCAATATCTTGTCCCTGGCAAAGCAATACGGTGCCAACCTGATGGTCGATGAAGCCCATTCCCTTGGAGTGCTGGGTGACACCGGTGCCGGAGCGGCTGAACACTTTGGCGTGACTGCCGACACAGACCTGATCATGGGAACCTTCAGCAAGTCCCTGGCTTCCGTGGGCGGATTTATTGCGGCTGATGAAGAACTGATCCATTACCTAAAACACAAATCCCGCGCTTTGATCTTCTCGGCGTCATTACCACCGGCATCCACGGCCAGTGTGCTGGAAGCGATCAAGATCATGAAGGAAGAGCCGGAGCGCATTGCCAAACTCTGGGAAAACACCAACTACATGCTTTCCGAATTTAAGGGCATGGGCTACGATACTGGCAAATCCTGCACGCCGGTGATTCCCCTGCATGTGGGTAAAATGTCAGTTGCCTTCGAGATGTGGAAACGCCTGGGCGAAGAGGGTGTTTTCATCAATCCTGTGATCCCGCCCGCTGTCCCGCCCAATTCCTGTCTGATCCGTTGCTCCTTTATGGCTACCCATACCAAAGAGCAATTGGATTTCGCTTTGGATAAATTCAGCAAGATAGGCAAAGAACTGAAAGTGATCTGAGATATTGACCAATGCAACAACGAATAAAACTCATTAAATACAGCCATAATTGGAGGAAATCATGGCAAGCAAAAGCAGTGCTGAATACTACAGCAATCTAAAGGAGATGTCTCCTATCCGCGCCATCGCGGAAACACTAATCAACGACAACAACGTTCGCAAACTCGACATCCGCCAGGCTTACGAAATGGCCAAAAAGCAGCCGGGTGTGATTGTCACCGACCTTCCGGTGTATCCGGAGTTCGTAAAGCTGCACAATCTTCCCGCTGACGCCAAGGTGCTGGATGATTGCCACGGCAAAATCATCGGGCGCACCGCCAAAGCCCGCCGTTTTTACCATCGCCTGGATCCTTCCCAAAAGAACAAGCTGGAAGGTGATTTCCGCGAGGCAGTCTGGCAGATGCAACACTATCCTCTTATCAAGGCCGAGGCAATCCTGGGCATGGATAAGGACCTGATGATCAAAGCCACATTTGTGACCACCGAAACTGATGTGGTCAATCTCTACAACTGGTTGCTCAACTTTGCCCCTTACGAGCAGCTCCGCGAGCAGTATGAAAAAAGCCCCAAGCTGCCGATCCAGGATATCATCCTTGTGGCGTTCAACGAATGGACCTGCGATGATCCTTTCTACAACAATGTGGGCGCGCCTCAACTGGCGTTGGTGGACGAAAAGCATAATGTGATCGTGAACCTGGGAATGCGCTATTTTGGCGAACGCAAGAAGGGCACGCTCACCCTGGCCTGGACTTCCGGTATCCGCATTGGCATGGCTGCCTGCCATGGCGGCATCAAGGAGCTGGATTTCAGCACCTGCGACGATCCCAAATACCACGCCCTGGGTAAACGCTCCATCGCCTTCTATGGCCTTTCCGGAACGGGCAAATCATCCCACACCAACAGCCACGACAATGCCGGCACCATGCCCGCCGGAGTATCAAAAGTCGTGCTCCACGACGATGCCTTCCAGATCGATCTGGAAAACAAGCTCTGCCGTGTGTGGGAACCAACCCTGTTTGACAAAACCGACAGCCGCCCGCCGGATCATCCGGACTGGAAATACGCCCTGGCTGTTATGAACCACACAGTTCTTGAACTGGACGGCAAGCGCTTGCCCATCGGCCAGGATACCCGCAACCAAAACGGACGTGCCTTGCTGGATCGCAGTTTGCTGGGCAAATATGTGAACCGCTGCTCGTTCCCCAAAGCCCTGGTCTGGCTGATGAAAGACTCGGTGCTTCCTCCGGCCGTGCGGCTTAAAAACAAGCATCTGGCAATCGCCATGGGTGCGGCTCTGATGACCCAGCGCAACCGCGCGGAAAACGTGACCGAAGAGGAATTGCAAAAGCTGGTTTTCGAGCCTTTCGCCAATCCTTTCAGGGTTTACGAACTCTACCGCGACGTGGAAGCCTTTATCCAGGTTGCCGACAACGGCGCGGATTTCTACTGCTTCAACTCACGCGGCTATTGGAAAGAGTCGGATGAGGTTTTGGAGCCCATACCCCTCAAAACATCACTCACCCTGCAAACCGCCATCCTCCTCGATCAACTTGAGTGGGAAGAGTGGAATCTGTTGCCCGGCGCGATGATCCCCACCCGCGAAAGCGTGGAAAAGATTCTGCCCGGCTACTACGACCGCTATGACCCTACCAAGCGCGGTAATCCTGAAAAGTATCTCAGCTTGCTTAAAGACCGTTTCCAGCAACGCCGGGATTTCCTGATGGGCAGCGACCTGAAAGAGAAACCAGAGCTGCAAAAAATGGTGGTGGATGCCCTGAACCTGCAGATCTGATCCTCTGCCAGCCAACCTATACCAAGCCCGGTGACTACGCCGGGCTTTTTTAGCGCCTACAGGATTGTAGCCCGGAGCTTGAACCTGGATACTGTTCCAGCCTTTCGCCATAAACGGTTGTTACCCTCATCGGTCTCTGTAACAAATGCAGCCAACTCCCAATTCAGCATTTCTTGCCAAGATGCCACTTGTATATTTATCTGTCGTGTATGGCGTTGGGTAGGTAGCATTATGTCACAAGCCATGGAGCAGCTATCAACATTATGCAATATCCTTCATGTCTCTCTCCTTTGCTGCTACAGGCTTTGGTGCCATCATCCTTAGGTCATCCCTCACCGGGTTAAGGTTGACCCCAGGAAGATACAAGGATCACAATCACTTGCAAAGGGGGGCAAAGTCGCGGCTCACACACGGCCCTTATATGCTCATCGCTTGCTGATCGCTGATTGAACGCTGAGCAATCGCTGGGCTGTTTGTCACCCGGACATCAATAGGTTCACGATGGGACATCGAGACATGAGGGCGATATTGGGTTTTCATTTTCCACATATAGAGAAGCGAATAGAAAAAGCCCGGCTTTGCGGCCGGGCTTTTCCGATTTATTGATGTGTCATTTGGCGTTGATATAGGACTCGTTGGAGGCGATCACTTTGTAGAAGCGCATCGCATGGCTGAGATCCATATCGTTCCAGTAAGCATCAGTGGTTTCTCCCAGGAAGCTGTAGGTTCCGTAGGGGTCGGCGCTTGCCCAGATCTGGTAGTAGCTCGCGTTGAGTATGGCACTCCACTGCAATTTTACATATCCGGGGGTGGCATCGATATAGCTGATGCTGACATCTGGCACTGCCAGCCAGGTGAGGTTGACTTTCACGCTCACGCCATCGCTGGCTGTGTCGGTGCCGTCGCTGACCGTAAAGGTCAGGGCCTCGATGCCGTACCAGTTCGCGGTAGCAGTAAAGGTAACGGTCAGGCCGTTGATGGCAACGTTCACATTCGTGTTACCGCTGTAACTGAGGGTCAGGGTGTCGCCATCCACGTCATCCACATACTGGCTGAAATCCACCACCAGGCTGCCGTTCATGTCGAACTCGAAGGTTTCGGGCAGGGCGATGGTGGGGGCAGTGTTGGTGATGTGGCCCATGCCAGTGATGACAATAATGTCTTCCGGGTTGTCGGGATCGTTTCCGGTGACGGTGACGTTACCGTTGTAGGCTATCGCCTCAGTAGGCGCGAAGGTTAGGTTGAAGGTCTTGGTCACTCCGGCAGCCACGGAATAGCTGAGGGTGTTGCGTTCAGCTTTCAGGTTATCGCCAGCTGTGCCAAGAGCTCTTTCCGAACGTCCCGCTTCAGCTACGCTGTAGCCAACTGGTGTGACGATGCTGCCAGTGAGTGTGGCTTCGCCGTTGTTGGTAATGGTGAAGCTCTTTACGTCGGTGCTGCCTACCTCGACTTCGCCATAGGTAAGGCTGAGCGGGGCTACCACCATGACGGCCGGATCAATGACGGAGGTCACTATCACGTTCACATTGTCGCTGGCTGTGTCGGTGCCGTCGCTGACGGTGAAGGTCAGGTTCTCTGTCCCATGCCAGTCCGCGGTGGCGGTGAAGGTGACGGTCAAGCCATTGATGGCAACGATCACATTTGTATTGCCGCTGTAGCTGAGAGTGAGGGTATCGCCATCCACGTCATCCACATACTGGCTGAGATCCACCACCAGGCTGCCGTCTTCGGCAAAGGTGAAGCTGTCCGGCAGGGCGATGGTGGGGGCGTTGTTTGCGCCTGCGGTGTCCACCAGCAGCTCGAAGGGGTCGCTGGCGCCGCAGAGTGGCAACTTGGCTGTCCTGCCAGTGGTATCCGTGGCCAGGATGTAGTAGTAGAGCGTCTGTCCCAGTGCGGGTGTGGGTACGCTGGCTGTCCAGTTGTTGCCGGAGACAAGGGTGAGGGGTATAGTCATCCACTGTCCAGTAGTGCTGTGGCGGTAGGCGATGTAGGTGCTGCCACCGTTCAGCGGATTGCTGTGGGTGATAGTCACGTCCAGGGTCACAAAGCTGTTGGCGGTCGCCGAAGTCGGCTGCACGTGCGCGAGGTGAATCATCTGCTCGTCGAAGATGGTGTGCACGCGGCAGTGAGCGGCGTCGTCGGAGAGCCAGGAACTATTGTAATAACCTTGTACAGTGTAACCCGGCATGGCGGCTTGATAAGCCGCGATGGCGGCCAGGTCAGCCGCTGAAGCGGTTGAGTTCCACTGTGGGACGTAGATTTTATTGTTGTAGATGAAGGAGTTTGCGTATGGTTCGTTGTTGCTGGTCTGGTCAACGCGGAAGATCTGGTAGGGAGTGCCGTAGCTGGAGGTTTTGGACTCCCAGTAGTCGACCACATTTTCCAGAGCTGTGTAGTTGGAATGGCCAACCGGCACGCGCGCGATCATCACCTTGTCCACATCCAGCAGCTTGGCGTGGCAGTCGATGTGATCGATGCTGGAGTTGGAGAGCGGATCAGCATACATGAAGTATTCATTCACGCCCAGGTATTCTGCCACCAAGTCCTCGATCTCAGCCAGGGTGTAGCTGTATTCGGTAACTTGGGAATTCTGAACTCCATCGTTCTCAGTCATGATGAGGTTGGTTGACATCATCTTGCCCTGGCCGTCGGTCATCACGTTGCCGCCGGTGGCTACCAGGGGCATATAGTAATAACCGAAGCCGAACTGGTCATCCAGGATCGCGTTGACGGCGTTGTCGTAGGGCCGGTTCCGGTTGTAGCGGAAGTCCACGATGGCCATATCGCCGTTGGCGTCGAAGATGCTCCAGGGGCCGTAGTCACGGGTCCAGTAGGTGTTGACGCCGTCGCGGATGATGAAGCTGACGTTGCTCATGTTCACGCCGTTGGAGGAGAGCTGACTGCTGGCATTGCCCTGGTTGCTGGAGGTGACCAGAACGTAAACCTGTCCGCGGTTGGAGAGGTCGGCGATCATGGGGTAGGGAAGGCCAAAACCGTTGGCGTAGGCAATGATGACGCCGGTGGCGGGTTCCCATTCCGCGATGAAACGGATGTCGCTTGGTTCCACGTAAGCTTCCACGGTAAAGCTGACCGGAACTGTGAGGCTGGGTTCGTTGACCGCGTTGGAAGTGATCACCATGTTGGCGTTGTAGGTTCCGGCCGTAAGCGCGGCGGCGTTCAGGGTGAGGGTCAGCACTGTGTTGCCGCCAGCCGCAATGGTGCCGGAGGCTGGGCTGACTGTTCCCCAGGCTGCGAAGCTGGAGGGTGTGCTCCAGGTCAGGGCTGCCCCGCCGTTGTTGGTCACGGTCACTGTGGCTGTGGTGCTGGTTCCTTCCACTGCTGTTCCTGAAACGGAGGTCGGGTTGACAGAAATGGCTGGTCCGGTGATCTGCGGCTGAAGGATCAGTTTCACATTGGGACGGTAAGAGGAGGTGCTGCCGCCGGTAAAGAGGTTGGTCTGATCGGATGAGTCGCTGCGTCCATAACGGTAGCCGTTGGTCACAGATGTATACTGGGTTGTACCGCTGGAACTGTAGGAACCGATCAGGCCAAAGGCGGTGTCCACTACGATGTTGTCTGTCCCGTTCCAGAGGAAGGGAGTGGAGAGGGTGTACATGTTCCAGCCTGTGGCTGTGGGCTGGTAAGAGCTGCTGCTCCAGACCTGGGTGAGGCCGCTGGATATCCAATTGGAGACATTGGAGGCAGTTGTATGTCCCATGCGGACTACGAAGTTGGGCATGGTTTTGGTCGGCAGTCCTGTTACGTTAAAACCAATCTGGGTGATATTGATGGGGCCGTACACACCGGCGGCGTTGAGTTCCGCAGCGGTATAGACAGACTGTCCGTGCAGGCTCTGGTAATATACGTTGATGGGGCATGCGGTGCTGGTGCCGTTGGAACCGGTTCCGGTTCCGATGATAACCTCAGTTACTATGTTGGGAGTGGCTGAGGCGGTGTTCGATGCGGCGGATTCACCCGTGGGGTTGGTATAGAGGGTGGTCACATAGTAGTTATAGGTGGTACCATTGGTGACGTTGGTATCGTTGTAGGAGGTGCCGGTCACGGTTGTGAGGGCGGCGCCGTCACGGTATATCCGGTAACTGCTGATGGCGCGGTCTTTGGAGCCGAGGCTGAAAGCTTCCTCAGCTTCGCGTCCTACCGCGGCAGTCCAGGTAAGCGTCACCACAGCGTTGCCGCCGGTGGCAACCAGGTTGGTTGGCGCATACATATTGG
>DAOLWC010000015.1:0-35893 GCA_035420965.1 Candidatus Cloacimonadota bacterium | reverse complement strand
GACCTCCGGTCTCTGTGGCAAACGGACTTTGCCACCCCTGGGCACTGGATCACGGATAGCAGGTCGTGATTACGCAGTATACAGTCTGATGTTGGTTTGTTTTGAGGCTGGCTGGTTGTTTCTAAAAGACTGGATCACGGCTCGCAGGCCGTGATGACGCGGTATGTAGCTTGGTTGGCGTTGTTTCAGGGCTGTGTGCTGTGATGTGTCTTCAAAAGACTGGATCACGGCTCGCAGGCCGTGATGACACGGTATGTAGCTTGGTTGGCGTTGTTTCAGGGCTGTGTGCTGTGATGTGTCTTCAAAAGACTGGATCACGGCTCGCAGGCCGTGATGACACAGTTTTGTGGTTTGGTGTGCTGTGTTTTAGGGTCAGGTGGTTGTATGTAGCCTCAAAAGACTGGATCACGGCTCTATCCACCCCACCAAACCGCTGCGCGCTTTGGCGGGGACCCCGGCAGGCCGTGATGACACAGTATATAGCCTGGTGGACTTGTTTTCGGGGCCTCCTTGTCACCATTTCACATTTCCACCTTTTCACTATGATGAAATAATAACGCAAGCAATATAGCGTGACATTCATCAAATACAACGGTAATATTCTGCATATTCCTTCATAGCTCCGTCCCTTGCTGCTACTGCGTTTAGTGCCATCATCCTTAGGTCATCCTTATAAATTATAAGGTTGACCCCAGGAAGACCCAGGCCGGGGAGGGTGATGCAAATGAGGCCCGCCCCCATAATATATAGGTGCTACGAAAAGGTCGTGGAAAGTTGGAAAGGTGAAATGGCAAAATGGTAAGAAGCTCCCCTGTAACTGTGCAGTTTCCTCACCACCACCATGTCAGCTTTCCGGTATCCCATCCACTGGTTTAATGGCTTCCCTGATCACCCAGGAGGCAGCCATCATGCCCATAATGGCGGGCATGTAGCTGATGGAGCCTATCGTTTGGCGTTGCCTGCCCCGCTGCAGGATGATCTCATCAGGCGCGGAGTCGTCAGGATCGGTTTTTACCGGTTTTTCGGAGGAATACACGCAGGGGAAGTTAATGGGGAAACCCCGCCGGCGCAGAAACTTGCGCACTCTTTTTGCCAGGGGGCAGGCATGGCTTTCCGCAAGCGGCGCGAGATGTATTTGGGCTGGATCCACACGGTTGCCCGCCCCCATCACGGAAATGAATCTAAACCTTTGGGTAATAGCGTGTTCAAGCAGTCCAATCTTGGGCCCCAGGCTATCGATGGCGTCGATATATAAATCCATCCCCTGCAGCAGGCTGCCGCGGTTGCTTGAATCCAGAAACTCCTGCCGGGTGTGCACCAGAGCCGAGGGATTGATATCCAGCACCCTTTGCCGCAGAACCTCCGTCTTGGGCAAGCCCAGCGTGCTTTCCAGGGCTATGATCTGCCTGTTCAAATTTGTCTTCCCCACCACATCAAAATCTATGAGCGTAAATTCGCCGACCCCAGCCCGCGCCAGAGCTTCAACCGCGTATGAGCCTACTCCTCCCAGGCCGATCACGCAGACATGCGCGGAACCCAATCTGGATAGCGCCTGAGTATCCAAAAGGAGTTCGGCACGGCTGAAACGCGGGTCTGTCAAGATAGTTCCCCAGTTAGTTCCCGGAAGCTCCGCAACTGGGTCTCCGCCAACTCCGCCCTGTCCCTGCCTGAGAGCTTGACGCTGCGCTCGAACACATCCAGCAGCCTGAGCAAGGGGTTCTTTTCTCCGGGGTGAACGTAGTATTGGGTGATGTCAGTCTCGAAGAGGTAACGGCCATGTTCCAGCATCGCCTTGAACAGAGCGGCTTTATCCGCTCTCAGAATCCTGGAACTGACGGTGAACCAGCTATCCAGCCTGGCCAGCAGGCGAAAGCCCTCAACGCTGCCAGCGTAGCCGTGCACCAGGTAGCGCAGAGGATATTGGCGCAGAACCTCCCAGGCAAGTTGCTGATGCCCCACAATGTGCAGCACCACAGGAAGCCCATATCTCTCCGCCAGTTGGAGCTGGTCTATCAGTATCCGGCGTTGGCTGTCGAGGTCTTTGTTATAGCGGTCAAGTCCGATCTCGCCGATAGCCCAGACCTGGCGGGAAGCACACAAAGCCGCAAGATCATCCAGCACAAGATCGCAGACCGGATAATTGGGATGAATGCCCGCGCTAAACAAGATTCTGGAGTCATTCAAGTTCTGATAGAAGCCAAGCTCCGAACGGCGCAAAGCGGAGGATAAAAAGCGCTTGATCCCCTTGTTCGAGGCTTCCTCCAGCAATCCTGGCAGGGGCATGGTTTCAGCCAGATTGGCGAGATGGCAGTGGGCGTCGATCAGCATTGGAAGCCCTTTTCCCGCAGATAGTCCAGGATAGCGGCGGCCGCGCGCTTGCCTGCCTGGCCGTCAAGTGTGTCGAACATCAATCTGTTGGCCTCGGCCCTTTGCTGGCTCAGAAGGGAAGGATAGCTTAAAAACCGCTCGCAAGCGGGCTCGAGTTCATCAAATCCGCTTACGCGCAGAGAAATCCGCTCCAGGAGTTCGTCAATCTGGACAAGTGATCGGGCTGCGGGGGAAGTCCTGAAGGTCACTATTCCCCTGTCCAGCGCGCAGCATTCCGCCAGGATGGAGCTTTGATCGCCCACGCATACATCCGCGCAAAGCATGGCTTTCAGGAGATCCACCTGTTTTACAACATTGACGTCCCGCATCTGTTTTAAGGCCTTGCGGTAGGAGGCTGACACCCAGGGATGCAGGGTGACCAGCACATTCCACCTGGGCATGATCTCCCGCAGGCGGGGAAGCCAGATGCCGATGGCGCTCATGCCGCTGCCATCCCAGGTGCTTGTGAAAAGCAGGGTCGGCTTGGAGGGGTCGATCCCCCAGAGCTTTTTCTGGGCAAGAAGCTGGGGCTCCGTGATGCTGCCGTCAAAGGCTGGATCGAGCTTGGGAAAGCCCACCGCCTTCCCCACCTTCACCCCCAGCCCGCGGGCGGCTTCCAAGTCGGCATGGCTGCTGAAAAGGTAAAGGCCTAACCGGTTGTAATTTTCCGCTCTCGTCATACGCTTGAAATGGTAGGGGCCATGCCTCATTCCGATGCTGATTATATTGCGGCAGGGAAACCTGTGCAGAGCATGCCGGCTCATAATCAACGCACGAGGAAAGCTCAGGGCATTGCGGTTGGGCAGGCCCTTGCGCGTCAAAGCCGCCTGGATGGAACGATCCCCGCTCAGGTAAACAAGCCGCGGCAGGTGTCTGGCCACCGGTTCAAAACACAGCAGGTCAATCTCTTCCGGGCAATAGAAAGCCAGTGGTATCTGCCTGCCAAGTTTCCCGGCAAGCTTCCAAAGAGCTCCATACAGCGGCGCGTAGAGCAGTTCTGAACCGACCATCAGTTTACTTGCCCACGCAGATATTCCGCCAGGCCAGATGCCAGAGTCTGTTCAAGGCTGGAACTGCCCTTGCAGAATTCCCAGGAACCGGAAACTTTCCGGTAATAGCCTTGGGAACGGACAATAGCAGCGGTGCCGAAATGGGAAGCTTGAAACTCAAAGAGATAGTTTTTCCCGCCCTTGTGCCCGATATCCAGGGAAAGGAAAGGCGTGTCAAAGCGTTGCGCGATGCTCCGGGCATAGTCCAAAAGCCCGGCAGGCGGCGCCGCATCAAAGTCAAAGCGTTTTGTCCCGCTGGCTCTGAAATCGCCGCTTTTGGTGAGGCGACGCATCAGGAAGAATTTACTGCCTATGGCGATGACCCGGTAGTCGCAATCCAGGCCTGAAATGTATTCCTGCAGCAGGAAAGCCGCTCCGGGGCGCATGTATTGCAGCCAGTCGTCTGCGTCCCGCTTGGGCTCGAATCCGGGATAGCCCGGATAAGTTCTGCCGCCACGCAGGTATCTGCGCCGCAGATGATCCAGTTTGACAGCCGGACTTACTGCTGGGGCCAAAGCCTTGATCCTGTCCAACAGCTCTTTGTAGCTGTGGCAGAGAAACACCCCCCTGGCATTCGTTCCGGATGTGGTCTTGAGCACGATCGGATAGGGCAGGTCAGGCGGGATGTCCCGCGGGTCGCAAAGATACCACGCCCGGGGTGTATCGATGCCCTTGCTCTTCTGGTAAAGCCAGGCATAGCCTTTGTTTTCGTGGCATAGCAGAAGCGGTAGCGAGGGGATGAGGCGGTTGCGCTCCGCCAGGAAATGAAGCTGGTCTTTGAGCCAGGTTCGGATGTGGGTCAACTGGCTGAAAGTGTATAGGATATTGCTGTCCCTGGGATTGAAATTGCCGGAAGCCAGGTCGTGCCAGTCCGCGGTATGCACTGTCAGCCCGCGGCCTTGCAATTCATTTATCAACGTTGGAGTGGAGAGGGAAACCCAGGGCTTGCGGCTCTGGCCATAAAACCCGTTGTATCCGGTGAGCAGATATAGTTCCAAACTCAATCCCCGCCTGCCTTTCTTTTATGGGTCAGTTCAGCAAGCAACAGATACTTGAGAGCCACCTGAATCGCTCCCATAACGCAGATAACCATGCCCCTCCATCCATCCCTGAAAGCTCCCCGGATGATGAAGTATTGCAAAAACTTGCCCACCGGTCTGAGGGTCAGGTGCCAAAACTTCGTTCTGACTCCGCTTTCATACATATCTTCCGCCTGCCATCTGGCGTAGCGCAGCATTTTTTTGAAGTGGGCGGACAGGGAATCTATGGGATCGTGGATCAGATAATAACGGTCAGGCATGTATTTCTTGTTGTCCAGCCTGATAGAGGCGTGAACCCTTGCCGGACGCCAATAACGCGTGGCCACACCTGTCATAACCAGGCGTTTACCCCTGCTGCTGAGATAGTCCCTGTGCTTGAGCAGCTTTCCCACAAACAGGGTGCGGGTGAGAAAAAGATAACCGTCGTAAGTGTCGTCTCCGCTGCTGACGATCTCCACAATCTTATCTCGCAGCACAGGAGGGCAAATCTCATCCGAATCGATGATAAACACCCACTTGGTGGTGATATGTGGCATTCCCCAAATGCGCTGTTCACGGGCGTTTGTATATTCATGCTGATAGAGGCGGACATTGGAATAACGGGAAATAACTTCAAGAGTGCCATCGGTGCTGAAGGAATCGATCACCACGACGTTCTCGCACCAACTGAGGCTGTCCAGACAGGCGGCAATGGTGCGGATGTTGTTTTGGGTGAGAATGAAGGCGGTCAGATCAAGCATGACACTCCCTTCGGCACAGATCATAGAAGTCCAGCAGACGCTGAATCTGGGCTTCCATGCTGTATTGCCCGCGGATTTGCAATACCTGTTCAACCATTTTCCGATATTCGGATTGCCCAGACCGTGGCAAGGTTTCAAGTTCTGAAAGCTTCATTCCTACGTTGTTATCCACTACAAAATCCCGCACTTCATCCAGACAATCCTGCACCAGGACAGGCAGACCCGCACAGAGATAATCGTAGGTCTTGTTCCCAAAAGCGTAGCGGATGGCGGGCAACTTTGCCGCTATCGTATCCTGGAACAACACCAAACCATAGTCCATGACGGACATCGCCCTGATCAATTCCGAGTAAGGACGCTTTTGTTCCATACAGACCTGGGGCAGAGCCCTATACTCCGCAAACTCTTTGCGGTTGCTGGGAAAGATATGCACCACATACTTGTCTGCCGGAAACTGCTCCAGTTGCCTTACAATATAGCGATGGTCGCTTTTCTTTTGCGCCAGGCGCCCTTCATAAACCAGATGAATCTTGTTATCTGCGGCGGAGAGCTTGGGCAGCATGTCGGAAGGCTGCAGAATCTGAGTGCGCGGAAAGTAGTTTCCAAAGACCAGCCTCCGGGGCGTAAAACTGTAGTATTGCATGGCTTCCTGCAAATATCTGGCAGAAGGATAGACCACTCCGCAGGAAAGTTCATTGCAGGTCTTTTCGGCTACCCTTTCACGATACCCAAGCCGGTGTTTAAAGCTCATAAAATCATGGCAATCAAAGACCACAGGAACACCCAGCCTGGCTTTGATGATTTTGGCGCCTAATATGTCAGGCTGATTATGATAGTGGATCAGGTCTATCCTCTGTGTGATTATCAACTGTCTGATCCTGGACAGCAGGCGAAAACGGCCGTTAAAGCGGTGAAGGCTGGCATAGAATTCGTCTCCCCTGCCATAACCCTGATCCGGGGTCTTGTCCCGATGCAGCAGATGCACGTTCACCCCCCTCTGCTGCAATGCCTCTGCGTACTTGATGTTGCGAATGCAGGGCGAACTGTCTTGCACGAACAGGATGTTCATCAACTGTGCCCCTTTACATGAAAGGTAATGCTCTGCCAGGCAGCCTGATATATGCTCCTCAACAGCGATAGTGAGAAATGCTCCAACACATAGCGCTGTCCTTTCCTGTTGGGCTCTTTAAACACTTTCTGGTTAGCCAGGAGCCTGTCTAAATCCTTTTCATTAGCCACCTGATAGCAATAAGGAAAAGGCTGAGTCCAGATCACATGCCTGGCGCAGGCAAGCGCTTCAACCACAGCGGTTGACAGGGAGTCATGTTTGGTCAGGCGCAGGTATATATTATGCTCATTATAGAGCTTGTCCATGTCTTCCCAGGGCACGAAAGGAATGGTGCAAACGTTTGACAAAGCGAAATCCCTGGTATTGCGCAGAATCGTAAAACGGATATGCGGAAATTTCCTGGCGCAGGCAAGAATTGCGGGCAAACCATAGAATTCTTCCTTCCCGTCAGGAACATAGGTCAACACCGTCAATTCCTTGGGATAGGCAGTAAATGCGTTTCGGATGTCCCTGTTCACAAATGGCAGCGTGATACTATCGATTCCGGCATCTTTCAGTTCCAGGCTCAACTGTTCCGAACCGGCAAAGAGATTGACTCCCCAACGGGCCAGCAACTTCTGTATCACCACTTTTCTTTTGCTTTTCAATGTTAGCAATACATCCGAACCGATGTAGTGCTGGATAACGCTTTTCCTCATCAACAGAGCCAGCAAAAGGTTTGATATCGCCACCCTCGCCCAAAAGAAATGGACGATGTCATGAGCTGCAATAAGCCTGATTTTTTGGATTAGATTCAGCCGCTTCCATTCCAGGTCCTTGTCCAGATAGCTGAGTTGGATTTCCTCTCCTGCCAACAACTCAAACCCAGGTTTAAAAAACCCGCTTCCGACCACCAATACCCTTGTCATCACATCATAACCCCGCGACCGCTCTGCTCCACACATCTGACACTATTGCCCATTGCTGAATTGCAGATTGTAAAGGTATTGATAGCGCGGACAGGATTCCATCAGTTCATTGTGGGTGCCCTGTCCCACGATCCTGCCCTGTTCGATCACCACAATTTTATCCGCTTTAAGGATAGTGCTCAGGCGGTGTGCTATCAGGATGACAGTCCTGTTTTGCGTGGCTTCATCGATAGCCTGCTGAACTTTCTGTTCATTCTCGGTATCGAGGGCGCTGGTGGCTTCATCGAAGATCAGAATGGGCGGATCGCCCACGATCGCCCGGGCGATGCACAGCCGCTGCCGTTGGCCGCCAGAAAGATTTGAACCCTTGGATTGCAGTATGCCGTCGTATTGTCCCGGATACTGCTGGATAAACTCATCCGCGTTGGCAATCTTTGCCGCGCGGCGGAGCTGTTCATCGGACACAGGCTCGAGGCTGCCATAAGCTATGTTGTCACGCAGCGTTCTGGTGAACAGCAGGCTGTCTTGCGTAACCACCCCAAAAAGCTTGCGCAGATGGTTCAGCTTGATCTTCCGCAGATCCACCCCATCAATCTTTATCGATCCTTCCTTCACATCGTACATACGATTCAGCAGGTTGGCAAGGGTGGTCTTGCCGCCCCCGCTTGACCCTACCAAAGCAACTTTTTCGCCCTTGTGGATAACCAGGTCGAAATCTTTTATCACAGGTTTGCCTGGCTCGTAATAAAAACCCACTTTGGAGAACTCGATACTCTTTTCAAATCCATGTTTATCAACGGCATCCACAGCATCCACCACTGTCGGTTTGCGGTTCATTACAGCGGATATGCGGTCCAGCGACACCAGAGCTTTTTTGATCTCGATGTATATCTGCGTAAGCGACTTCAGGGGATGCAGCATGGAAAAGAGGGCAAAGAGAAAGGCTGTAAAATCCCCCAACGAAAAGGTGCTGCCGGGACTGAGGATCAATTCCCCCCCCAGGATAATCACCACCACACCCATTGCCACCGTATTCAGCTCAGTAATTGGCACATTGAGGGTTGTATAGTATTGTGCCTTTTTCCATTGGCTCAGATGGGCGTTGTTGATTGCCTTGAAGTTGTGGTATTCGCTGTCTTCCCGGCGGAAGGCCTTGACGATCTTCATGCTGTTCAGCGCTTCTTCCACCGCGGAGAACATATTGGAAAGCTGTGCCTGGATACGTTTGGAATACTTCTTGATCTTCTTGCCCAAAACGCTTACCATGAGCGTGAACAGCGGAACGATTATCACACTATAGAGAAGGAGCCTGGGATTGAGCAGCAGCGCTATCCGCAGATACACGGCGATGGAAATGATATCTCTCAGTGCGTCCAGGATGGAGCGGATAAACTGGTCGCTAACGATGTTGACATCGTTTACCATGCGCACGATCGCGTCACCCACCCGGTGCTGATTGTAAAACTCCAGTGACTGACCCATGTATTTGCTGAACATCAGGTTGCGGACATCTCTTATCGTGTTGCCCCGCAAGCTGATCAAAAGCACCCTGTGGATATAGAAAAAGATGTTTTTGAGAATAATGGTGACCACCACAAAACCGCAAATCACCCAGAGCAAAGCCAGGGAATCGGTGTGCTGCATCACATCCTTGAGGTTCTCCCAAAGGGGGGCAAGGTCGTTGAGGCTCCGAATTGAGAACACCGATCCCGTTTCAGTGAAAAACCCGCCTATTCTTCCCAGAAATGCCTGGATAAACGCACCCGCGTCGTGGTATTGCACCGGCACCGGACTCGCCCTGAAAACATAGTCAAACAAGGGGATAACCAGGGTAATGCTGATACCGCTGAACAGCGCGTAAAGCAGCATAGCCACCAGCCCCATCAACAGGATGTGCCAATAGCGGAACATCATCCGGTAGATTTGGATCAGATTGCTCCATTTTGTCCGGGTAGTGCTTTTGTTTCTCATAACTCCGTGCAATAAAAAAAAGCCAGCGGATGCTGGCAAGAAATTTGTGGCACGCCCTGAGGGATTCGAACCCCCAACCTTCTGATCCGTAGTCAGATGCTCTATCCAATTGAGCCAAGGGCGCACGCAGAAAGCAATGCTTTTCAAAGAGCCACATCTGTCAAGTTCATTTTGACACCCCGCCAATGCCATAAACCACTTTGCTAATCGCTATGCCGTTGATTTGCCTCCGGTGTTTGTAAAACTGATGGGTCACGAAAAGCTCTTGACTTCCCACCACCCCCACAGTATTTTTGAACACAGCATAAAGGAGGTAACAATGAAACTGAGATATCATGGCCATTCCGCTTTTGAGCTGCGCAGTAACTCTGGCCACACTGTCCTGATCGATCCCTGGCTGGATGACAATCCCCAGGCCACCGTCAAATCAGATTCGATAAACGCGGATTACATCGTGATCACCCACGCCCATTTTGACCATCTGGGAGACGCGGAGAAAATCGCCAGACGCTGCAACGCGGAGATCATCTGCGTGGTCGAATTGTGCAGCTATTTTGAAAACAAAGGGCTTAAAACACATTCCCTGCAGATTGGAGGCTCCAAAAGCTTTCCCTTTGGCCGCGTGAAACTTACCATCGCCTGGCATGGCAGCCAGACACCGGATGGGGCGTATGCCGGACTGGCGGCTGGAGTATTGCTCTGGATGGATGGCGTCTGCGTGTACCACACAGGCGATACCGGACTGTTTCAGGACATGAAGCTGATCGGGGAAATGCAAAAGGTTGACTATATGCTGGCGCCGATTGGTGACATATACACCATGGGGATCGATGACGCCGTCAAAGCGGCAGAATTAGTCCGCCCGGGCATCACAATACCCATGCACTACAACACCTGGCCCATAATCGCGGCCGATCCAGAGGTATTTGCCGCCAGGATCAAGGCTTTGGGACTCCAATGCCTTATCTTGAAACCGGGGGAAGAGGTATAAAAATCCCGCTTGGGGCACTACCCGCACCCATATCGCTATCATTTTGTGCCACAAGACGATAACCTATCATCCTTAGGTCATCCTTATAAAAGTTAAGGAAGACCTAAGGAAGACCCCACCCTGTCTGCCGGATTCAAAGCAGGCTCGCAGCACAATCAATTGACTATCCTGCAAGTGATTGAGGCATGCGCTGCCTTCCGCAAGGGACGCGGATGACAAAGAGCCAGCAAAATCCCAAAAAATCATGATGACAATACAAGCTCCAGCAGGATGCCTGCCGCGGCAAACTGCTGGAGCCAGTACAATTCGGAGTTTATATCTTTAGAAAAAGAATACTTTTACAAAGATAGCGATTAACAAGGCGGAATTGATCCCCAACCAGATTCTAAGACGGATCCTGGAACTTTTGATCTCTTCACGGTTGGATTGAACCTTCTTTTCCAGCCTTACGATCAGATGCTCTATCGTGTTCAACTGTTCTCCAGCCTTGTCGAATTTCTTGATCTCGCTGTTGTGACTGCTGTTTCTCCTCACCTGGCGCACCAGTTCATAGGCCAGGGGTATAAAAGCGGGTAAAAACTTCTTAAACATGGAACCAGCCATAATCATCCTCCCGATTAAAATTTATAACCAACGTTGCCGTATATGGTTCCCGGCAAAACCGTGTGAGTGGAATAGGAAAAGTCGATCTTGATGCCTTCAACGTCAAGCCCCACCCCTGCGTTCCAGGTCGCGGGATTGTGGTGGACGCCAAATCTGAGGCTGAGGATTTCCAGCATCCTGGCTTCCACTCCGCCCATAAATTCAGTTTCCTGCCCAAAATCCTTGCGCACTTCAATGCTGGTGGTCACCTGGTCATAGGGCAGGTAGGATACTCCCAGGGACAGCTTGCTGGGCAGGGTGTTCTGATTGTTGTTGCCCATCACTGCCTGGCGCAGATTGGTGACGCAAAAACCGAACTTGGTTCTGCCATGCAGGAGGGCAGTGGCTCCCAAATCCACCGCGAAAGCTTCATCGCGCACATCGTCATCGAACTGGAGCAGGTTATAGTTGACTGTGTATCCCACGCTAATCTGGGAATGGATGTCCTTTTGCAGGTTGAAGGCGTGGGAAAGGCTCCAAATCTGCTCGCTCATCAGGGTCTCTTCCTCAAAGTCCACATCGAAGAGCCTGGCTCCCAAAGCCACTGTGCCAAGGTTTTGGGGAAGCTTGATGCCAACCGCGCCAGCTTTGAATTCGGTGAACTCCTGATTGTTGAGCTGGCTGAAGCCGATCATGGCTTCCATGTTCACATTGGTCAGGCCTGCGGGATTGTAAAAGATCGCGTTGACATCGTCTACCACACCGGTGTAGGCTCCGCCCATACCGCGAGCCCTGGCGGAAGGATTGTAGTCATCGAATACGGCAAGCAGCAAAGCCGCCTGAAACAGGATAGCGGCGAGTATTATGGTTTTCTTCATGGTAGTATCCTTCTTTACTTCAATCCAGGATTGATTTTATCACGATTGGCTGGATCGTGGTTTCTTTTTTGCCGGTGCTTCTTTCGATGAGCTCATAATGGCAGTAGTAAACGCCGATCGGGCAAAGCTTGCGGTTGTAATCCCGGCCATCCCACAGTTCCCTGTTGATGCCGATCAGGTTGCCAATGTTTTTATTCACTGGAGTGGCCACCAGCCTGCCCTGGACATCGTAGATCCTGATAATGGCTTTGTACCGGTTCATCATCGTGGTACCCTGGGTGCCATATTCCAGCATGATCTTCTCATTGAGTTCCGGATTGAAGATATTCTTGGTGCTGCCTGTGGTGGCATTGAGAATATTCAGCCAGAGAACCTTTTCTTTGATGGGCACTCTGAGGATGCCATCATTCAGGTTATTGAGCTGGGTAGAGTTGGGCGGGCTAACATAGCAGAATTCCTGCAAATCTATGACAGACTCGCCATAGCTGACAGATTCGAACTGCAGTATGATCAACACCGCGCCATCCTCTTCAGAATACAGGGGCTCCATGGAGTTGTAATAGATGGTGATCAGATCGCCGTCCGGAGATACGGTCAGGCTGTCGTCTTCATCCCAAAGGCGGGAGAGGGTGTTCTCGTATTTTATACCCTGGAAGAGCACCTTGGTTGGGTCTATCTTGAAAGAAGCGGTATAGGATGACACATACCAGTTGAGGTTCACATGGGAGGTCAGCATGGCAAGTTCAACCGGCTTGTTCAGCTCAGCTTCCTTGGATTCGATGGTGATGTAAGCATTGGCCAAAGCGTCGGTTTTCACCATGTCCGATTGATTGCGGGGATTCACCTTGTAGCCAGCGCTGCTGTGATAGTCCACAATTCCCTGAATCATATACCACCAGTCGCCCACATTGATATCGCTGTTGTTGAAAGCGAAGAGCCCGTTGTCTGCCATGGCCTGGACGTTGCTGTCATCCGCAAACTTGAACTGCCCATAATTGTCAACCGTCGATTTGATCTGGACATCGTTGAACCTGACCAGTACTCCTTCCCATTGCTCGGAATCGGGACTGTTAAAAGCCATTTCGGCAGTGGTTATTGGCCAGGCAGGGGGCAGGGGATTGCCGCTGGAGAAGATCTCAAAGCTGGAAACATTCGTCAGTTCCGTAAGGTTGTAGTATTCATCCACCACGCAGGTAAGCTGCACGTCGTCGCCCACGGAGACAGCGTTGCTTGTGTTGCGGTGATACACATACACCCCGCTCCAGGGACCCCCGGACGCGTCACCGATGTAAAAAGCGGAATTGGGTATCACATGGGTTACGATGGCTCGCACTGTAACCGTCTGCCCATCATAGGTGGAGTTTCCCGCGGCATCGACCGATGACTGGATGTCATACACGGACAATACTTGCTGCGCGGATAAGCCGGCAACCATGATCAGCGCTATCAAAGTCAGAATCAGACTTCTCATCTATAGCTCCTTGGTGTTAATCTCGTTTGGTGGGACTTCTTTAACAGGTGTGCTTTTTATAAACAGCATGTCGATGATCAACAGGATCATCGCGCAGAAAATGGCGCTGTCTGCCACATTGAACACTGGCCAGCGCTCCAGGCCAAATATATTGGGAAAGTCCACGTCTATAAAATCTGTGACGGCTCCGAAGAACAGCCTGTCTATCAGATTGTTGCCAATGGCTCCTCCCAGAACCAGGCCAAAGGCTATAACCTGAATTTTGTTTGTGGCATGACGTAATAAATATAAGACAAACACGACAGCCAGAACCGTGGCGGATACGAAAAACACCCGGTTCCAGGCCGGATTGGATAGCGATATACTGAACGCCGCGCCTGTGTTGCGGAGATGGGTGAAACGGAAAGTGTCTCCGAAGATGTTTTGCAGCACAGGATAGGAATGTCCCTCCAAAGTAAACGCTCTGGTGAGTATCTTGGTGACCTGATCCAGAATGATCACGATCGCCATTATTATAAAAGCCGGATATTTTTTGGGTTTGTCCTTCAAATCGCTCATCACCTGTTCTGCTTGCGCTTTTTGTCTTCCAGCTTTTCCTTGCAGGTAATGCAGTGTGTAACGTAGGGTATGATCTCCAGCCGTGCTTCCCCGATCACTTCTCCGCACATTTCGCAGAGGCCGTAGGTGCCGTCATATATCCTTTTGAGGGCGTCGTTGAGCTGCCTGATCTTTTCCCGTTCCTGTTCCATCATCATTACAGTCTGCTCCATAAGGTTGGTATCCGAACCCTGGTCAGCCTGGTGATAGGCATAGGATGAGAGGTCGCCGCTGCTTTCCTTGGCTCCTTTGCTTTGGTCTTTGTGGGTGTCTTCCAAATAGGCAACGCTTTCTTTAAGCTCTTCCAGAATGATCTTCTCGTAGTGCTTAAGTTTCTCTGCTGATAATGGTTTTGCCGCCATTTATAGCTCCTGTGTATAACACTTTAATTCTGAATATTCCAGATATCTAAGGCTCTCAGTTATGTCAATAAAAATATCCCTTCAGGCCTTTGCCAGCTTACGTAAAAATCCTGCCAGCAACGACCTCAGGTTTTCTGCGGCCAGATTGGCATTCTGCCTGATCTCTTCCTGCGAATGCTCCAAATCGTGAAACAGGTTGCTGTAGTTGGTGACCACAGACAGGGCAAGGACTCTCATGCCTGCGTGCCGGGCTGCGATCACTTCGGGAACTGTGGACATGCCAACCAGGTCAGCACCCCATCCGACAAAAGCCGTGCACTCAGCTTTGGTCTCCAGGCTCGGCCCTGTCACCGCTATGTAGGTTCCCTGGGGCAAGTCGATCTTCAGTTCAGCGGCAATCTGCCCGCAAATCTCCAAATACTCCCTGTCATAGACGTCGTTCAGGCTGGGAAACCTTTCCCCCAGGGTTTCATCGTTGTGCCCGATCAAGGGATTGGTGCCCATGTGGTTGATATGGTCGTTCAACTGGATGATGCTTCCTGGTGCATACTGCTCTCTGAGGCTTCCCGAAGCGTTGGTTACGATCAGGGTGCCCACGCCCAGGCAGGCCATCACCCGCACTGGAAAGACAACCGTGGACATCGGATAGCCTTCGTAAAAGTGGAACCTGCCCTGCAGGCAGAGGATCGGCACTCCTCCCAGTTTTCCCAGTATCAGATTACCTTTGTGGGAAGGCGCTGTGCTGCTGGCAAAACCAGGTATCTCAGAATACGGCATCGTGAAGAGGATTTCCAAGTGATCCGCCAGATCGTTCAAACCTGTTCCCAAAATGACCCCCGCCTGGGGAACCAGGGGCAGCCGTTCCCGCAGCCAGGACGCAGTCTGTCGATAATCAGCAGCCATCAGTTTTGTCCTTCGGGCCGGGGATTGTTGCCCGGATTGATCTCATCTTTGATCTGCTTGAATTCCGTATCCAGCAGTTGTTCCGTATCCTTCGTCAGCAAGGGATCCTTGCCGATACGGTCCATAAAGGTCTGCAGCTCGGACTTGAATTGCATAAGGAACTGCCGCTTCTGTTCCTTGATCTGCACATACTGATGCTCCAGGGCGGTGAGGTATTGCCTGGCTTCCTGGATTGCCCGTTTCGCCTTCAGCTCCGCTTCATGGATTATGTTTTCCGCTTCCTTGCGGGCATTGGCGATAATGTCGGCTTTTGTTTTCTCGGCAAACACCAGGGTGCGGCTGATAAGCTCTTCACGCCGTTTCAGGTCTTCCACCGCCGAACTGGCCTGGATGGCTTCCTGTTTGACTTCGTGCTGCATCACCTCGCGCCTTTGAATCTCCTTTTCCTGCCTGCGCTGGTAGTCCTCCAGCTCGGTGGCAAGCTGTTCCAGAAACTCACGCACTTCTTTCTTGCTAAATCCAAAAAGAGTTCCGGAAAACTCTTGATGCCTGATATCGGTGGGATACAAGGACATTGTTCCTCCAGTCTATAGTAAACTCAGTATTAATCTTTTAAGCACTTGCAGGATAAAGAAAGCGATCAGGGGTGAAAGATCCAGCCCCATATCAGGCAATATCCTGCGGATGGGCGCCAGCACAGGTTCCGTGATGCCATACAGAAAGCGATAGACCTTGTCGCGTGGATCCCTGATAAACCAGCTCAAAATCGCCCTGGCAATGATCAGCCAGTAATAGATCTCGATCAGGCGCGCCAGAAACAAGATGAAGATGCTTGCCGGATCCAGCCGCATGCTCAGTCCAATACCTCGTGGCAGTTGCGGCAACGGGCCTCATAGGCTTCCGTGCTTCCCACCAGGATTTGTTCGCCCTGGTGCACAGTTCTCTGCGTGCGGTTCGCGGGATTGCCGCACTTCACGCAGATGGCCAGGTTTTTGGTCACATATTCAGCCACGGCAAGCAGTTGGGGCATGCTGCCAAAGGGTTTGCCCCGGTAGTCCTGATCAAGCCCCGCCACAATCACACGCAACCCCCGGTTGGCAAGGTCGTTGCAGACATCCACAATCGAAGGATCAAAAAACTGGGCTTCGTCGATAGCCACGATTTTTAAATCATCAGCCAGATGCTGGTAGATCTCGTCAGGCCTGGAGATCGGGATGGATGGCTCCACCATTTGCGAGTGAGAAACGATGTTCTTTTCATTATAACGGTTGTCGATCGCGGGTTTGAAAACCACAAATGCCTGTTTGGCATATTGCGCCCTGCGGATCCTGCGAATGAGCTCCTCGGTCTTGCCACTGAACATGCTGCCGCATATCACCTCGATCCAGCCTGTTTTTTGGTTAATGATGTTCACGCGATCTCCTTGCTCTGAAAATCTGAAATATCCATAAATGCTCGCATCAGAATTTTGTCAATCCCTAATGCTGTTCCAGAGTATGGAGATGGTAGGCGATGATGCTGGCTGCCATCGCGGCATTCAAAGACTCCATTTGCTCCTCCATGCCAATCCGGAGGCTCTCCCCCGCCATCTCCCTGATTTGCCGGGAAAGCCCCCGGGCTTCCGAGCCGATGGCGACCACAAGCCTGCCACCCGCTGGCCTGAAGTTCTGCAACAGAGTCCCTTCCCTCATCTCAGCGCAAACCAACTGCAAACCGGGAGCGGACAGCTCCCCCGGCTGGATTATGGCATGCGGCACGCGGTAAACGCTGCCCAAAGAGGCCCGTATCACCTTGGGAGAAGAAACTTCCACGCAACAGGGCGACAGCAGCAAGGCATCCAAACCAAAAGCCGCCGCGCTGCGGAAGATGCTGCCCATATTGCCCGGATCGCTGATCCCATCAAGATAGAAAGCTGTCTTAAAACTCTTTACACCCGCTACCGGCAAGGCAAACAGTGCCGCCGCGGCCTGTGGATTGTCGCTGTCGCAGATTCTGTGAAAGTCTTCCGCGCCGAGTTGCAGCGCCGGCACCCCGGCCCAGATCGCTTGCTCCGATTCTCCCAGATACTGTTCCAGCGGACGCAGGCCGTAGTATTTCAACTGCAACAGAGTCCGCAAGCCCTCCACCACCACCAAATTCTCTTCCAGACGGTGTTTCTTTTGCCTGAGCCGTGCCAGTTCTTTCACCCTGTTTTTACTGATTTTTACCACTTGTTCAGCTCCTTTCACCAAGGCTTTGTTTTTCAAGAATCTACAGAGTTATCCACATAACGTGTGGATAATCCGTTTACTTTAACATGTTGCCATACAGCAGATTATCAAAGCGGCATTTTGTTCGCCACAAGTTATCCACAGCTTATCCACCAAGACGCAAACCCGTGTTTGTTAATTGATTGTAAACTTTCGTTGCCTGACCTGGCCGCCAGCGTGAAGTTTAACCATATAAACTCCCCTGCCAAGTTTTCTGAACCCAGTTTCCGCAGACAGCAGCCAGACGCCCTCTCCCGCTTCAGCCTGGAAGAAGTGCCTGCTCAACACCTTCTGTCCCCGCAAATTGTAAAGGCAAAGCTCGACTGACCCCGCCGCGTCCTCCGGCAAATACCATCTGGCGGAGGCAAGTGCTTTGTCCCACACTGGGTTGGGCGAGATCAACAGCTCGAGGGGCAGCTCGGGATACACGACATCAACCCACGTGGAATCCGACCTGTTGCCCCACACATCAACGCTGCAAATCGAGACCCGGCAGGAGTTTTGGACAGGCAGACAGACCCGAAAGACACTATGCCAGTATCCCGGCGTGAGCTGCCTTTGCTGGGTTGCCACATTTTGTTCGTAGATGGTCAGCTCATACCAGAGCGAATCAGGGGAATCAGGTTGCACCAGATCCAAAGCCAGCGTCCCCAGGATGAACTTATGCCCCTTGACCTGCGGAGCGGGCGGAGCAACGCCTGGCGGCCCGTAAACCCGGTTGAGCACCGTCAGCCAGCGATAGCGGGCAAAATCCAGTTTGGCATAATGTTTCCACCAGGCATCGAAATGCTGGCGCGTGGAGGGAAACCAGACCGCCGCCGAGCCCACCTGATGGAGTATGTTCAAACTCCCCGAGGAGACCACGCAAGCAGCCCAACTTTCGGCAAGGGCGTCGCTCCCCCCTCCCCGTCCCGCATAGGAAGCCAGCATCTCGCCCACATCCACGTCGTTGTAGGCTGTGTTCATTTCCCAATAATGCTCTCTTTTGCCCAGCATCTCCGTATAACTGGACAGGGAACCCGAAAAGAAATAATCCCTGAAGGCAGGATAAAAAGCGGCCAGAGCGCTGGTCTTGATGGTTGAGCAGGTCATGGGCAGGGTAAAACCGTGGGGATTCTGGCAGCCTCCGGCTTCATAGGATTCCAGATACTTGCCGGTAATCTGTCCCGCGATCTGCTCCGCTGAACCTGACGCAAACAGCGGAATGATGCTCTGATAGGGAAACCCGGCGGCGGGAACGCGCTCTTCCGAGGCAACCACATAGTCCGCTGCATCCATCACCTCCGCCAGCACTTCCAGGCTTTGCATGGAACAGGCGTCAAAGACCAGGATATCCAATCCCGGCAAACCCGCGAATACTTTCCGCAGGTCACCTGCCGCCACGCTCAACGAGGATTGGGCATCGTAATCCGGACTTATCCATTTGAAGGACTGGTCTTTGAACCAGTTGTCGCCATGCCCCCAGATCACTGCCATTCTGCGCTCCGCGGGAAAGCGCTGGAAACCCCAGGCAAAGAAAGCGTTCAGGGTCCGGGGATCGCCGCTGTTGATCACGCCCAAATCCGCGATGAGCGGGGAGGTGATTTGCGGCGAATTATCCCTGCGGATCTTCCACCTGCTGCCTCCGGGATAGGGTGAACTGGCAGGCAGGTCTGTCTGCACAATCAGGCTCAGATTGGCTGGCAAATCCACGGATTCCATATCGTTCATATCCTGGATCACATTCTGCCACAGGTTGTTATCTCCAGCCATGTGGATGAGCACAGTCCACTGTTCAGCGCACAAGGGGACCAGCAGCGTGGTCCCCAATAGCAGGATTAACAGTCTGTATGCCACTTTTTATAAATGGTATGGGATCAGTAGTTGTATTCCAGAGCCTCTTCCTGGCCTTTCAGCACGCGCAGGCCGCCCTGGGACAGGGCTTCCATTTCCTTTTCGCCGGGGAAAAGGTGCAGGGGCGCGATGAACTCCACCCTGGCTCTGATCTGATCCACTATATAGTCGTTGAAGGCAAGGCCGCCGCTGCAGAAAATGGCATCCACTTTGCCGCTCAGGACAGTCGCGCAGGCTCCGACTTCCTTGGCTACCTGATAGCACATCGCGTCGGTGATCAGTTTGGCTTTGGCGTCGCCTTCCTTGATCCGCTTGTCAACCTCAATCCCGCTGTCCGTGCCCAGATAAGCCGTCAGGCCAGCGGTCTTGGTTAGGTACTTGACCAATTCCTGATGGGTGTATTTGCCGCTGTATGCCAGATTCAGCAGGTCTCCGATGGGCAAGGCACCCGCCCTTTGGGGAGAGAAAGGCCCCATGCCAAGCAGGGCGTTGTTTACATCCACCACCCGCCCGTTGCGGATGGCGGCGATGGATATTCCGCCCCCCATGTGCACTCCGATGAGGTTGGATTCGTTCAGTTTCTTGTTCAGCTTGGCAGCCATCAGCCTGGCAATATAGCGGATGTTCAAGGCGTGTAACAGGGATTTCCGCTCGATTTCCGGAATTCCGGAGATTCTCGCCAGATCATCAAATTCATCGACAACCACCGGATCCACGATAAAGCTCTGGATACCAAGCTCTTTGCCGATGGCGTCGGCAATGAAAGCCCCCAAATTGGACGCGTGGACTCTTCCCCACCTGGAGGGATCGCGCAAATCCCGCAGCATGGCCTCATTGATCTTAAAAGTTCCCCCCGGAACAGACTTCACCAGGCCGCCGCGGCCCACCACACATTGCAGGCTGGCGGGCGGGACATTGTTTTCCCGCATGGCTTCCAGCACCAGGTTCTTCCTGAATTCATACTGATCGATTATACCGCCAAATACATCCAATTCGGACGCTTCATGGCGCAGAGTCTTTTCAAAGACCGGCTGTTCATCGTCGAAAACCGCGATTTTAGTAGATGTCGAGCCAGGGTTGATGGCAAGTACGCGATAGGGCATAAATCCTCCAGCTTGTGATTTTTATACTTTTTGCCAAGCTCTCACGCAAGCACCCTTTTGTCAATCTTTTCCTGAGTTGCCCCCACTTCCCTCCCATTTCCAGGCTGGGATAATCCTGGGGTCATCCTTAGGTCAACCTTATAATTTATAAGGATGACCTAAGGAAGATGGGCTATCATGTTGATGCCCAAAATGATACGGCAATGGGAGGGTGCCGCGAAATACCAAAGGGCTGACATGGATTGTTCCCGTACTGAAAATGATAAGCATCACAATATCAATGCATTAACGTTGATGCTTCCCTTGAGATGAAACATTTTATGTTCATGCCAGAGACATTGATAACACGGAATCAATTACAGCATTCGATCCAGCCGCTGCCAAAACAGACAATGGAGCGCATAATAAGCCAGTATCAGCAAATTCAGAATCGATTATGCAAGTATCTGTGCTTGGGTCATTATCAGCTAACAGTGGGGAGACTACAGTTATAATGAGTAACGTCAAACATATCAGCATCGCATAGCCATGTTTCATTTAACCCTCCTTATCTACCTGGTATATTTGCATAGAAATACACTCTTGAGCCATCCCAGGTGGGGGCAAGCATGTAACACTCCACTATATTCATACCTTTAGCAACGAGCTTTCTGCCTTCACCCGTATCAAGATCCCTTACCCATAATTCTTCTGGATATCCAGGACTGATATAATAAATAATATTTGCTTCTTGAGACAATTTCCCAATAATTCTAAATAAGCTTAAACTCTTAACAGGAAGGTTTACTCCGCTGGAATTGACCTTATCAAAGATACGCACGAAACAGTCATTGTATGAATGAAGCATACAATGCACTATATATCTTTGATCATTGGATATCGAGAACATATTGTAAGGCATTCCACAACCACCCAGATCGTCCACAGTTTCTCTGTCGCTTCCGTCTAATCTGGAACGGAACACCCCTGCTCTTTCGTAGTAAACAAAACCCTCTGTTTCTGAGTAGCTTGGATTATAAGTTAAAGTGTCGGGACTTGGAATAATGCCATACTGTCCAGTATTCAAATTCATCCAATAGGAATATTCTGTTTCCTTTGTTGGATATCCGAAACCATTGGATGAGTATGTAATGTAATTGCCCAAATCAGACACGATTGGATTTCTGAGCCATCTTGTTGATTGATTGGTTAGCTGCGTAAGCTGATAATCCGGATAGCTAAGCTGATAGATGTTTTTATCGGCAGCGAAATACAGCTTGCTGCCATCGGGGGATTGAGAAAGCCGTGGAGGAATACGGGTTAGGGTTAGATTATCTGGAGTAATCTGCTCAATCCTGATTGTATCTGAATCCGATATCCACAGACTTTCCCCATAGAATATTATCCGGTTGTCTTTGGTCATGTAGATATCAGCCAACCCAGGTGTGTTGAAGGGTGATTTCTTGATCTTCCTGAATCCCGTTCCATCGGCATTGATGCTGCAAAGCCAGGGCTCATAATGTGGATACTCCGGTTCGGTAATGCACGAATTCATCACAAACAGCATTCCAGCCAATAAAGCCAGATACAAATATCTTTTCATGGCTTCCTCCTACCTCTCCAATTTAGCGGCAGTTGACCATACTGTTGAGCGCAAGATCAACAAGTCAAAACAGGAATAAAGCGCCATACACAGGCATTTATCCATCCTTCTTCTCCCACTTGTTCCACTAAGATTCACTCAATCAGTAGTCGCCATGACTGTCAATATCTTTATCTTTTGACTAATGTTCAATTAGGGTGGGACGTTCGGTTTTTACAGGCAGGATAAGCTTGCACAAAAATAGTCTCTCCCAGCAAAAAGATTTCACCAAACAAAAAAGGCGGGATAACCCGCCTTTAAGCATTGTTCTTTTGGCTTAGGCTACCATCTGAGATGGGCAAAAGCGCGGTTGGCGTCTGCCATCTTGTGGGTGTCTTCACGTTTTTTGATCGAAGCCCCTTCTTTCTTGTAGGCTGCCATCAGTTCCGCGGCAAGTTTTTCGGTCATGGTCTTCTCGCTGCGGGCGCGGGCATAGCTGATCAACCAACGGAAGGCCAGGGCGCGGCCGTTTTTCTCGTTCACTTCCAGTGGAATCTGGTAGTTTTGGCCACCCACGCGGCGGGAAACAACCTTCACCAGGGGGCGCACATTTTCCAAAGCGGTCTTGAACACCTCGAGGGGTGGTTGTTTGGTTTTTTCGCTGATGATGTCGAAGGCGTCATACACGATCTTTTCGGCGAGGCTTTTTTTGCCTTGTTTCATCAGGCAATTCATGAACTTAGAGAGAACCAGGTCGTTGTATTTGGGATCCGGAAGCACTTCACGGACAACGGCTTTTCTTTTTCTTGGCATGTCTCAGATCCTCCCCTATTTCTTGGCTTTGGGACGCTTGGTTCCATATTTGGAACGTGATTTTACACGCTTTTCGACACCGGCGGAATCCAGGGCTCCACGCACAATGTGATATCTCACACCGGGAAGGTCTTTCACACGTCCGCCGCGCACCAAAACGATGCTGTGCTCCTGCAGGTTGTGGCCTTCTCCGCCAATGTATGCTGTCACTTCAAATCCGTTTACCAGACGGACACGCGCTACTTTGCGCAAAGCTGAGTTCGGTTTCTTGGGCGTAGTCGTGTAAACACGAGTGCATACTCCGCGCCTTTGCGGACATCCCATAAGCGCCCTGTTCTTTTTCTTCTTTTCGATCTCAGTTCTGCCTTTTCTAATCAGTTGATTAATGGTTGGCACTGATTACCTCCATGTATTACTTGGGTTATTTGGTTTAAAAGTCATAGTAATCTTCCACTTCCTCGCCTTTTCTGGCGTGCGCGAAGCGGTCGATGATCTCAGCCACGGTTTCACCGCTGTTCACCGCATCTTCCAGCATGCTGTTGATGGCTTTGGTGCCTGTGCCGACAGGAATCCTGTGACCCAGGATGATGCTTTCCTTGAGGCCTTCAAGCTGGTCAACCCTGCCTTCAATGGCGGCTTTGGTGAGTACTTTGGTGGTTTCCTGGAACGAAGCTGCCGAAAGCCAGCTATCCGTCAACAGTGAAGTTTTGGTGATTCCCAGCAGCAACTGTTCAAACTGGGCGGGAGTCTTGCCAAACTTGATGGTCTCCCTGTTTTCTTTTTCCACCTTGATCTTGTCCACGATGTCGCCTTCCAGGAATGAAGTGCTGCCACTGTCGGTGATGCGCACTTTTTTGAACATCTGGCGGATGATCACGCTGACGTGCTTGTCGTCTATCTTGACGCCTTGCTTGCGGTAAATCTCCTGAATCTCGTTGAGGATCATCAGTTGGGCTTCGATGATACCTTTCACCAGCATGTCGTGGGGATCCAAAGGCCCGTCGGAAAGCGCGTCTCCGCTCTCCACGTGGTCTCCCTGGTGCACGGTGATGCGCTTGCCTGTGGGAATCGAATACTTTCTTCCCGCCAGGGGCTGATCCTTCTTGACGGTGTCATCGGTAACCAGGATGCTTTCCTGCATCGCCGGTATCTGGAACACTTTGCCGCAGAGGGGGGTTCCAACCTTCACGCTGTCGCCGTCGGAGACGATCAGTTGCAGTCCTTTGGGAATCTCGTGGATTTCGGGTTTGGCGTTACGCCTGGCCACATGCACGAACTTCTTTTTGTCTTCCTCGACAATGGTCACCTTGCCATCTTTCCGGCTATACACCGTCTTGGGCGACAGGACGGCAACCTGGTTGACAAATTCGTCGGATTGCACCACAACCTTGCCGTCGAAGGGGGCAAAGATGCCGTTGCTTGGCGTAACGAAGATATCGCGGCCGGTTTTCTTCAAACCGCCGATAGTGACGATGCCTTCAATATCTGATATTTTGGCTTTGTCTTTGGGTACCCTGGCCTCAAAGAGGTCCTGCACCCTGGGCAGTCCGCCCGTGATATCCCTTTGTTTGATGGTCATACGCGAGGTCTGGCCCAGGATATCGCCGGTATGCACAAAGCTGCCGTCCTCCACCTTGATCACCAGACCGGCTGGCACGGGCACCAGCGCCACGCTGCCGTCTTCCCCGACAATCCTGAATTGGGGCTGTTTTTTGCGGTCTTTGGATTCGATGATCGTCATATCGCGGGTGAAGGTGATGTCGTTATACTCTTCTTTGAAAGTGATGTCCTTGATGAAGTTCTCATAGTGCAACACACCCTTCGCGGTTGAGATGAGGGGGTTGTTGAACTGGTCCCAGCTCATGATCTTGGTGTTGAGGGCTATCTTCTGGCCATCCCGGACGTGCACGGTGGCGGCGTATTCAACCTTGTACTCTTCGAGGATGTTGTTGTCATCATTCTCATCGACAACCAGGATTTTACCCAGGTGGCTGACAGAGATGAGCTGGTTTTCGATATTCGTGACAGTGTTCATGCGGTCAAAACGCACTATACCGTCATGGTTGGACACCACTTCCGCCAAATCTGTGGCTGTGGAGGCTGCGCCCCCGATGTGGAAGGTACGCAGGGTAAGCTGTGTTCCGGGTTCGCCGATGCTCTGCGCTGCAATGACCCCCACAGGATCGCCTATGGTGGCAGGTTTTTGAGTGGCTAGGTTGCGTCCGTAACACTTGGCACAGATGCCACGATCGGCTTCACAGGTAAGAACCGAGCGTACATGCACGCTAACGACGCCATGATTCTGTATGGTGCGGGCCATTTTATTGCTAATCTCATGGCCTGCTTCCACCAGTATTTTTCCAGTGACAGGGTCAATCACGTCATCCACCGCGGTGCGGCCCTGGATGCGGTCGGCAAGGGAGGTGACAACCTCGTTGCTTTCCTTGAGCATGCTCATGTGCACGCCACGGGCAGTTCCGCAGTCGTCCATAGTGATAATGGCGTTTTGCGCCACGTCAACCAGACGCCTGGTCAGGTAGCCGGCGTCGGCTGTTTTCAACGCGGTATCGGCCAGTCCTTTTCTCGCTCCGTGAGTGGACACGAAGTATTCCAGAACGGTAAGGCCATCCCGGAAATTGGATTTGATGGGGGTCTCGATCACGTCTCCGCCGCCGTATGATCCGATCTTGGCGGGCTTGTCCATCAGGCCGCGCATGCCTCCCAACTGCTTGATCTGGTCTTTGCTGCCGCGGGCGCCGGATTTGAACATCATATAGATGGAGTTGAGGCCTTTTCTGCTATGCGAAAGCTCTTCCATCATCTCATCGGTGACGCGGACGGTGGTTTTCTTCCAGATATCCACAACGCGGCCAAAACGCTCGTTCTCCGTGATTCCGCCTTTTTGGTGCAGTTCAAACACGCGGCGGACTTCTTCTTCGGATTGCTTGATGATGCTGTCTTTCTTCTCGGGCACCACAACGTCGCTAAAGCTGAATGTGACGCCAGCGCGGGTGGCATAAGAGAAGCCCAGGGCTTTGAGCTCATCCAGCACTATGGCGGTGCGCCACTGGCCAACGGCGTCAAAGCACAACATGGCGAGGTCGTTAAGCTTGCCTTTGTCGTAAGTGATGTTCTGGAAGCCTACTTCCGCAGGGATGATCTGGTTGAAAATGACCCTTCCAACCGTTGTTACGATATAATTGTTATCTATTTTTACCCTTACCCAGGTGTGCAGATCAAGGCTGCGGCTTTCATGGTCCGGGCTTTTCACAGAGTAAAGCTGTTCTTCCGCTTCATAGGCGGCAATCACCTCATCAGTGCCGTAGAAATGGCGCAGCTTGGTGATGTCTTCCGGCGCCGGATCCTCTTCCATGGTCAGGTAGTAACAGCCCAGCACAATATCCTGGTTTGCCGCCATTGCCAGCCTGCCATTTGACGGCAGCAGGAGGTTCCTTGTGGAGAGCATCAGGACACGTGCTTCTATCTGCGCTTCCATGGACAGGGGAACATAAACACCCATCTGGTCGCCGTCGAAGTCCGCGTTGAAAGGAACGCAGACCATCGGATGAAGCTGGATGGCGCGGTTGTCCGTCAATACCGGCATGAAAGCCTGGATACCCAAACGGTGCAGGGTGGGAGCGCGGTTCAGCAACACAGGATAATCTTTGATCACATCTTCCAGGATCGACCAGATCTCAGGTTGCTTTTTCTCGATAAGTTTTTTGGCATTCTTGACCTTGTCCACCTCACCCATCTTTTGCAGGCGTTCGATCAGGTAGGGTTTGAAGAGTTCCACAGCCATGTCTTTGGGAATTCCGCACTGATAGAGCTTCAGTTCCGGACCCACGGTGATCACCGAACGGCCGGAATAGTCCACGCGTTTGCCAAGCAGGTTCTGGCGGAATCTGCCCTGTTTCCCTTTCAATTGGTCGGTGAGTGATTTTAAGGGCCGATTGCCTCTGCCCCTCACGGGCCTGGCCTTGCGCGAGTTGTCGATCAGGGCATCCACAGCCTCCTGCAGCATGCGCTTTTCGTTGCGCAGGATAACCTCAGGGGCCCGTATTTCCAAAAGCTGTTTCAATCTGTTGTTGCGGGTGATAACCCGGCGATACAGGTCGTTGAAGTCTGCCGTGGCAAACCTGCCACCTTCCAGAGGCACCAGAGGCCGCAGCGTAGGAGGAAGCACGGGCAGGGCTTCCATGATCATGTATTCAGGCCTGTTGCCAGATTTGAGGAAAGCGTCCACAATTTTGAGCTTGTTGATCAGTTTCTGCTTGTGCAGAGTGGCCTTTTCCATTTTTAAGCGGGAACGGATGTTCAGTACTTCGTTATGCAGGTCAATTCTGATCAGGAGTTCGCGGATAGCTTCAGCCCCCATCAGGGCGATAAAGTTGTCGCCCACCTTATCCTTGATCTCGTAGTATTCATCCACTTCGATCAATTCAAATTTCTCATAGGGGCTGTCACCCGGATCTATCACGATAAACGACTCATAATACAGCACCCGTTCAAGATCCTTGACCGTCATGTCCAACAGGGTTCCTATCTTGCTGGGAGCGCTTTTGACAAACCAGATGTGGGCAATCGGCACAGCCAGAGAGATATGCCCCATGCGGGTTCTGCGCACCCTGGAGGTGGTAACCAGCACATTGCATCGGTCGCAAACTGTGTTTTGAAAGCGTTTTTTCTTATATTTACCACAAGCGCACTCGTAGTCCCGTTCCGGGCCAAAAATACGTTCGCAGAACAATCCGTCTTTTTCGGGTTTTAAGGTTCGATAGTTGAGGGTGTCCGGCTTCGTGACCTCTCCATTTGACCATTCTTCAATGGTTTCCGGTGAGGCCAGTCTGATGCGGACAAAGTCATATTCGTTGGGACGAATCTCGCGTTTGTTATCTTTTAACATGCTTATCTCTCCTCACCCTTATCGGATTCCTTGAGGAATTCTATATCGAATCCCAAGGATTTTAGCTCACTGATGAGCACATTGAATGACTCCGGCACTCCGGGAGCAGGTGGATTCTCTCCCCGGGTAATGGCTTTGAAAGCGTTGTTGCGGCCATCGACATCGTCAGATTTGATGGTGAGCATTTCTTCCAGCAAATGCGCAGCGCCATAAGCCTCCAAGGCCCAAACTTCCATTTCTCCCAACCTCTGTCCACCATGCTGAGCTTTACCACCCAGGGGCTGCTGGGTTATCAGGGAATAGGGGCCTGTGGAACGGGCATGCATTTTGTCGGCAACCAAGTGATTGAGTTTCATCATGTAGATTACGCCCACGGTCACCCTCTCTTTGAAGGGGTCTCCGGTTTTGCCGTCATACAATACCTGTTTGCCATCCACGGGCAGGTTGGCGTTTCTCAGTTCTGTCTCTATATCGTTCACTGAGGCGCCGTCAAAGATTGGCGTTTCCACGTCAAAACCCAGCACCTTGGCAGCCATACCCAGATGAGTCTCCATGATCTGCCCGATATTCATACGGGAAGGGACACCCAGGGGGTTCAGGACTATGTCTACCGGCGTTCCATCTTCCATGAAGGGCATATCTTCGATGGGAGCGACAATCGATATAACGCCTTTGTTGCCGTGACGTCCGGCCATTTTGTCGCCAACTTCGATCTTTCTCTTTTTGGCAACATACACTTTGACCATTTTGCGAACGCCATACTGAAGCTCATCGCCGTGTTTGATGCGTTCGCGGGATTTGCGGTATATATTCTCGCTTTGTTCGAGCGATTGCTTGATCTTGAGGATGATCTGGCCGTAAATCTGTTCATTCTTTTCAGTATCAGCCACCAATTCCACATCCAGATCAAGCTTTTTGAAGTTGATCCTGCCGATATCGGTTTTGGTGATCTTTTTACCAGGGGGAATGAAATAGATGTTGGTCTTTTCGTCCCAGATAGTTTTGGCGGTTTCTCCCAGAAGAGCGGCGGAAAGCTTCTCTTCCTTGAATTCCTCCACTTTCTTGCGCCGGAGGTTGAGTTCAGATTTGAGCTTGGAATACTTTTCTTCCTTGTCGTCCTCTTGTTCAGCACCCTCTTCCAGGCGGGAAAACATTTTTACGTCGATAACTACACCTTCCATGCCTGGCTTCGCTTTCAGCGAGCTGTTTGTAAAGTCACCAGCGCGGTCACCAAACAGCGCACGCATCAGATTCTCTTCCGGAGAAGGATCGATTTCGATGCTCTTGGGAGTTACCTTACCCACGATGATATCCCCGGCATGAATCACTGATCCGACACGGACAATACCTGTTTTGTCCAGATTTCTCAGCGCGTTGGCTGGTACGTTGGGGATGTCGTAGGCAAGTTCTTCGCGTCCGTTTTTAACATTGCGCACCAATACTTCCATCTCTTCGATATAGATGGAGGTCAGGGTGTCTTCGCGAGCGACTTTTTCACTCAGGATTATGGCATCCTCATAGTTATAACCATACCAGGGCATGAAAGCGACCAGAAGGTTGGTGCCAAGCGCCAGTCGGTTGTCTTCAACACAGCCTCCGTCAGAAATGGGCTGGCCTTTCCTCACGGTGTCGCCAATGCGCACAATCGGCCTTTGATTGTTACAGGTATCCTGGTTGGTGCGCACAAATTTCTTGAGATTAATCCGATTGCCAGTCCCCAGATAGAAGGCTTCGTCTTTCTCGCTCAAGGGTTTGATCTCTATATAAGATGAGGTAACATTAGTCACAACGCCGTCGTAAGGAGCAATCGCGATATTGGAAGTATCCATGGTGGCGATCTTTTCCATACCGGTTCCCACCAGAGGCGCCTGGGGATTAATCAGAGGAACGGCCTGGCGCTGCATGTTCGATCCCATCAGGGCTCGGTTCGCGTCATCATGCTCCAAAAACGGGATCATGGCCGCGGAAACGGAAACCATCTGCTGAGGTGAAACGTCCATATAGTGAACCAGTTTGGGGCTGATCTGAATAAACTCGCCTTTTTCCCTGGCAAAGACGGGGTCGTCAGTGATCCTGCGTTTATCATCCAGGTGGACATCGCATTGGGCTATGATATATTTCTCTTCCTGAGCGGCGTCAAAGTATTCATATTCATCGGTCACGACGCCATTCACAACCTTGCGGTAGGGTGTTTCGATAAATCCCAGGTGGTTGATCCTTGAGTAAATGGAAGGCGATACAATTAGGCCGATGTTGGGTCCTTCAGGAGTTTCGATAGGGCACACTCTTCCATAGTGGGACGCGTGTACGTCCCGGACTTCAAAACCTGCTCTTTCTCTGGTCAAACCTCCAGGCCCAAGAGCTGAAAAAGCCCTTTTATGACGCAGGGCTGCCAGGGGATTGGTCTGCTCCATAAACTGGGACAGTTGGCCAGTGAGGAAGAACGACTGCACCACAGAGATCAAAGCGTTGCTGTTTACCAGGTCATGCACGGTGATCTCGTCAGTATTGGCAATCGTCATGCGTTCCTGAATGATCCTGGCGACCATTGCCAATCCGGAATTATATTGTTCCTGAAGCAACTCTCCCACAGTGCGTACCCGGCGGTTGGACAGATTGTCAATGTCGTCCACTTCGTCTTTGTCGTGGTAGATATCAATCAGTGTTTTGAAAATGTGCACAAAGTCTTCCACGCATAAAGTCAGGACATTCATATCCACGTCAATACCAAGGCGGACATTAATCTTGTAGCGTCCCACTTCTCCCAGATTATAACGCTTTTCGTTGAAGAACATCCTGTCCACCAGTTGTTTGGCACTTTCCAGAGTAGCTTCTTCGCCGGGGCGTATCAGGCTGTAAATCTTTTTCAGCGCTTCTTCCTGATTGGTGGTGGGGTCTTTGGATATGGTGTTTTCCAATACCTTGCGGGCAATTTCAAAGTTGTAGTCAATAACTTCAACTTTTTTAACGCCAGCCTGTTCCAGGGTTTTGATCAGATTATCCGTCAGTTGTTCGTTGGCCAGAGCCGCCGGTTCTTCTTTTCCGGCAACCATGATATCTTTATAGAGATGCCTTCCCTTCGCCTCGGCCAGCTTGAGTGATTCGTGTTCGTAAAATATCTTTCTGAGTTCTTCATTGGTGGAGATGCCAATGGCCCTAAGCAAAATGGTGACCGGCAATTTGCGGCGCTTGTCAATATGCACATACATGACATCGTGGATGTCGATATCAAATTCCAGCCATGAACCATTGTAGGGAATGACTTTGGCCGAATACAACGTTTTACCGCTGGGATGCTTTTCTTCCGAAAAGAAGACACCCGGGGATCTCTGCAACTGAGAAATGACCACCCTTTCCGCACCATTGATGATAAAGGTTCCCTGTTCTGTGATCAGGGGAATCTCACCCAGGAACACGTCTTGTTCAATCGTATCCTTGTGTTCGCGGACTCCTTCATTCTGTTCGAAAATACTCAGTCGCATCTTTGCTTTGAGCGGTGCCTGGTAAGACAGGTTTCTTTCTCTGCACTCGTCTATGCTATATTTCTCTTGCAAGATACTGTATTCCAGGAACTCCAAAAGGAAATGCCCTTTGGTGTCTTCTATGGGAAATATAGACTCAAATACTGCTTGCAGTCCCTTCTTTTCTCGGCGAAGAGGATGGATATCCTTTTGCAGGAAGTCGTTAAATGAATCGACTTGCATCGCCAGCAAGTTAGGGATTTCGACTTCCGGGATCCCCAGTTCGGCTAATCTTCCGGATATCCGGGAATAACTTTTGATCTTTCTCAAAAGCTCACTCCTTTGTGGTTCTAAACCTACGCATAATCAATCGATCGGTCAATATACTAGATTGCCTAGTGCCTGATAACAGTCTGTGTCGTTGTTCTGCTGCTTGTAGCCTTTACAAGCGAACAAGCCGTTAACCTGATGCATAATTAGTCCAAAAAAAGTCCCTGAGGACTTTTTTTGGACATTTGCTTGGGAACAAAATCCCTTATTTAAGTTCGACAGAAGCACCGGCTTCTTCGAGTTTTTTCTTAACAGATTCGGCTTCTTCTTTACTGACTTTTTCCACGACCATCTTGGGTGCGCCGTCAACCAGATCTTTTGCTTCTTTCAATCCAAGTTTGGTGATCTCGCGCACGACCTTGATCACGTTGATCTTCTTATCTCCGGCACCGGCAAGGATCACGTCAAATTCAGTCTGTTCTTCCTTGGCTTCAGCGGCGGCGCCAGCAGCAGGAGCGGCTGCAACCGCAACCGGGGCGGCTGCGGAAACGCCAAATATCTCTTCCATCTCTTTGACAAGTTCAGAGAGCTCCAGAACGGTCATCTCTTTTACCAGGTCAATAACTTGTTGCTTTTTATCGGACATTATTTCCTCCAGGGATAATTTATTAGCTTGCTTTTTTAGCTATGGCATCAAGCGCATACACAAATTTACGAATGATGCCTTGGTTGATGTTCACAAAATTGCTGATCGGCGCATTCAAGCTGCCCAGAATCTTTGCCAGCAACTCTTCCCGGGAGGGAAGTTTAGCCAGAGCTGTAAGCTCATCGGCATTGAACACATGGCCACCGATATACCCAACTTTGAAGCTGGGGAAAGCGGCTTCTTCCATCACTTCTTTGATGAACTTTACCAGAATTTTGGCTGGCGCCACTTCGTCATTATGGCATATCGCCACAGCAGTGGGACCAGTCAAATAGCTGTCCAGTTCAGTGATGCCCAACTCATTGAGAGCGATCTTGATGAGAGTATTTTTTTGTACCAGGTAATCCACCTGCGTTTTACGAAACTCATTGCGAAGGGTGTTTACCTGTTCCACGTTGATTCCCTTGTAATCCACCAGTACGATCGCTTTGGCGCTGTCTAACTTCTCTTTCAGATGTGTTACGATGTCATACTTTACTTGTTGTACCATCTGTCATTCCCCCTTTAGCTCTTTGCTTCCAAGGTTGCGCTTGCGACTTGTACCTTGATGCCGGGACCCATGGTTGTGCAGAGGGTGATGCTTTTGATATAGACGCCTTTCATTGTGGGCGGTCTGTCTTTAAGCACCGCTGAGAGGACTGCTTTGAGGTTGTCCTTCAGCTTGTCTTCCGGAAAGCTGATCTTCCCGAAGACAATGTGCAGGTTTCCAAACTTGTCAACCCGGTAGGCAATCTTGCCACCCTTTGCTTCTTCGACCGCTTTGCCGATATCCATGGTCACGGTACCAACTTTGGGATTTGGCATCAGACCGCGCGGGCCCAATACTCTACCCAGCTTTCCGATACGGCCCATCAGGGACGGCATGGTGATCACGACATCAAAATCAAACCATCCGGCTGTGATTTTTTCCATCAGATCATCCATACCCACGTAATCGGCTCCGGCCTTTTTGGCCTCTTCTGCCTTATCGCCTTCGGCAAATACCAAAACACGGGTTACCTTGCCAGTCCCATGCGGGAGTACAAGCGAGTTTCGGATCTGCTGATCGGCTTTGCGCGGGTCAACGCCAAGATTGAAATGAACTTCGACTGTCTCGTCAAACTTGGTTGCTGGCAATGATTTCAGCAGTTTGAGAGATTCGTCAAGATCAAATCTCTTTTGGCGGTCATACTGCGCATAGGCATTGTTGTACCTTTTGCTATGTTTCATTGACTCTCCTTATGAATATTATCTCCTGCATAGGGCGGCTTTAGTCTTCAACGACTACGCCCATGCTCCTTGCAGTACCTGCGATCATACTCATAGCAGATTCAAGGGTATCACAATTCAAATCCTGGATCTTTAGCTGCGCTATGCTGCGCAGTTGGTCCTGGGTAATCTTCCCCACCTTGGCTTTATTGGGAGTGGAGGATCCCTTGGCCAGCCCGGCTTCCTTTTTGATCAGGACGGAGGCTGGGGGAGTCTTTATCTCAAAGGTGAAGGATTTATTTTTCGCGACATAGATAACCACAGGAAAAACCATCCCAGGTTGGTCGCCCGTTTTCTCGTTGAATTGGCGGCAGAAATCCGGAATGTTCACTCCAACCTGTCCCAGGGCGGGGCCCACGGGTGGAGCCGGTGTAGCTTTACCAGCAGGAAGCTGGAGTTTGATCATCGCGACATAGTCTTTTGGCTTGGCCATTTATTACCTCTGTATATATCTCAATTACTTTTTATAAATCTCAACCTGGTTGGCGCTAAGCTCGACCGGAGTTCTTCTTCCGAAAACCGTTACATCAATTATCAACTTGGCACCGTCATCCGCAACCTTCTGCACTATTCCTTCAAAATCGGTGAAGGGGCCGTTGGTCACCTTGACCATATCACCAGGCATATAAGAGAAGACTTTCCCGGTCTCCTTCTCTCTGTCGGCTATGCCGAGCAGGCGGTTGACCTCTTCTTCCTCAAGCGGGATCGGATCCTTGTGCTCTTTGCTTTGGCCCAAAAACTTCGTTACTCCCGCGATGTTGAGAATATAGGTTCTCAACTCCGGACTAAGGTCTGCCTGGATGATAACATAGCTGGTGAACAGCTTGCGCTCGCGCTCTACTTTCTTGCCTTCACGGATAATAAAAGATTTGCGCACCGGCACCAGCAACTGGCCGACCTGTTCTTTCAGGCTGGTGCCTTCAAGACCCTTTTCTATGGCCAGTTTAACCTTGTTTTCATGGGATGAGAAGGTATGAATCACATACCATTTCATTTCCGCCATAAAGTCTAAAACACCAACTCGATAATTTTGCTAAATCCAAGATCCACCAAACTAAGAAAGATCGCCACGATGGCGGAGATCACGATCACCACCACTGTGCCTTCTTTCAAGTCCGCTTTGGTTGGCCAGGTCACGGATTTCATTTCGGCCATTACTTCATGGAAAAAGCGGGTTACTTTTTCAAATTTCATTAAATCACCACCGTCTAAATAAACCGGGCAGGATGCGCTCCCGCCTCATGTCGTCAGGTTGCAAATGTGGCAGGACAGGCAGGAATCGAACCCGCAACCCCCGGTTTTGGAGACCGGTGCTCTACCAGTTGAACTACTGTCCTGCAACAATTATGCTCTATACTAACGCTGTTTGTGCAAAGTATGTTTCCGGCAGGTGGGGCAGAATTTCTTCAGTTCCATCCTGTTCGGATGTTTGCGTTTATTGCGTGTTGTTGTATAGTTCCTGTTTTTGCAATCTTCGCAAGCCAGGATAATGATATCTCTCATTTTTACTTACCTGGATCTACTACTCGGCAATGGAAGATACCACACCGCTGCCGATGGTGCGGCCGCCTTCACGGATAGCGAAGCGCAAGCCCTGTTCCATCGCGATGGGGGTAATAAGTTCAGCGTTGATCTCAACGTTGTCACCGGGCATGACCATCATTACGCCTTCGGGCAGGGTCAGGGTTCCGGTCACGTCAGTGGTACGGAAATAGAACTGGGGACGGTAGCCGGTACGGAAGGGCTTCTGCCGTCCGCCTTCGTCCGCTGTGAGTATGTAGGTCTGTCCCACGAACTTGGTGTGGGGGGTAATGGATTTGGGTTTCGCCAAAACCATACCGCGTTCCACGTCGGTCTTTCCAAAACCGCGCAGCAGCACGCCGATGTTGTCTCCAGCCTGGGCTTCGTCCAACAGTTTGCGGAACATTTCCACGCCGGTGCAAGTGGTTTCCACGGTCTCTCTGATACCAACGCGTTCGATCTTGTCACCAACTTTGATGACGCCACGCTCGACACGGCCGGTAGCGACAGTTCCGCGTCCGGGAATCGAGAAAACGTCTTCCACGGGAAGCAGGAAGGGTTTGTCTGTGGCGCGGTCAGGCTGGGGAACGTAAGAGTCGACTGCGTCCATCAAAGCCTGGATCTGGGCTTCGCCTTCGGGATCGGCGTTGAGGGCTTTGAGAGCGGATCCGCGGATCACGGGAAGTTCGCTGCCGGGGAATTCATACTTCTCAAGCAGTTCACGCACTTCCATTTCCACGAGGTCAAGCAGTTCCGGGTCGTCAACCAGGTCGCACTTGTTCATGAATACGACGATGGCGGGCACGCCCACCTGACGGGCAAGCAGGATGTGCTCGCGGGTCTGGGGCATGGGGCCGTCATAAGCGCTCACGACGAGGATGGCACCATCCATCTGGGCAGCACCGGTGATCATGTTTTTGATGTAGTCAGCATGGCCGGGGCAGTCCACATGCGCGTAGTGGCGGCTTTCTGTTTCATATTCGACGTGGGAAGTTGCGATGGTTATTCCGCGGGCTTTCTCTTCCGGTGCATTGTCGATACTGTCGAATGAACGGAATTTAGCGCCGCCCTTTTTGCTTAAATACGAGGTGATCGCTGCGGTGAGCGTAGTCTTGCCATGATCGATGTGTCCAATCGTACCAACATTGACATGTGGTTTGTTACGTACGAATTTTTCTTTTGCCATTTTTCCTCCAGGAATCCAGCAACGGATTCCATGTCGTGTTTATTTCGTTTATAAAAGAAAGTGGAGCTCAAGATCGGACTCGAACCGATGACCTCCTCCTTACCAAGG
>DAOLWC010000014.1:0-37787 GCA_035420965.1 Candidatus Cloacimonadota bacterium | reverse complement strand
GACACGGTATGTAGTCTGGTGTGGTTTGTTTCGAGGCTCGGTGGTTGTTTCTAAAAGACTGGATCACGGCTCGCAGGCCGTGATGACACGGTTTTATTGCTTGGTTTGTTTTGTTATGGGGTTGTATGGTTGTTTCTGAATTCGTGTCAATTCGTGGATTTTTAAAAAGCGGACAAATGCGTTGACAAAAGAAGCCCGTCCCATCAGGATGCGACCTGTGCCGCTGGCGCGGACAGATCCCTGAAAGAGGAGTTTATGAACGCGAAACAAGTGTGTGTTTTTCTTTGCCTGGCCTTTTTGGGAAGCCTGATCTCCCCCCTGGCCGCCACCCAGCCTTTCTGGAGCATGGAGCCCAGCACCCGCGAGATCGAACGGGCGGATTCCCTCACCGGATTTAACATCAGCAAATATGTGGTGAACCTGCAGATCAACGACCAAACCCGCTACATCCAGGGCAGCGTGACCGCCTTCGTTTACGCCCAGCAGAGCATTGACGGCATCGACTATGAACTGGAAGGCGATTCACTGCAGGTGGACGTCGTGCTGGTGAATGGCCAGCCCGCGGCTTTCACCCACCAAAACGGCGTCATCCACATCCCGCTATCGGTGTCGCAGGGGACATTCACCACCACGGTCCAATACTCCGGGGTGCCCAGCCGCAGCCCCGCGCCCTACAACATCGGCATGATCTTCACCCCAAACTGCATCTACACCCTCTCAAACCCGGATGCCGGGCGCTACTGGTGGCCCAGCTACGACCATCCCTGGAAAAAAGCCTTGGTGGACTGGCATATCACTGTGCGGGAAGACTGGCTGGTGGCAGCCAACGGAATCCGCACCGGCATCACGGAAAACGGGAACGGCACCCGCACGCACCACTGGAGTTGCAACTCCAACGTGGCAACCTATGTGATGGGCTTTGCCGCGGGGCCATACATAGAGTTTTTGCAGCAGGCGGGAGGCCTGCCCATCCAGAATTTCGTGAACCCCGGGCAACTCGCCAACGCCCAGGCGGACTTTGTCAACCTGCCGGAAATGATCTCCTTTTTCAGCGACACCTTCGGCCCCTATCCCTTCCAGAAATACGGGCACATGATCGTTCCCATGACCACCTACGCGGCGATGGAGCATCAGACCATGACCACCTACGGCGCCGCCTACCTCACCGGCAACCGGCAGTATGAATCCATCGTTGCCCACGAGCTGGCGCACCAGTGGTATGGCAACCACGTGACCCCCATCACCATGCGCGAGGTGTGGCTCAAGGAAAGCTTTGCCACCTATTCCGAATTCCTCTGGGAAGCGCATCACGGGGGCTGGCAGGCTGGCTGTGACTACCTGCGCGACGAAATCCAGCAATACTATATCACTTGGGAAAACAGCAACGGGCCACACACCATCTTCAACCCGGAATACAACCTGATGTTCGCCCCGCCCACCTACCAGAAAAGCGCGTCAGTCCTGCACATGCTGCGCCTCAAGATGGGCAACGCCGCCTTCTTCCAGTTCATCCGCTCCATCCTCACCACCTATCCCGGCGGAAATATCAACACGGCGGAGTTCGTCAGCCTCGCGGAACAAGCCTGCGGACAGGAGCTCAGCCAGTTTTTCCTCCAGTGGATTTACTCTCCCGGCATCCCCAACGCTGAACTGTCGGTCTTCGCGAACCCCTCCGGAACCGTCAAGGTGCGTGCCTCCAGCAGCAGCCCCACCTCCACCCTCTTCGACCTGGACATCCCCCTGCGCATCGGAGGCTCCGCGCAACCGGATTCCGTGCTTGTGCGCGCCACGCCCCAGGGCTGCGTCAGCTACTTCACTTACTCGCCACAAAACGACATCTCTACCCTGGAAGTTGACCCCAACCACTGGCTGCTGCTGCGCCAATACACCGTCCACAGCCAGCAACTGGCCATGTGCCTGCCTTACGACCACGCCGTGGATGTATCCTGGGCCGCCTGGACTGGGCCGGATCAGCTCTCCGGCTACCACGTCTATCGCCGCCAACTGCCTTCCGGCGATTGGGTTAAGATCACGGACTCTCCCGTGCAAGGGCTTTTTTACAGCGACCTGAACGTGGTCAACGGGCTTACTTATGAGTACCGGGTGAGAGCCATGGACGCGGAAGGCTACCTCTCGCAGCCCTCAAACACCATGCAGGCCACTCCGCTGGACTTTCCCTTCGACCGCGGCTTCCTGGTGGTGGATGAGACCCGCGACGGCAACGGCGCCAACATCTCCCCCACGGATCAGATGGTGGACGACTTCTACGCCTACGTCCTAGGCGAATTCTGGCACGGCAACTGGGATCTCGCCAGCCAGGGCGCGCCTTCCCTGGAAACGCTCAGCCATCACCCCCTGCTGCTCTGGCACTGCGACGACTTCACCGACATGCAGCTCATCAACAACCTCAACACCCTGGGCAGCTACCTGCTCAGCGGCGGCAAGCTGATGATCTCCGGCTGGAAATATCCCAGCCAGTTCGACACCGGCTTCCTCACCCGCTTTTTACCGGGCATCCAGCCCCTGCTAAACAACAGCGCGGTCTTCATGTCCGCCCAATCCCCCACCTGGCCGCACCTGCACCCCGACCCCGCCAAGCTGGCCACGCCCTGGAACGGCATGCTGCCCATGAGCTATGTGTTTTCCGGAGGAGGCCAAGCCCTCTACACGGCGCAGATTTCCGGCGGCGGAGCAAACGACGGCCTGCCCGCGGCGATCCGGGTGGACAGCAACGGCAGCCTGGTTCTGCTGGGTTTTCCCCTCTATTTCATGCTGCAGGATGAAGTCCGTGCCTTCCTCACCCAATACCTGCCTGTCCTGCATCCTATGGTGGCGGCCGCAGACCACCTCGCTCCGTGCCTGGAGCCCTCCCTCAGCAGCCAGCCCAATCCCTTCCGGGGCTCCGTGAAGATAGCCTGCGATCCCGGCAAGGATGCCGGCCCCTTCAGCCTGCGCGTCTTCAACCTGCGCGGACAGATGCTGCGCGAACTCCCCCTGGCAGCCAAGAGCGGCGTCCAACACTTGGAATGGGACGGCACAGATGGACAGGGCAAGCCTTTGGCATCCGGGGTCTACATCCTGGAACTGCGTGGCAAAAACCTGCGCAAGACGCTCAAAATATTAAGGCTGGAGTAGTGGAAGGGTGGACGACAGCCCCGAAGAATAACACCACCCCACAAAGTAAAGATTCACCCTGCCGATTATTAACTTGACAAATATACTAAAGTCCACCCAGTATATTTTTGAGTGAAAAACCCGCCATGGGAGGAAAAAATGAAAGCTATACAAAGCTTGATTTTGTGTCTTATCCTGCTCTGCGGAGCGGCACTTTTGGAAGCGCAGGCGCCCCAGTGGCAATGGGCAGTTCGCGCGGGTGGTACTAACTGGGATACAGGAAATAGCATAGCTGTTGACAGCCAGGGCAATCAATATGTCACCGGGCTCTTTTATCACTCAGCCACTTTTGGCAGCCATACACTGATATCAAGCGGATACGAAGATATCTTTATTGCCAAGCTGGATTCTTCAGGCAACTGGCTCTGGGCAGTGCGGGCAGGTGGGACATCCGATGACCTCGGATATGGCATCGCCGTGGATGGAATGGGAAATGCTTATGTGACCGGTTCTTTTTATGGCACAGCCACATTCGGCAGCCATACTCTCACGGCAAGCGGAGGCAAAGACATTTTTACCGCCAAACTCGATACTGACGGCAACTGGCTCTGGGCGGTCAGAGCGGGAGGGACATCCGATGACCTCGGATATGGCATCACCGTGGATGGAGAGGGTAATGCCTTGGTAACCGGGTCGTTTATGGGAACAGCTACTTTCGGCAGCCAGACCCTGACAGAAAACGGATCCGGTGATATCTTTGTCGCCAAGCTGGATTCTTCAGGCAACTGGCTCTGGGCGGCCCAGGCAGGAGGGGGAAACAATGACTATGGACTTTGTATAGCGGTGGATGGCTCGGGAAACGCGTATGTGACCGGGAGTTTCCGAATAACTGCCACTTTCGGGGACCAGACTCTGACGGCAAGTGGTCACAGGCTATTTGTCGCCAAACTGGACACCTCCGGCAACTGGCTCTGGGCGGTTAAAACAGAAGGAGCAGGAGGAGAATCCGTATCTGGCATCGCTGTGGATGGAGAAGGTAATGCCTGGATAACCGGTTCGTTAATCTACACAGTCTATTTCGGCAGCCATATCCTGGGCGTTACGATGTATAATGAAAGTGATTCAGATATCTTTGTCGCCAAGCTGGGCCCCTCCGGTAACTGGCTCTGGGCAGTCCAGGCGGGAGGAATTGACGTTGACATGGGATATGACATTGGCCTTGATGGCTCTGGGAACGCCTGTGTGACCGGATGTTTCTGGGACACCGCCACTTTTGGCAGCCATACCCTGACGACAAGCGGATTCGCTGATATCTTTGTCGCCAAACTGAACCCCTCCGGCGACTGGCTCTGGGTAACCAAGGCAGGAGGGACGTACAACGATTTGGGATTCGGCATCGCCGTGGATGGCCTGGGTAACGCCTATGTGACCGGTTATTTTGGAGACACAGCAACTTTTGGCAGCCAAAGCCTAACGACAAGTGGAAGTGATGATATATTCGTTGCCAAGCTGGAAAACCTTACACCAGTGGAGGATGTCCTGGCGCCGCAAGCGGTTGCCAGATTGCATAACGCCTACCCCAATCCACTGGGCAGGGGGGAAAGCGCGCTGATCAAAGCGGACATCCCGGAACGTTCCTCCGGCACCCTGAGCGTCTTTAACCTCCGCGGACAGATCGTAGCCCGCCACAAACTGGGCTCCGGTTCGCGGCAGGTAACCTTCAGCGGCAAAGGTCTTCCCGCGGGGGTCTATCTTTACAGCCTGCAATGCGGTGATTACAGGGAGACCAGGAAACTGGTGCTGATAAAGTGAGGTGGAATGGTGAAATGAGGCCTTACTTTTTCTTTCTTCGGGCTGCCACCAGTTTTGCGCTGCTTTGCAAGTCTTCAAGATATTTTGTTTCCGCTTCTTGTTCGGCAAGCTCTCTGCGCTTATTCTCAAATATCTGATACTGAATTTCAGCATGCCTGACAGCCTGCTGATGTGAGACTTTTCCAGGATTGCCCAATCCCGGCAGGTCGTTTTCGGTTAAAAACTTGGTCAGATACTCTTCCCAGTCTGCTGTTAGAAGCTCTTGTTTTCTTAAAACCTTCAGTTCTGCCTGTTCCAAAAAGACATTAACTATTCGATTCAGGATGTCTATTTCGCCTGCCTGGAGGAAGTTTTTGGCTGTAGTCACATCAGTTTTTCTAACCTTAGTGCCCTTCCAACTGGTAGCTCCCATATTGGGTTGGGTACTGTCAGCCCTTTGCAAGATAATCTCAGCGGCTGTATAGCCAGTGGCGGCATAGAGCATCCTGTTTTGCATTGTGGCAAAGAATACTTGGGCAGCCTTGCCTTTGGGATTATAGTCTGCAGCCAGAGCGAAGATCTCTCGTACTCGCTGGTATACCCTCTGTTCACTGGTTCTGATCTCACGTATCTGCGCCAGTAATTCATCGAAGTAATCAGTTAGTCTGTCGTTTCCTTTCAAGCGCTCCTTATCAAGAACAAAGCCCTTCTTGAGAAACTCGCTGAGGTGCTGGGTTGCCCAGATGCGAAACTGGGTTCCACGTTCCGACTTAACCCGATAACCGATGGCAAGAATCAAATCAAGGTTGTAATATTTTATATTTCTACGTACTTGGCGGGTTTTTTCGGTTTGAACTGTTAAGAAATTCTTAACAGTTGAATCTGGGTCTAACTCTCCATCTGCTAAGATGTTGCGGATATGCATGCTGATATTGGGGACAGAAGTCTGATATAGATCTGCTATTTGATTTAGGTTCAACCAGATAGAGTCACTGTCGCGGGATAGCGCAATCTGGAATTTGCCTTCTTCAGCTTGATATAGAATAATCTCACTGGGGATTGGTATGTTCTTTTTCATGTCTCCTCCAATAGTTCCACGATTTCCTTTTCCAGAGCCTTCATTTCTACTTCGATTTTTTACAGGGCGCGAGGTGGCAGATAGACATAAAAATGGCGGCCAAGCGGTATCTCATAGCCGATTTTGGCTTTTGGATGGCCGATCCAGGCATCGGGATAATTGGTATAACCTCTCTTAGGAAATAAGTGTGGGTATCTTCTATTTATTGTCTGATTCATATATCCCTCATAGTGTTAATTTCTATTTTCTCAAGGATATGCAGTGATCGTTTTTGTCAACCCCAAAAACCGTCTTTTACTTACTCGTTCTGATTTGTCGTCACGCTGGTTATTGTTTTCCCGGCTCAAAGAAGGTAAAAGGCAGAAAAAGGCAGTATAGCAAGTGTCCAGCAGCACATTCAGCAAGCTGGCACCAAACAATCAATTCCCACGCTTCAAAAAGCACTCAACTCAGTCTGCCGCTGCAACTGGTCTGGCGTAGCACCTATATATATGGGGGGATGGGCCTCATTTGCATCCCGGGTTTCTGCCTGGGTCTTCCTTAGGTCAACCTTATAATTTATAAGGATGACCTAAGGATGATGGCATAACCGCCTGTGGCAGCGAAGGATGGCGGCATGGCGGATATTGCGGAATGTGTTGGTTCATTTATGCGGTTGTCAGGGAGTTGATTCCGGTTGTTTATTGATTGGATGCTTGTTTGAAGCCTTTTCATCAATGATTAAATCCCGTTGGTTCATGTCACTTTTTACGAGGGCGGAATCCACCGGGCAGGGGTTGCTTGATCTGAAATCCGGTCTTTTGGAAAAGGCTATGGAAGGGTGGAAAGGTGAAAAAGGCGCTTCTGCGAGCGCCGTTACTGCCATCCCTATGAAATACCCGGACAAACAGTCGCGCTAAATACCTGCCGAGAGGGAGACAAAGAAGTTTATCCCCGCCGCAGGGAAGCCACACTCCGTTTCATAGTAGCGGTCGAAGACGTTTTCCACGCCCAGGTTGAGCTTGAAGCGGGAAAACTCGCGCGCCAGCGTAACATCGTGTACCCAGTAAGGCGGCAGGATGGCGTAACCGCCGACGTCGGATTCGCTGAGGCGGTTGTCCGTGTAGCCCACGCGGTGGCTGAATTTCAGGCTCCAGGGGAGCTTGAGGCTTTGAGAGAGCCACAACTGGTTGCGGGGCGTCTCGGTGAGGCGGTAGCCGTCCTCCCCTTTCCAAAACAGGTTGCCATAGCCAAGTTCCGCGTTCCACCAGGACAAGGGGGATGCCAGCAGGGAACATTCCATGCCCCAGCTTTGCACGCGCCGGATGTTCTGGAAAATGTCATCCCTCCGCTCGATCAGGTCGCGGGCGTCGTTGTAGAAAAGGTTCAGGCGTGCGCTGAGGGGCCGGCTTCCCAAGTAGAGTTCCTGGCGATGCTCCACTTCAGCTTTGAGGGCATGCTGGGGCTTGAGGGAAGTGTTGCCGTTCTCGGCGGAGAAAAGCTGGCGCAGGGTTGGAAAAGAGCTGTTGCGCCCCAGGGAAAGGGAACTTTCGCCGCCCGGCAGCAGTTTGAAAAAGAAACCGATGGAGGGTTCGGGAAAGACCTTGGGTGAGGCGTTGCCGTCGGTGAGGCTGCCGCTGAACCCCAGGCTGGCGCTGACGCTGAAGATGGGGGAAAACTCCCTGCTGGCCTGGCTCCAGAGGCTGATCACATCCAGCCAGTGGGGAGTCCATTCCAGATATGCCACGTTGTCCCTGCGGGTGCTGTGCAGGCGTTCGGCCCGCAATCCCGCGCTGACCTTGGTTGAGGCGCCGGGGCTCCAGTCCAGTCGGGGGTCAAGGCCCAGGGTGGAGTAGATCATCTTGCTGCGGGTCTGCAGGTTGGTGTGGGCGGCATCCCGGTAAAGCAGATAGGTGTCGCGGCCGCCGTCGTAATAGAGATGCCCGCTCAGGCGCAGTGAACCGCTGAGGATCGCCTCATGCTCCAGGGTAGCCCAGTAGCGCGCCCAATCCTCATACATGCGGTATTCCACTGCATAGACGGAGGAGGCGATGAGCCGCTCGGGAATGACGCTGATTCCGGCGGAAAGCCCGGTCTGGCTGAATTCCGAGGGGCTGTAGCCGAAGCGGGAATGGATGTCATATTGGGTTTTGGAGCTGTGGTCGCGCACTCCGCCGCCTTCCGAGGGGGTGGGGATGAAATCCCGGGAGAGGACGATGCCGTTGTTGTTTTCCCGGGCCAGGGAAAACCAGTAGGAAAGGTCGCCCAGTTGGTGGGAGGAGGAGAGGGCAAAGCGGTTGGCGTTGTTGCGCTTGGCGAGCAGGTCGAGCCGCAGCCAGGTCTCCGGATCGGGATCGGCGGTGATGATGTTCACCACTCCGCCCATGGCGCCGCTGCCATAAAGCGCGGAGCCGGGGCCTTTGACGATGCGGATTTCGCGGATGCCGGAAGGGGCAAGCTGATGCAGGTCAACATTGCCGAAATAGCCCGCGTTGAGGGGGCGGCCATCGATGAGGACTTTGACCTCGTTTTTACGGAAGCCGCGCAGGCGCAGGTTGCTTTCGCCCTTGGTGCCGGCGGTGTTGGTGATTCCGGCGATGCCCTGCAAACCTTCGTAGAGGTTGAGGGTGGAGGCTTCGCGGGTGCCGGTAAACTCCAGCACCTGCAGCGCGCCGATCGACTCCTCCGGGGTTTCGGCGATCACGCGCACGGTTTCCAGCAGGTAGGTCTTGAGGGAATCCGGCGCGTCAGGCGCGGGGCTGTTTTGGGCGCAAAGCGGGGCCAGCCACAAGAGCAGCCAGCCCACTACAATTATCGTTCTTGCTGTGCCGGTCACTTGGTGAGATCGGTGCTTTGGAAGCCACCCAGGTCTGTGGGAATGGGAAAGCTGAGGTCGGTCTTGTCCTGCGGGGAAAGCGCAAATGACAGGGTCGGATCAGCAGCGGCTCCCATTACATCGACACTGGCCAGCTTTTTGAACTTCTTCAGGCTGCCGGGCATGCTGGAATTGAGGCCGGGGAAGGTGGTGACTTCGGAGTTGAGCAGGTAGTAACCGTCCTGAATCTGCTTCGGATTATAGTATTTGACGTAGCCGTCCGGCGCGGTAAAGCGCACGGAATCGTAAGACGCCACCGCGCTGACGAATTGATTGAGGCGGATGGCGGGTTCCATCTCTCCGCCCCAGTTCTCCACTTCCTCCACGGTGAGGCCGCGCAGTTCGCAATCGGCGGAACTGGCGCCGCAACTGACCACCACCTTGCGGTAGAGGCGGATCGATTCGGCGTTCTTCACCTTGAAAGCGCCGCCCAGGTTGAGGTTGGGGAACCAGGTGCTGTGATTGTCGCTGGGCACATAATATCCTTGCTGCAGGATGCTCCAGGGAAGGTCGTAGCCTCCGGTCTGGCCCTGGCGGGGAGTGAATCCGTCGCTGGCGACGAGTTCATAGTTGAACAGTGCACGGTAGTCTTCCATGTCCTCCGGGTCACTGGTGATTTTGGCGCGCACGGTATTGGCGTCGATGAATTGATCGAGGGAGTATCCCAGGATGCGGGCGTCGGTGGGTTTGTCGTCCTCGCTGCAGGCAAAAAGCCCGAACAGCAGCAGGGCGATAAAGATCAAATAAGTCAGCTTCTTCATTTTACCTCCTGAAAGCTGCATTAGAGGGGAGGCACATCTTTGGCCTCCCGCCTTTCCAAATAGGGAGGCATGGCCGTTTCCCGCCATACCCTGTCGGTGCCTGGTCTTGCCAAAGGTTTAGAACCTGGCACTCGGCGTGAATCCACAATTGCCGGCAGGCGCAAAACAGTCAAGGTGTTTTTAGGCGCGCAGCAGCAATCTCCCGGCAGGAAATTCTTGACGTGGATCGCGCGGGAGGATTCTTAGGCATAAGACTTACAGCGAGGACGACAATGGAGAACATCCGCATTGGCATAGTGGGAAACATCGGCGTGGGGAAGTCCACCTTTATCGAAGCGGCAAGTTCCGCTCCACTCAACAGGATTCTCACCTCCGTGTATCCCAAGGCAAACGGCACTGAGGGGGTTTACGCCTTTCCGGAAAGGTTCAACCCCATTGTGCTCGATTCTTTTTACCATGACCCCGTCGCCAACGCCTTCATGGCGCAGATCGAGTTTTTCAACGGCAGGCTCGACCGCCAGAAGCTGATCCAGTCCTGCAGGGGAATTGTGCTGGAAGACAGGACGCTCGCGGAAGACTACCACATCTTCGGCAAAGCCCAGCGCATCCTGAAACACATGTCCGAAGCGGAGTTCATGGCCTACCAGCGCAACTACCGGCTGATGACGGAACAGATAAAGGAACCAGACCTGCTGGTATACTTCAAGGCGGATGTCCCTACCCTCCAGGAAAGGATACGGCAGCGGGGACGCAAGAGCGAACTGGAGATTTCGGCGGAATACCTCGAACTCCTGAACAACCTCTATGAGGATTTTGTGGCGCACCACGTCAAGTGCCCGGTGCTGGTGGTCGCGGCGGACAAAGCCGTGGAAAAGGCGGAGTGGCAGCGCCGCACCGTGAACCTCGTGGCGGAGCAGATTAAAGCCCTGGGGCTGCGGGTATCCAGCCCGGGGATCAGCGAATGGGTGACCCTGCCCCAGACCGAAGCCACTTTGAAGGCCATAGACGTGGAGCGCAAGCTGGAACAGTATCTGGCGGACAATCCCAAGCTGATCACCATCGCCGGAAACGTGGGCTTGGGAAAATCCACCCTGGCGGCCATCATGGGGCGCAGCCTCAGAATCAAGGGGCTGTATGAAAAGCCGGAGGAGAATCCTCTGCTGGGGAAGTTCCTGGCCGACAAGAAAACCTATTGCTACGACCTGCAGATGCACTACCTTGATATGCGCACAAGGCAGCGGCTACAGGGGAAAAGCGGAACCGGAAGCTATGTGAAAGACCGTTCCCTGCCCGAAGACCTGCTGGTCTTTTGCAACCAGTTCCATGCCGACGGGCTGCTCACCGACGACGAACTGGACAATCTGACAACCCGCTTTCAGACGGTGAACCGGCAGCTTCCCTCGGCCGACCTGATGATCCTGCTGCAGGGAAGCCCCTCCCTGGCATGGGAAAGGATACAGCAGCGCGGCAGGGAAATGGAGGTCGAGGGAGGATGGCAGTTCACCGAGATCAAAAACCTCAACCGCTGGTATAAAGAGTACTGCTCCAACGTCGTAAAGCTCGGTTTTCACAAAGGCCCGGTGCTGGAGGTCGATGTGGAAAAGCTTGACCTCACCAACCGCATCCACGTGGGCTATATCTTTGAAAGCATCCTGGAGAGCCTCAGCGGCAGCTAAGGCTTCAACTACGCTGGCCAAGCGTTTCCCGGCGCAGTTCTCTCACCTTCCTCACAGCTCAAGCAGGACGCTGTCTTTACCCAGCAGGTCGTCCAGGATGCTGTCCCAGTCCGAGCTTTCCTTAACGCTGGCCCTGGCTTTGACTCGAAGCTGAGCGTAGGATTCCGGGTCTTTTTCCGCCAGTTCCACCATTTTCAGGATGGCTTTGACCCAGGTGTCGGGCTTCTGGTCTGCCACAATTGCTCCGCCTCCGCCGCTAACCAGTTCCTTGGGCCCGCCGTGGTTGGATACCAGAGCGGGCAGGCCGCAGGACAGGGATTCAAGGATCACCATCCCAAAGGTGTCCGTAACGCTCGGAAAGAGGAAGACATCCGCTCCATTGTATAACCCGGGAAGCTTATCCCTGCTTAGGGCTCCCGTGAAATGGACTCTGGGGTAGTTTTCGAGTTCCTCTTTCATCTCGCTCAGATAGGGGCCGTTTCCCGCCACGATCAGGTTGACGTCGTCCCTGGTCTTTGCCAGGCGCCGGTACACCTCGCAGAGGAGGTCCAGGGATTTGTCCTTCGATACGCGGCCTGCGTAGAGCAAGGTAAATCCGTCCCGGATGCCAAGCTCGGTTTTCAGATGGCTTTTGCGGTTCTGCATAGGCTCAAAGTCATCCGCCTCGATTCCCCGCCGCAGCAGCTTCACGTTTTTGGCGTGGATGTTTCTTTCTTCCAGAATCTTGCCATATTCATTGGTGGGCACCCTGATCTCGTCCATCAGGGAATAGAACCACCTTTCATAGGAGAGGATGATGCTGGAGGCGGACTCATCCTCGATGATATGTTTGGATTCGGCATGAAAATCCGTGTGGTAGATTCCGATGCAGGGCACGTTCATAATTTTGGCCATCAACAGCCCCAGCAGCCCCACCGGCCCCGGAGTGGAGATGATGATCTGATCCGGTTCGTTATCCGCGATCAGCTTAGCGCTTTTCAGGATGGAGGGCACTTTGATCATATAGCTTTCATAATAGGGCAAGCGGAAGCTGTACATGGGGGGAAGGTTGATGAGGTTTCCCGGAATATCGGCGCTGATCTCGCCATCCCGCATGGACGCCACGATCTTGAGGTCTCTGCCACGGCTGATCGCTTTGTGCCCCATCTGTTTGAGGGTCACGGACACCCCGTTGAGGTCGTTGAGCGTGTCCGAAAACCACAGGGTGCGGCGGCTCCTTTCCTGCTCCGGGATCTGATGGTCCTTCCTGAAATTGGACAGCAGCTCCACCGAGCCGTTCATGTGCCGGACGGAGCTAAAGAAAGGCAGGATCAGAAACACTCCCGGAATAGACATGCTGAAGTTGCGGATCAGCTTGATGAGGTTGAGTTCCTGGAGGTCTGACTCGATGGAATCCAGCAGGATTTTAAAGTATGAATCCGCCAGGTCGGAAATGTGCAGATACACCTTGTCCAGCTTGTCGTCCACATCCAGGTCGCGGGAGTTGTTGAGCGTGTGCAGCAGGTCGGCGAGGTTCTTCTTCAGCTCGTCTCCCCGCATGTCCGCCAATCCCCTGATGGTCTTGATCCTGAGCTTGTTGCCCAGGTCAACGCCGCGGTCTTCAAACAAGGCCTCGGTCACCGAACTCAGGAGCGGGTTTCCTTTCTTCTTTTTGCTTTGCTGCCTGGAAAAGTCGTAGGCAATCTTGTAAACTGAGAAAGCCAGGGAATGGAAGTTGTTGCTTCTGCCATATCCGGCGCTTTGTTTGCTCCGGATTGCTTCCAGAAACTCCGCCTGATTGGCTGCCTGGGCCTGGGTGTAGGTGCAGCCCACAAAGATTCCGGCATGGTCGTCGGAACCCCCGGTGTAGCCTTTGATCCAGGGATCGTCGGAAGCGGGTTGGATGCGGTGTTTTTGATAGAGTGACTCGATGAGGTGCGCGTCCAGGTTGTCCAGAATATGTTTCCAGCCCAGGTTGTTGAGCACGTTGCGGCCGCCGTTGACGCTCTCAAAGACGTCAAACAACAGGATCAGCTTTTCCAGGTGCTGCTGATTCAGCTTGCCGTTCACCGAGTAGGAGGCATGCGCCACGCTGTGGGTAAGCCCGGTTTCCAGCAGGTATGATCTCAGTTCATAGATATCATTGCGGATGAGGTTGACCATCTCAAACTGCATCTCGTTGAGGCCGTAGATCAGGATGTGGATTTTACAGCAGTCTTCCGGAAAATAGGCAGTGCTCTCCACCCCCACGATCACTTTGGAGGGATGCTTTTCTTTGAGCAGCAACGCTCCCTCGATTTGGTTGTGATCGGTCACGCAGACCAGGTCCATGCCCTTTTTCATGGCCCGGTCGTAGATATAAAAGGGATCAGTGTATGATTCCCGGGCTCCCAGCTTTTGCAAAAACCATTCGGCGGGATGCTCGGAATAGATCGAGTGACAGTGCATATCTGCCTTTAGCATTGATAACTCCTATAGGTGCATTCATAAGAGTTAAACGGCTACAGGGTTAGAATAATATTAGGATTTGATAAACAATTCCTAACAATGGGATGTGGCGCGGGAGCCGGTCTTTGTGTAATTCCGTGGAAAGGTGGAATGGTTTCCTGAAGTGGAAAGGTGGAAAGGTGGAATGGTGGAAAGGTTCCCCCGTAACAAGAACCACCAGGCTATAAAACTGTGTCATCCCGGGCTGCGACCCGGGATCCAGTCTTTTAGAAACAACCAGACAGCCACGAAACAAACCACACCCAGACTAACAACCGTGTCATCCCGGCCTGTCGGGGTCCTCGCCAAAGCGCGTAGCGGTTTGGTGGGGTGGATTGAGCCGGGACCCAGTCTTTTAGAAACTACCACCTAGCCAAGAAACAACCCACACCAGACTAAAAACCGTGTCATCCCGGGCTACGACCCGGGATCCAGTCTTTTATAAGCAACCAGCCAGACCCGAAACAAAACACCCCCAGACTACATACCGTGTCATCCCGGCCTGTCGGGGTCCTCGCCAAAGCGCGTAGCGGTTTGGTGGGGTGGCTTGACCCGTGATCCAGTCTTTTATAAGCAACCAGCCAGACCCGAAACAAAACACCCCCAGACTACATACCGTGTCATCCCGGCCTGTCGGGGTCCTCGCCAAAGCGCGTAGCGGTTTGGTGGGGTGGATTGAGCCGGGATCCAGTCTTTTAGAAACTACCACCCAACCCCGAAACAAAGCACCCCCAGAGTATTACCCCTCATCAACAAGTGACTCCGACAAATCCCGCCAATCGGGATTGAAAGAATCAATCATCTGCAACTTCCACTTCCTCTGCCACCGCTTGATGCGCTTTTCCATGGCAATGGCGCATTTGATATCAGAATAAACTTGATACCAGACCAACATCATAACCTCATACTCCGCGGTAAAGCCATCAAACTCGTGTTTTTTGTGCTGTTCCACGCGGCGGAGCAGGTTGTTGGTTACTCCCGTATATAGGGTTCCATTGCGTTTGCTGGCAAGGATATAGACATAATAGCGGCACATGCTGTAAACTTTGTGGGTAGTATTGGTGGAGTCAAGTGGATTTTTCAAAAGACTGGATCCCGGGTCGCAGCCCGGGATGACACAGCTTTATTATCTGGGGGGGGTGCCCTGTTTCAGGGCTGGGTGCTGTGATGTGGCTTTAAAAGACTGGATCCCGGGTCGCAGCCCGGGATGACACAGTTTTATAGTCTATTGGGGTTTTGTTTTAGAATCGGGTGGTTGTCTGTAACCTAAAAAGACTGGATCCCGGGTCAAGCATGCGCTTGCCCGGGATGACACGGCTTTATAGCTTGGGGATGATTTGTTCAGGGGCTGATGTCCACTATTTCACCCTTTCGTTATCACCACCTCATCACGAAGTCCTTTCTGGACGCTCCTTTCCACCATTTCACCTTTGCACAAAATACTTACAAGCATCTCAATGATCCTTCATACCGCCCTCCTTTGCTGCTACTGGATAAGGGGCCATCATCCTTAGGTCATCCTTATAAATTATAAGGTTGACCCAAGGAAGACCCACGCCAAACCCCGGGATGCAAATGAGGGCCATCCATCCTTCCCACTTGTAACTCCCCTCCCATAATATATAGGTGCTACGATGCGGCAATTTTATCTGGCTGGCAAGTATCGCGGTTTCTGATACAAAATCCCAATCAAGCCTTCAAATCGGTATCACCTGTCACGGTGGTCGTATGGGTTTACCAGGCAAAGAGATAGACAGGATTTGCCTGGGACGGTTTCACAGCAGCCTTGGGACGTTTCCGGCCGTCTTTTCCCCGCGATTATCGCAAATCCGCAAAACTGCCGATTGAAAACATCGTGAGACGAATTGCAAAGTCGGCGAGAACACATAAGCACCATATTCATGTCCCTGTCAACATTTCACTTGACAGCCGGGATAGTAATTGGAAGATGCAGACACATGGTCAACTGCTGGAGGCGGTATGAGTTACAAACCACTGGCCCTGCTGCTGTCGATATGGATGCTCACTTGCGCATTGGGTGGGCAGACCAGGGAAGTCGCCGGTACCAGGCAATTCAGGTATGGCATCCTGGTTGGACCGGGAGTCTGTCCCATCGATGAAAGCAACAGAGAAGGGGTAAACAACTGGATAAGCCAACTTTGCTTCCTGATGGGAGGCTTTGCCAGCAAGCCGCTCAATTCCTGGCTGAATGCCCAGGCTGAGATCCAGTTAGTAAACCGCCGCGCCTTCCGGATCTTTCCCCATCCCCAACCCTATGTGTATGATATGAAGGTGGATATAGATGCCAAGCTGCTGCGCTTGCCGGTATCGCTTATCATCGCCAGTCATACTGATCATAATGTCAGGACAGCCTACATGGGTGCGGGGCTGGCGTTGGGCGCTCCACTGCATGTGACCATGACCAAAGAGCTACGCTACCAGACTCAGAACGAGACCATAAAACAGAATATCTGGGACAGCTACTCCATCCCCGTGATCGGCTATCAAGCCATGCTGGGCATCGAAAAAGGCCAGGCGTTTTCGGAACTGCGGTTTGGGCGCGACCTCACGAGCTTCAAAGCTCCGGGGCTGGATGTGAACTGGCTACAGCAATGGGAAATCTGGTTGCTGCTGGGGTTCAGGCTTAGAGAGTGAGCAGGGGTCAGCCAGGCGCTTGCCGGGATAACCCCTTTCTGTTATATTTCCATCGAAGAACATAGCGTTACCATCCCAGCGTGGTTCGATATGGCGTATATAGGATAGATAAAAATTCGTGCTGATGATCCCATCGAAGATCAGGCTGTAATCCCAGGTTTCGGGATCATAGAGCCTTAGATCTTTCACTCCGTAGTTTGTAGTCGAGACGATGACCCCTTTTTCCTGAGGCAGAAAGGCGAAGGCGTCGCAGTTTTCCATATCTGTCTGCTGGCCTGAATCGCTGTCATAGACTTGCAGTTTGCGTTTGGCCAGGAGGGCAAAAAAGCGGCGGTCGTGACTGGCGGCAAAAACGCATTCCGGGTCAGAAGCCTGCATCAATAGCTGGGGCGTGGGGCTATCTGGCGAAACAAGGTAGATCGTTCCGCGGTAGTGATAGTAGTATTTATCTTGCAAGGAGTTGTACCAGGCAACATCGGCCATGGGAGTGACGGAGACTTCGTTCATTTCCAGTGTCTGGAGATCCAGCCTCACGATGGGACCGATGGAACCGGCATAATAGCCGAGTTTCCTGATGGCGGTGAGATATCTGCCATCTGCGGAAAGAGTTGGGCGCAGCAGCGTCCCGGTATTGGCCGGAGTGAGGTTGCGGATGCCTTCACCGCTGAAGCCGCACTCATAGAGATCGCCATCAGCGGCAAAATAGAGCTTGCGGGTGCCGGGCGCAAGCGCCAGCCAGCGTTTATCCGAACACAGCAGAGTATCCGGAGTGAGCAAGCAGGCCGTCGTTTCCAGGCCCTTGCGGAAAACCCTGTCTCCTATGTAGAAAACTTCATCATCGGAGTAGTAATAGGGATATCCGTATCTCTGATAATAGGGATATGAGTAGCAGTTTCCGTAGATCCGGGCGTCAAAGGATCTGAAATTGCTGCCGTCCGTGTTTATGCTGGCGGCGTAACTGGACCCGTGAATACCCATATCTTCACTTAACCAGCAGGAGCCCAAAGCCAGGCACATCAAGGCCAGGCCTGCAATCAGCAGGCAGGTTTGGACAGTGCGGGTGAGGGCTTTTTCCATAGTAGTTCCTGATATTTCGCCTTGTGGGGCAGCATGTCAGGGTTTGCTAATGTGTCAAGGAATTACTCGTTTCCATTTGGTTTGAACGCTGTGGATTTTCAACCAGGCTGAAAGAAAACGCCATCATAACCAGAATCCACGCAGTCTGAATATGTTAAGGTCTGTAAAAATGGCAAGGGTTTTCCGCCCTTAAGATTGAAGTGAATCCGCCCCGCATCCGGCGAGGATCAGGAAAATGCTTGACTAATCCGCAAAGCGCAGAACTAATGGATTTTCAGAAATTAACAGAGAGGTGTACCGCACATGCGCAGCATAATCATCGCTGGAAATTGGAAGATGAACAAGGACGCCGGGCAGACGGGTGAGTTTTGCCGGCAACTGGCAAGTTTTTTGAAAGAACACTCACATCCGCGGGTGACCGCCCTGCTGGCGCCGGTGTATCCCTTTCTGGCGCAGGCGCGGGAGATCCTGGAAAGCACCCCGGCCCTGGTTGCGGCACAGGATGTGAGCGCCAGGGAACAGGGAGCCTTCACCGGCGAAGTGGCGGCCTTTCAGCTTGCCTCCCTGAATATCCGGCACTGCATCGTGGGACATTCCGAACGCCGCCAGTACCATCTGGAAAATGACGCGCTGATCCGCGAAAAGCTGATCCGGCTGCGGGAGCAGGGCATCACGCCCATCCTTTGCATCGGCGAAACCCTGGCGCAACGTGAGGCAGGCGAGACCGAAGGACTGATCGTAAGCCAGTTGGAAGGAGCCTTGCAAGGCCTGGAACTGGACTCCGGGGAAGACCTGGTCATCGCCTATGAACCCGTCTGGGCGATCGGAACCGGAGTGACCGCCACCGCGCAGCAGGCCCAGGAAGCCCACGCCCTGATCCGCGCCTGGCTGTCCCAACGCTTCGATCCCGCGACGGCGCAGCGCATCCATCTGCTCTACGGCGGCAGCGTCAAACCCGGCAACATCGCCGAACTGCTTTCCTGCGCGGATATCGACGGCGGCCTGATCGGCGGCGCCTCGCTCAAGATAGAAGATTACCAGGCAATGTATGCCACGGCTGCCGGACTGGCCGCAACAGCCCGCTAAAGGAACAAAAATGATCGATCTGAAGTTTATCCGCAGCAATCCCGATGAGGTGCGCGCGGCGATCCGTAATAAAAATGAAAAGGCCGACCTCGACGCCCTTTTGGAACTGGACGAGACGAGACGCGGCCTGCAGTTTGAATTTGACCAGTTCAAATCCAGGCAAAACCAGGTGTCGCAAACGATTGCAAAACTCAAGCGGGAAGGCGGCGACGCCTCCGCCCTGCTGGAAGAAATGGGCAGCGTGGCGGAGCAGATCAAGGCGGTCAACGGCCGCCTGACTGAAATAAACGCCGAGTTGGAAGCCCGCCTGCTCACCATCCCCAACCTGCCCGAAGCCTCGGTGCCGGTTGGCAGGGACGAAAGCAGCAACATCCTGGTCAAGACCTGGGGCGAGCAGCCATCCTTCGCTTTCACCCCCCTCGACCATCTGGAGCTGGCGGAAAAGAACGCCCTGCTGGATATGCCCCGCGGCGCCAAGATATCCGGCTCCGGATTCCCCGTCTATACCGGTTTTGGCGCGCGCCTGGAACGCGCCGTGATCAACTTTATGCTGGAGTTTCATCTGCAGCGGCATGGCTACAGCGAGCTTGGCGTGCCCCTGATCGTGAACCGCAAGACCATGACCGGAACCGGACAACTGCCCAAACTGGAAACGGATATGTATCATGTGGATGAGGACGACCTCTTTTTGATCCCCACCGCCGAAGTTCCGGTGACCAACATCCATGCCGGGGAAGTGCTCAGCCAGTCGCAACTGCCTCTCAAATATGTGGCCTACACCCCCTGCTTCCGCCGCGAGGCTGGTTCCTACGGCAAGGACACCCGCGGCCTGCAACGCCTGCATCAGTTCAACAAGGTGGAAATGGTGCGCTTTGTGGAACCGCAAAGCTCTTGGGAGGCACTGGAAGAGATGCTGCAGGACGCCGAGGATATCTTGCAGGCGCTGGGCCTGCACTACCGGGTGGTGCAGCTTTGCACCGGGGATTTGAGCTTTGCCTCCGCCAAGACCTACGACATCGAGGTCTGGGCTCCCGGCACGGGTAAGTATCTGGAAGTCTCCTCTGTGAGCAATTTTGTGGATTTCCAGGCCCGCCGGGCTAACATCCGCTATCGGGACGCCTCCGGCAAGATGGCGTTTCTGCACACCCTCAACGGCTCAGGCGTGGCGACTCCCAGGCTGATGATCGCCCTGCTGGAGACCTATCAGCGGCAGGACGGCAGCCTGGAACTGCCCCCAATCCTGCTCAGGCAAATGGACAGGCCCCTGTGAGCCGCGTCCGCTGTGCCATCAAGCCAATAATGACAACGTGGTGACTATGAAAAAGGAAATGGGAATCTTCGACATCCTTTATGTGCTTGCCAAGCGCAAGGCTTTTGTGATCGTCTTCACCCTGCTCTTCGCCATCGGCGCGGTCGTGTATTCTCTTTTGGTGCCCAAATACTGGATATCAAGGGCCGTGCTGGTTCCAGTGGAAGAAAACAACAATCCCCTCGGCGCCCTGGACGGCGGCATGCTGGGGATGATTTCCGGCAGCCTGCTGGGCGGCATGCAAAGAGACCCGGCAGTGGAGTTTGTGAGCATCATGCAGAGCCGCAGCTTCCGCGAAGAGGTGGTGAAAGAGTTTGACCTTCTGCGTTATTACAAGCTGCAGGACAAGCCGCCCCTGGAAGCGATGGAAAAGGCAGTGTTCAGGCTGGGCAACAATATGACCAGCATCAACACCGATCAGGAAAGCAAATTGATCACCATCAAGGTGGAGACCAAGGACAAGCTGCTTTCCAAAAACATCGCCCAGTACTATCTGGACAGCCTGCAGGACTATCTGAGCAACAAACGCGGCAGCAAGGGCAAAATGCAGCGGCAGTTCCTGGAAGAGCAGGTTTCCGAGACCAAGGCCACCATCGAATCGCTGGCTGTGGCTCTGAAAGACTTTCAGAAGGAAAACCGCACCGTTGGCCTGGACGAACAGACCGAAGCGCTGATCGGGCTTTACGGCGAAAGCGTAGCGCAATATTACAAAGCTGATATCGAGTATGAGGTTGCCAAACAGCAATTTGATTCCGATTCCGCGGTTTTGGCAGACCTGGCACGCCGCCGCGAAGTGTTGGCAAACAAGGTGAAGGAACTGGAAAGCAGCAACTCCCAGCTCGTCCCCAGCTACATTCCGCAAATCTCCCGCATCCCGGATCTTGCCCTGCAATATACCATGCTCAAGATCAACCTGGAGATTCAGAAAACGGTCTTTGAATACCTCTATCCCCAATATGAGATTGCCAAACTGGAAGAAGCGCGCAACATGCCCAGCTACGACATCCTGGACAGCCCCTCCCTGGCAGGGATGCGTTCCAAACCCAAGCGGGCGTTGACGGTGGTGGTGATTACCATCATGGCTTTCCTGCTGGCCTGCTTCCTTGCGGTGATCATGGAAAACCTGCAGGTGATCCACCGCGACCAGGTGGACCGCGTGCTCGGCGCCTTCAAGAGGAAAACGCCCGGAAAGGAATGACCGCCACAGCCAAAAAGCCCCTGCTCTGGCAGATTATGCTGCTGATCCTGGGGCTCTATACCCTGCTGGAGTTTTACACCATCACAGACGCCTTGGTTGTGATACCCCACTATCTGGTGCTGGCGCTTTGCCTGGGCTGGTTCTTTATCTATCCCGAAACACCGCTCATCCAACCGCGCAACATCCTCCCCTTCCTGTTTCTGGCGGGCTGGACAATCCTGAACCTGGCTTCCTACATCTGGGCGATGGATAAGACTCTGGTGCTCAGCTACGCGGCGTGGATACTGCGCTATATGTTTCTTTTCTTCATCTACGACAAGCTGTTTGAAGATCCGGAACTGCTGCGCAGATTTCACTGGTTTCTCTTTCTGCTGGTGCTGCTCTATGTGGGCACGGCGCTGCTGGAGATGTTAACCTGTAAGCACCTGCCTGTCTCGCGCCATTACGGCTCAGGCTTCTTCGTGCCTTCCGGCCCCTTTTACAATGAAAACAATCTGGCCAGCTACTTGCTGCTCTTTTCGCCATTTTTGCTCTTTATGCCCCAAATCTACGGGAAGCGCTGGCTGGCATTGCTGAGCGCGCTTGTGATGCCGGTTATAATGGTAATCATGGTGATCCAGGGCGCCCGGATCGCGATGCTGGCTTTGGGCGCATTTCTGGCTTATTTCGTTATCGTTCAGACCACCTGGAAAACCAAGCTGGTCTTGCTGCTGGCGGCGGTCCTGCTGGCAGGGGGCATATACGTACGCTACAACCGGGAAGCGCGTTTATTGTATCAGGTGCTCGATTATCAGACCAGCACCCTGGGCAGTGAACGCAAATCCATCTATATGAGTTCCATCCAGATTCGCGTGCAGCTTATCAAAGAGAGCATCGACATGGCTACCCGTTCCGGTTTTATCGGCGTGGGGGGCGGAAACTATGAGCCCAACATGCAGGGCGACGCCATTTATCGCACAGCCGGCATCACCAACGCCCACAACTATTTCATGGAACTGCTTGGCAACTGGGGCCTGCCTGGCCTGCTCGGCTTTCTCTGCCTCTATTCTTACTGGCTGGCGGGGCTGTGGAAGCTCTACCGCAAGTCCACCGGAGCGGACAGGCAGCGCTATCTGATGTATCTCATCTCCCTGCTGCTCTTTGTGCCGTCCTCTTCCGTGCCCAGTTCCATCCGCTGGGACTACTTTGTCTGGATCTATTTCGCCGCGGTGAACTCCGTCCTGCACACCCGCCCGCGGCAACTTGCCCCGGAGGTGGGCCAATGAAAGAATTTCAAGAACTGGTGGATATCCTCTCCCGACTGAGGGATCCCGTTTCCGGCTGCCCCTGGGACGCGAAGCAGACCTCCCGGAGCCTGGTGCCAAACTTTATCGAAGAACTGTATGAGGCAGTGGAAGCCATCGAGGATAACGATCCCCATGCCCTCTGCGAAGAACTGGGCGACCTGCTGCTGCACATCGTGTTTCAGGCCCGCATCGCCGAAGAGGAAGGCAAGTTCGACATCCGCGAAGTCCTTTCCAAAATCTCCGCCAAGCTGATCCGCCGCCATCCCCACGTGTTTGGCGACGCCGATGTGCGCGATTCCGAAGCCGTCAAACTCAACTGGGAGCGCATCAAGAAAGCTGAAAAGACCGACAGGATCAGCGTTTTGGAAGGCATCCCCCGCGCCCTGCCTGCCCTCATCCACGCCCAACGCAGCCAGGAAAAAGCCGCCGCGGTGGGCTTCGACTGGTCGTCCGTTAATCCCGTGCTGGACAAGCTGCGGGAGGAAGAGGGCGAGTTCCATGCCGCCCTGGCTTCCCAGGACAGCGCCGCGATCAGGGAAGAACTGGGCGACATGCTGTTCACCCTGGTAAACCTGGCACGCAAGCTGCATATCGACGCCGAAGGCGCGCTCAAGGAAACCACCCGGAAATTCCACCGACGCTTCCGCTACATTGAGGAGCACTACCGCCAAAACGGAGCCAACATCCATGAAGCAAGCCTCGAAGAACTCGACGCCCTCTGGAACCTCGCGAAAGAAGACCAATAACTTCCGCACCCTGCGCCTCTACCTGATCTTTGGCAGCATTGTGGTCTTTGCCATCTTCGCGGTTTACACCCAGATTCTGATCCACAACGCCAAGCAGGAACAGGAATATATTCCCCGCATATTCGCCCAGTACATCGCCTATTCAGATGACTACCTGCGCCAGGCGGAACAGTATTCCATGATGATCGGCGAGCTGAGCTCTAACTACTTCAAATCGGTGCAGAAGCCCAACTTCAACTCCTCCATCGGAGACTACATCCTTTACGACTTCATGCCCCACAACCCGCTGCCCATCATTATCACCGATACCGATCTGGAACCTATCTACTGGAGCAGGGTGGGAGTATCTTCGGACAGCAGCTTTGCCGAACTCAGCCCCGCTTCCCGCCAAACCCTCTTTTCCCATCTGGGCAGCATGGAAAGGATACCCATCGATGCCAACGGCGTGCTCACCAACTATGTCTTCTTTGCCAAACCCATCTCCCTGCGCCAGTTCCTCAGCAATATAGACTATTCCGTGGTGGTCACCGACCGCGACAAAAACCCCCTCTACTGGCGCAATATGGATATCCCCGAATCCCTTTCCTGGTTTGACATCCCGCCTCTGCAGCGTGAGCAGGTGTCCGAAAGGCTGGCCAAAATGACCGAGATTCCCCTCAGCAACGCCGCTGACAGTCTGGGCTTCATCTACTTCACCGCGCCCAAGTCGCTTTCCCGCATCCAAAGCGTCTTCGTGCTGGAAATCTTCCTGGCATTGCTGCTCATCGCCTTCAGTTCCTACGGGCTCTTCCTGCTGCACCGCACCGAAAAGGACACCCTCTGGATCGGGCTGGCGAAGGAAACAGCGCACCAGTTCGGCACCCCCATCACCTCCCTGATGGGCTGGATCGACTACCTGAAGGAATCCCCCGGGGCTGGGCAGGACCGCCCCGGCATGGACAGCATCATCGAATACATGACCGCCGACCTCAACCAGCTGCGCATGATCGCCTCCCGCTTTGGCAAGGTGGGCTCCCAGACCAATCTTGCCCCCACCGAGCTGAACGCCATCCTGGCAGAGACGGTGGATTACTTCCAGAAACGCATGCCCCATTTGGGCTCCCGCATCGACATCCACCTCATTTCCAAGATTGAGGGCGTCCAGGTCATGCTGGATCCAGAGCTATTCAAATGGACTCTGGAAAACCTGATCAAAAACTGCGTGGACGCCATGACCAAAAAGGGCGGCAGTATCATCATCACCGCCTCCAAATCTGAAAGGCACATCTATTTGCAGATTAGCGACGAAGGCAAGGGCATCCCCCGCTCCCAATGGAAGCGAATCTTCGACCCCGGCGTCACCACCAAGACCCGCGGCTGGGGGCTGGGACTAAGCCTTGCCAAACGCATCATAGAAGAATACCACCAGGGGCAGATTCGCGTTGTCCAAAGCGTTCCCAACGAAGGCACCACCTTCGAGATCAAACTGCCCATCCAATCCAATAGCAAGAGGTAAACCATGCAATACCTGCTCAGCTCATCCCAAATGAAAGACCTTGACCGCCGCTGCGCCGAGGAATTCGGCCTGCCTTCCCGGGTCCTGATGGAAACCGCTGGAAAAGGCTGCGCCGACCTGATCGCCGCGCAGTTTCCCCAATGGCTGCAAGGCCGCACCTGCATCCTCTGCGGACGCGGAAACAATGGCGGCGACGGCGCCGTGATCGCCCGCTGGCTCGACCAGGGCGGCTGCGAAGTGGTGATCCTGCGGATCGGGAAAGGCGACCTCTCCCCGGACGCCAAGGCCAATCTGGAGCTTTGCCGCGCCCTCGGCATCCCCATTCTGCAGATTTCCAGCCTGGAAGACCTGCCCCTGCTGGAAGAGATCGTCTCCGACAGCAACCTGGTGATCGACGCCATCTTTGGCACAGGCTTCCACGGCGAGCCGGACGACTTTCACCTCACCCTCTTTGAAGTGGTTAATACCAGTGCCTCCCGCGTGATCGCGGTGGATATCCCCTCGGGGCTGGATGCCGACACCGGCTGGTGCAGCGAGGCGATTTACGCCGATGCCACCCTCTGCATCGCCTCTCTCAAACTGGGGCACATCCTGGGTTATGGCAGGGAAGTCTGCGGCCCCACCAACATTGTCCCCATCGGCATTCCCCACTTTTACTATCACGGACTGCCCAGCGTCAAACTCTTCACCGAAGAGGATTTCTACCCTCCCGTGCGCCATCCGGGCAGTCACAAGAACGACTTCGGCAAGGTCTATATCTTCGGCGGAGTGCCGGGCTACACCGGAGCCTCGCTGCTGGCAGCCAAAGGAGCTCTGCGCGCCGGAGCCGGATATGTCTGGTTGCTCCACCGCCCTGAGCTGCTGCCCATCTACGCCCTCAGGCTCACCGAAGCCCTCAGCCTCTCCATCCCGGAAAACACCCGCGCAATGCCGGATACCAAACAGCTTGCCAGCTTGCTGGGAGAGGCTTCCGCGGTGCTGATCGGGCCCGGACTGGGACGGGACAGCTATTCCCTGCGTCTGCTGGAGATCGCCGTGCGCCAGGTGAAGCAGCCTCTGGTGGTGGATGCCGACGGGCTCAACCTGATCGCCGACAACCCCGGCCTGCTCAAGTATCTTTCCAAGCCAAACATCCTCATCACACCCCACTGGGGCGAGTTCTCCCGCCTGGCGGGCATCCCCAAGGACAGCCTGGAAACGGACTGCCTCTCCCCCCTGCGTGAATTTGTTGCCCGCCATCAAGCCCGCGTGCTGCTCAAATCCCACTTCAGCGTCTATCACGACGGCGAAACCACCCTGGTAAACAGCAGCGGCAACGATGGGCTCGCCACCGGCGGCAGCGGCGACGTCCTGGCTGGCATCATCACCTCCTTTTTGGCACAGGGTTTGAGCATCCCCGAAGCCGCCATCAACGCTTCCTTCCTGCTGGGACGCACCGCGGAAAAACTTGCCGCCCGGCGCGGAACACCCTCCATCCTCCCTTCCGATGTGGCGGACGACCTTTTTGAAGGAGAAGCTTGAGCCGCCTGCTTATCACCTGCTCGCTGCTGCTGGCTGTCCTGGCATGCTCCGCCGGTGGTAAAGAAGGCAGGGAATCAAACCCCCAAGGAGACAAAGTGCATAAACTCGCCAAACTGAACACCCCCATTTTCTGGGCTGAGGGACACCCTGGCAGCCTGGACCGCGAAAACTGGATTATCGAGGTTGTGGGCGCCTGCGATTCGCCCCGCGTATTCACCTGGCAAGACCTCAACGCCCTGCCGCAGAGGGAGGTGGACGCCCGCCTCACCAGTGTCACCCGCTGGTCTGTCAGGGGCATCTGGAAAGGCGTTCCGCTCTCCGTGATCTTGGAGCGCGTTGGCATGCGCCCCAGTTGCAAATATGTCCGCTTCTGGTCTGTGGGAATGGTCTATGACACCTCCATCCCCCTGGAAAACGCCCTGCAGGAAAAGACCCTGCTCGCCCACAGCTTCGATGGCGAACTACTCACAGAGGATTACGGCGGCCCCGTGCGCGTCTTCAACCCCTATCTCTGGGGCTACAAATCCGCCAAAAGCGTGGTAAAGATCGAGCTGATGGATTACTATATCCCTGGTTACTGGGAAAAGCGCGGCTACACCGACAGCGCCGAGATCGAAGCTGGCCCCTGCCGAGACATGAACGAAGGCGGCAAGATCAAACAGATCGAAGGCCCCGGCGAGGTTACGTTCTAATCATCCACAAATTACCCAAATTATCACGAATTTACAAAAGTGGAATGGTAAAAAGGTGGCGTCCGCTGTAGTGTACCGGAGCTTGTCATGGCGCCGTAAAGGAAGCGACCACTCAGACAAAACACAAACCACACCTCTTTATACTGCGTCATTCCAGGCAGACGGGCTCCCTGGGGTGGCTGACCCGGGATCCAGTCTTTTAAAGCCCAAACAACCGCTAACCCCAAACTGCACCCTATATGCTGATCGCCCATTGACCGACCATTGACGTCCTGGCAATCACCGGCCCGACAGTTGACCGGACCTCAACTGCCTATCGGAAGGAGATCAAGGCACCAGAGCGGAACCGCCGGAGCATTCTGTTTTACCACACCCCTTCAGGCAACCCTCGCCTAATCCACCCGTCTGGAACGAGAACCCCAGGCATTTTTCCCGCGTCTCCCACAAACCCATTCATGCCAAATATGCCCTCCATATATATAGGTGCTACGATTTATCCACACCAGCCAACTTATTGCAAAACAGGTAGGTTGCCATGACTTGCCACATTTTTCCATCCTCTATAATAGGAGCAGAACCAAGATCTCATTCGATAATTACTCCAACTATCTGGTTTCTTATTTCTCACAAGTGGATGAGAACCCAATCCTGACACCCAATAACACCGAACAGATCAATTTGTTCACCTAATACTAACTAAGATGTCTGCTTCAATTTAGCATGCAATTAGATGTTAATGCTATTATAAAATTCATCAGAAAGAACACGAGGTCCAATCTCATTTTTTCTTTTTAATTCTAGAATACGCGCAGGAGTCCACACCTCCATAGACTTCTTAATTGGATTAAGTCCATAACTTATGTGCAACACAAGTCCATCTCTCAATATCGCTGGACATAATGACCTATCAAGACCTCTTAAACCATTGAGATTTGCACAAACGATAGGAAGATTCATATCTAAGGCTAATTCAATCTCCCACTTTACATATTTACGCAAATATTTAGTATGTTCTCCAACCAATAGAATAAAGAATTTGGAATTGAGCATTCGTTCTCTCAACTGGCGTTTCTTTGACTCTTCTTGACTCCATTCTCTTATTTGATTTAATGCGTGAGCATTATAGAAATTGAAAGGGATATTAGGGTGTGCTTTCCACGCTAGCATAAGCTTGTAGTAATGCATATCTGTGTCCGCGTCGAACGCTACATAAGTCTTATTGCGGTATGACATTCAATCCTCCTTTCTTGGTTGTGGTATTGATTGGTTTAAAATGATTGCTAAGAATATGAATGAGATTATCTGTTGTGTAGTTTGCAGATAGAATCCGAATGGATTGACAATAGATAAACAAGAAGGCAGCAGAAATGTGTTGGAGATACTATACTGAAACACGTTTAATAATGTGAGCAGAGAGTTGTCATGCCATTGAATAAACCTCGCTAACCCATTCCAATATAGATAGACATAGCATAAGATATTGAAAGCAATTGCCAGGATTAAAGTCACAAATCGCCTAATTTGCCAGTGGGAACTATTGTCATTTGGTTTTTTCCAAACATGATGATAGAAGTAAGTAAACACATTCATAATGAGTAGGTACAATACAATCCAAAAAATCATGGGATTCTCTGGCAGGAAAACGGACAGAGTAACAAAAATGAACTTCAATACGATAAACAGGTCTATCGCCCAATTACAAGCCGCTTTCCTACAAATGTCTTTCTTAAAGACTTTGCAAAGTTGAAAAAAACAGTGTTTAAACAATTCTACAAAGTTGATTAAACAAAGCACAATAACAATAGCAGAGAAAATTACATATATAAAACCGTATTCAGACCTATTCCTGAATTCCTCACCCAGCCTATTAATCACTTTAGTTAAAGCCTTTTTGAGCCTCTTGATTGTAGATTTCTTTTTCTTCTTCATTTCTTATTGGATAGCCCCATGGCTTCGATGCGGTTAATCAATCTCTGCTTAAAATCATTTTCATCTTTCCAAATGATATGTTTAATATGGCTTGTGTCGAACTTCATGTCAGTTTCTGATCTATCCTCTCGACAAGTAAGAATTACAGGAATTCCAAGACCATAAGCAAAACCAGCTTCATAATAGACATTTTGGCTTGCATAAGTTACATCTGCAATAACAATTCGGCTCTTTCTAATATTTGCAATAATGACATCATCTATGCTATTTCCATGTTCATCATCCAGAGTTGTATATGGCTCCAGACCACATTCGGATACAGCCGGGGCGATAGCACTACTATAGATTCCCTTCATTTTACCATTTAGATCAAATTGGAAAGCGACAAAAACTTGCTTCGAATAGGGACTTTGCTTTTTTAGCTGTTGTGCTTTTTCCCAACCTTGCGGAGTTAACATTAGGTGCCCATCTGAAAGTCGGAATTGCTTTCCAATATACGTTACCGGACCACTATCTTGCCTGCGACCCTTAATATATCCTAACTCGTAAGCTGATTTAATGATATAGCAAAAATCGGATCCATTCTTAGCGAAGCAAATTGGATAGTCTTTTGAACTATCAAACGTTACGAACTCAGATAGTGAGGCTTGTTTGCTTGCGAAGTATTCAATTAGCATATCAACCTGCTCTAATGGCGTAGAGGGTAGAATGATACCTCCCTTGAGATCGTCTACAGTCCGAATGGGCATAATAGATGATGATTTGCCAGATTTTTCCCAGATAAGTGAATGCCTTTTCAAGTATCCCATAAACTCACTTTTGTCTAAAAGTCCAAACTCAACTTTGTCATTAACAAAACACACACTCACACATACCTGACCACAGGTATTGCAATTACCTAAATAGAACAAGTCCTGTTGAGTGCTTGACTCATTAACATTGGTAGGTTTTATATCAATACTACAATCAGGTCTTCCGCATATAGGGCATATCTTTTCTGTCAATTGTCCTCCTTGTTATTGATACAAAGGCTATCGATTCGCTTGTTGATTTTACCCTCATAGAGAGCAATCAAGTGACGGTTGGCATCAATTAGTTTCTGCTCATCATCTATTTGATCAACAATATTCTGCTGGATGGCTATATCAGGTAATGGAATTAATTGATCTTCTACAGTTGCCTTTCTAATGGACGGGGGATTAGAGTCACTAGCCCAATCAGTGAGATTAAATGAAAGTAACCAAGCATGTAAGAATCTGCTAAGTAACTTGTTGCAATTTGGAACAATACCCATAACATTGTTATCATATACAGTATCTTTTACTAAGATACGTTTCTTGTTAGTGGCTATTGCTGCCCCGATTTTTGGGAACACAACAGTACCTTGAGGACGTGACTTGGCTTTAAGTCTATGTAACTCCTCTGTGGAAACAGTGTTGTTCCAATTCATAATATATGTTTCATTGCCTATCAGGTTCATGTCGCTTACTTTAATAAAGGGAATTTCTTTATCAGTTGATCCTTGATAATCCAAGGGGAATCCAAAACCGCTTTCGATTTCTGCAACATCCGATAACTTCACTAATGGCCAATTAGTATCAATGTCAAAACAGGGTTTCCAATTATCTACCACTTGCTTGGCACCATCAATAATCTTTTGGTAGGAATCCAGTTCTGCGACTATCTCTTCCTGGACAAAGAGGGGAGGGAGGGGAATCTTGAAGTTATACAATATGGATGAGGTTAGATTATTGATATTGGCTCCAGAAATAGACGTACATAGGTATTCATTAAACCTATCTTGTTTTATAAGGTAAAACAAATACTTTGGAATCAAATTACTACATGAGATCCTGACAGCTCCCATGAAGCCACCAAAACAATACTCTGTATCTGATTCTATATAAGCCACCTTGCCTACATGTGACTTACTTCCACTTGCCAAGCAAATAAAAATATCACCTGATTTGAGTATTTGAGAGTCTTTGAATTCGACATTTTTAGATATTTGTTTTATATCTCTAAGATCTAGTTTACTGTCCAGTGATATGTTGTTTGCTCGCAACACGAGAGTACCATTCTCTGATACTTCATCTTCTTTTTTATAAGTCACTCCACGAATTAAAGTAACTTTATCTATTAGTGACACTATAGAATATATTGAAGTCTCATTTGATAACGAAACATATTTATCTCCCCTCAGGTTATACTCCCCTCTCTCCGCCAGTTTTGCCTTTTCTAATAAAATCACATCTTTATCGGGGACTTGATATTCAGAGCCCGAGAGCACGGCATTTTTGTATGCCACCGCGTTGGCAAAGGCGGCTGGCAGATCATTGGCTTCGATGGGTCGCCGCTGGGCTCCCAGGTCAAAGCCATCAGCATTGATCTTGAGGAAGATGATCTTGTCGGTCTTTTTAGCCAGGGCTTTATCTATCCAGAGGATTGAGGTTTTCACTCCGCTGTAGGGATTGAACACTCCTGCTGGGAGCGAGATCACCCCCACCAGAAAGTTTTCTTCCACCAGCAGCTTGCGGAGTTGCTTATAGGCGTTTCCGCTCTGGAAGATGATGCCTTCCGGCACGATAATCCCAGCTTTTCCGTTGGTGGTGAGGTGTTCCAGCATATAGTCCACAAAGAGCACTTCGCTACGTTTAGCCTGGATGGTAAATCTCTGATGGGGTCGGATGCCTCCCTTGGGTGTCATAAAGGGCGGATTGGCCAGGATAACACTGGCATATTCATTCCAGCGGTCGGTGAAGGTAAGGGTATCATACTCATAGATTTGAGGCGTATTGAAGCCATGCAGGTACATGTTGACCAGTGAGAGGCGCACCATCTCAAAAGCTATATCGTAACCCTTGATATTTTTATGTATAAAAGCCCGCTGATCGGGAGTAAGCAGGTCGCCGGTGTATTTCTTGCCGTTCTGGATCACCAGTTCGTCCAGGGGGGTACTGCGCAAGGCAAAGGTGTGGGGGTCATTGACCTTGTCGTAGTTTGAGCTATTGGTCTTAATTATGTGCTTATAGGCGGAGATCAGGAAGCCAGCCGTGCCACAGGCGGGGTCAAGGATGCTGTCTTCTTTTTTTGGGTCTATCAACGCCACTATGAAGTCGATGATATGCCGGGGTGTTCTGAACTGTCCCGCATCACCTTGCGAGCCCAACACTGCCAGGAGGTATTCAAAGGCATCGCCCAGTTTTTCACTGTGTTCATAGGTGAATTCATCTATGCACTTGAGAAATAGCTTGAGGGTCTCCGGGTCACGGTAGGGCAGAAAGGCGTTCTTGAAGATATCACTAAAGAGCGTAGGCAGTTGTGGATTGTTTCGTATCTTGATCAAAGCATCCTGATAGAGCATGACCCTGCCTTCACCGCTAAGCTTGGGGTCAAACAGTTTGTTCCAGGCATATTGGGCATAGTCTCCGGTAAAGTATTTAGGGTTGCCACCCAATTCTATGGATTCATTGTCCATATCATACATGAATTTATAGATAAGGGCGATGGTGATTTGCTCCACCTGAGAACTGGGAACTGGGACTTTGCCCACCAGGATGTCTCTGGCATCGTCAATTTTCTTTTTGGTGTTTGAATCTAACAATCAGTTCTCCTACATGAACCTATTCAGGATTACATAGTCCTTGACGTATTCCGGGATGCTTGTTCGCCAGTTCTTTTTAACCGCTTTAAAGTCTTTCATAGAAAAACGGGCATAGGTATTAAGTTCCGCGTAGTCCCCATGATCGATAATGTCTCTCAAGCGGTTATCGGTCACATAAGCCTTGAAGAAGTATTTGAGAGCCGGGATGTTATCATCGGAGCTTGGTTTGTGGATAGAGACAAATTTGTCGAACTCGTTATTGAGCAGTTCGTCTTTGGATTTGAAGCCTGGGATCAGGCCAAAGGCTTTTTCCACTACTTCCCTGAGTGTGAGCCTGCGATCCAGGTGCAGAGATTGCCTCAGTTTTTCCAGAGTGAAGAAATCCTCTGGTTTGTCGATCATGTTTTGATTGATGTAATCCAGCACAAAGTCCCACTTACCATCGTCAACGCCTTGCTTGATGACAGGATCTTGTTTGATCTTTTCCTCAAACTTCTGGAAGAACATCCGGTCTATCTTCATACCCTCGGTGCCAATAACCTTGCGCTCTATCTTTTCCAGAGGATCGGGAGTGTGTATTTCCGCGCCAGTGGCTTGGGGTAGAGGAAGTTCCCCATCGGCGGGAGAGCTGGTTCGTTCTGACAATGCGGGGAGGGCGAGAACCTGGTCATAATCGAATTTCTCTTCAAAATACTCACAAACGGCAAAGAAATCAAAGAGGAAAAAACCAGTTTTGATCTTGTCCTGATGTTGTTCCTTGAGCGCGGTATCAATAAACTGTTCACAGAAGTCGTGCCTGCGGGTTCCGCGCCCTTTGATCTGGATAAACTCGGAAGGCGAGAAAATCGGTCGCATCAAAGCAATGTTGAGGATATCGGTGCAATCGTATCCGGTGGTCATCATGCCTACGGTGACACAGACTCTGGTCTTGGAACTGCGATAGGAGGGAATAAAGTTGCCTCTGCCGGAAAGATTGTTGTTGGCAAAGTTGATACTCATCTGCTGGGCTGTTGGGATAATGGATGTAACCTGCATGGCAAAATCGGAATTGTACTTGCCTGGGAACATCTTATCAGCAATGACATTAAGTATCTGTGTTATCTTGGTGGCATGCTTTTGGCTGACAGTAAAAATGATGGACTTGCCGATCTCTCCGCTGATTGGGTCACACATCGCGTTTTCCATGAAAGCCTTGCAGAGAGTGACATTGGTATTGTGGGAAAAGAAGCGTTTTTCAAAATCTTTCTCTTCAAAGTAAGTGATGGTATCTTCACCCTGGGAGGTTGGTTCCATATAGGCATAACCTTGATCCGAAAGCAACTGGGTGGTAACCTGGGAACGGGCATCGATCACTGTCGGACTGACCAGATAACCGTCTTTTACTCCATCAATGAGCGAATAACGAAAGGTGGGAATACCGCTTTTGCAGCCAAAGGTCTCATAGGTGTCCAAAAGCAGTCTGCGCTCATAATCCCGGGGGCTGTTACCGTCAAAAACGGCATTCTTAATGTAGTCTTTAGGGGTTGCGGTTAGGCCCAGTTTGTAACCTACGAAGTATTCAAATACGGCTCTGGCATTACCGCCAATGGAACGATGTGCCTCGTCTGAGATCACCAGGTCAAAATCCGTGGGGCTGAATTGAGTCCTGTATTTATCTCCCGATAAGAAAGATTGAACTGTCGAGATAACAATCTCCGCCTTGTGCCAATCGTCTTTGTTTTCTTTGTATATTACTGATGTGTAGTCGTTTTTCAGATACTTGACCATGTTGCGCTGGGCTTGGTCTTCCAGTTCCAGCCGATCCACCAGAAACAGCACCCTGTGAGAGTTTCCGGTCTTGAGGAATAGTTTCATAACCGCCGCGGAGATCAGGGTTTTCCCGGTTCCGGTTGCCATCTCGAATAGGAAGCGATTGGCACCTTTGCGGACAGCACTCTGTATAGACTCGACCGCTCTAACCTGATAAGGCCGCAAGATGCTTAGATTGTACTTCTTTAGATATTCCGCTCTGGTTTCATCGTTTTGAAAATCAGGGTTCTGGTCATAATCATATTTTTGGGTAACAGCAATGTATCCTGAAGTGATAATCTCGTTTACCAGAGCATTGGGATCAGGATTGTAATGTCCATATCCCTTAATGGACTCAGGGGATGGGAATTTGGTGATAATATACGGATTTCCCTGTTGGGTGTCCCAGAAATAGTGCAAATTGCCATTTGAGAGCAGAATAAACCTGCAATTCTGCGAGCGGGCATAGGCTCGGGCTTGTTCTTTTCCTACCAGAGGGTTGTGTTTTTCTGACTTGGCTTCCAGAACTATGACAGGATGGGAATGCTCGTCAACGAGAAGAAAATCTATGTATCCTTTGGTAGATTTCTCAAAGTCGTTTCCAAACTCATCGATCATCTTCCGGGTGATTTTGGTCTGGTTTTCCAAGATTATATTGGCTTTCCTGCCCTTTTCATCAAAGAACCGCCAGCCTGCCTCTTTCAGAAGCTCGTTGATCTTTACTCTTGCACTCGCCTCTTTACTCATCAATTTTCTCTCAGTTCGTGATATGTGTAAGCTTCTACACACCTACCACTTTAGTCATTCTTCACAGTGATATGCGCTCTCATTTTCTGTCAACCAAAAAACTGTCTCATTTGGTCTTATCATTGATTTGCCGGCATGCTGATTAGTGCTTTCCCGGCTTCAGGAGGGCGAAGGAATGGAAATAGGCGCTATGGCAAGCGCCTGCACTGTGGCGGCGCTCGCTGAAACGCCGCATGGGGATCAACTACCAAGCCCCGAAACAAACCACACCAGTCCATACACCGCGTCATCCCAGCCTACCGGGGTCTCCGCCGAAGCGCGTAGCGGTTTGTTGGAATGGCAGGACAATGCGTCCTGTCATTTGAAACAACTCCCCCCTATTGTAAAGTTTCGCCCCGCTATTTTATTACTTGACATATTTGGCAAACCCCGCCAGTTTGCTTAAGAGTAAAAAACAGCCATCAGGAGGAACAATGAAAACGTTTCAAAGCTTGGCCTTGTGTTTTGTGTTGCTCTGCGGAGCGACGGTTTTGGTTGCGCAGGCGCCCTATTGGCAGTGGGCGGTCAAAGCGGGAGGGGATGGAAAGGATTGGAGCATGTCCATTGCGACCGACAGCCAGGAAAACCAGTATGTCACTGGTCATTTTGAAGGCACAGCCACTTTCGGCACCCACACCCTGACAGCAAACGGAGGTCAATGGGGTGTAGACCTCTTTGTCGCCAAACTTGATCCAAATGGAAACTGGCTCTGGGCAGTCAAGGCGGGAGGGATAGGCAATGAAATTGGTAATGACATCGCCGTGGATGGAGCAGGTAACGCCTATGTGACCGGATTTTTTAAAGGCACGGCCACTTTCGGCAGCCACACCCTGACGGCAAGTGGAGAGGAAGATATCTTCATCGCCAAACTGGACACCTCCGGCAACTGGCTCTGGGCTGTCAAAGCTGGAGGAACAGGCGATGAATTGGGATATGGCATCGCCGTGGATGGATCGGGTAACGCCTGGGTGACCGGAATGTTTGAAGGCACAGCCACTTTCGGCAGCCAGACCCTTACTTCAAGAGGAGATTCGGATATCTTTGCCGCCAAGCTGGACACTTCCGGCAACTGGATCTGGGCTGTCCGAGCGGGAGGGACAAACTTGGACATGGGCTTGGATATAGCCGTGGATTTAGCAGGTAACGCCTGGGTGACCGGAAATTATATAAACACAGCAAGTTTCGGTAGCCACACCCTGACAGAACTCGGAGGGTTTGTCGCCAAGCTTAACCCAAATGGCAACTGGCTCTGGGCTGTCCGAGCAGGTCACGATGGTAGAGGTGTCGTTATAGATACGGTGGATGGACTGGGTACGGCTTACGTGGTCGGGGAGTTTGAAATCACAGCCACTTTCGGCAGCCAGACCCTGACATCAAGTGGAATGAGGGACGTCTATGTCGCCAGGCTGGACACCACCGGCAACTGGCTCTGGGCTGTCAAAGCCGGAGGAACGGGCGATGAAAGGGGATACGGCATCGCCGTGGATGGAGTGGGCAAGGCTTACGTGATCGGGGAGTTTGGAAACACGGCCACTTTCGGCAGCCATGTCCTGACTTCAAGTGGAGAGTGGGATATCTTTGCAGCCAAGCTTGATTCTTATGGCAACTGGCTCTGGGCGGTCGAAGCGGGAGGGACGTTCGATGACTACGGATATGGCATCGCAGTGGATGGAATGGGTAACGCTTACTTGACAGGAAAGATTGAAGGCACAACCACTTTCGGCACCCATATCCTGACAGCAAATGGATTCGGTGACGTCTATGTCGCCAAGATATCTTACATAGATGAAGACGCTCCACCCAAAGCGCCGGAGAATGTACATATCACGTTGAGCGAAAACTCCGCCTTGATCACCTGGGACGCGGTGACCGAAAACATCCTCGGTCAGCCCATCACGCCAGATTGTTACTACGTTTATAAATCCTCTGATCCCTTTGGACAGTTCACATACTATGGCTCTTCCAGTGACACTACATTCGTTCTTCCCACGACGGACTTATCCCATCCCAGGATGTTCTACCGTGTGACGGCATACAAAGACAACCCCAGAGGCAGGTCTAACCCTGCGTCGCCGGAACTGGAGTCTGGAACGGCTGAGGCAGAGATGAAGCATAGATTGGAGTTTACCAAAGAATAGACCGTCCACGATCTATCCTGGGTAGTTTGGAGTTCAAGCCGGCAAAATATGTTTTGATAACTGTCTCCAATCCCAAAGCCGGCTTGGACTCCAAACGTTCCTCAAAAGACTGGATCACGGGTCAAGCCCGTGATGACATGGTATATAGAATGGGGGTGTTTGTTTCAGGGCTGGCTGGTTGTTTCCAAAAGACTGGATCACGGGTCAAGCCCTTGATGACACGGTTTATAGTCTGGTGTGGTTTGTTTTGGGGCTGGCTGGTTGTTTCCAAAAGACTGGATCACGGGTCAAGCCCTTGATGACACGGTTTATAGTCTGGTGTGGTTTGTTTTGGGGCTGGCTGGTTGTTTCCAAAAGACTGGATCACGGCTCGTAGGCCGTGATGACACGGTTTTGTGGCCTTGTGTGGTCTGTTTCGGGGCTGGAGTGGTTGTTTCCAAAAGACTGGATCACGGCTCGTAGGCCGTGATGACACGGTATATAGACTGGGGGTGTTTGTTTCAGGGCTGGCTGGTTGTTTCCAAAAGACTGGATCACGGCTCGCAGGCCGTGATGACACGGTATATAGAATGGGGGTGATTTGTTTTGATGCTGGCTGGTTGTTTCCAAAAGACTGGATCACGGCTCGTAGGCCGTGATGACACGGTTTTGTGGCCTTGTGTGGTCTGTTTCGGGGCTGGAGTGGTTGTTTCTAAAAGACTGGATCCCGGGTCAAGCATGCGCTTGCCCGGGATGAC
>DAOLWC010000013.1:0-39109 GCA_035420965.1 Candidatus Cloacimonadota bacterium | reverse complement strand
TGGTGGAAAGGTGTTTTGAGGTGGAAAGGTGGAAAGGTGAAATGGTGGAAAGGTGGAAAGGTGAAATGGTGGAAAGGTGGAAAGGTGAAATGGTGGAAAGGTGCCCCCGAAACAAGTCCACCAAGCTATATTCTGTGTCATCACGGGAAGTCGGGGCCCCTCTGGGGTGACTTACCCGTGATCCAGTCTTTTGAAACAACCATCAAGCCCCGAAACAAACACTCCCTGTCTATATACTGTGTCATCCCGGCCTCCGAGCCGGAATCCAGTGCCCAGGGGTGGCAAAATCTGTTTGCCACAGAGACCGGAGGTCTCTTCCAAACAGGCAACTCCGTTGCCTCTGCCGAACGGACTTAGGCAGCCCTTTAATTACAAAAATTGCACAGAGGATATGGCACAAGCACAAAATCGGACCTGTCGTGTAAAGAATGGCTGCAAAAGTTATTGACATTCTACGCGATTGCCGGTCACATGATTCCAAATAGAAGGATCTGGAGCAGAAAGATGGTAAAATACCGTATAATGCCGCTTTTTGACATATTTTATAATCCTGGCCTGTTGCCCGTCAGATGGGCAAGCACTGAAGAGAGGAAGCCATGAAAAAATATTTGTATCTGGCTTTATTGGCGGGAATGCTGTTTGTGATGAATTCATGCATTACCGAACCGGAATATCCACATTATGAGCCCTGGCTTTGCAGCATCAATGCCGATGGAACGGGGTTCAGGAAGATCAAGAAAGTAGATGGTTATTTTGGCACAACCGGATTCTGGGATATCTACATGACCAAAGACAACCGGATAATCTTCTATGGGGAAAGGCTGTGGATATCGGATACAGATACAATCAGGATTGAACAGATTACTCCAGATAATCTAACCCTAACCCGTATTCCCCCACGGCTTTCCCAATCCCCCGATGGCAGCAAGCTGTATTTCGCTGCCGATAAAAACATCTATCAGCTTAGCTATCCGGATTATCAGCTTACGCAGCTAACCAATCAATCAACAAGATGGCTCAGAAATCCAATCGTGTCTGATTTGGGCAATTACATTACATACTCATCCAATGGTTTCGGATATCCAACAAAGGAAACAGAATATTCCTATTGGATGAATTTGAATACTGGACAGTATGGCATTATTCCAAGTCCCGACACTTTAACTTATAATCCAAGCTACTCAGAAACAGAGGGTTTTGTTTACTACGAAAGAGCAGGGGTGTTCCGTTCCAGATTAGACGGAAGCGACAGAGAAACTGTGGACGATCTGGGTGGTTGTGGAATGCCTTACAATATGTTCTCGATATCCAATGATCAAAGATATATAGTGCATTGTATGCTTCATTCATACAATGACTGTTTCGTGCGTATCTTTGATAAGGTCAATTCCAGCGGAGTAAACCTTCCTGTTAAGAGTTTAAGCTTATTTAGAATTATTGGGAAATTGTCTCAAGAAGCAAATATTATTTATTATATCAGTCCTGGATATCCAGAAGAATTATGGGTAAGGGATCTTGATACGGGTGAAGGTAGAAAGCTCGTAGCTAAAGGTATGAATATAGTGGAGTGTTACATGCTTGCCCCCATCTGGGATGGCTCCAAAGTGTATTTCTATGCATACATTTCACTGAAGTAGGGGGATTAAATGAGAGATAACCAATCTTATCCCATGTGCTTGCTTCAGGTAATACCATCATAAACACCATGCTGTTTGCCGAGTCCAGCCCCAATTCATATCAGCGAATAATGCACCGCCATCCAGGCATGGCTCTTTATAGTGGAGGTATCTTGTGCCCTTTAAGTCGATTGTGATCATGTTTTTGCTTGCCCTGTTGCTCCTCAGCGCCTGCGCGCCTGGCACCGGCAGATTCCAACCGGAACGGAAAGCAGGCTTTTTTGCCGGTATCTGGCACGGCTGGATTGCGCCTGTGACCTTGATCTGGCAGATATTTGACCCCGATGTCAGGATCTATGAGACGCAAAACACTGGCTGGGGTTATGACCTGGGCTTTTATCTGGCCGTCGTGGGCGGGTTTGGAAGCATAGCCTTTAGCAGAAAACGGCATAAACGCGATTAACGATGCCAATCAGGAACGGCAAGATACTCTCCTATCTGAACCTCACGCTAACGGCTGCCATCTGGGGCTTTGCCTTTGTGGCCCAGCGCAGCGGACTGGAATCCCTCGATCCTTTCACCTTCAACGCCCTGCGCTTTGCCTTGGGCACCCTCTGCGTATGGCTGGTGAGAAAAGTTGCCAGGCCAGGTGACGCGCCCGCCAGGACAGATTGCGATACCACGTTTACAAGAAAGGGAATCCGGCAGCTATTATTATTGGGATTGCTGTTGTTTTGCGCCTCGAGCCTGCAGCAAACTGGCATGCTCTGGACAAGCGCGGGAAGCGCCGGCTTCATCACCGGCCTGTATGTGGTCTTTGTGCCTTTGATCAGCCTGCTGCGGGGCAGAAAGCTGTCAAAAGCCCTCCTGGTATCCATCCCTTTGGCAGTAATGGGTTTGTGGCTGCTGAACATGAATGTGGGGTTGAATGCCAACCTCGGCAATGGCCTTGTGCTCTTGGGTGCGGTTTTCTGGGCTTTACATATTCAACTGATCGACCGGCTTACCCAGTTGCATTCAAGCCTTGACATCGCGATGGTGCAATATGCGGTCTGCACGTTGTTGTCAGCTTTAGTCGCGTTCCCCGTGTCACGCGCGGTGCCCGCCTGGAACATGGATCTGGCGGAATTGCTTCAGGGCATCAGCCAGGCTGCGGTGCCGATCCTGTATGCCGGAGTGCTTTCCGTTGGCGTGGCCTTCACCCTTCAGTTGCACGCTCAGAAGAAGGCGGCTCCCGAGGTTGCCAGCGTTATCCTGTGCCTGGAAGGCGTGTTTGCCATGCTGGGGGGATACCTGATTCTGGGTGAGGAGGTTTCCCTGATGGCGGTAACGGGAGCTGTCTTGCTACTGGCAGCTATGTTGGCCACCATTCTGGGAGAAGGGCGGGATCATTTTCTGATTGACAAAAAAGGGAAGCCTAAATTTTAGTGATCAAACTTGCTGATTATCTAAAGATTTTAAGGATAGAAAACAATGGTACTATACACGATAGCGTTGATTATCCATGTGATCATTTGTGTCGCATTGGTGCTTGTGATACTTGCCCAAAGCTCAAAGGGCGGTGGTTTGGACGCCAATCTGGGCGGAGCAGCCATGAACGTCTTCGGAGGTTCTGGCGCCTCGAAGTTTCTGAAGAAATGGACCCAGATCCTGGGTGTGTTGTTTATCCTTTCCTGCATCTTCATGGCCTTCCAGGTAAACAAAGCCGCATCCGGTAAAGCGAAAGCGAAAGTTTTTGACGAGAAGTTCGTGGACACCCAACAACCTGCCCCCGCTCCCTCGCCAGCTCCACAACCCGCCCCCACTCCCGCACCGGCGGCTGAATAAACCAGATAGTTTTTAGAAATGCAGAAGTGGTGGAATTTGGCAGACACGCAAGACTAAGGATCTTGTGCCTGTAACGGGTGTGCGGGTTCGAGTCCCGCCTTCTGCACCATAATGAAAGCTCCTCTAACGAGGGGCTTTTTTTGTGCGCCTTATCCCCTTGCCTGCGGATCGAACGCGGATTCGGAAACAGTACCTGCCCGTGGTCAACCTTTTTTATTGACTAAATCAGGCTATTTCAAATAATGTAGCGAAAGATATCAATAAATAAATGGAGGATTGCCATGTTTGGCAAAATGAAAACCGACTTGCAAAACCTGTTCGAAGACCTCAAGAAACAAGGTTTGTACAAGAACGAACGTATTATCACCACACCCCAGGGCGCAAACATTGGAGTCAGCACAGGACAGTCTGTGATGAACTTTTGCGCCAACAACTACCTTGGCCTGGGCAATCATCCCGCCGTGGTAAAAGCCGCTCAGGATATCATGAATGATTGGGGCTATGGCCTGGCTTCCGTGCGCTTTATCTGCGGAACGCAGAAGATCCACAAAGACCTGGAACGGAAGATCTCCGAGTTTCTGGGAACTGAGGACACCATCCTTTACGTTGCCTGCTTCGATGCCAATGGCGGCGTATTCGAGCCTCTGCTGGGAGACGATTCCGCCATCATATCCGATGAACTGAACCATGCCTCCATCATCGACGGCGTGCGCCTTTGCAAAGCCCAGCGCTATCGCTATAAACACTCCAACATGGAGGAACTGGAACAACATCTGAAAGATTCACAGGGCTTGAAATACCGCCTGATCTGCACCGATGGCGTGTTCTCCATGGACGGGGACATGGCCAAGCTGCCCGAAATCTGCGATCTGGCAGACAAATATGACGCCCTGGTCTTGGTTGACGATTCCCACGCGACGGGCTACATCGGCCCCAAAGGCAGGGGTACTCCCGAGCATTTTGGAGTCCAGGACAGGGTCGATATCGTCACCAGCACCCTGGGCAAAGCCATGGGCGGCGCGAACGGCGGCTTCACCTCCGGACGCAAGGAGATCATCGAGCTTCTGCGCCAGCGCAGCAGACCCTATCTGTTTTCAAATTCAGTCGCTCCAGCCGTCGTGGGCGCCAGCATCAAAGTGATCGAACTGCTCACCGGCTCTTCCGAGCTGCGCGACAAGGTGTGGGACAACGCGGTCTATTTCCGTCAGGAAATGGTGAAAGCCGGGTTTGACATCGTGGAAGGCAACACCGCCATCGTGCCGGTGATGCTTTACGACGAGCCTCTGGCCATGAAGATGGCTGACATGCTGCTGGAAGAAGGCATCTACGTGATCGGATTCGTGTATCCCGTGGTGCCCAAAGGCAAAGCCCGCATCCGCGTCCAGCTTTCCGCCGCGCACAGCCGCGCCGATTTGGACAAAGCCATCGCGGCTTTCAAGAAAATCGGCAAAGAACTGAAACTGATATAAGGAGTGGACTTGCCTGCGGGTTGCGTCTATCTGGTGCCGGTTCCGATCGGCAACCTGGGAGATATTACCCTGCGGGCTTTGGAGACTCTGAAGAAGGTGGACCTGATCGCCTGCGAGGACACTCGTAACACGGGATTCTTACTGTCGCAATATGAGATCAAGCCTCCCAAGCTGATCAGTCTGCACAAATATAACGAAAGGAAGCGGAGTTCGGAGATACTCGGATCCCTGCTGGCCGGCCATGACGTTGCCGTTGTAAGCGACGCCGGCAGCCCAGGTATCTCCGACCCCGCTCTTTTGTTTATCCAAAGCGCGATAGAAGCCGGTATCCAGATCGTTCCCCTGCCAGGCGCAACGGCGCTGATACCCGCCCTGATCGCTTCCGGACTGGATACCAGCCTTTGGCAGTTTTGCGGTTTTGCCCCGCTCAAGGCCAAAGACCGCCGCGCCTTTCTGGAGCAAATCAAAGACTATCCCGGCAGCAGCGTGCTCTATGAATCCCCCCACAGGATCAGGCAGAGCCTGGAAGACCTGCTCGCCGCCTGCGGAGACCGCCAGGTTTGCATTGGCAGGGAGATCAGCAAACTGCATGAGGAATTCATCCGCGGAACTTTGAGCGCCATAGTTGCGGATTATCGGATCAAAGAAAAAGGGGAGTTTGTGGTGATAGTCGGTTCGGCTCGGAAGGAAAGCAAACCCGATCCGGACGAGATGGCGAGGCATATCGACTCCCTGCTGGCGGAGGGGCGGAGCATGAAGAGCGTTGCGGAGAGCGTGGCAGAACATTTTTCGATAGCCCGCAACAAAGCGTATCAGATAGTTTTACAGAGGAAAAAAGAACTCTGATGAAACCGTATCTGCTCTTCGATTTTGACGGCACCGTGGCTGATTCGATCGGGAAGCTGTTTACAATGATCAACGAACTGGCTCCCCGCTATGGTTATCAGCCCATCAGCCAGGAAATCTTTACACAACTTCGCAATCTCAACCTGCGCCAGTCGTTCAGGCATCTCAAAATCCCTTTGTACAAGCTGGGGCAGGCTATCCCTATCGTATTACACGAGTATCGCAAGATAATCCCGGAACTGGATCCCTGCCCGGGTATCCTGCCAGTGCTTGAGACCCTAAAAAAGCGTGGCATACCCATGGCCTTGATCAGTTCCAATCAAACCGAAAACGTCCAGGAATTCCTTGACCGGCATGGAATAGATTGTTTTGCCTGGGTGGAGGGAACCGGCGGCATCCTGAAAAAGCATAATAAGATCACCCGTCAGATTGTGAAACATGGATTGATCCGCAAAGACGTCATCTACATTGGGGATGAATCCAGAGATATCAAAGCAGCCAGAAAGAGCCGGGTCAAAGTGATCTCGGTCACCTGGGGCTTCCACTCAGCAGAACACCTGGCCAGGTACAAACCAGACTATCTGGCTGCCAGCCCGGATGAGTTGCTGAAGATAGTTCTAAATATATCAGCCCAAGTCCTTGCTTGACCCCATTAGTAATATAGTGTGAAATAGTATCGATTTGGGCATGATAATTGCATGATCCAAATAATTAGATTTTCAAATACCTTACAGGAGATGATAATGAAAAAGTCACTTATCGTATTACTGACACTTCTTGGCTTGCTCAGCTCAGTGCTGGCGGTTCCCCGCAACCTGGTGGTTGTGGAGGTTGCTACAGGAACCTGGTGCGGTTACTGCCCGGGTGCTGCCATGGGTTGTCATGACCTGTTGCAAAACGGCCATGCCGTGGCAATAATCAAGAATCATGGCAGCGATAACTATGCCAATACCTACTCCAATGCCCGCAACAGTTTTTACGGGGTAACAGGATTCCCCACGGCAGTTTTCGATGGGCAGAATCCCAGTGTGGGCGGCAGCTCAAGCTCGTCAATGTACAGCAACTACCTGCCCAAGGTGAATTCCCGCCTGAGTGTTCCATCTCACTTCTTGATTAGCGCCGTCGGAGCCCAGAACGGCAGCGAGTATAATGTAACAGTCACCGTTTCCAAACCTGAAGCGGACACCAACACCAATGTTAAGTTGCACGCTGTGCTCACCGAGTCCAACATTCCTCATGTCTGGTTCAACCAGACCACAGTGGAAAATGTGAACCGGCTGATGGTACCGAGCGAAAATGGCAGCGCAATTAATCTTGCCACTGGTGAAACCACAACCGTCAACCTGACTTTCACTCCCAATTCCACATGGAACATTGCCAACTGCGAAATGGTGTTTTTCCTGCAGAACATGACTTCGAAAGAGATTCTGCAAGGGGTCAAATACTCCCTCGCATCGCTGGTGGGGGCATATCCCGTGTCGCACCAGTCCATTGATTTCCCTGATGTCTCAGTGAATGGCACCAACACCATCCCAATCACGATCACCAATTTCGCGTCCACCGCCGCGAATGGCACTATCACGATCTCCAGTCCGGTTTTCAGCTGCGATGTGAGCAACTTCAACATCCCCGCGGCCCAGTCCATCACCGCGAACGTGACCTTCTCTCCCACCGCTCCTCAAACATACACTGGCAACCTGGTGATCACCAGCAACCTTTACAACCATCCCAATATCACCATTCCCTTGACTGGAACAGGCTTCACCAACGAAGCGCCGGTAGCCACGAGCGTTGTTGTGACCGGTATTCCTGTTGTTCATCAGCAACTGTCGGGAGAATATGTGTTCACCGACGCGGACAGCGACACCGAGGGAAGCTCTATCTACAAATGGTACAGGATCGTTAATTCCTCACCGGTTCTGATCAACGGAGCCAATGAACCCAATTACACACCAGTGGAAGCAGATATCGACCACGAACTGGTCTTTGAAGTGACCCCGGTTGATGAGCACAATATGCCGGGAACACCTGTTTCCAGCGCTCCCACACCCACGATCATCGATCTGCCCGCTCCTCAGAACCTGGCTGCCACCCTCAATCCCCCAAACACCGTGGTGCTCACCTGGGAACCACCCCAATACTTCGGTGGCAGAGCTTTTGTAGGTTACAGGCTTTTCCGCAATGGACTGTCCATCTCCACCATTACCAACCCCAACACCCTGACCTTCACCGATACCTATGTTCCCCAGGGAGTCCATGAGTATTGGATCTGTTCACTTTTCAACGATCCGATGATGCTCTCCGGTCCATCCAACACGGTCACCATCAACACCTTGCCCAACGATGATGATGTCATTTCAGCCGGCAATTCACTCAACGTGTATCCAAATCCCTTCCGTTCCAGCACTTCATTTGCGCTGCGCGGCAAGGCGAACAGGCAGGTGAACATCTCCATCTACAACGTCAAGGGACAACTGGTCAGGAGCATGGCCGGCACAACCGACCAAAACGGCGAAGCCAGCCTGAACTGGGATGGCACCAATTCGTCTGGTAACAAAGTTGACAGCGGCGTTTACTACTATCAACTCAACAGCCCTGATTTCAAACATCAAGGCAGAATAGTTCTGATGAAATAATCTGCCTGCCTCAATATTCACCAAGACCCCGGAGCTACCGGGGTCTTTTCATTTCTGCCCCCAAACGATATGTCTTGACTGATAGAGCCTATCTCTAAAATGGGTAACATAAAGCAAGACCGAGGTATGCATGGAAAACCTGACCACAGACAAAACCCCGGTTTCCAATTTTATACGGACCATTATCGACCGTGATTTGGAATCCGGAAAGCATAAAAGCATCAAGACCCGGTTTCCTCCCGAACCCAATGGCTATCTGCATATCGGGCACGCCAAGTCCATCTGCCTGAATTTCGGCCTGGCAAGGGATTACGGCGGAATCTGCCACCTGCGTTTTGACGACACGAATCCCATCAAGGAAGATGTGGAATATGTGGATTCAATCCTGGAAGATGTGCGCTGGCTGGGTTTTGATTGGCAGGACAAGCTTTTTTACGCCTCTGATTATTTCGACCAGTTGTACGAATATGCCAAAATCCTGATCAAAGAAGGCAAAGCCTATGTCTGCGACCTCTGCCAGGAAGAAATCCGCCAACACCGCGGAACCCTCACTGTCCCGGGCAAAGACAGCCCCTACCGCAACCGAAGCATCGAAGAGAACCTCGATCTGTTCCGGCGCATGCGGGATGGCGAGTTTGAAGAAGGTGCCAAATCCTTGCGGGCAAAGATCGACATGGCCTCACCCAACCTGAATATGCGGGATCCCGTCATCTACCGCATCAAGAAGGCAGAACACCATCGCACCGGAAACAAGTGGCTCATCTACCCCATGTATGACTACACGCACTGCATTTCCGACGCCCTGGAGGGGATTACGCACTCGATCTGCACTCTGGAATTTGAAGACCACCGGCCTCTCTATGACTGGTTCCTTGACCAGTTGCCCGTCCCCTGCCATCCTCAACAGATCGAATTTGCCCGCCTGAACCTTTCCCACACAATGATGAGCAAGAGGCGTCTGCTGGAATTGGTGCAAAACAAGGTTGTAAATGGCTGGGATGATCCCCGCATGCCCACCCTGGCGGGAATGAGGAGACGTGGTTTTTCACCTGCAGCCATCAGGGAGTTTGCCGACCGCATTGGCGTGGCCAAAGCCAACTCGGTCGTGGACTTTGAACTGCTGCAATTTTGCGTGAGGGAAGACCTCAACAAACACGCGAACAGGGTGATGGCTGTGCTCGATCCAATCAAGCTTACCATCGAGAACTACCCGGAAGGCAAAGTGGAAGAACTGGATGCCGAAAACAATCCGGAAGACCCTTCCGCCGGAATGAGGCAGATTCCGTTTTCCCGCAACCTCTACATAGAACGGGATGATTTCTCTGAGAATCCGCCCAAGGGTTGGTTCCGCATGTCGCCCGGCAAAGAGGTTCGCCTCAAACATGCCTATTACGTCACCTGCAAGGAAGTGGTCAGGGATGCCCAGGGCAGGATCAGTGAACTTATCTGCACCTATGATCCGCTGTCCCGGGGCGGGGGAACAGCCGATGGCCGCAAGGTCAAAGGCACCATCCACTGGGTGAGCGCGGAACACTCCATCCCGGCTGAGTTGCGGCTCTATGACCAGCTCTTCACCATCGCCGACTTCAATGATATGGAAGAGGGAAAGGACTACACAGATTACCTGAATCCGGATTCACTGGTCGTCAATCGAATCAGCAGGCTTGAACCGTCCCTGGGGAACGCGAAAGCGGGGGAACGCTACCAGTTCATGCGCCAGGGATATTTCTCCGTGGATCCGGACAGCCGCCCGGATGCCCTGGTGTTCAACAGGATAGTGACTTTGAAGGATAGCTGGGCCAAACAGCAGGCTGCTAAAAACTAACAGAAACTATACTCATAAAAAAGCGCCCTCTGGCTTCCGGGGGCGCTTTCTTTTTTGGTTCAAATGTTTACGGCATATCTATGGAGCAGTTCTCAAACACGATGTCATCCTGTTTTCCGCCGGTGGACTGCACTATTCCGATCAGCGAAACAGTGTCCCCCACTTTATATTCCAGCACCCTGGTCGCTTCCAGGCCGCTGAAATTGCAGATGACGGATTCTTTCTCAAAAGCCTCGTGGTATTCATCCATAGCTTTTAAAACTATCCTGCTGCCCGAATCTGCGGTGCTCATCACGTTGAAGATTTTCCCCGTGATCCTGACAGGATTTCCCTTGAACCTGGCATCTGCCGCGTAGCCGTTTTCGTTGTAGGCTTTCAAGATCTCCTCAGGAGTCGTGTCAAGCACAAACTGCTGTCCCTGTGTATTCACCATTTGGTCCAGGGTGTCAGAAACTGCGAGCGAGTCCGCGCTTGCGGAACCCTTCAGAACTGGACTGAGGACTTGGAACAGCCCCCAGATGATGGCCACGCAAAGCAGCCCCAGCAATACCCAAAACCACCATTTCTGATAGATGCGGGAACCGCCGTCTTGTTCATTCGCTTTGCCAGACGGCAAAGTGATGAGAATAAAGCTGCCTACGATGGTCAGGATCATGCAGATATCCACGAAGGTGCCTCCAAAGATCACTCCGGCAAACGAAGCCAGGAGGATAAAAATGCCTATGATCCTGGGTTGGAAGTTTAACGCTATCACCGCCAGGATGATGATCGCCAAAGCCAGGATGGTGGCCAAAGAAACAAATCCGCTTGTGTTTGTATATTCCAACTGCCAGACCTGCTGGAGATTGTCGCTGAACAAGGCTCCCAGTCCAAGCAGTATCACCAGGATTCCGCCGATTAGCGCCAGGACGCTGCCAACTGTTTTCATGTATCTACTCCTTCTTTTTGTAAGTTTTCGTCCCTATTATTGCCCTCAATCTGGATGTCAATTCTTTTTTTCCGTCTTTTTCCACCCTCATACATTGATCGCTGATTGATCGCTGATTGAACGCTGAGCAATCGCCGAACTGGAAATTACCTGGCGTTCAACAGGCGGTCAATGGGACATGAAGGCAGGAGGGAGTCAGGGCAGCTTACTATGCTTGCTTCAATAAACATAATTTACCAACAATCACGATTTTCCTTCATACCGCCCGCCTTTGCTGCGACTGGCTTTTGTACCATCATCCTTAGGTCATCCTTATAAATTATAAGGTTGACCCTAGGAAGACCCACGCCGGAACCCGGGATGCAAATGAAGCCCACCCCTCTATAATATATAGGTGCTACGATTAGGCCGTGGAAAGGTGGAATGGTGTTTTTGAGGTGGAAAGGTGGAAAGGTGAAATGGTGGATGGTTCCCCCGAAACAAGTCCACCAACCTAACTATATTCTGTGTCATCACGGGAAGTCGGGGCTCCCTCTGGGGTGGCTTACCCGTGATCCAGTCTTTTTAGAAACAACCACCCAGCCCCGAAACAAACCATGCCAGACCATAAAACCGCGTCATCCCGGGCAAGCTTGCTTGACCCGGGATCCAGTCTTTTAGAAACAATCACCCGACACCAAAACAAAAACCCCAAGGATAAAAAACGAGTCATCACGGCCTGTCGGGGTCCTCGCCAAAGCGCGCAGCGGTTTGGTGGGGTGATTTGAGCCGTGATCCATTGCCCAGGGGTGGCAAAGTCCGTTTGCCACAGAGACCGGAGGTCTCTTCCAAACAGGCAACTCCGTTGCCTCTGCCGAACAGACTTCGGCAGCCCTCATATTATCCCCGTAAATCTGCGTGAAACGCTTGCCCGGGATGACACGGTTTATAGTCCAGTAGTGCTTTTTTTATGTCATGAAAGCATTCAGAAGGGAAATGGCAAAAAATGTGTGGACAGTTTTGCCTCCATTTCTTACGCTGGCTCCGGAGGTAAAAATGACCTACAAACTAATACTGATCAAGATCGACCATCGCAGCAACGACGCGGCGAAAGTGCAGGAAATTCTAACCAAATACGGTTGCAGTATCAAAGTCCGCCTGGGGCTTCACGAAACTTCCAAAGAAGTCTGCGCCAATGACGGCTTGATAGTGCTGGAAGTGGAAGACAAGAAAACCACCCTCAAGAAGATCGTCACCGAGCTGAACAAGATCGAGTTCGTGCAGGCACAACTTATCGAAATGTAATCATTTCCATCGGTATCCGCCCATCATTCCCCGGATGGCGTAAAACAGGAACTGGGCGGGGAAAAGCAGTATCTGCGCCGGATACAGAGCGCTGAGCCTGGGATGCCCTGTTTTGCTGAAGAAAAGCAGAACAAGGCAGAGCTCGGCGCTTGTTTTTATGATCAGCGAATAAGCGCGGATATCCCAGGCAGGATTTGCCACAAGGGAGAACAGGCTGTAATAGAACAGGGCAAAATAGAGGAAGGCAAAGAGCGCGAAGGACTTCAGCCAGAAAGGGTAGTATTTGAACTTGGAAGCGCGGCGGATATTGGTCTGATGAATCCGCCTTTTATCAGTCCCGATAATCGACAGAACCTGAAGCGCGGGTGAAGGATTGAAAAGCCCTTTGCGGATGCGCGGCATCATCTTCATAAGCAAGAGGTCATCATCGCCGGAAAGCAGATGGCCAATCCCCTCAAACCCTCCGGAACTGACAAACAAAGACTTGCGGTATGCCATGTTGCAGGCGCTGCTGGTGACGGGAGCGCGCCAAAACAAGCCTGCCGCGGCCAGCGAGTAGTAGATTCCGCGTTCAAAGTTTTGCAACCTGTTTTCGCTGGAGCCTTCATGGGGCTTGAGGATGGAGTAGCCAAGCAGGTAGTCCGTTTCGGAGTCGAAGCTGGCGTTTATCTCCCTCAGCCAGGAGGGTGGAACCACGCAGTCGGCATCGGTGAAAGCCAGAATGTCGAATCTGGCTGCATTGATGCCCATCTGCAGGGCTGCTTTTTTGCCCGTCAGCCCGGGCAAATGGTGTTGGAAGTCGATCACCTGGAGCCGCTCGTCCTGATATTGTTTCAACACTTGCAGGCTGGCATCCGTGGAATGGTCATTGACGATGATCACTTCAAAGTTTTGATAGTCCAGTTGCAGCAGCGAGGGTATCAGCCGGGGCAGGTTTCGCTCTTCGTTGCGGGCTGCCACGATCACCGATATCCCCTGAAGCTCTTTGTTGCGCGGAATCTTTTGCCAGATCAGGGCAGCGATGGCCAGGCTCAGGATTAACAGATAGACCGCCGTGCAGATAAAGAAGACGACGCTCAAGCTCTATTTCCCGTTAAGCAGCCTGGAATCTGTAATATCGATATAACGGGCTATGTTTTCGTCCATCTTTTTCAGGTCATCCAGGCTTTTGCGCACGATGTTCACCTTGGTGGGAGCTTCGCTTTCCATCAGAGTGGGTTCCCATCGCACAGCGGGGGTAAAGTACTCCGCCAGTAGCTTTTGGAGATCGTCCTTACGCGCTTGCACCAGCGAATAGTTGGTGGTGCCTTTCACCTGCAGGACGAGTTTGTTGCCGGGCTCAACAACGGGCTTCGATTGCTCCAAAGCCACCCCTGTGACGGTGGATGCTTTTTTGACGCGGGTTATGATCATGGGCCAGGCAGACACGAGCGTCTCTTCGCTGAGCTGCACTTTTTGGATTTTGGGCGGGAGGCTCTGTCTGGGCGGTTCGCTGGGTCTTGCCGGGGCGCTTTGCGTCTCCGGAACAGGGCGTTCCACAGGCTGCTCCTGTCTGATGACCGGTTGTCCGGGGCCAAGTTTGGAAATCTTGTTCAACAGGCTGCCCAGGTCTTCCATCTCGTCCATCTTGCAGAGGCGGATCATCAGCATTTCCATGATCAGATAGGGGTTGACGCTGCTTTTGATCTCGTTTCTGGCCTGCATGAGGGCGCTCATCATGTAGAGCAGGTTGTTCTGGGAAAACAGCCTGCCGACCTCGTCGTAAAGCGCATATTCCTCGGAAGTGACTTCCTGCGGGGCAAGGCCCAACTGGCGCAGGATGACCACGCGAATGTATTCCATCATATTGTTGATCAGGTCCTGCAAATCCATGCCATGCTCAAAGATGCTCTGCAACTGGGTTAGCAGGGCGTTGGTGTCTTTGGCATGGATCAGGCGGAGCAGATCGCTGTAAACCTGGTTTGGCACCAGCCCGAAGATGTTGCGCACCTGCTCGATCACGATGTCGTTCTGGCAATAGGAGATCACCTGATCAAGCAGGGAGAGGGCGTCGCGCATGCCTCCGTCAGCCTTGCGGGCGATGAGGTGCAGGGACTCACCGTCGATCTGTATTTGTTCCTCGGCAGTGATTTCCCGCAGCCTTTTTACGATGGAGTCGATGGGAATCCTCTTAAAATCAAAGCGCTGGCACCGGGATATGATGGTCGCAATAACCTTCTGGGGTTCGGTGGTGGCAAAGATGAAAACCACATTTTCCGGAGGTTCCTCCAAGGTTTTCAGCAAAGCGTTGAAGGCGCTTTTGGAAAGCATGTGCACTTCATCAATGATATATATCTTATAGCGTGATTTGCTGGGGGCATAAAGTAGCTCTTTCTGCAGCTCGCGGATATCGTCCACGCCGGTGTTGGAGGCTCCGTCAATCTCGATCACGTCGGTGGAAGTCCCGCTGGTGATTTCCAGGCAATTGGGGCATTTGTTACAAGGCGAGACGGTGGGCCCTTTCTCGCAGTTCAGACTTTTGGCCATGATGCGCGCCATCGAGGTCTTCCCCACACCCCGTGGCCCGGTAAACAGATATGCGTGGGCGATGCGCTTGCTTTGGATAGCGTTGTGCAGGATCTCGGTGACGTGCTCCTGGGCATACACTTCGCCAAAGCTCTGGGGACGGTATTTCCTTGCTAATACGATGTAACTCATGTTTCCTCTTTGGCCATTGTTTTGCACTCCATTTTTAAGGCAAGCATTTTCTGCTGGACAAAAACGCGTGGCATTTTAAGTCGTGTTATATGCGCTTGGGACTGGCGTCCTCTCTTTGATGAGATATAGCGCGTACAACAAAACAGGATTATCGTATATGGAGGTATATAGTGAAGCTGGATGGAAAAGTGGTGATCGCCCAAGGTGGCGGTCCGACTGCCGTGATCAACCAATCCCTGGTGGGCGTGACCCTGGAATCACGCAAGTTTCCCCAGGTGACAAGAGTCTATGGAGCTCTTTACGGAGTGCAGGGCATTGTGAATGAGGAATTCATCGACCTGACCCAGGAAACCACTCACAACCTGGAGCAAGTTGCAAATACCCCTTCCTCAGCGTTGCTTTCCACCCGGGACAAACCCGACGAAGCTTATTGCAAGGAAATCTTCAAGGTTCTCAAAGCCCACGATGTGCGCTATTTCTTTTACATTGGCGGCAACGATTCCGCGGATGCCGTGCGCATCGTGAACGAAGAGGCGCAACTGGCGGACTACGAGTTCCGGGCCATCCACATCCCCAAGACCATCGATAACGATCTGGTATTGAACGACCACACTCCGGGCTATGGCTCCGCGGCACGTTTCGTGGCCTCGGCTTTCACGGGGGTGAATCTGGACAACCGCGCCCTGCCCGGCGTTTACATCGGAGTGGTGATGGGACGCCACGCCGGTTTCCTCACCGCCGCCTCCGCGTTGGCGCAAAAGTATCCCGATGACGGCCCCCACCTCATCTATATGCCGGAACGGCCTTTCAGTGAGGAAAACTTTCTCAGGGACGTGAAAGAGGTTTACGAACGCCACGGAAGATGCGTGGTGGCAGTATCTGAAGGCATCGTCAACGACAAGGGCGTGCCCATGATGACCATCCTCACCAAAAACACCGAGACCGACGCGCATGGCAATGTCCAGCTTTCAGGCACGGGCGCCCTGGGCGACCTGCTCTCCAATCTGGTGAAAGACCAGCTCAAGATCAAGCGGGTGCGCTCGGACACCTTTGGCTACCTGCAACGCTCGTTCATAGGCTGCGTATCTGACGTCGATCAGCGCGAAGCCCGGGAAGTGGGCGAAAGAGCCGCCCATTACGCCATCTGGTACAATCTGGATGGCTCGATCTCGATCCAGAGAACCGGCTTCTACTCCGTGAACTACCAGCTCGAGAAACTGGAGGATGTAGCCCGCAAAACCAGGCACATGCCCGATGAATTCATCAATGCCAGCGGCAATGGGGTCACGGACGACTTCCTGTTTTATCTGCGCCCGCTGATAGGATCAGGCTTTGAGGCTTCCCACCGCCTGCGTGCGCCCAGGGTGGCCAGGTTGCTGAATGGAAACTCTTGACATTTTATCGGTCAAATTAATAATGGATTGAAAACAAAATAAACGTATGGAGGAAATCCCCATGACCTTTCAAGAATTCATGGACAAGGTAGCAGCAAAGAATCCGGGAGAACCTGAATTCCTGCAAGCCGTGAAAGAAGTTGTCGAGACAATATGGGATGTTTATGTCAACAATCCCCGCTTTGTGAAAGCAAACATCCTTGAACGTATCGTCGAACCCGAACGCACAATCATTTTCCGCGTTCCCTGGATGGACGACAAAGGCGAAGTGCATGTAAACCGCGGTTACCGCGTGCAGTTCAACAGCGCGATCGGACCCTACAAGGGCGGTATCCGCTTCCATCCCAGCGTAAACCTCTCCATCCTCAAGTTCCTGGGATTTGAGCAAATCTTCAAAAACAGCCTCACCACCCTCCCCATGGGCGGCGGAAAGGGCGGATCAGACTTTGACGCCAGAGGCAGGTCAGACGCTGAAATCATGCGCTTCTGCCAATCCTTCATGGCTGAGCTCTATCGCCATATCGGTGCCAATCTGGACGTTCCCGCCGGCGACATCGGTGTGGGCGCCCGCGAGATCGGTTACCTTTATGGCTACTACAGAAAGCTCCAAAACGAATTCACCGGCGTGTTCACCGGCAAGGGACGTAATTGGGGCGGAAGCCTGATCAGACCAGAAGCCACAGGCTTTGGCGTGATCTATTTCACCGAAGAAATGCTCAAGACCAAGGGCAAAACCTTTGAAGGCCTGCGTGTTGCCATTTCCGGCTTTGGCAATGTTGCCTGGGGTGCGGCTCAAAAGGTTACTGAATTGGGTGGCAAGGTGGTTACCCTTTCAGGTCCCGACGGCTATATCTACGACGAAGACGGCGTATCCGGAGAGAAGATCGACTATATGCTTGAACTCCGCGCTTCCAACAACGACCGCGTGATCGACTATGCCGAGAAGTTCCCCAATGCCAAGTTCTTCCCCGGCAAGAGGCCCTGGGAAGTTCCCGTGGATGTCGCGATCCCCTGTGCCACTCAGAACGAACTGCACAAGGAAGACGCCCAGAACCTCATTAAGAACGGCTGCTTCTGCGTCTGCGAAGCCGCGAACATGCCTTCCACCCCCGAGGCTATGGAAGTATTCCTGAATTCCAAGATCCTCTTTGCCCCTGGCAAGGCTGCCAACGCCGGTGGTGTCGCCACCAGCGGTCTGGAAATGACTCAAAACTCCATGCGCCTCAATTGGAGCCGCGAGGAAGTGGATGCCCGCCTGCATGACATCATGAAGAACATCCATGAGGCTTGCCGCGTGAATGGTACCCAGCCCGACGGCTATATCAACTATGTAAAGGGAGCCAACATCGCCGGTTTCCTCAAAGTTGCCAACGCCATGTGCGACCAGGGTGTTATCTAATCGATCATACCTAAGCATAAAAGAACCCGGCTGTATGGCCGGGTTTCTTTTTTGTCTCTTTTTCAAACTGTAAAGTCCGTGGAAAGGAAATAGAACACGGATAACAGGATCGACAGGATCTGCAGGATATTTGGAAGGTGAATACTGGTATAAGCCTTTCCAAGATCGTAGCACCTATATATTATGGGGGATGGGTCTCATTTGCATCCCACTCGCTGGCCTGGGTCTTCCTGGGGTCATCCTTATAATTTATAAGGATGACCTAAGGATGATGGCACCAAAGCCAGTCGCAGCAAGGGATGGCGATATGAAGCATTATGCGGATTATATAGGATTATTTATGCGATTGTCAAGTAATTGATGCCGGTTGTTTTATGACTTGGTGCTTGATTTGGCTTTAAAAAACTGGCTCAAACCACCCACCAAACCGCTACGCGCTTCGGCGGGGACCACGGTAGGCCGGGATGACACAGTGTATGGCTTGGTGGTGCTCGTTTCTGGGTATCATTTCATCTTTCCGCGACTTTTCCCGGTTCGTGATACCGCAAGCAAAGCATTTTCAGCGGGAAATGGACCTTATGGAAGCCCTCAGTTCAGGGATATCCTCAAGCCCAGGGGCCGATGGTCCGAGATCTGGTTTGAATAGCTGGCCCAGTTGCCAAACCAGTCCTCCACCTTGATCACCCGGCAGCTGCTTCCGGCGCTTTGCCAGGCGGGAAAGAGTTCGTTGGAGATGAGGATGTGGTCGATATGCGACACCATGGGCGGATAGGACACATTGGAGTAGTTGGGGTTCAGCGCAATATGCATGTCGGTAAAGAGATACTCCTGCGGCTTGTCCAGGAAGCTCAAAAACACGTTGTACTCCGCAGGTTCAGCGATCTGGTCGTTCATATCGCCCAGGACGATCACTTTTTCATCCCCCAGGTTTGAGACGATGTATTGATCCAGCTTCCGGCAAGCGCTGCGGCGGCGATACTCCTCATCCCAGGGATCGTCCTCGTCGATGTAGTTGTCTCCGAAAGCCTTGAGGTGGTTGTTGATCAGAAAGATGTTATTGCCATTGAAATTCAGGTCCATCACATGGGGTGGGCGGGGAAAAGCGTTTGAATCGTTTAGGAAGATGGCATAATCGTCGTTGACTTGCACGGTTCTTGTATCGTAAAGGTAGGCAAGCAAATAGCTGTTGCTCACGTTAGACACGCGGGCTTCGTAATAGGGAATCATATCCGCCAGCTCGATAAAGTCGCCGTAGTTCATGATCTCCTGGCAGGCGATGACATCCACCTTCAGCTTAGGTATGATCAGTGCCAGCAACTCGCTGGTGCTGGGGTCTGCCAGCGGGAAGGTTCTCAGGTTCCAGGTCACAACGTCAAAACTTTCATCCGAGCCAAACAGCAGGTTCGCATCCGGGTTTACATGGGGGCTGTTAGGGTTGGTAAATTCTGTGGTTCCGCAGGAGAAAGCCAGCAAGGCGGCCAGCGCAACCAGTACTGTATATAAGAATTTCCGCATTTCAATTCCTTTCTTCATATAGACAGTTGCTTTATGCAATTTTTACTCCAAAACACGGGATAAAACGCCATAGATTTATCCCATTGCGGAATACTTTTTGCATAGCTATGTTCAGATTCATGGGAGGATACATGATGAGATATCTATTATTGACGATTATTTTGCTGTCCCTGAGCTTCTTAGGCGCGGCAATAAATGAAAGCTACCAGACAAACGCGACTGGGGTTAGCGCAAGCCTGGCCAACATCAGGCAGGCACCATTGACCGTATCTGCCGATCCGGAAGATGAATTTCCGGATACCGGTATGATTTCCCGAACCTTTGCCCTGCCGTTCCAGAACGCCCAACTGGCGGTGCAATCCTTGCGCTGGAACGTCTTTGACCATCAAGGCAACTTCCTTTGCGAAGAGCAAAACAGAAACTCGGAAGCCCTGAGCCTGGGCAACAGCTTCACTTTCCGCGAAATGAGGGGTTTCACCGTGCTGATCCGTTCCCAGATCGAGGACCAGGATCGCATCCTCACTCTCAAAGAGGCTGATTTCACCCTCACCGGCAGCGATCCGATCGAACTGCCCACTTCCGTATCCCCCGCCTTTATCGATGCTTACAAGACCCTGGCAGATAACTACGAGACCTCCTACCTCCGCGATCTGCCCACAGCCCGACCCAAGATGCTAATCCTTTCCCACAGCGCTCTGAGCGACTATCTGGCCAACTTTGTGGAGTGGAAGAAATCCCTGGGCTTCGACGTCTTCGTCGCCAATAAATCCGAAATCGGTTCGTCTTTGGATGACTACAAAAACTTCATCCGCAACCACTACCTGAACCACCGTTGCGACTACCTGCTCCTGCTGGGTGACGTCACCGGCTCCTTCTCGATCCCCACCGCCTTCTTCCCCTCACCGGAGTACCAGGAAAACGACGCCGACGACCATCAGTACACCCTTATCCTTGGCGATGACTATTTCCCCGAGATGCTGGTGGGAAGGTTCTCGTTCAATGATGTCTCCGAACTTATGAGCATGGCGAACAAGACCATCATCTACGAAAGATCGCCTTTCATGGGCGACACCAGTTGGATGACCAGAAGCCTGGCAGTGGCGGGCAATTACGCGGAAGGCGGCTTGCGCCCCACCACCCCGATCCACATGTCGCGCTGGTTGCGTGAAAAGATGCTCGGCTACGGCTACGCGCAGGTGGACACGGTTTTCTACCCTCCCACCTATCCGGGAACCACATTGATCCAATCGTCCATCAACCAGGGTGTCCAATTCGTCAGCTACCGTGGCTGGGGCGATGCCAATGGCTGGCACTATCCCTCTTTTTATGCGTCGAACCTGGACGCCACCTTCAGCGGGCCGCGGATGCCTATCGTGTTTTCCATCGTCTGCAATACCGGCGACTTTGCAAACCCGAATGTCAATCCCTGCTTTGGCGAAAAGTGGATGCGGATGGGAACCACAGTCGCTCCCAACGGAGCCGTAGCCTTCGTGGGACCCTCTGATCTTCACACCAAGACCCGCCTGAACAACTCCATCTCCAGCGGAGCCTTCCGCAGTATTCTGGATGGCGGAGTGCGCGGCTTCGGCGCGGCTGTGTTGGCAGGCAAGATGGAACTCTATAAAAACTTTCCCAACGAACTCTCCCACAACCAATATGTCCCCTTCTATTTCCACGTTTACAACCTGCTTTCCGACCCCAGCCTCAACATGTGGGTACTGGTGCCCGAAACAATCTCCGAAAGCGTGATCGAAGGCGGCCTCAGCTTTGCCCAGAGCGATTCCCACATCCGGATCAACGCCCCCACCAATGAAGGAGCGATGGTCACCGGTACCAAGAACGGGGTGGATTTCACCCATGCCAGGGTTCAAAACGGCTTTGCTATCCTGCCGATTGACCCCGAAGTAAATGGCAATCTGAAGATCACGGTTTCCCAGCCCAACTTCGTTCCCCTGGTGCGCACCCTTACTCCCAGTGAACCGGCGGGTATCGGCATCATCGCCAACGACATGAATGGCGCGATCCTGAATCCCAACCATACCGTCACCGCACATCTGACCCTCAAGAACTATACCGCGGCGCCCCTGACCCTCTCCAGCCTCGCCATCACAGCCGACGCGAACGCTACGGTGGACTACAGCCACAACAGCTTTACCATTCCCGCGGGAGGCACCCACAACCTAACTTTTTCCATTACCGGCCTACCCACTTTGCAACCCCGCCAGGCTGTCACTTTCACCCTCCACAGTGAGGCTCCCGCCTTTACGCAGAGCTTCCAGATGTGGGGCGGCGGGGCAAGGTTCATTATTCTGAACACCTCCGACAACTGCCCGATCGGCGCCACTTCCCCCGTTACCTTCAACATCTTCAACACCGGCCTCACGGGGATGGAAAACGCTTCGGTGCGGGTGGCGTCGCTCACAACGGCGGCCACTTTCCCCGCCACTCCGATATCCCTGGGCCAGATCGGCGTCCATCAGTCTGTTTCGTTTGAAACCCAAATCACCGTTGGCGCGGAAGCCTGGAATGGCAGGCATCTGCCCCTCAAGCTGATCATCAGCGACAGCGGTTATGAGACCCTTTTGCTCCACAGCCTGACAGCAGGGACAGCCGCCACCACCTCACCCACCGGACCGGACGCTTATGGCTATTACGCTTACGATAGCACCGACCTCGGTTTTGATGCCACCCCTACCTATCAATGGGTGGAGACTGATCCCCTGCTGGGCGGCCAGGGCTCGGTCTTTACGGTGATGGATGACGGTTCCAGGACTGTAGCCCTGCCTTTCACCTTCCGTTTTTACGGAGAGGATTACAACCACGTGACCATGTGCTCCAACGGCTGGATATCCCTCCTGCCAACGGATATGGTCGATTTTTACAACCACTATATCCCCGCCGCTTTGGGGCCCTATGCCATGATCGCGGGTTATTGGGACGACCTCAAAGGCATGAAGACCGGCGCGAATACATTCAACGACATACGCGTCATCTATTGGCACGACGCCGCCAACAACCGCTACATCGTGCAATGGAACGATGCCTACAACCAATACAACATCGACATGATGGAAAATGCCTCCCTGGAAAAATTCCAGATCATCCTCTATCCCCGCCAGGGGCAGGATGGGGATATCGTGATCCAGTACCACACTGTGGATAACCCCGGAATCACCACCAACTATTGTACTGTGGGCATCGAGGATGAAACCCAGCTCATAGGGCTGCAATATACCCATGGCAACACCTATCCAGCCACCGCCGCCATCCTGCAGCCCGGCCTTGCAATCAAGTTCACCACCACTCCGCCTGACAACTATGTGTCGAACGACGAGCCACTGCTTTCCGTTCCTTTCGCGCTGGAGCAGAACTATCCCAATCCATTCAATCCCAGCACCACGATCTCCTTTACCGCCAAAGAACCCGGCCACGCGCGCCTGGCGATATACAACCTTAAAGGCCAGTTGGTCCGCAGCCTCCTAAATTCGGAAGTAAGCGGCGGAAAACACAGCCTTGTCTGGGATGGCAAGGATAGCCACGGCAACGCCGCCGCTTCCGGTATCTATCTCTACAAGCTGGAACTGAACGGAGCCACCTGCTCGAAAAAAATGCTGATGCTCAAGTAAACCCCGGCCTGCCGTTCTGGCAGACCCAAGCCATAGCAGGGATGTCCGTCAGGACATCCCTTTTTCTTTTCGATGTCAGGATTACTGCCCTCTTGCTACCTCGTACGCAGATCATTTGCCAATGACCCATTGGCGTCCAGCCGATAACTTATCCGGCGATTGCCCGGCGTTCAATCAGCGATCAGCAAGCGATGAGCATACGAGGGCCATATTTCAAATCTGGCTGGATGCTTTAGACTTGGTTTTGTGGGGTTTGGAGCGGTAATTACCCATTTCAACTCATAAAAAGCATCGAAGTTTATACGATGGCCATAAGTCGTAATAAGCACGGCTTTTGAGTTTTCTAAAAGGATATATGTGCGCATCCCCATGCTTTCTCAGCCTAAATAATCCTGCGGTAATGCAGATTGGACTTGACAAACTGCCGCTGGCAGGTCAAAATGCTTCTATAATATCAAATTAACTCTGGAGCTGAAACATGAAAGAGAAAGTTTATCTAATGTGTTTGTTGCTATTGGCTTACAGTTGTTTGACCGCGCAAGCCCCGGGCTGGGATTGGGCGGTGAGCGCCGGATCAAGCGGCTCGGACCGCGGATGGGCAGTGGACCGTGATGCCCAGGGTAATGTTTATATATGTGGAGAATTCTCCGGTAGCGTCACCTTCGGAGGCAACCCCCTGACCTCCGAGGGGGAAGCGGACATCTTTGCCGCCAAGCTCGATGCTGCCGGTAACTGGCTCTGGGTACGCCAGGCAGGCGGAAGCTTGGACGACATTGCCTACGATATCGCGGTGGATGCTTCCGGCAACATTCTCGTCACCGGCGCGTACCGCAACGGAGCCGTTTTTGGCGGTACCACGCTTAATGCAACCGGTACATACGCAAATGTTTTCGTTGCCAAGCTGGATGCAGGAGGCAACTGGCTCTGGGCTACAAACGCGGGAATGGGAAATGACAACGACGAAGCCAAGTCTATAGCCATTGATAGTTCTGGAAATGCCATTGTTACAGGTTGTTTCCGGGGTTCAGCCAGGTTTGGCTCTGTGGTAATCGTCAGCAGTGGACTCGACGATATCTTTGTAGCCAGGATCAACTCAGCGGGAAATTGGCTCTGGGCCGAAAAGGCGGGCGGCGAAGGACAAGACCGCGGCTACGGGGTGACTCTCGATTCCGGTGGCAATATCTGGCTGGCAGGCCAATTTAGCGGTACCGCGTCCTTTGGCAACGATAACCTCACAAGTGCGGGAAACTCAGACATCTTTGCTGCCAAACTGGACTCCAATGGAAACTGGCTGTGGGCGACAGGCGCGGGCGATAGCCAATCTGACGAGGCTAGGGACCTGGTCTGCTCCCCTTCCGGTGGTGCCTATCTTTGCGGCAGTTTTCGGGGCAACCCTTCATTTGGTTCCACAACCCTGGCCAGCGCCGGTGATACTGACGTCTTCGCCGCGGCATTGGACGGAGCGGGAAACTGGCTCTGGGCTTCCCGTGCTGGTGGAGAAACTGCGGATCTGGCTTACGGAATCGGTCTGGATGCCGCAGGCGGAATTGGGATCTGTGGCAACTTTCACGGACAGGCCTACTTTGGCAGCTATAGCCTTGGTTCGGCTGGAGTTGCAGACATTTTCGCGGCGCGTCTGGACAATCAGGGCGCCTGGACTTGGGCTCAGGGCTGGGGAGGCGCAGACAACGATGCCGCCAATTGCCTGCAGATGGGCGCAGGGGGCGATATGCTGCTCTGCGGTAACTATTCATCCTCGTTTAACCTGGGCGCGTATTCGCTTATAAACAATGGCGGTTATGACATCTTTGCCGCCAAACTAAACTGGCTTTCAGCGCCTCAACCCCGCGAACCGGAAGGCTTGCAGGCAGAGCGCGCAGGAAACGATATCCACCTCAGTTGGCTACCGGTAGGTACGGATACGGCGGGCAATCCGCTGTCACCATCTGGTTACAGGATTTATCATCGGGCGCAGGATCCCGAGGGTGAGTATCAGTATCTGGGAGAGAGTTCCGAAAACTTTTTCATCCACAGCGGAGGCGCGACGCAGCCACGTGGTTTTTACAAGGTGACGGCCTTCACAAACCGCTGATCTCAGGCGTGGCCCTCCTATGGTTCCCGAGCTCGGCGTTGGGTCTTCCTTGGGTCATCCTTAACTTTGCAACCACATACCTAAGGATGATGGAGCTAACTCCTTTGGTTTCAAAGGAGAGCGGCGTTACGGATATTGAGGAAGGTTGGCATATATTATGTGAATGGTGAAAGGAAATATGCGGTAACTGGTAAAGCAGTCAAGTTGTTTCTGCCTGTGACAGGCAAGACGCGTTGCAGATGTGATTGACTTGGACATATACGGTTTTGGAGGATTGTATTTGAAGTTTTTAGCGGGGGCTACAGATGTTGTTCCATATCACATATTTTGCATTACTTATACTCAACGGAATGGCCAAGATAAAACTTGACAACAATTCAAGCATCACTGATAATGGCATCAGGAATTAAGGAGTCGATATGAAACGCTATATTGTACTTTCACTCATATTGTTCGCGGGCCTGATGCTCAGCGCGGAAGAGCGTCTGGTCTTTACACATACGAGCACCACCGAGGTCACAAGCCCATACTTTCTGGCGGAGGTGGATTCCGTACTCAATCTTTACAGCTACAGCGAAGCGGACGGCATGATGCAAATCCTGAAGAGGAGCCATTCATCCTACTCCGGCGAGGTGAGCAGCCAGGTTATCTGGCAACAGGCACTCCCCCCAAACCTGACCAGCCCCCTTCTCTATCACAAGGGAGAACGGATCTATGGCAAGCTGTGGGTCTATACCCATCACGCGGATTGGCTGGGGGTGATCTCTTTGGACGAAGCCGGCAACGCCCAGTTCTATCAGGTCAATATCCCGGGATCAGCCAATGATTTCTTCATTCTCCGTAGGCTGCAACACTTTGGCGAGGGGCATATTTACTTTTTCGACAATTCTGACCTGAAGCATTGGAACCTTAGCGCCAACCAGGCGAACACAGTGCTTCAGGCACCCAGCAATGGTTACAGGTTTGAGAGATTGGGCAACGAGTATCTGCTGATCTCGGGAGCAAATTATAATGTCCCCTTTCACACATACCTGCTGGATAGCGGTCACAACCTGATTCAGACCAATCTCCTGAACTGGGAGTTCTGGACTACCTACAGATTACAGGAAGGCCTCTATTATACAGACTATTCCTGCCCTGACGAAATGGGAACCGGTTCCATCCTGATCGATAACGGTAGCATTGAATTAGAGACGTGGACTCTGTATGGTGAATGGCATCCCAACACTTTTCAAATCCACCCCATCCTGAGCCTGCCAGACTCCCTTTACCTCTTCGTCTATACGCATGCTCCCTATGATGAGCAGCCAAGTTCAGGTTTCAGTATTAAACGGTATAACGGAGCGAACAGCTTCAGCAACTACTATGGTTTCCCTGCTACAAGTGAAAGTGCCTTACGTGTTAATGCCACCTTTTTTGATAACAAATTGCTCATGATGGGATGGCAGTTACCGGGCTTTTTTGCCAGGCTGGCAGATTTTGATACCCAAGCCTGGATACAGGTTGATTTCTCAGAAGATCCATCTTACTCGTTATCATATCCCACCATTTACAACAATGATGAAGCCATCTGGTTTATCTTTGAGCGCTATGATGGCACAGGGTTCTTAAAAACCTACCGGGGGGATTTCTGTGTGGAAAGCGATGATCCTCTGGCTCCCAAACCAAACAAAGTGACGCTGTATCCCAACCCTGCCAGATCGCAGGGGCTGCTCAAGCTGGAGAGTGAGGTTCCCACCAGTTCCGTAAAGCTATACAACCTGAGGGGCCAATTCCTCAAAGACCTGTCCCTTGCTTCCCAGGCATCCAATGAGTACAGGCTCCCGGAGCTTTCGGCGGGTATTTACCTGCTAAGGATCACAGACTCGTATCAGAGGACCAGCCATAAAAAGCTCCTGATCCGAAACTGAGCCTCACTGTAGCCTTAAAACCTGTTCACCTTGGACAGGAAAGTTGCGTTATCGGGTTATTGACGCAGAATACAGTCTTATCTGCTTGACAGAAAGCAACGCTGTTTTTTGATGGAAGAAAGTAAATTTCACCCTGAGGAAATATTGGAAGATCTCAAATCAAAAGCTCTGGTTGACAACCTTGCCCTGACCAGAGTTACCTCAATAGAGATTCCGCCGGATGTCTTGTGGCTGCTTGGCCTGAGCAAGGACTATTTTGGCATCAATCAACGTTTCAGGGCATTTCTGGAAGAGCTTTACCATCCATTTGCCAATCTGGGCCTGGCCCTTAATCTGATGCGGCAAAGCCTGATTCCCGATCTTTGGCTCTACGTGCGCCATCCGGAAAGGGAAAGGGCAGTAGTCGTGATCTTCAGCATGGTGTACCGCATGCGCTCGCTGGCTCTTACCAAAGCGCTCAACAAAAGACTGCTGCAAGAGTATCTGGAACTGGTGTCGGCAATGGCGGAGTTCGAGGAAATTCCCCACGACCTCTACTTTGGAGCCCTGACTTTTTTGGAGGATTGGGCTGGAGAGGATCCCGGGCTGTTCACCTACGCGTCCGGATATTGCAGAAAAAGCCTCTCCAAGGTAATCCGCCGCTTGAATTCTGAAGATAGCCGGGAGTTTGAAGCGCGGGCCAGGGATTTTCTGCTGACCCAGTTGGCTGGTTCTCTCGCTGAATGGGAGGCAATGACAGACATCGAAAACTGGCATGCCAAGCTCCAGGACGCCATGCTGCCCAAGGTGGAAAAGCTGAGCGAAAAGATTGGCAAGGCTTATTTCCAACGATGCAGGAATGAACTGCAGTCTGCCACACAATACTCCGACCTGGAAGAAATACCCTCCTATAGCGATATAGCCACCTTACACCGTTCTCTGATCGGCGGTTTTACAGGACTGAACGCCAAGATACATTATATCTTTTATTTACTTGCCCTGCCAGGCATGGCCGATCTTGCCGACCACCTGCTCTGGGATCTGAACCGCCAGCTTGCCGACCTGCGGACTGCCATGAATCCCCACCAGATAATGTTGCTGCTGGATTCGGTATTCGACTCGCTCAAGGGATTCCTTGCCATTCATCAGAGCATAGTGCTTGATTGCGTCCTCACTATCGGCAAGGCTGTGCTCGGTACCCAGGATAGCGAACTCATCCAGAGATGCGTGCGCAAGATCATCGACCTTGGTTTCGTACCCCCGGGAAAGATCGAGATCAACAGGGAGTGGCAGATATGCGCCGATAAGAACCATATCAAGAATATCCGGGTATGGCTGGAGCTTATCGGAATGGATATGTCTCACACCGAGGAACTGCTCTCCGCCCTGATCATTAACCTTACGGTCAAAGGGGTGTTCATTTCCGATACCGACCTCTTCCAAAAAGATGTCAGCCAGTTCCTGAACTCCGATATCAAGCCCTATTTCGTGCAAGTGAAACACCTGCTGAGACTGTTCCCGGTCTTTTTCAACGAGATTGGCGCCGAAGGAGAAATTAGGGATTATTCCACCGGGATCGACGAGATGAGCGGCAGAAGCGACCGCCTGATCCACTTTCTGCGCAAGCAGGTGCATACGGAAAGCAATAACACCCATATCAACCTGGTGCGCCAGATCATGTGGTTTTGGTATGACCTGGATTCCACCCATCTGGATGGGATCATCCCTGCCGATGTGGCCTTCTATATCTCGCAACCCGACGAGCAGACCCAGGCCCAACACAGGTTCCTGCAGAGCTTTTTGCGGGAAAAAGGGTTGGATCCGGATAAGCTGCTGAACCTATCCTGGCAACGGGTGTCCGCGTTGTTCGGGGAATTTGGCCAAGATCCCGGATACGAGCAAAAGCGGCTGATCAACCTGTGCCACATATATTATCTGCTACGGGATAAGTACAATCTCGATCCTTACGACGTTGTAAAATTCCTCAAGCGTTATCCGTTCTTTGATCAGAAAGCCGAATACAAGCTTCAGCATGCCCTGCGCCGCGCCGATTATGAGAGCGCAATCCGCCAGATGCTGGAGTATATCGGCATCCTGAATAGCGTTATCCTGGACCCCAAACCCAGCCAGGGTTGGGAAAACATATATTACAAGAGACATATAGCGGCCGGCATCCCATCGATGTATGGCCAATACCGGGAACCAAAACTGGAAGCCTTCGGGATGATCTTCCGGCTGGAAAACGTGATCAAACGCCTGATCGAAAGGCATGTCGCGCAGATCAACCTATCCTATATATCTGCCAAAATACTCAAACGCATTGTCAGGGTGATGGACCTGATCCATTTGGTGCTTCAGCATGAAGGAATCAACAATGAGGCATTCGGTTCAGCTTTGGAGATGTTGAAATCCAGCCGCCAGATCACCACCCTGTCCTTTAATCAATACAGGGACATCTTTCAACTGCTGAAAGACAGCATCAACGAGATCATCGACGAGTATTTTTACCGTTTTTACGACCACGAGTTCGAACTGGGCATAATCAGCCCTCCCGGAACTCCCAAAAGTGTGATCCAGAAGCAGGCCGAAGAGTTTTACCGCAAGCTGCTTTCCTCATCATTCCTGGTGCAGGAACTGGATAACTTCACGGCACAGATCATCCTCTCCTTGAACAATATGAAGTCCATTTTCCAGCCAGAGGATATCAGGCGGGTGATGAGCTATGATCCGGACAGGCTGTTCATCCATTTGGACAGCCGGGATACCCGGGGCGAAAACCAGGTATTGCTTGGTTCCAAGGGCTTTTTCCTGAAAAGGATGCACCGCTACGAGTTTCCCATCCCCCCCGGTTTTGTGATCACCACAGAGCTTTTCAGCCATCGGGGCGTGATCAACGCTCATCCGGATATCTCCAGCGAACTCGATGAATATCTGAGGCACAATGTTGGTTTACTGGAAGCACGCACCGGCTTGGGCTTTGGCAATCCACAAGCCCCGCTGTTGTTTTCGGTGCGTTCTGGCGCGGCTATGTCACTGCCCGGAGCGATGAACACCTTTTTGAACATCGGCATGAACGACGAGATCACCGAAAGCCTGAGCCATAAGCACAATTACGGTTGGACTGCCTGGGATTGCTACCGGCGGCTCATCCAAAGCTGGGGCATGGCCTACAATATCGACCGTGACGAGTTTGACGCGGTAATGATCGAGTATAAAAACCGCCATGACGTCAGCCTCAAAACTCAGTTCACTCCCGGGCAAATGAAACAGATGTGTGAAGATTACAAACAGGTGCTGGCCAGGCACGGGATAGAAATGCAACAGGACCCGTTCCAGCAACTTAAGCAGGCCATTGTGCATGTTCTGGATAGCTGGAATACGGAACGCGCCAAGCTCTACCGCCAGAAAATGCACATCGCTGATGAGTGGGGTACGGCTGTGATTGTGCAACGCATGGTGCTGGGTAACATCAGCCTGGATTCCGGTACTGGAGTGCTATTTACCCACAGCGTCCATAGTAACAAACCCGGCATCAACCTCAACGGAGATTTTACCCTCTGCAGCCAGGGCGAGGATGTGGTGGCTGGCCTTGTGCACACCCTGCCAATCTCCGAGGCTCAGCGTGAGAGATCAAAGAGCGATCCCGGCAAGTCATTGGAAGCTGATTTCCCCTTGATTTACAACCGTCTGGAAAGAATCGCCAGGCAACTGATAGAAGAACGGGGCTATCCGCACCAGGAAATAGAATTCACTTTTGAAGGCCCCCAGGAAGAGCAGTTGTTTATCCTCCAGACACGGAACCAGGTAATCACCAAATCCAGGGAATACACTGTTTTCAACACTCCCAAAAAGGATCTGCGCCTCATTGGAAGGGGCATCGGCATTGGCAAAGGCGTGTTGAACGGATTGGTCGCTTTTTCCCGGGAGGACATCGATTCCCTCAAGGAAAGCGGCTTGCCCGTGATTCTGGTAAGGCCAGATACTGTCCCTGATGACATGGATCTGCTCTTTGACTGCCAGGGCCTGCTAACCGCGAGAGGGGGAGTAACCTCTCACGCGGCCGTGACCGCCTCCCGCCTGGGTATCATCGGTATTGTCAACTGCCGGGATATGAAGGTATTTGAAGCCAAATCACACTGCAGGATAGGAAATGTGAACCTGCGCAACGGGGATGCCATCGCCCTTGACGCCGGCAGCGGCAATATCTATCTGGGACATTACCCTGTTGAAAAGATACGCGTATAAACTAGCAAAACAAATACATAGAAGGAGAAGATCATGAACCTCAATCTGCGAAACAAGAAACTGCTGGGGATCAACGGACTTGGCAGGATAGGGAAACTGCTCTTGTGGAACCAGATCCACCTGCGCAATTATGAAGGTATTATCATCAACTGTGGCAGAGAAGTAGGAAAGACTCTGGACGATTTGATTCAGGTGATCGAAACCGATTCGACTTACGGAAGTCTGCACAAATTCCTGTTCGGTTGCGTAGGCAGGAAAGCCGAGATCAAAATCCTGGACCCAGCCCAACAGCTCTTGGAAATTGAGGGCATCCCGGTGAAAATCTTACGCACCGCCCGCGATCCCAAGGATATCAACTGGCTGGATGAGGGTGTGCGCATAGTGGTTGACTGCACTGGTAATTTTGTGGATCCAAGCCTGGCACTCGATGCTGGCAAACCCTGCCTGAGAGGCCATCTGGCAGCTGGAGCCCTGAAAGTGATTACATCCGCGCCTTTCAAGTTCAAATCCGGCATCATCGCCCAGAATCCTGATGCGGTAACAATGATCTATGGCATCAACCATCAGGAATACGACCACTTGAAACACCATCTGATCTCAGCAGCTTCCTGCACCACCACGGGTTTGGCCCACATGATCAAACCCCTGTTGGAAAACGAGGAGACTTCAAAGATCATGACAGCTTCCATGAGTACCATCCATGCCGCCACCAACACCCAAAGCATTTTGGATTCAGTACCCAAAACCGGGGCTTCAGACCTGCGCAAGTCACGCTCATTGATGAATAACATCATCCTCAGCACAACAGGCGCGGGCAAAGCTTTGGAGCAGGTGCTATCCCAGATTAAAAATGTTGGATTCATGGCGGATTCGGTACGTGTTCCCACCAACACAGTATCCCTGATAATTCTGAACGTTACCTTCCATACCAGTCTGAACGACAAAAACGAACCCATCGTCAACCGCAAACTACTCAACAAAGTGTTCAAGGATGCGTCGGAAACTACCCAGAAAGATTTGCTGATCTATTCCGAAAGACAAAATGTATCAGCCGACTTGATCGGCAGCCTGGCGGCGGTAACCATCGAAGCACATGAAACCCACACGCGGACCGGTTTCATGCCTGTACCCAGGGAAGTGTTGGAGGCTGCCGGTATCAAAAATGAACTGGATATTAAGATCCCGGTGACCCATGCCAAGCTCTTCGGATGGTATGACAACGAACTTGGTTCTTACGTCAATAGCCTTAGCAGACTAATTAACTACATTGAGGAGAAAACTCCCTGACACCATATAACTTGCTAATTGACAGCCCGGAGTCTTATTCCGGGCTTTTTTTGCGCGTATATCAGGAATGACTAACCCCGGTATCCCACGGCAAAGGATACCGGTGAAAAACGTTGGGGTGGGATTAACTCTTGAGAGCCAGCTCTACAATCGTTCTGATCAGAGCGTTGAATCTCAAACCCACGGCTTTGGCAGCCATGGGAGTCAGGCTGAGTTCAGTCATTCCTGGCAGAGTGTTGACTTCCAGGAAGTAGGGCTTTTCCCCATCGTAACGGAAGTCCATCCTGGCATAACCGGCACAGCCAAATGCCTGCCACAGCCTTTCCGCGTATAGCTGAGCGAGTTGGGCTAGCGATTCATCCACTACGGCAGGGACAATGTAGTCTGAACTGCCTTTCTGATACTTATTATCATAATCGTACCAGCCACTTTTGGGTTTGATCTCCACCAAGGGGAGGGCTTTGCCATCCAAAACCGTCACCGTGAGTTCGCGCCCGGCTATAAACCTTTCCAGCAGGACACTGGAAGAATACTGGAGTGCAAGCTGGACCGCGGGCTTGAGTTGATCAATGCTTTCCACTTTGGATATGCCCACAGATGATCCGCCGTCGTTTGGCTTGGCAATCAGCGGCAGACCCAGATGGTCAGCTATCCCCTGATAGTCGTTGGGATCATTGTAGTCCTGCAGATAGTCCCCGCGCATCAGAATGTGGTCTGGCACAGGTATTCCCTCGGCAGCCGCAACAAGTTTGGAAACATATTTATCCATCGTCAGCGCGCAACATTTGTATCCAGAGCCGGTATGTCGCAGTCCCGCCTGGATCAGCGCGGCCTGTATCTCACCGTTTTCTCCGGCTCCCCCGTGCAGGCCAAGGAATACCAGTTCAGAGCCGAAATCCTTGATCTGGCTTATCAAGCGGCACAAATCCCGTTCATCCGCAGGATCAATTTCTAAAACTTCATATCCCAGGGAACGCAAAGCGTTGGCGATGGCCTTTCCGCTAATCAGGGAGATTTTGCGCTCGGAGGAATCCCCTCCCAAAAGAACTGTAATTCTATTCATTTATTTCACCTGTTTGTTACTTGGTAAAAAACCTTCAATTGGAAGCCCATGGCTGCTTTGAAGCGTGCCACTTCAGGGTTGTTTGCCCCGCAGAAATCCAAGCTGCGATACCTGTCTGCCAGCGCTTCCACCAGCATCTTGCTGTGCAGGGTGCTGGCTCCCAGGCGCAGGTCTTCTTCCCGTGTGCTGCGCATGATGGTATAGGCGCAGTCTTCAGCTTCACCGCCCAGGACAATGTTGGAACTCACAATCTCGCCGCCTTTCACCAGGTTGAATTGGCTTAGCAGCCTTTTCTGATGTAAGAGACGAAGCCATTGCTCCAATTCAGGATATCCTATTTCAAATTGTTTTCTTTTGCGGGCATACAAGCCTTTAAGCAGATCGATGAATTGCTGCGGGTCGAATCTCTCTTCCCAGGTGTAATTCTGCTCTTCGGCTAACCTGAGTTTTTTGCGTTCGTCTTTTAGGAGACTGAAAGGCTGCTTCAAGTCGTGTACAAAGGTATAAAGCGGCTTTGCCTTCAATCCGTTCCAGATAAAGCCCCGCACATCATAGTTATGAGGCGCGAGATTGAATTGCAAGCGGCGATAGCGTTTTTTTAGATACCCTGCCATTTCGCCGATAATACGAAGCTCATCCAATAGATTGCGATTGGGATCGCGCCCCTCTTCCCACCAAAACCACATCCCCTGATAGTAAGCGCTCTGTGGAGAGATCAGACGGGATAAGCCCAGGCTCCGTTTTTCAAAGACTGGCAAAGCAGCAACCAGTTGCTCACCTTTATAGCAGAGCAGTTGCCAGCATTTGGCCCCGTGCAGGGATGCGACCACCTGCAGAAAGTCAGGGTGTATCCAGACCGGAATGGACGGGCTTAAGCCATCGTCTGACGGTTCGCGCAGCAGCAGGTCATACATATTTCTTAACCAGATTGAGGAGTTCCAGCAGGCGGAAGGGCTTGACGATGTAGTCCGAAAGGCCTTCACACATAGCCTCTTGCACCTGCTCCAGATACTGGTAGCCGGTCATAATCAGGCAAAAAGCATTGGGATCGCGCGTTTGGATGCTTTGCATCAACTGCAATCCGCTCATGCTTTTCATCACGCAGTCTATCATGATCAGGTTATACTTTCCCGGAGAGAATTTGATGAGCGCCTGGAATCCGTCTTCCGCGGTATCGACCTCAAAACCACGGGAAGCAAGGAACTCTCCAATTACCTCTCTTAACAGCCTGTCATCATCGACCAGCAGAATCCGGGAACTATTCAAGCAAACCTCTATGCACGATCTTGGCTTGGGTGCAAGACACCGCCAATATAGGCAGTTGCACTCCAGAACCAGCAAGGCAAGTTTCCCGTGCCTGTCCTAAAAGTCAATGAAAAAAACTCAAGCCAGGTTCAGATTGGCAAATAAGTTGCATTTTTCCACTTTTATATTGACTGGATTTGGCTTATATTATTAATGGAGAAACTAACTTCATGAGGTACTAATGAAAGGTAAAGTCAAATGGTTCAACAAGAATAAAGGTTACGGCTTTATTGTAACGGAAGACAACAAAGAATATTTTGTGCACTGGAAATCCATCGTGACCAACTCGCCCAGGGATCTGAAAGTTTTGGAACAGGATGAGATTGTAACTTTCGACTTGATGGAAACAGACAAGGGAACCCAGGCAATCAATATTATCCGGGTCAATCCCTGATTTCCGCACCAGAAAAGCTGTTTCAGGGGCGAGAGCGATGCTTTTGCCCCGCTTTTTTAGCAGATAAAAATGCCTTTTCTTCCCACAAATCTGGCTGAAGCCAAAGCCCGTAACTGGCATGAGCTGGACATCATCATCGTAAGCGGAGACGCTTATGTGGATCATCCCAGTTTTGGAGCGGCTGTGATTGGCAGATATCTGGAAGCAGCTGGGTTCCGGGTCGGGATCATCCCCCAACCGGACTGGTCCAGTGACGAGGATTTTATGGCTTTGGGCAGGCCACGCCTGTTTTTTGGCATCACGGCAGGGAACATGGACTCCCTGGTGAGCAACTATACCGCTCAACGCAAACGCAGGAATGACGACGCCTACAGCCCCGGCGGAGTGGCTGGCCTGAGGCCTGACCGCGCCACCCTCGCGTATGCCAACGCCCTGAAAAGGATTTACAAGAATGTCCCCCTGGTCTTGGGCGGGATAGAAGCCTCATTGCGCCGCATCGCGCATTACGACTATTGGCAGGACAAGGTGCGGGCGAGTCTGCTGGCAGACACCAAGGCCGATTTACTGGTTTACGGCATGGGCGAAAAAGCCAGCCTGGAGATAGCTTCAGCGCTGCAAGCGGGATCGAAGCCAGAGCATTTGGCCGACATCGGAGGCACGGTTGTCTTCAGTTCCCTGCCCCCCGCTCCAGACAGTCTGATCCTGCCAGACAACAAAGCCTGCGTGGACAAGCCGACCTTCAGGCGGATGACCATGCTGTTTGAGAGCAATCATCAGGAACAAGTCCTGTATCAGCAGAATGGCGGCCGCTGGCTCAAGCACAATCCCCCCGCAGCCAGCTTGAAGCCGGATGAGTTGGATGCCATCCACAGCCTGCCTTTTGAATACGCACCCCATCCGCGCTATCAGGGGGCCACAATTCCCGCCTTCGAGCAGATAAAAGGCTCGATCACCTCACACCGGGGCTGTTACGGAGGATGCCATTTCTGCGCCATCTCCAGCCATCAGGGACGCCGCCTGCAATCGCGATCCAAAGACTCGATAGTGGCGGAAGCGAGGTCGATGGTTTTGCGTCAGGGAAAGTCTGTGACCATCACAGATATCGGCGGGCCGACGGCGAATATGTACGCCTCTGCCTGCAAACTGGATTTTCCCGCCAGTTGCAAGCGCGCCTCCTGCCTCTACCCCTCCATCTGCAAGAACCTGTTGCCAGACCACCAAGCCCAGTTAGCTCTGTTGGGCGAGATCGAAAAACTACCCGGAGTCAAGCACGTATTCATCGCGTCCGGAGTGAGGCACGACCTCGCTTTGCGAAGCCCCCAATACATAGCGGCTTTGGCCACCAAATACACTGGGGGCAGGTTAAAACTGGCGCCGGAACACAGCGTTGGCCGGGTGCTGGAGCTGATGGGCAAGCCATCTGTCAGCCTGTATGAGGAATTTGCCAAAGAGTTTTTCGCGGCCTGCAAAAAAGGTGGGATCAGACGCCAGATCATTCCCTATCTGATTATCGGGCATCCCGGAACCACCCTTCAGGACGCTCTGGAACTGCGGGCGTGGCTGATGAAGCACAATCTGCGCGTGGAACAGGTGCAGGAGTTTACCCCCACACCCATGACCGTGAGCACCTGCATGTATTACACTGGCCTGGACTACCAAACAGGGAAACCCGTCCACATCCCAAAACCTGGTGAGATAAGGAAACAAAAGGAACTCGCGCTGTGGCACCAATATCTGGATAGAAAGTCCAGAACTGGGAAAAAAGGTAACATTCAACACTAACTGCCTGTATCTCTTAACACTGTTTAGCTTGCATTATAATAACTGGATATCTATTTCACCTTTTCACGGATATTTTCAAAAGACTGGATCACGGGTCAAGCCCGTGATGACACTGTTTTGGTTCTGGTGTGATTTGTTTCGGGGCTGGGTGCTTGTTTCCAAAAGACTGGATCACGGCTCAAGTCACCCCACCAAACCGCTTCGCGCTTCGGCGGGGACCCCGACAGCCCGTGATGATACTGTTTTGGTTCTGGTGTGATTTGTTTCGGAGCTGGGTGGTTGTTTCTAAAAGACTGGATCACGGGTCATTCCACCCCACCAAACCGCTTCGCGCTTTGGCGGGGACCCCGACAGGCCGTGATGACGCGGTAATGAGGCTTGAGTGCTTGTTTCAGGGGAACCTTTTCACCATTTCACCTACCCAGCTTTCCAAGGCCTGATCGTAGCACCTATATATTATGGAGGAGGATGGCCCTCATTTGCATCCCCCTCTCCGGCGTGGGTCTTCCTGGGGTCATCCTTAACTTTTATAAGGATGACCTAAGGATGATGGCTTAACCTCCTGTGGCAGTGAAGGATGGCGCTATGAAGGATATTGCGGAAGGTACAGGTTTATTTATGCGGTTGTCAAGGAATTGATGCCGGTTGTTTCCAGACTGGCTGGTTGTTTTAAAAGACTGGATCACGGGTCAAGCATGCGCTTGCCCGTGATGACACGGTTTTGGGGTTTAGTGGGGCTTGTTTTGGGCTGCATCCACCATCAACACGTCACCACGAGAGTCTATCAGGGCTCCTTTCCACCTTTCCACCTTTCCACGGATATCACAAGAGAATGTCAGATCACAAATAGCGTAAAATAGCTTGATGAAAGCGAATTGGTATGAGCCGTGATCCAGTCCCTGATAATGAGAGCAAGTTGTAATAATGCAGGCTAATATAATATAAGTTGGATAAATAGTATCCCGATAGTTTATCGTCACATAAATCTTTCAGCCCCCATCAGACCTATCGTTCAACCCTTTTGGAACGATTTTATACTATGTGCCTTGATTCTTTCCAGACAACGACCCTACATTGTCCGCATTGGTCTTACCCTGGGGTTCCGCCCCCCTCTCTATCCCTCGAACTTCTTCTTGTGAAACTTCACTCCCTTGTGCTTCGGATCGTTCCTCCAATCCTTGGAGATTATTCCCTTGCGTGCCAACCCGTCGTTTCCCCTCTCCAGAAACCACGCCCCGTCGAACGTCCCGGCTGGTTTTAAGGGCTTTGACTCTGTGGTCGATTTCTGCCTGGTGCTTGGTGAAGTATCCTTCATCGATTGTTCCTTCTTGTCTTTCAGCATATATACCTCTCTCTGATAGTTTAAGCGGTGGTGGGGGTGAGTTTGTAGCGGTGGTCAGCCTTACCCTGGGACTCCGTCCCCTCTTCTATCCCTCGAACTTCTTCTTGTGAAACTTCATACCCTTCAGATCCGGATCGTTCCTCCAATCCTTGGAGATTATCCCCTTGCGCGCCAGCCCGTCGTTTGCCCTCTCCAGAAACCACGCCCCGTCGAACGTCCTGGCTGGTTTTAAGGGCTGCGACTCTGCGGTCGATTTCTGCCCTGTGCTTGGCGAAGTATCCTTCATCGATTGTTCCTTCTTGTCTTTCGGCATATATTCCTCCCTCCAATAGTTTAATCGGGGTTTCTATCAAAGCAAACAGCTTATCGTCATAAACGGTTAGCACACCATCCGTCTTTTCAAAAATTTTTATGGGCTTCCGCCCGTCAATGTTATTATCCCACATTACAAAATCAACCCTGTCATTGTCCTTGTAGCGTTCCCACAGCGAGACCAGGGTCGCCAGTGCCCATTTTATCATAGCTTTAATAAGTACAAATAATTAGGCGGTCTGTCTGATAATCTGTCTGCTGAGATTATCGGCAAACCGCCTGAAAACTGGTCGGGATGACAGGATTTGAACCTGCGACCACTTGAACCCCATTCAA
>DAOLWC010000012.1:0-41804 GCA_035420965.1 Candidatus Cloacimonadota bacterium | reverse complement strand
GGGTGGCAAAGTCCGTTTGCCACAGAGACCGGAGGTCTCTTTCAAACAGGCAACTCCGTTGCCTCTGCCGAACAGACTTCGGCAGCCCTTATATTATCCGCGTATGTCTGCGTGAACAGCTTGAGCCAGTAGCCAGTCTTTGAAAAAAGCCAGTTATGAAAACACAAGCGCAAGAGCATCACGCTTAAAAGAAAGCAAATTGTAATAACGCAAAAGAAAGAATATCATGCGGCGTCAGCCGCGGATACCGACAAAGCGAAAAAAGAACTTGACCTGTATTTATCAGATGACAAAATGCGCTTAGTAGCTTTGCAATAATAAGATTGTTAGTAACGAGGAGTGCCGTATGCCCTCAAAGAGCCGTAAAAACAAGGGGTGGAGTCTTGCGCCAGCATCTGTGGCGCAGCTTTACGCCCTCCCCGCTTATGTGGAGTTGACATGCAAAGATATAGATGGATCATAGCCGGGCTCTTGTGTTTAATGGGCATGGGACTTCCTGCTGTAACCAGAATAGTCGATGTCTCTGGGGCGGGGCAATATACCAGCATACAAACGGCTGTCACTGCTTCATCGCCCGGTGATACTGTTTTAGTATATCCTGGGACATATACTGAAAATATTAGAATCAGAGACAACACAATTAGTTTGTTCAGTTTGGAAGCGATAACAGCAGATTCTTCCTTTATTGCCAGTACAGTCATTGACGGAGGTTTGATATCGTCTGGATTATGGGTGTCTGAGAATATGCAAAACATTAAAATCCGGGGGTTTACTATAACAAATTGTAGAGTAGGCATATTTCTTGACAGATATTCAACTTCTGAGATTAGCAATTGTGTTGTTACGGGTAATAAAGCTGCAAGAGGGTCAGGATTTACTGTATATAAATGCACAACTGTCCTGAGTGGAGTTCGCATATATGACAACCATGCGTACAAAATGGCAGGCGGTATATACATCAATGGCTACATGGGGTCAGTAAACGTTACCTTTGATCCGGTTAACCGCTGTTCCATATACAACAACACAGCCGGGGCAGGACAGGATATAGTTGCCCACTCGATCAACAACGACCTGAGCATTCCCCTCGAAATGTTCACGGTAGCCAATCCCAGCAGTTTCTATGCCGCGGCTTACAGGGCTTATGGCAATGAGTTTGAACTGACCATCGACGCCCAGGCGTTCCATCACCAGGAGATCAACCACGACCTCTACGTGTCTCCGGAGGGAGACGACGCCAATGACGGTTTGAGTCCCGCGACAGCCCTCAAGACGATCAGAACGGCAATCTACAGGGTTGCCTCTGACAGTTCGAACCCTAAGACGGTGCATATTCTACCGGGGACTTATTCCAGAACTACCAACCAGCAGGTGTTTCCAATTCCCCTGAAAAGCTGGGTAAGGGTCAGGGGAGCGGGGATTGAAGATACTCAGGTAGTGGGTGAAATGGACCCATTTTATGCCAATGTAACAAACAACGCGTTATGGGTGTTTAGCAGCTTTTGCCAGAGCCACGCCAGCCTGGAGGAACTGTCCATTACTTCCGCTGGATCGGACAACAGTTGTGCTATCTGGGGCTTTGAGGAAGAAGCGCTGCACCTGAAAAACCTCAGGATGCATGAACTGAGTCCGGATTTGTATGCAGTGATAGATATTTCACAGGCTTCAAATGTATGCTGGGATGGTATTACGATCGAGGATATAACAACCGACCAAATGGGAATGTTATATACTGAAGGCTATATCACCGGAACAATCCGGAACTCAGTTTTCAGAAACGCAGCATCAACATATACCAGTAATCAAGTGTGGGCAAAGCCTTTAATATGGGTAGCGTTAGGAGAAAACGTAACTATTGAAAACACAATCTTCACCAACCTGTCAATGGCGGATGATGACGCAGGGGCTATCAGTTTTGGCAGTATGAGTAATCCATCTGGTGTGCAACTCTATAATCTGAGGAATTGCCTGTTTTCTGATATTAATTGTAACGTAAGAGGAGTGTTTATAGCAGGACATGAATACCCGGAAATGCACTTCACCAATTGCACCTTTTCCGGGCATACCGGTAACGGCGAAGCTCTGATGGTAAATGGGAATGTAACAATCTCCAACTGCATATTTTATAACAACAGGTCCAAGGAAATCGCCATCAATCCCATGGATGGGACAGGTATCCCCACTACATTGACCCTCGAAAACAACCTGATCCGGAATGGTTATAGCGATATTTGGCCATGGATTGGTTGTACAATTAACTACTCTGATACCAATATCACTGGCAACCCTCTCTTTCTGGGTGGTGATGATACCAACGATCCGCTCTATTACAGCCTTTCCGCCGCCTCACCCTGCATCAACGGCGGGACTCCGGACACGGAGGGCCTTGGTCTGCTTCCTTACGATCTGGCAGGCAACTGGCGCATCTGGGACGGTCGCATCGACATGGGCTGTTATGAGTACGGCTCGGAGCCATGGGTGGACAGTGACGATCCGGTTGTTCCGGAACTTCCTGCCCCGAAGCTTGCCGCCTATCCCAATCCCTTTACGGTTTTCACCAATATCAAGGTTATTCTGCCTTCCAATCAGTGCAATGGCAAAACAAGGGTAACAAACGCAAGCATAGACATCTACAACATCAAGGGACAAAGAGTAAAAAGCATAGCACTTGATCCCGGCAAGGCGGGTGAACAGTTCAGCTATTGGGATGGCAGGGATGAAGCTGGCAGGCAGTGTTCCAGTGGTGTTTACATTCTCAACCTGAAGGTCAATGGCATACGGGTGTTGAGTAAAAAGGTTACGCTTATCAGGTAGTCAAAGAATGCGTGTTTTACAATTGCTCAAAACCGCGGAAACTGCAGCGAGCCATTGAAAAGCCACTGGGGCAGCTTGTCGTAATTGAGGTCAAAGTGTTCCAGCAGATGGGAATCCGAACCCAGGGTGAACAGGGAGCCGCCGCAGTCCATATATAGCTCGATCTGCCATTCATCCGGCAAGATCCTCGCGTAGGGTTTGCGCAGTGAGGAGAAATTGATTTCCAGGGCGATGCCTCGCTCCACCATGGTTTGAAAGATATCCTTGAGGATGTCCCGGCAGAAGCTCTCATCCGGCATATCCTCATAGTAGCGTTTATAGACGCCCAGATGGGCGATGACATCGATCTTGCAATGTTGCACCAAGTCCAGGTTAAGGTGATAGTAAGAGGCTATTTCGGAAGGGGTAAGGGGTGCTTTCAGAGGCACGGCGACATTGGTGAAGTCGTTTAAAAAATGGACCGCGCCCATCACCAAATCCAGGTCCAGTTGCTCCAAAAGGCAGTCGGCAAAGGGGCGGACCCTGTTGTAGTCGCCCACCTCTATCCCGCACAGGAGCTTCAGGGGAGTATCTGCCAGGCGTTCTTTCAAAGCTTGCATGCCCTGGCAATACTTTTTGAAGGCGGGAAGCCCGTAAACCAGCAGTTCATTGGGCAGGAGGTCAAGATGTTCGGTGATGGCGATCAAGTCATAGTTCAGGGCCAGGGCTTTATCCACCAGTTCCTTGGCCTTCATCCGGCTGTCGTAGCTGTATTCGGTGTGCAGATGGTAGTCGGCTTTCATTCAAACTCCAGGTATCAGGATTCGGCGGCAATCAGCGCAGCGCCCAAGGCTCCGGTGATTTCCGGTTGCAGGCTCACATGGACTTCCTGCTGCAGTTGCTCGCTCAGACACAGGGCCAGATCGGCATTCATGGCCACGCCTCCGGTAAAATAGACGGGGGGACGCATTTCCAGAGCGCCGATCTGGGCACGGATGCGCTTGGCGATTGATACGTGCACGGCGCGGGCTATATTGCCAGGCTTTTCTCCCCGGGAGATGAGGCCGATGATCTCAGACTCAGCGAACACCACGCAGGTGGAGGAGATGGAGAGAATCGCATCCGCCTCGCGCGCCAGGTCAGACAATCTGTCAATCCCGCAATCGAGACGCAGGGCTGTGAGTTCCAGGAATCTGCCCGTGCCCGCCGCGCACTTGTCGTTCATGGCAAAATCCTCTACTTTTCCGGATTCCCTGAGGGTGATGATCTTGGAATCCTGTCCGCCTATATCAATCACGGAACGGCAATCAGGATGGAAGTAACCCACTCCGGCAGCATGGCAGGAAATCTCCGAGAGAATCCTGCAAGGCTGGTCGAAGAGCTTTCTCCCGTAACCGGTGCATCCTATGCGATCAGGCATGCCGATGCCGCATTCCTGACGGGCTTTGTCGATCAGGGCTTGAACGGTTAGCATGGGGGAGACGTCCGTGCCCTGCCAGCCGGAGAAGAGTAGGGCGCGGGTAACGCTATCCAAAACAACCAGCTTGGTGTTGCGAGAGCCGATGTCGATTCCAAACGCTATCATAGGAGAATATGGGTGTATTGGTTATCTTCGCGAAGCCAAAGCGAGGCAAGTTCTTTGACAGTTTCCATCCGCACGGCGTGGATGCGCTGTTCCCGATCCAGAAAGAACTCAGGCTCATAGCCCAAAACATCAAGGTTGGAAATCATGGCAGCCTGGACCGAGACATTCTCCATTTCGATGCGATGCATCCCGCAGAGGTAGTTTTTGGCAAGCTGAAGCTCGCTTTCACTCACACCTTCGTTTGCCACCTGGTCAAGGATCTCACGCAGCAAGCCCAGGCAAGCGCGGTAGTCGTGTGGATCACAATAGGCGTAGGCGTTCCAGAAGCCAAGTTCGTTTACGGAGCTAAAGTCGAATCCGGTCTGATAGGCCAGGCCGTGTTTTTCACGCAGGATATTAAAGAAGCGGGAATCCATATATCCACCCATGATCTGGGCCAATACATGGAAGGCGGTGGTGTGAAGCCTGTTTGAGGCAGGCGGGGCAAAGCCACCCAGATTTATGATCGCCTGCCCCATCCCAGTGCGCTGGATGGCGAGTCGTTTGGTTGAGGAAGGCTGGAGGGCTGGCGGTGTTTCAAGTTCATGGTTTCCCATGGGATACGCTGAAAAATAATGGTCGATAAGCGCCCAGACCCTGTCCGGTTCGACACTGCCCACCAGCCCAATACTACTGCGGGAAGAGCAGTATTTTTCCGCATGCCAGCCACTGAGGGCGGTTTTGCTTATCCTGCGGATATCGGATGGTTCTCCAGTGCATTTGTCATAGGGGCTTCTATCCCCAAACAACATCTTGAACCAAGACTGATACGCCTTGCTGGATGGGTTTTGCTTTTCGCGGCGCAGAATGTCCAGGGCAGACATCTTGCAAACCCTTATGTAATCGGAATCAAAAGCTGGCTCGCAGATTATCTCTGACAACACCGAGACAGCAGTCTCCAGATCCCGGGGAAAGCACTTGCCTCTGAAGATGGTGCTGTCCAGGGGATTTTCAGTTCGCACATTGAATCCGATATCGCGGGACAGATCAATGAGCTGGTTGAAGCTGTGCTTTTGCGTGGCATGGATCATGGCGGTTGAGCAGAAGAAATTGAGCCCCCGCTGCGCAGGGCTTTCCGAAAGCTGGGAAGAATTTGTAGAAAGGGCATAGCCGCAAACAGTTAGATCAGGAAGGTAATGATAGATGAAACTGAGCCCATTGGACAACCTGGCACTGAAGTATCCCGGTCTGAACTCTGTCAAAGGCTGGCTGGAAAGCTGTGATACCGGGCTGTGGGGGATGCCTTGAGGAGCTTCCCAAACCATAACTTGGTTTTCTTGTTGCAAGGAGGGACGGAGAAATTCGGAAATGTTAATCAGGTGAGGCTTGGGACCTTGATGAAAAACAATCAGGCGGGAAGGATGCCAATAGCCGCGTACGGCTGCCAGAATCTCAGCCCGGGTTATCGCCATGACGCGCTGGTCGTAATCGTAGATCGTTTCATAGCTGCCCATCAATTCGTCGGTACCAATCATGCTGGCAATGTTTTCCACACCTTGAAATCCATAGCGCCAACCGTTGATAATATCGCGCTTGGCCAGGTAGATCTCCTTGTCATCCAGTTCATCCCGCAGGATGGATTGGTATTCCTGGGCGAAAATCTCGGAGATTCTGAGGATATGTTTGGAATTGACGCTGGAAATTACCACCGGAGCGTATCCGATCAGGCTGCCGGAGATCGATTCCACCTTGACCGAGGAGGCTATTTTCTCTTTCTCCACAAGCCTCTTGTAGAGCCTGGAATAGTTGCCGTATGCCAGGCAGCGCAACGCGATCTGCAAAGCTTCGCATTGGGGATGAGAGCTGCAAAGTTCCGGCAAAGCAAAGGCCAATAACTCCATACGGTTCTTACGGCAAAAAGAAGGGACAGGAACAGGTTCAGGTTCCCGGAAGCGGCTGTAGTCTGGTTTGGAAAGGGCCTGGGAACTGATCCATTGTGACCAGTATGCCTGCACCTTTTCCATCGTTTGCTCTGTGTCCAGATCTCCAGCCAACACCAGAAATGAGTTTTGCGGGGTATAGTGGCGAGCATGGAAAGCTTTCAACTTTTTCTGCGTGGCTGCTTTCACCGAAGCCAGAGAGCCAAGCACAGGGCGGGATTGCGGATTGTCGATAAAACAGCTGCCCTGGATGTATTCAAAAAAGTCGAGTTCCGGATCGCTTTTGGTCTGACGGATTTCTTCGCAGATGATATCCTTCTCCAAGGCAACGTCTTCCGGGGTGAAGGTGGGGGAGAAGGCCAACTCTGCCAAAATGCGCAGTCCCTGATCCAGATATTCAGCAGGCAGGATGATATAAATGCAGGTACTGTCGAAATCGGTGTAAGCGTTGATGGAACCGCCCAGTTCGTTGATAGTTCTGGAAATCTCGTTGTAGCCATAGTTGTGGGTGGATTTGAAGACCAGATGTTCGATGAAGTGGGAATATCCCTCTTCGCCTTTCCGCTCCCAGATACTGCCTATTCTGATGTAAAGCTGGAGACAGAGCAAAGGATTGGAATGATCCTCGTGGACAATCACCTTTAGACCATTTTCCAGGGTTTTTGCTTGGGCGCGTGAGTGCATCTTTATCAGGGGGATGGATAGACTCTAAAATTCCGGGTGCGGGCCATGATAGACCATGGCGTATGCATTGTGGTTGTGGATGGACTCGAAGCTGTTCGATTCGACATAGAATTCCGCAACTCTGGTGTCTGCCTCCAAGGTCTGAGTGATGTCACGAACTATATCTTCAACAAATTTGGGATTGGCATAAGCTGTTTCGGTCACATACTTTTCGTCACTTCTTTTCAGCAGGGGATATATGGGGCAACTGCCAGCGGCTTCGGCAATTGCGATCAGTTCTTCGAGCCAGATGAAGCCAGTGTATCTGACCCTGATGGTAACCAGGGAGCGCTGATTGTGGGCGCCCTGGCTGGATATCTCCCTGGAGCAGGGGCAAAGAGTGGTGACGGGAACGATGACACCGATCCAGAAACGGAATTCATCCTTCAGGCTCGCGCTGAAGAAGCACTGATAATCCATGAGAGATGCTATCTTGGAGACAGGCGCCAGCTTCTTCATAAAGTAGGTAAACCGCATGTCCACATAGGCAGCTTTGGCTTTCTGGCAGACTTTGAGCTCTTCCAGAAACTTATCCAACTGAGATATAATGTTCTCATGGTGAAAGCGGTTCAAAACCTCCAGGAACCGGGACATGTGCGTCCCGCGCTTGCGATGATCCAACTCCACATAGATGTCGAGCTCGGCAATCGTGTTCTGTACTCCGTTGGCGCGGTCATCCACAATGACAGGATAACGGACACCCTTCACCCCCACCTTGTCTATGATCACCGATCTGCCATCGTCTTGAGATTGGATGTCGGGGAGGTCTGTCATTCTTCGTGCCAATCCAGGTCTTTCATGCCTGATGTTTTGAGCGAAACCGTCTCGCCTGCGTTGTTATAGTATATCACGGCATTCGCTTCTGCAAAGTTTTTTAGCTTTTCCGCAGCCTGCTCGGGCGGCAGCACGAAGAGCGCAGTGGAGAGCCCATCCGACCAGGCGGCGGAAGGATGGATCACCGTTACCGAATACATATCTTTGACAGGATAGCCGGTAAAAGGATCAAGGATATGGTTATAACGCTGTCCCTGATATTCAAAGTATAACTGATAGTCTCCAGAGGTGCTGAGGGAACCATTTTTGATCTTGAAGTTACCGATTGTGCTCTTGTCCTTGGGCCTGGGATGCTGGATATGCACCACCTGGGCTATCTTTTTACCAAAGAAGGTCATACTGCTCAGGCAATCGATCTGACCACTGAGAAAGCGATGGCGCTGCATGTATTCACGGGCTTTGTCCAGAATATACCCTTTGGCCAGCGCTCCAAAGGTGATCTTCATGCCTGCTGGCAAAATGATTCTGTCTTTGTTGTAGCGCACACGGTTGAAGCCAACTCTATGCAACATGTCTTTAATAACAAGGGAATCAGGTGGAGTCCAGGGCAGCGAATCAGTGTAAACATGGGTGCTGTCGCTGAATCCCCACAGGTCAAACAGGGGTTTGACGGTGATATCGAATCTGCCCCCGGTCAAGCGATAGAGGCTGTCAGCAATGGTGAGTAACTCATAGGCGTCTGGATCCATGGGATATGATCTTCCAGAGTTTGAGTTGACCTTGCTGATCCATGATTCCGGGTCATAGTCGTCGAATTTTTTCTCGAGAGTCCTCATATATGAGAAAACCGAGTCGATTTGAGCGCCGATGCCCTTGCTTTTTGAGCTTGCTTCAATGGTTACCGAGGTATTCAGCAAATCCTGATTGGTGCGGATATCTGAGTAGGAGCGGGTGACATATTTATAAAATCCATAGGATATCACCAGCAGCAGGATCAACAGCGAACTAATCTCTTTTCTGGTCATCATTGCAAGACCTTAGGGCTGAGGCCGGATAATTTCAAAATCCAACAATAGGTCGGTGTAATCCCTGATAGCATACCAGCTAAGGGGAACGGTAATGACAAGGGGAATAAGTAGTAACAAAAAACCGACCATATTCAGGACGATGAGCACAAGGGCAAGCAGGTAGATATTCCAGCGCACGACGTGGAAATGCTTGTAAGACATCCGGAATGCCGACCAAAAACTGAGTTGTTTGCGTTCCATCAAAACTGGAACGGGCAGGACAAGCGCAAAGTAGTAATTGACTAACACAATCCATACCAAGCGTAGAATGGGGTCACTGCCAAACTGGGGGAAGCCAAAGCAGATTAGATAGATAACTACAAAGTACAAGGCAGAGAGCAAGCTGAAGAGCAGATAACCGGGATAAGCCGACATTGCCTTCTTCATATTCATCAAACCTATTGTGTAGTTGTCAGTTTTTGATACTGGCTGAAAAGGTATGAGAATGAAGGGGATAAACACACCGACGGAAAGCGATAATATTAGCAGGTTCAACAGGAGTTTGGGAGTATTGGTGATCTCAGCCAGATCAAGAAGGCCGAAGCTGTGGAACAACACAATCAGCACGGCCATCGGGATAATCCCGAAAATAACGGAAATGGCAGCCGCGGGGACGTTACTGCCTTTGTACTGTTTGAAGCTGTTCCAAGTTCTGGCAAGACTCGCCATGGCAGACAGGTCGCTCGTCACAGCGGGTGTCTGCCGTCCACAACTTGAACACCACAGGTCGTGGGGGGCAAGATTGCCGTTGCATTTTTTACAACGCATAGGGGCTCCTACATTTCAGATTTAACATTTTGACCAACCGCAGGCAGGGCAGATCAGACAACCCTCAGCATGCTCAATTGAAGAGCCACAATCGGGACAGAGGGCTATGGAGGTGCCTGAGATTGTATGGGGATTGTTTGTATTCGGATACGCCGCGGTTACACTGATTGCTTTGATATCACCGTTGGTATGGGCGGCCAGAAAAGCTTCCAAGGCTTGCCCCACAGCGTCTCCGCAAGAAGTAATCATCTTACCCTTGCGCCACATAGGTGACTGGCAGCGAATTCCTTTAAGCTGTCTGATGATGGCCTCAACCTTGATATCCGATCTTAAGGCAAGCGAACAAAGGCGAGCCAGTGCTTCCAATTGGGCGGAGGCGCAACCGCCAACTTTTCCCATTTGCAAAAAAACCTCACAGGCTCCGTGCTCGTCTGTATTGATGGTTACATACATGTGGCCGCAACCTGTTTCCATTCGTTGGGTGATGCCATGGGTGATCTCAGGTCTGTTACGGGGTGCAACCTTACGATCAACATTACCAGCCTGTTTGCCAGTGCCAGACCCGGTGCTAAGCACTTGATTTTCCCTGCTCCCATCACGATACACTGTCACTCCCTTGCATCCCAGCAGATAGGAAAGCTCGTAGGCTGTTCTAATATCTTCAACTGTGGCAGAATTGGGGAAATTGATGGTCTTGCTGACGGCATTGTCGGTGTATTTCTGGAAGGCTGCCTGCATCCTGATATGCCACTCGGGGCTGATATCATGGGCGGTCTGAAAGATTTTCCGGATCTCGGCTGGTATGCGCTCATTATGAGCAACTGATCCTGATTCAGATATCTCCCGCAGTAGTTCTTCATCAAGAAGTCCCGCCTGTTCCAGTTTGGCTTTGAACCATTTGTTCACATAGAGCAGTTTTTCGCCATCCATGACGTGTTTCCGGAAAACCAAAGAGAACTGGGGCTCGATCCCGCTCGAGGTGTCCAGGATCATGCTGATGGTGCCTGTTGGTGCTATCGTGGTATGTGTAGAGTTACGGATACCATGTCGTTTGATGTTGGCAATCAATGTGTTCCAATCAGCATTTTTTGGGGACCGCTTGAGAGTTCCCTTGCTGTATATGCTCCCCTTGAAGTTGGGAAAGCTACTCTGGCTTTGAGCAAGCTCCATGGAACGGAGTTTGGACTCAAAATCTATGAACTCCATCACAGATTCAGCCAGATCAACCGCTTCATCACTTGCATAAGGAATTTCGAGTTGATACAGCATATCAGCCCAACCCATCACACCCAGACCGATTTTACGGTTTGCCTTCACCATCTCGTCAATCTGAGCCAGGGGAAACTTGGAGCGATTGATCACGTCATCCAAAAAGTCCACACTGTCACGCACAACTTCTCTCAGTCTATCCCAGTCTACGGCTCCCTGCTTGATCATGAGCGAGAGGTTTATGGAACCCAGGTTGCAGGCTTCATTTGGTAGCAAGGGCTGTTCTCCACAGGGATTAGTGGATTCGATCCGACCGATGTGGGGGGTAGGATTGGCCTCGTTTATACGGTCAAGAAAGACTATTCCCGGCTCGCCATTTTTGTGTGCCATTTCGACGATGAGGTTGAAAACGTCACGCGCTCTGAGTTTGCCTTTCGTTTCTTTCGTTTTGGGGGAGATCAGATTGTACTCAACATCCTGATTAACTGCCTGCATAAAGGTTTCGGTGATGCCTACACTCAGATTGAAATTGGTAAGTTCATTTGTATCTTCTTTGCAGGTGATGAATTCCAGTATCTGAGGATGATCGACATTGAGGATGGCCATGTTGGCGCCGCGGCGTGTTCCACCTTGTTTGACAGCATCTGTGGCGGCGTTGAAGACTTTCAAAAATGAAAGCGGGCCACTGGAAACACCGTTTGTGGAACGAACCCGGGCATTGGCTTCGCGCAGTCTGCTAAAAGAAAAACCTGTGCCTCCACCGCTTTTATGGATCAAGGCTGCATTCTTGACAGTTTCAAAGATGCTTTCCATGCTGTCTTCTATTGGCAACACAAAGCAAGCTGACAGCTGCTGCAGATCATTGCCAGCATTCATCAGGGTGGGTGAGTTTGGCAAAAAGTAACCGCTGTCAAGCAGATTGAAGTACTTTTTGGTCTTTTGCTTATCGTGCCCCGCGATATTGCTGGCTACACGTTTGATCATAGACTTCCAATCTTCTATCGTGTTGCCATCGTCGTCTTTACGGAAATATCTCTTTTCAAGTACTATTAGGGCGTTGTCGCTTAACTTCATTTTTTATCCTACAAACCCAAGATTTTCCGGGTTTGATCAGGTGTTGCCAAAGGCCTTCCGATTTCTTCAGCTATGCGAGCCAGGCGTGCGATTAACTGGGCGTTTGAATCTGCCAATACTCCCTTGTGGTAGAATATGTTGTCTTCAAATCCTGCTCTGATGTGTCCTCCACTCACCATTGCCGTGAGAGAAGCCTGGATATGATATCTGCCGATCCCCGCCACAGCCCAGGTAGCTCCTGGGATGATTTCCGCGAGGTGCTCCTTCATATAAAGCACATTTTTAGGTGTACCACTCATCCCTCCCGGAACACCAAGAACAAATTGGACATGCAGAGGAGTATGGGTGATGATCCCTTTTTTTACCAGCCTGCCAATATAGTCGATCATCCCGGACTCGTAAACCTCCACCTCTGGAACCACATTGTACTGTTTGAACGCCTCAGCCAGCTTAACAATGTCTGCGGGGTGATTGATAAATATGTCGTTTCCAAAATTGAGAGTGCCTGCATTCAAAGTGCCCATATCAGGGTGCAGGCTCAAGGGGGCCAAACGTTTTTCAAAAGCTTCTCCAACGGCACCGCCGGTGCTTATCTGAATGATTAACTCTGGTTCAGCAGCACGGATTGCCTCAATGGAATCTTGAAACCGCTTCATGCTCTGGGTCGGGTTGCCATCGTCATCCCGCACATGGAGATGTATCACTCTGGCACCGGCTTTATAGCAAGCCTTCGCTTCCGCTGCCTGTTCTTCTGGAGTGATGGGGAGATTTGGCTGATCTGTTCTGGTCGTTTCCGCACCAGTTATAGCTGCTGTTAAAATAATGGGATCCATAGTATTTACCTCGTATCTATTATTATTTATTCAAACCAGCTTTCAAACAGACGCACGCGACGCAATTGAGCGATGTCCTTATCAAGGATTCGTTTGGCAATCTGTTCAAATTTGTCCTCATTGTCACTGACATAAAAGATATCTTTACCTGATTTTCCGTCTGTGTTTGCAGGCAACAGAGCCTTTAAATATGCTGTGATAGCTACCGCGCTATCCACCAGAGTTACTTGGTTACCCATAACTTGGGAGATCAGATCTCTTAATAAAGGATAATGAGTGCAACCAAGAACCAGAGTATCAATATCCGATTGCTGCAATTCGTGCAGGTATTCATGCACGACCGCTTTGGCAACTGGGTGGTCAGTCCAGCCTTCCTCAACCAAGGGGACGAAGAGGGGGCAAGATTTAGAAAACACCACCGCATCCGGCATCAGCTTGCTGATCGCCCTTGTATAAGCTTGGGATCTGACGGTTCCTTCAGTACCGATTACGCCAATGCGATGATTTCGTGTGCTCCGCAGAGCTTCCTCCGCACCAGGTGTGATCACGCCTATTATGGGGATGTTGGTTAGGTGGCAGAGTTCATCCAAAGACACGGCAGCAGATGTATTGCAGGCTACAATAAGTATCTTGATGCCTTTCTGAAGGAGAAAGCGAGCGTTTTGGACCGAGTATTCGATAATGGTGTTGTGAGACTTTGGCCCATATGGAACCCTGGCAGTGTCGCCAAAGTATAGCAGATCTTCTTCGGGAAAAGCTGCTCTGATTGCCTTGAAAACAGTCAGTCCACCCACACCTGAATCAAATATGCCAATTGGCCTTTTCATCTCTTTCCTCTCTGCTTATGTTTTGCTTGGCCTATTTTTATACGAGCGCGCTTATCGTCAACTGCAATTCGTTTGTTTTTTCCTTTTTTCAGGTGCGATGCTGCTTCAGGTAATCCCGTACTATCATAAGGTGGGTTTTGGAAACTATGGATGTGAGCAACATTGGTATCTTGTAATTCAACGTATATATCATCACTAACATCAATGATATTAATAAGTACTTTATCTAACAGCTGGTAATAATCTTTGTTATAGGTGTTTACAAATCTCATTTCTTTTTCCAAATACTTCCATCCCCTACCCGTGAATTGCTCGGTTTTAAGAATAGTATTGACTGGTATTTCGTTTAAACGTATTATCAGCCCTGCGGATTTGGCTGATATTACCATTCCGCTGAATGATTCGCCAATATGGCCTTTCATATATGCCAGACTATAAATCCGTTCAATATCACGCTCAGCCTGATCCGCCTGTAGTTCCTGTTCTGTGGCAATGGATGCGAATCGTTTCAATTGAGTGGGGGATATCTTCTCTTTGCTGCTGCGCAGTATATGGATTTTGCACAGATGATGTATCACAAGATCGCAAAGCCTACGGATTGGGCTGGTGAAGTGAGTGTAGTATTCCATACCCAAGCCAAAGTGCCTGATATGTTCTGTTGAGTACTTTGCTTTCTTGAGACTGCGCAGAATTATCCTGTCAAAGACCTTATGATAGTCTGGATCTGGCATCGAATACAAGAGATACTGGATAGAGGCATTCAGAGAATCCCTTTGGTAGAAGCTAACACCATAATGAGATAGCAGCTCCACCACCCACTGCAGCTTGGCTGGATCCGGGTCTTCATGTATCCTGTATAGGGTAGTGGGGGAGAGCTCAGTCAACTTTTTGGCAATATATTCGTTGGCTACCAGCATGAAGTTTTCGATGATCTTGTGAGATTCTGTCTCATCAGCCAGAGTAAGTCTTTTGATAAAACCCTCATTATCATACTCATATTCCAGCTCTGGAAGGTCGAAGAAAATATATCCATTGCGAAGCCTAATGTCAGTTAGGAGCGCAGACAGTTCCCTCGCATTGTTTAAAGATTGCTGTAGCTGCTCTGATAAATCATTATCATTCCCCTCAAAAAATGCGTCCACTTTTTCATAGCCGAGGCGCTGATCACTGCATATCACGCTTTCAACCAGCTGCTGTTTAGTGATCTTACCACCCGTATTAAAATCCGTTATAACAGTTAGTGTCAGTTTATCTTCCTGAGGCCTCAGACTGCATATCTTGTTCGAAAGTCGCTCTGGCAACATGGGAATTACTTTTTTGGGAAAGTAGAAGCTGTTCCCACGCTTTACCGCTTCTGCAAACACCGAACCCGACATTTTGACATAGTGCGCAACATCAGCTATATGCACGTATAAACGCCAGCCATTATTCAGCTTTTCCAAAGAAATCGCATCATCAAAGTCCTTTGCAGATATTGGATCAATCGTGAAAGTGAACAGGTTACGAAAATCTTTTCTGGAACTCAGCTCTTCGGCGCTGATCTGATCGGAAAAAGATTCAGTTTCAGAGAGAACAGAATCAGGAAACTCCAAAGGCAATTTGTACTGGCGTATGACCCCCATCAACTCCACCTGCGGGTCTCCAGACAGTCCAAGCACTTCAATAACTTTACCCACAGGCATTTTACCGTAAAGGGGGGTTCCCCAGTTTGTTACCTGCAAAACCACTTTGTTGCTGTCAGTGGCTGAATTTAGATCGCTAACTTCAAACCAGTTGTGGATTTTGGGATTAGTACAGAGAAAGTAGGCTTTATCATTGGCAATTCTTATGTCGCCCGCCAGGGTTTCATTGGCTCTTTTGATGATACGCCTTACATGCGCGTAATTCGCCTTGCCATTTCGATAGTGAGGCTCGACGCTCACTAAATCATCATGATAGGCATTTAACGTATCTTCTGCGCCGATGAAAAAATCACCCTGCTCTGTGCGAACAAAGGCAAATGACTGATTTCTGGATAGCGGGGTAGCGTCAAATAGGCCCTCTATCAAACCTGGTTTTGATGTTGCACTGTTTTTAGGCTTATCTTTCAAATTGGTATCGATCAGTCTGTATTTGCGATTGCGTTTCTCCATTTTACCGCATTCTATGAAGTCTTGTAACGCTTCGGACAAAAGGGACTTTTCCTTTCTTACCAAATCCAACTGTCTCACAATCTCATTATAAGACAATCCTTTATTACCGGTATCGGCAAGAAGTGTTAATAATCTTTCCTGGATGTCTTTAATTCCCAAGCAAACTCCCTAATACTGTTTACCAATCTTTCTGGTAAGTATTTCAATCAGCGCTTCTTTTTCATATTGGTCTTTTGAGAAACGCAGCGATTGTCCTCTAAACCGATCAAGCCTGCGAGGCAGCTTGAAGGTGCTCAGCATGATGCCGCGCTTATCGGCATAGAAACATCCAAAGTCCGAATACCGCCTAGTGATTTTTAGCAGTGAGTAATGTACCACAATCTCATATTCATAAAGGCAGTAGGTTGTAGGAATGAAGTAGGGGAGAAGGTTGCCCAAAATCAACGCCATACCCAAAAAATAGAAATAAGGCATCTGCCATTGCTGGACTGCAAGTATCCAGAGATATACTGCCAAGAAAACAAGGAATGCACATAAAAGGACCGACGTCCACAAGCGTTCAACAAACGGCCATGATCGCCAGGTTAGAAGAGGTTCAGGCGACATTTTGAACAATCTCCCGGCACTTTTCTATTTCCTCTTTGATGGATAGTATAAAGGTAAATGATTTGGCAGTTGAAAACTTCGATCCCAGAGTATTGGCTTCCCTTTGCATTTCTTGAAGAATGAAGTTTAGATTCTTGCCTATTTCATCTGTTCGTTTTAGGGATTCTAAAAGAGTATTAATATGGCTTCGCAAGCGCGTTATTTCTTCGTGTATATCGTATTTATCGATGTACAGGGCGATCTCTTGAAATAGTCTCTGTTCAAGATTCTCAGTTGCAAATGAACCGAGTAACTCTGTTGTCCTAGCTTTCATGGAGCTAAATAGTTCTTCCTTATATGGTTGAATTTCTGATTCAACCAGTGTCAATTGTGTTTGGATAAACCTACATGATTTTTCCAGTATATCTCGAATACTTATAGCTTCTTGTTTTTGCGTTTCTATAAGTGAGTCAAGAGCAGTGCTCAATGCATTGTCAAGTGATTCATTTAGTTCTTTATCATCTTCTGGTCTTCCATCAATTTCAATTATTCCAGGTTCATTCAATAAAAAACTCATGTCGATTTCACCAGAAATACCAAGCACTTCATGAGCTTGTTGTACTATCTCATGATATTTAATTAGCTTGGTTGGATTCAGTTTGATATTTGGTTCCCTGTGATCTGTGACAGTAATCCTGACATCTACCGTGCCACGGGAGAGATGTTCAAAACACTGTTTGCGTACTATATGCTCATAATAGTTCAATTCACGAGGCAAGTAGATACGTAAATCCAAAAACCTACCATTGATAGATTTTATATCAATATCGACCTCTATATTGTTTTCACTTACCCGAGCCTTGCCGAATCCTGTCATGCTTCGCATAGCTTAACTACCTCAATTTATAAATGGGAGAGGGGGATGATATCCGCAATTACAACACAAAGATAACATATCCCCATGATAGTTTACATAACATGCATTATCAATAAGCTTCATTAAGCGATTATCCACATATCAGAGTGCCTGATGTTGCGTCTTTGACAGTAGCACTTTTAAGTGTGCCAATATCCGATTTGCTGCCTGGCAAAACCGCAATTTTGTAATCTCTGGTTTTGCCTGAAACTTGCTGAGAAGACTTTCTACTAAAATTCTCGACATATACTTCCACGGTATTCCCGATTTGATCTCGAAACTTCTGCAGAGTAATGTCTCTTTGTAAGTCAATCATAGTTTGCAAGCGCTTCAATCTAACGCTCTCAGGAATCTGGTTAATATACTCCGCGGCCATTGTTCCAGATCTCTCACTATACTTAAAACAAAAGGCATAATCAAAACGAATATTCTGCAATACTGTGAGAGTATTCGCAAAACAAGTTTCATTCTCCCCTGGAAAACCTGCTATAAGATCTGTGGTTATCGCTATGTCAGGAATTGCGTTACGCAATTTGTCAATCAGGTTAATGTAATGTTCAATGGTATATTTGCGGTTCATAGCAAGGAGAACAGAATTATCACCACTTTGAAGCGGCAAATGAATATGATTGCAAATCTTAGGCTGCCTGGCCATCATTTCAATAAGCTGATCTGATAGGTCCTTGGGATGTGAAGTAATAAATCTGAGCCTATACAATCCTTCAATCTTGCACAACTCGTTCAATAGTTCTGGGAAAAGGATATTACTATATTCATAGGAGTTAACATTCTGGCCGAGAAGTGTTATCTCGCGTAAACCTTGTTCCACGCATTTCTTTGCTTCATTCAATATGTTATCCATCGATACGCTTCTTTCACGACCCCGTACATAGGGCACTATGCAATATGTGCAGTAATTGTTACAGCCTCGCATAATGGTTATGAAGGCATTTGTTTTGTTTGAATGAGCAGGCGGAATGCCTGGGTATATCTGCGTGTAATCAAATGAAACGTTCAGAGGAGTCTCTTCTTCCAGCATGGATGGCAAAAGATGATACTGGTCAACCCCCACCACATAGTCAACCACGCTTTCAATTTCCCTGAGCCTCTTCCCCATTCTCTGAGCCATGCAGCCTAAGACTCCAATCTTGAGATTGGGTTTGTTTTGCTTTCTCGATTTTTCGTTGGCTATACGTCCTAACACCCTGTCTTCAGCATGTTGCCTGACAGAACATGTGTTGAATAGCAACAGATCGGCATCATCTATGCTTTCAGCAGGTTTCCACCCGGCATTAATAAGTATTGACGTCACCAATTCACTATCAGATACATTCATCTGGCAGCCATAGGTTTCTATAAAGAAGGTTCCTTTCATTTTCCCAGTTGTTTTCGTCTTTTTGGTTTCATATGGATAAGTCCTGCGGAAATACCATAGTAACATGTCAAGAATTCCTGACTGCGAAATCTGTCCAGCAGAAGAATGATATATCTTGCGCTGATTTTCAGAATATCCAATGAGTCTGGCTCAACCATAAACTCAGTCATATCTGTTGCGTTTCCGGATATCAGGTCTTCAAAGAACTGTTCCAGTTCTGATCGACTAACTTTAATACTATCTAAGTATTGGGGATCGTATCGCCGGATTCTTTTTATGGCTTTCACCAAGAATATCCCTGTCAAACCGATAAGAACTAACTGATCAGCATTAAACTTCGGCACTGCTGATAGCTTTGTATTTAGATAATCCTCAAAGTCACTATGCTGTGATAGATATGACCTTAGTGTCAGCAACCCCACAGGCAGGCTATATTGCACAGATTTACTTCGTTCATCTACATAAATCAATTCTGTGCTAAACCCACCTATATCTACAACAAGTGCATGGGCAGAAAAAGCCAAACTGTTCTTAGCCGTAAGCAAAGCCAATTCAAGCTCATCAGATGCGCTTATCACTTGGTAGGGCATCTTCCATTTTTGGGCAAAGAATTCCCGTATTTTGCCCTGTTCCTTTAACCTGCGGTGGATTCCTGTTGCCAGAACACGTTTCTCTGAATCAATGTTTTTATCGTAAAATAAAAAACGACTAAGAGATTGTTTATAAGCACTCAAAGATGACGATGGAACAGAGATACTGCCATCAGCTAATACCTTATGGTTCTTTCCCAAACCCGTGTTGATCTGAGCGCTGTGTATTATTTTCCCGCTGTCCTGTTGTTGAAGCAGATAATTCATATTATTGGATCCAGTATCAAAAACCGAGATCAGCTTTGACCCTTGGTATCTGAGATCGATATAGCGCTGAATCAATTTAGCAGCTATTTGACTGTTGCAGTTCTTTACCTTTCTGGGTGTCTTACGTTGTTTAAAGATCTTATTAAATTTCAGTTTCCATTCCCTGATAGAGTTTGGGAATTCATCCAACTGGCATTTATTAAGGTAGGGTTTAAGTCCATCAATCAATATCCCATCTTCAGGATACCCTTTTCTAGGATGGTAGAGCAGCGTTGTTCCAAACTGAACCGCCTCAGCAAAGCTGCTGTAACCAGGTTTGGTAAGCAGTATGTCACTGGCTTGGATAAAATCCAGCATATCCGTTTCCGCGTCAACCGCCACATGGTTTTCAGCAACTTTATCTTGATGCTTGGAAACAACTATTCCTGGAAATGAGGCGCAAAGTTTATCAATATCTAAGTTAAATTTGGCATCACCCCCAAACGCGCAGGTTAACATGGGAGTGTCCTGACTAATGCCAAAATCAGCGCGCAAATCCGTGTATGATTCCTTCTTTCTTGCCAACAGCCCCACTTTTTCACACCTGCGGAATGCTCCCATGCTTTTGCTTGAACTGAAAGGGAGTCTGAAAGCGTGATCGGCTCGTTGGTAAAGACCGTAAATACTATTTAACAGGGGTCTCATTTCTGGATGTGCGGCTAATAAATCTGAGAAAATGAACAGCCAATCAAAGTTGGAAATGGCAAAAACAGGAATACGGGAATAAGTGCCTACCTCGATTGCCAGCCAAGGGATATCAGCAATGATCAGATCGATTTTTTCCTGGCGTATAAAGTCAGTTTCCCTGTCCAGAATCTCTGCTCGCTCACTCATTAGCTGGAAAAGTCCACTTTTCGTTCTCTCTATATCGCAGTCAAGATTGGAATACTGGCGAACCCCGAAATCCATACTCATATCTTCAACCGAGGATAGATTCGGATTCAGGTTGCCAAACAAATGTTTTGGCCTGTTACTACGCAGATGGACGAACACGCCAAATCTGTTCAATTCCTCCGCCAGGGCTGCCATTCTTGTTGCATGGCCAAACCCATGATTGGAAGTATAAATAGCAAATCTAAGCATCTATTAAACTCTTACTGGATAATCAATGTTCTTTTCTGGTTTGTGGATCTGATCTCCACCACCAAGTGGTTGGGCAGACAGATGATCGGCAACAAATCGCTGGCACCTTGTTTTACACAGCGTTTGTCAGGACAATCGGCTTTCAACATTCTTACTTTTCCGTCATCAATCCTCAGCGTGTTGTGTTCGTCAATCACAATTGTCCGATCTTGCGACAGCGGATAATCTGCCCAATAGCGGTTTTCTTTGATGATATAAACTCTGCGGTTTTCCCTTTTCTGCACCATCTTGTAGGATGTCAAAACAACAACGATCACAATGACGATAAAAAGCATCACATCTGCCAGGTTCAGGTTTTCCCGGATCAGTCTCAGCATCAGAACACACCATAGATCTGAAAATCACAGTTTGGACATTTTCCTGTTGGAGTGATCCAGGATTTGTTTCTATACGATGAGATCACTTCCTTCCCACAACGAGGGCAATTGGTTGCCGAATAACTGCTTGCCATGATGTTGCCCGCATATACGTGGGATAGCTTTCGCGACGCTATTTCACAAGCGCGGATGACATCCTTTGCCCTCGTCGCCTCGATATCCGATTTGTATGCGGGATGGTATGCGCTGATATGCAAGGGAATATCCCTGTTTACAGATGCGACAAATTCAGCCAACAGACCGATATCTAGGTCGGTATCATTCAGGCCAGGTATCAGAAGATTGGTGATCTCAAGATGAACACCGGCACTGTAAGCGGTACGAATGGTATCCATTACTGGCTCAAGCTGGCCTCCGCAATGATCTTTATAGAATTGTGGCCGTATGGATTTCAAGTCGATGTTCATCGCTTTAATCCTTGGTAACAGACACTGCAAAGGTTCGCTATTCACATATCCGTTGGTAACCAGGACAACATCTACATCGGGAGCCAAGCCGGTCAAATCGTAAATGTACTCAAACCAGGTAAAGGGCTCAGTGTATGTAAACGCAACTTGCATAGGCTGTTTTATGCTGAATTTCCGAACCAATTCAAACAGTTCCTGGGGACTTAAATATTCAGTGTTGCACTTGAACTGGCTGGATCCATAATTCTGGCAGAAGAAGCAGCTCAGATTACAGGAGTTTGCTCCCAGGGAAATAATCTTTGAACCAGGTCGAAAGTGATACAGGGGTTTTTTCTCGATGGGATCAACTCCCAGCCCCATATTTCTTCCATAGTTGACGGCAATCATCTTGCCGTCCTGGTTTTCTCTTCCCCTGCATTTACCAGATTGCCCTGCTGTAAGGTTACAATGGTGGGGGCAGAGATCGCAGACCACCCCGCTCTCCCCCACTTTGCGGTAAAACATTGCTTCTCTTAGCTGATCCATCTTTCCAACAACTCCATGTGCTTGTGCAAAGCTTCCGAGTATCTTTCCAGGCATTTCTGTGCCTTGCTCCCCATGCTCGTACGCTTTTCCGGATTTCTGTGCAAATCTATGATGTTTTCAGCTAAGTCTGAAGCATTGGAAACCAGAATTGCGGATTCTCCGTCCAATGCTTTTACTGATTCGCGGCAAGATTGATGATACTCGCCAATGATTATCGGCTTTCCATAATAGGCAGGCTCCAAGGGATTATGGCCTCCGAAATTGTAAAACGAACCACCCACAATGGCAATGTCGCAAATCGAGTAACATTCGTTCAAATGCCCTATGGTATTTACTATCAGGACATCGCCAACCCCGCTACCATTTTCATCAACCTGTGTGTACAGGGTTGCTTCCGGAAAGATCGTGGCCACTTCATTTGTTCTTTTTGGGTGGCGGGGGGCAATGATGAATTTCAAACGCTCAATTGTTGATTGTAGCTCGGGCAGGATAGCTTTTAGCATCACCTCTTCCCCCGGTCTGCTGCTGCCAAAGCAGATAATGAAATCCTTCTCCGCAAAACCCAAGCGCCTCCTTGTCGATGCAAAATCATACTCAGGCAACTTGAGTGCGAATTTCAGATTACCCGCAGTATGCACTGGCACATCAAAAATACCCTTGAACCTTCCACTGTCGGCATCTGACTGGCTGATAATGCAGCGAATGGGTTTTTGCAGGTATCTGAGCATCCACTTTATCCGTGCATAGTTTTGCAATGACTTTCCCGACAAGCGTGCGTTCACAAATACCACAGCGATATTTTGGCGCGCGGCCTCATGCAAGAGATTGGGCCAAATCTCGGTTTCCATGATAATGATCAAACTGGGATTTACTATCGCAAGTTGTTTTCTCCGCAAATGCCTTATATCCATCACTGCCAGAAATGATTGTGGATGTACTGCCTTCGCCGCTTTTAAACCAGTAACCGTGTTTGTGGTGATCACAATCTTTTTATCCTGATACTTCTGCTTCAGAGACACCAGCAATGGTTTGACGGCGTTGACTTCTCCCACTGAAGCGGCATGCAGTAATATTCCCCCTTCGCTGTTGCTGCCCTGGGGTTTGAGGGAATCTGTGTAATGCTTTCCCAGGCAAATCAACCAGATTAGCGGATAAAACAACAAAAATGCTGTTTCCAATATCAAGTTGTAAAGACCGAAGATGATGGCTGCCATAGTGCTTAGTTACTCAAATGAAAAAAGGACGCCAATCCTGACGTCCAATTTATGGCGGGAGCGACGAGACTCGAACTCGCGGCCTTCTGCGTGACAGGCAGACGTTCTAACCAAACTGAACTACGCCCCCGGCGCTGTTCTATGTTCAAAGTAAGTTTACAAACTTTAATCAGGCTTGTTTCTGTCAAGGGAAAATATTCCCCGATCCTAAAACAAATCGTCTGATCACTGCATTCTGAATAATCTCTACTCATGGTCAAGATCGATTATCTCATGCTCTGTGTTTCCTAAGCATAGTTCCGCGGATAAGTGATATGGGCTGGTTTTCACAAAAGCCACGCTGTCATTTCTTTTAGCTTTTACAGGCATTGGTTATTCCTCGCATGATTTAGTTTTACCAGCTTTGATAACTGCGAGCCAAAGAAACATAAGTAATAATAGTCGGCGCATTTCTATCTCCCATATGTTATCCATAACGGCATGACAAGCAAATCGTGTCAAGCCCAGTTTTTCCCATTTGCCATAACTCCTTACTTTTCAGCGTAAGTTTTAGGATGGCAACCAAACTATATGTGACGCTATGAATTTTAAACCACCATTTCACCTTTCCACCTTTCCACGTCCTGATCGTAGCACCTATATATATAGAGGGGTGGGCCTCATTTGCATCCCGGGTTCCGGTCTGGGTCTTCCTGGGGTCAACCTTATAATTTATAAGGATGACCTAAGGATGATGGTGCCAAAGCCTGTAGCAGCAAAGGACGGAGCTATGACGCAATTTGAGGATTGTTGCAGGTATTATTATGAATAAATAAGAAACGAGGTAGTGCGTAAGAGTGGTGTTTTGCGTTTGTAGTTTGGTCAATGTGGCAAATCGAGGTATAATATTGGATAAAGCTCACAAGAAAACCATCACTTGGAACAATCTTTGCATAATTAGCCAAGCAATATTCAATTTAAGATAGTAGGTCTAAATGAAAAGAGTGATCCTTGTCCTGTCAATAATATTAGGAATCGCGTTCCTAACTGCAGATCTGACGCATGTGTATAATCTCCCCCTGCCCAGTTTAAAAGTCCAGGGTGACAACTATGTGATCAAGCTTGATGGCGGCCAGGCTTTGGGTGAACCTGGAGCTCCCAACCTGCCTTGGATCGGATCAAAGCTGCTCTTGCCCAATGGCGAGGAAGCGGTGGCAATCCAGATCAAGAAAATGAATCCAAGCACCTATCAGTTGGATAAACCCATCATCCACTTGCAGTCTCAATACCCATTGTCACAGACCGACCTGCCTTTGCCTGTGACAGCTGATCAAACCATTTATGGCAGCGCGCAGGCGTATCCAGTTCAAGATAACAATGGGCCAAACACTCAGTTTCTTTGTGGACACCCCATCAATTTCACGGCTTTCTGCCCATTTGAATATTATCCCCAGGAAGGCTTACTCAAATTCTACCAAACAGTTTCTGTGACCGTTGTCACATCTCTCTCGTCCCGTGCCAGCGAATCTATGCGGTTGAAAAAAGAAGACGCTTACACATATACAAGGCTTACAAATTCTGTGGACAATACTGACCGGTTACCACGCTATCAAGAACGCACTGTTGGTTTTGAATATCTCATTATTTACGATTCCGCCAAACAGACCCAGTGGCAGCCTTTGAAGGACTTATACAACGCCAAGGGTTACAGCGTATATATGAAACCCGTCCAGGAAATAGCCAGCCAATTCACGGGCATTGACCTGCAGGAAAAAATCCGCAACTTTATCATCAGCTTTTACTCGCAAAACTCATTACGCTATGTACTCTTGGCTGGTGATACAGACGTTATTCCGCACCGGGGTTTTTATGTGAGCTTCTCTCAGGGTGACCAGGTTGATGCCGATATCCCGGCGGATATGTATTACGGTTGCCTGGATGGCACCTGGAACGACGATGGGGACAACTATTGGGGTGAATACTACGAGACAGACCTTGTCCAGGATGTTGCCGTAGGCCGTTTCTGCTACAATTCCGATGAGGAAATCGCCAGTTTCATCAACAAGACCAGCAAGTATCAGAATGAACCTGTAATCTCAGAGGTTGAATCCGTGCTGTTTGTGGGCGAATGGCTGTGGGATGGCCCCACCTGGGGTGGCGACTATATGGATGAAATGATCGGCGGAAGCAGCGCCCATGGATATACCACGGTAGGTGTTGATACGGATTGGAACACCACCACTTTGTATGATAGAACCTATGGCTACGCGGATGCCTGGACCATAAACCAATTACGGCCTCTAATGAACAATGGGCCCAATCTTATTAATCACCTCGGACACTCAGCCACTACCTATTGCATGCGCTTCAACAATAGCAACGTGACCAACAGCTCGCTTACCAACAATGGCATCAATCATAACTTCTCGGTGATTTTCACGCAGGGCTGCTACGCAGGGGCTTTCGACAACCGCGAAACCACTCCCGGCTACTATGTTTCAGACTGCATCACAGAGAAGTTTACCAGCATCAACAACGCCGCGGCTGCCATGATCTCCCACTCGCGCTATGGTTGGGGCATGCAAGGTTCCACAGACGGTGCTTCCCAATACTTTCACCGGCAATACATAGACGCTCTCTTTGGCGAATACATCAATGCCATTGGCGTAGCTCTGATGGATAGCAAGATCGACAATATCCCCTATATACAGAATTCCCCGGTAATGTATTGGGTTACCTATGAGACCAATCTGATCGGCGACCCGGCCATGTCCGTCTGGACAGCCACTCCAACTCAGTTGTCTGTTCAACTTCCTTCCTACTGGACTGTGGGCTTGAACAGCTATCAGGTGCTGACCAACGCGCCTCTGGCAAATCTGAGGCTGAAAAGCGGTGATACAATTATCTTTGAAGGCCAGGCGGATACAGGTGGTTTAATCAACATCTCTCTGATTGAACCGCTTGTACCTGGAAACTATGACTTGTATATAAACGCGGCTAATTATATCGGTTACCATTCTCAGATAACTGTGCAAGCCAGCGACATGCCCTACATAGTGGCGTCCAGCGTTCAGTTTCTGGATCAGGACAACCTGTATCATACCGGAGAGGTTGTAAGCTTGGATGTAACCATCGAAAACGTGGGGCTTGTCAACCAAAGCAACCCCGGAACTATCACCCTGACCAGCAACTCCCCCAACATCGAGGTTCTGAGCGGCAGCTACAGTTTCGATCCTCTTGCCGCAGCCGAGACTTCTTTGATAAGTGGTTTCTTCAGTATCAGGATCATTGGAAACTTCGACGATCATCAGGTGGCAAACATAGCTTTCGTAGCAAATTTCGACGGATATTCAGCCACCACGCCGATGAATCTGGAGCTGAACTCCCCTATGCTCAGCATCGATTCATACCAGTTTATCAATACCAACAATCTGATTCTTCCGGGTGACAATCCCACATTGAACCTGTTGGTCCAAAACAGCGGCTCAGGCAACGCCTACAACCCCATGCTGCTGCTTTTTAGTGACAATCCCTGGGTGACCCTGTCCGCCTTCGAGGTAAACCTCTCCCCCATCGGAGCGGATAGTTACGCTAACTGTGAAAGTGCATTCAATGTACTGATTTCTTCCGGCGCGCCTCTCAACACCTCCGTTGACATTGGATATTTGCTCAGCGCGGAAAATGGCAACGTCCTGGAAGGGAATTTCACTCTCTATCTGGGCATGCTCAACTACAACTTTGAACCCGATATGATGGGCTGGTCTTCTTTTGCTCCCTCCCCAGGTTTTGTCAACCAGTGGCATCGCAGCAACGCCAGAAATTGCACATCCAACGGCAACTATTCGATGAAATTTGGTGGAGATGGTACTTCCAACTATTCCAGCAGCGCGTATGGTGCCCTGGAAAGCCCAATCTTCAACCTGGGTAAAAACAGCCGCCTCCTCTTCAATCACTGGATGAATGCCGAAATCCACAATAACCCACAATACGCCTGGGATGGCGGAACTGTGCAGATTTCAGTGAACAACGGTGAATGGACATCAATCGCACCTGTAGGCGGATATCCCCAAAGGATCTATAACAACAACGCCTCACCCTATCCTGCCAACACTCCGGTTTACTCAGGAAGCTTTGATTGGACTGGCGCAGAGTTCGATCTCTCAAACTATAGCGGCACAGCAAAGTTCCGCTTCCTGTTTGGCTCTGACGGTTACGTGACCGGAGAGGGTTGGTATATTGACGACGTGAGAGTGGAATCCGATCCGCTCGGAATCGATGAGCCGGGAGTCCCTGAGCCCAGTTTTGCCCTGCAAGGGAACTACCCCAATCCTTTCAATCCGGAAACCACTATCCGCTTTTCCCTGCCAGGTTCTGCCGCAGCCAAACTGGAGATATTCAACATCAAAGGGCAGAAAGTGCGAACCCTGCTTGATTCAGTCATGGCGGCGGGACAACATAGCCTGGTCTGGAACGGCTTGGATGATGCGAAAGGCCCTGTTGGCAACGGAGTCTATTTTTACAGGCTTAGCAGCGGCGGCAAAAGCCAGACCAAGAAAATGATAATGCTCAAGTAGCTGGAGTAGCATTAACATGATCCAGATTACAAAAGATACCCGGTTGGTGATTCTGACCGGAGCAGGAATCAGCGCCGAATCGGGCTTGCGCACCTTTCGCGATAGCGGCGGTTTGTGGGAGGATCAAAGGGTGGAAGATGTAGCCACCCCGGAAGGCTTTGCCAGAGACCCCAAACTGGTCTGGAGATTCTATAAAACCCGTTACAAAGCGGCTATTGACGCGCAACCCAATTCTGGTCACGCTGCCTTGGTGATACTGGAGAAATTTCTGGGCAAAAACTTCTGTCTGATCACCCAAAATGTGGATGGCCTTCATACCAAAGCAGGCAGCACGGGAGTGTTGGAAATGCATGGTACTTTGTATGAATGCTACTGTACTAAATGCCTGGCAATGTATCGCACGGCAGAGATTGACCTCGATCCCGATCTGCCTGTGTGTTCAAAATGCGGATCGATGCTCAGGCCCTATATCGTCTGGTTTGGTGAAATACCCTATCACCTGCCTGAAATAGAGGGCAAGTTAAGAAACTGTGATTTATTAATGATCATAGGGACAAGCGGCAACGTCTATCCCGCGGCGGGATTCGTGATGACTGCCAAATACTTCGGAGCTTCCACTATGGCTGTTAATCTCGATACAGTGGCCAACAGCGACTACATAGACGAATTTCACCAGGGTAAGGCGGGAGACATCCTCCCCAAACTTGTGGAACAATGGTGCTGATTTTTCAGCAAGATAAGCAAAAAGCCGGGTTTCACTGCCCGGCTTTTCTTTTGAAATCAATGCAAGATCAGTGAACAATGCGGGTTCCGGTTTTTCCCGCAAAAGCTTCCACAATCCTGTCTATTGAGGTGATCAGCACTTCCTTGCCGCCCCTCTCGATAAAGTCGATCGCGGCCTTGATCTTGGGGCCCATGCTTCCGGCAGGGAACTGCTTTTCTTCATAATATCGCTTTGCCTCTGCCACAGTCATAAGATCCAGATCCCTCTGGCTTTCCTTGCCATAATCCACAGCAACTTTATCCACTCCCGTCAGGATCACAAACAGGTCTGCCTCAATGTTTATTGCCAGAAGAGCGCTGGCAAAGTCTTTGTCGATTACCGCGTCAACGCCTTCGTAAGTACCGTCGTCTTCCACATAGATAGGAATCCCGCCTCCACCCACAGCAATAACGATTTCACCCCGCTTTACCAGTTCCTTGATCGTATCAGCTGGAATGATCTTTTGAGGCAAGGGAGACGGAACAACGCGCCGGAATCCTTTTCCAGAGTCTTCCTTCATAGTCCAGCCCAGGGTCTTTTTCAGTTCCTCCGCCTGTTCTGCGCTATAATAGGTGCTGCCCACATATTTTGTAGGATTGAGCATACTGGGATCGTTGCGATCCACAACCACCTGGGATATCAGGGTAATAACCTGTTTGTCGATACCATGCAAATGGAGTTTGTTTTGCAGGCTTTGTTCGATCATATAGCCCATTGTCCCTTCCGTGGCCGCGTTCAACACGCCCAGAGGCAGGGGAGCCAGACCTTCTTTCTCACCCGCTTCCTGCTGTCTAAGCAAATTACCCACTTGGGGGCCGTTTCCATGCGTTATAGCAAGCCGGTAGCCTTGGCTGATCAATTCCACAATCCCAACCAGTGAGTCTCTGGTATTGGCGAACTGTTGGCTGATAGTGCCCTTCTCGCCTGCTTTTATGATAGCGTTGCCGCCCAAAGCCAATACTGCTGTCTTCTTCATATCAGTTAATCCTTTACATCCTTAAAAGCCGGCGGGCAGATGCGTGTTCATCTGCCCGTACCAGCAAGTCTGTTGATTGTTTAGAAATCCTTCAGGACATCCTCGATTGTGGGTCTGCCGATCTCTTGCAGATCGTAGCTAACCTGGCAGGCAGGATGCTTGATCTTGATCAGACGACGAAGATCGATAGGCGTGGCTATGACCACTGAATCGCAATCGGTGGAGTTGATAGTGTGCTCCAGATCTTTGATCTGCTGGTCGCTGTAGCCCATTGCTGGGAGCACAGTGCCAATATCAGGATACTTTTCGAAGGTCTCCTGAATCTCGCCTACAGCCCATTCGCGGGGATCCACCAACTCGGCACATCCATATTTCTCAGCGGCGATTACGCCTGCCCCATAAGTCATCTCGCCGTGGGTGAGGGTGGGACCGTCTTCAACCACCAATACGCGCTTGTCGGAAATCATTTCCGGGAAATCAACCGTGAGCGGTGAAGCCGCATCGACAACCTTGGCTTTCTTGTTGATCATGCGGATATTGGCGCGAATCTCGTTGATATCGTCCAAATCTGCGCTGTCGATCTTGTTGATAACGATCACGTCGGCCAGATGCATGTTGGTTTCGCCAGGATAGTAGGAAATCTCATCGCCGGGGCGGTGAGGATCCACCACAACTATATTAAGCTGCTTGTCGGAGCAATAGAAGGGAATATCGTTATTACCGCCGTCCCAGACTATAACGTCGGCTTCTTTTTCGGCTTCGCGGATGATCGCTTCATAATCCACTCCGGCGTAGATCACACTGCCCATCTGGATATGAGGCTCATATTCCTCCATCTCTTCGATGGTGCATTTGTGAAGTTCAAGGTCTTTCAGTTCGGCAAAGCGTTGCACTCTCTGCTTCACCAGATCGCCGTAAGGCATGGGATGGCGGATTGATACCACTTTGAGCCCTTTAGCTTTGAGGGCTTTCACAACAGTACGGGTGGTCTGCGATTTGCCACATCCGGTACGCACGGCACAGATGGTGACCAGTGGTTTGGAGGTCTTGACCATGGTATTTTTTGCTCCCATGAGCATGAAATCGGCTCCCACGGCATTGACCAATGAGGCCTTGTTCATAACCACTTCGTGGTGTTGGTCGCTATAGGCGAAAACCACCAGATCCACATTATTTTTTTGGATCAGTTCTTTCAGATCTGATTCGGGGTGGATTTCAATACCCTGGGGATATAAGCTTCCGGCAAGCTCCGCGGGATATTTCTTGTCATCGATTCCAGGAATCTGAGTGGCGGTGAAAGCCACGACATGATAGTCCGCGTTATCACGGAAAAAAACGTTGAAGTTGTGGAAGTCGCGGCCAGCCGCGCCCATGATAATGACTCTGCGTTGCATTTCTTACTCCTATATTTGTATAGATTTATATCTTTATTTTCAAATTTTCGGCTGCCTTGCTTACGTCAAGGAAAATAATGTCCTTGCCGATAAGTTATGTTTGTATTATATTTATGTGAACAATGATTTTAATCTGTGAAAGCCTTCTTAGCCACTTTCAAACGGAATATATGCCAAGAAAGTCCTTGACTAAAATGACCTTGCCTTCAAACTGGAATTGAATAATATACAAAAAGAGGAGTTTATTATGCGCAGACTTAGTGCTCTTTGGCTGATGTTGCTGTTGCTCGCTTCAGGTTTATTTGCTGAAGACGGCGCTGTAGCGATGCGGTTTAAGCTTCTGGAAGCGGAGTTTTATACTCTGGATTCATATTATTCTTCGGAGTTGGGCAGGCTCTACACCAAAGCGGAGTTTGCCATCCCCAAGGCGGAGCTTGATCCAATGGCTTACTATGGCTTCTTTTTGGAGGAGAATACTTTCATCCAGTCCGTCACAGTCTCGGGGCTGTTTGAAAACCACTATTTTGTCCAGAATCTTGATTTCTCCTTCTTTGAGCCAGCCCTACCGGATTCTTCGCTGTTGTATGATACGAGCCCGGTCCGTTTTTATGGCATCTATCTGAAGAATTATGATCTGTTTCCAGATACACCCCATTTCACAGTCTGGTATTTTACGCCCATGCCGGCTTTCAGATTGGATGATCAACAGAAACTGAGTTCTCTGTTGAAAGCCGATCAATGCTGGTATCCCCGCAATTTTACTAAAAGCAGCACTGTCAACCTGACCCTGACCACTACGCCGAACCTCACTCTGTTGGTAGGCAATAGTTATGCCACACACTCTGACAGCGAATTTACCAGAACCCACCGACACACCTTTATCGACACTCTGGAGCAGCCTGTTGACATAAAGTTGATTCGAGAATGACGCTAAATTAGCTCAGTTGGTAGAGCAGCTGATTCGTAATCAGCAGGTCGGGGGTTCGAGTCCCCCATTTAGCTCCACTCCATTGCAAAGCCTGGATAAACATTATGGTGAATCCGGGCTTTTTTCTTTTCCGCCCTCTTGCCCTGATACCTTGCCGAAGTCACATTGATGTCCCATCGAAAATCCGTCCAGCGATTAGTCAGCGTTCAATTAGTCATCAATGAGCGATCAGCATATGAGGGATATGTAAAGCTAGTGAGACTCTCTCTAGTACCTAGTGGATAGATAAGGGTTAACAAAACCTTTCACATTAGTCTCGTAAGCTCAATCCAAACCTAGAAGCGAACGGCGTAAAAACTAAGCAAGAAATAGTGTTACTGGTTCTTGACTAGATTGTTAGCTATACATATTGTCAAGAACAGGCAAGCTATTGAACGCAACAAAAGAATCGCCAGGCAGCGCTATGTGGTGGAAAGAACCTTTGGCTCACTGAAACGAAGCTATGGTTGGGCCCGGACAAGGTACATCGGTCTTCTTAAGACAACATTCTACCTGCAGATAAGGTGTCTGGCTTTCAACATCAAACGGGCTATGAAAGTAATTTCTTTGAGCCCGGTATAGGGAAAATCCGTCCAAGTTCTATGAAGTGGGTTCGATAAGGAAGAAAAAGGGCTGAAAAGAGCGCAAAAATGGTAGATGTCTGGGCATTTTCAGGGTTGATGCCGGAAATTACCAGGAAAAATGTGGATAACTGCCACGAATCCATTCTGGGAAGTCGATTGCCTGAAATTATGCAAAGGCCTTACCCAGTCAAAAGTAGCCGGTATCAATTCCTTGATAACCGCATAAATAAACCGGTACATTCCGCAATATCCTTCATAGCACTCTCCTTTGCTACTACTGGCTTTGGTGTCATCATCCTTAGGTCATCCTTATAAATTATAAGGTTGACCCCAGGAAGACCCACGCCAGAGTGCCGGACGCAAATGAGGCCCATCCTCCCCCCATAATATATAGGTGCTACGATCACGCCATGGAATGGTGGATATGTGAAATGATGAAAAGACCAGTTGTAATAATGCAAGCGAAGTAGTATTAGCCCACTTAGAGGCGAGCATGCCATTGGCAGCCCGTTCCCAGTCGCCAGCTTTGATAAAAGCCAAGGTGTTCTTGAAACCAAGCAATCCTTTGATACCCAGGTTGAAACACATATTGAGCAGAACTGACTGGCGCACTTCATCGAGGTTATTATAGATATGGGGTATCTTATCGATTAGCCACTGCTCGCAGTCTTGGATATCTCTCTCCAACATGGCATAAGCCTCATTCCGGAAGATACCCCAGTCATAAAGATTGCGGCCGATGCCGATGGTCAGCTTGCCTGCGGTGCAGCGATAGGGCTTCAGTCGCAGACCTTCATGTCTGACCAGCTGCTCTTTGATTCTATCCATCAGTTTCGCTTCCATTTATGTTCCTTGCACTTACTGGATCATCGATCCGGAGCAATGAAAGCAGTCCCCTGTATTATCACAAATACGGATGCATAAGGATGCGACAGAAAATTATGTTGACAGATTAGGGCACATGAATTAACTTGGATTCGTATGGGATGTTATAAGGTAAGAAGAATTGATGGATCATCTCTTATGGATCATCCTAAATATGTCTAATTAGTTCTGACTTTAGTACGTTGACGTGATAAAATTGTTGACCACTTTCATTGGAGGATAGATGGTTGCGATAAGAAACTTGTCAGCGATGTCACTGATTATTTTAGTGGTCGGTTTTTTGCATTCACAGAGCATTGTATCGGTAAGTGTACTCGGAAACACTGGATACACAAAGAACACCCATGGATATGACAAAGAAATGGCTTCCATTGTAGATACCTTACGTGTTCCTATAGATCTTTATTCAGTTGCAAACATGTATATTTATCCTCATGGAGACCCTCTCGCCACATTCATTATGTACGGCACCCCCCCCTCTGGCACCTACGACTGGGTGGGCGACGGGTACAGTTTTAATTATGCATGTAATACTTCAAGTAGGGCATATTATTCAATACCGATCCTCTATGGCCACGCAGGATACTCACTTAATTCGGTCACCTTCAAGGTTTACCAGGCAAATTGTTACGGGAACTTTGAATCGCATACATTCCCTATCTGGCATGATGGCGAACCCTACTTCATGATGCTTGCACATGTTCAATATGATCTGCCTTTTACGGGTAGTTCTTACTTCCCAGATTCTGTGCAGAACATTGGGATAATGAGCGATGATAATATAGTGGGCTGGCGGGAGCTTGATGTAACAAATGCTTATAACTATGCACTTAGCAATGGATGGCAGCATTTACAGCTTATGCTTTACTTCGAGATTCTTACGGATTGGGACTACGCACAAGATCAAATACTTCTTCTAAATCCAAACCACTCATTTTTTTCACCATGTATCGTATTGTCATACACCAATGATGTTTCTATCGATGATAATGTGTATTCACCCAGTATCAACTCATTGTCTATATATCCAAATCCGTTCTCAGCAAAAGCAACGATCAAATCGGAACAGTACCAACTGATTGAACGTGTTGAAATGTATAATCTTAGAGGCCAACGTGTAATTGGCACAACATTTGAGAAACAAACAACGACCGAATGGAAAATCGAAGTTAACCCAAAACTACCTGCTGGCATATACTTGATCAGGTGCAAAGTTTTGAATGGCAACAAGGAGAGAATAGTAACAAGGAAGATTGTGCTAAACTAAATTCATGGAGGAAAACATGAAGTCTATTACTTTGCTGTGTCTTATGCTCTGTATATCGCTTATCGTATACGCAGAATTCGTTCCCCAATCGCTAATGTTCAGCTCATTTGATGAAATTGAGATATTAACGTCTTATTCAGATTCGCTCAAAACCAATTGTACGTGGTTCAATTCCCTGTCGGGCACACACAGTATTCATTACCTCGAACTTCTATATGAATATCAGGATAGTGGGATTGATATCTTCTGCTATTACATTAAATACAAAGATGAGCCCAGCGTAGAAGCGATGGTAACTCTATTTGAAGCTGAGAACAAAGTTATAATAGCAGAGCCAAATTATTACTTTGAGTTACATAATGATCCGCTCATTAATGATCAATGGGCATTGCCGCTGATCAGTATGGATCAAGTTTGGAATCAGTATTCATATTATGGTAACGACATACTGGTGGGAGTTGTTGACACAGGGATTGACCTGGGGCTTAACGATTCCGAAGCTTCTTTTTATGGTCAAATTCACCCCGATTTGGAAGACAATCTTTATACCGATGCCAATGGTCATCACGGCTTTAACGCGTTAGCTTTTGAATTGCCACAGGATCCTTACTATGTTCAAGATGAATATGGACATGGAACTCATGTTGCTGGGATAATTGCAGGGAGAAAGAATAATACATACGAAGACCTTTGCACATGAGTCTCTGAAGTTAACTCCAAACAGTGAAGCGAATGGCGTAAAAAGATAGGCAATAAATAGTGTAAATAATTCTTGAAAAGATTGTTAGCTATATATATTGTCACTCCATCACAACGATGGAGTTTAGCATGAGAACAGACAAAATGACCCTGACCGATTACGAGATTCAGAACAGCCTGGCCAAGCTTGAGCACTTTCTTCTTCAGTTGGATGAGAACATCAAATGGCATAGAATAAAGAAAATCCTGGAACCTTTGGATCCCAGCAGGAGGAATGTAGCTGGCAGGGATTCATACGAACCGCTCAAGATGTTTAAGGTCATGCTGTTACAATCATGGTACGACCTGTCCGATCCTGAGATGGAATTCTATCTCAAAACTAATCTGCTCTTTATGCATTTCTGCCAGTTTAGCATCACCGAAAGCAAGCCGGATCAATCCACGATCTGCCGCTGGCGTAACCGCTTTGCCGGATCTGGATTGTTTGACAGTATTTTTCAGGGCATCATGGACGAACTTCATGGTTTGGGTTTGGAGGTCAAACATGGCAAGATGGTCGACGCCACCTTAGTGACAGCGCATGCCGGCCCACAAGAAGGTTATCATCGAGACCGAGCCTACCGGAGATGAGGAGCAAGCGGAGACACCGACCTATGAAGCCAGCGAAGTGGTGGTAAGTTCTCCTCCGTTCACAAAAAACAAGTGACGGAACTGCTCCGCCACTTGTTGTCAATCTGCTTCAGATCAGTGCCGGAAGATTACTTTAATGTTCAGGACTGGTTTGCGCGTCAGGTGTCTCTCCACCGATGGGCATAGACTGCGGTTTATCCTGTCTGGCATTGCCCGCGCATTCTTCGAGCAAGGCGGGACAGTTTTCGCACTCATGCTTATCCAGACAGTCTTTGTCAATATAGACAAGTTTGTTCTGTTGTGATGTCTTGACTTTTAAAGTGGTGAATGGAGGCTGGATAGTCTCCACATTGAGGGAGTAGGTTACTATGAGCCCCGCAAATACGACCGATACCATGCTCATTAGCTTAATAAGGATATTAATACAGGGGCCTGCAGTATCTTTGAAGGGGTCTCCAACTGTATCGCCAACGACAGTGGCTTTGTGGGCAGGGGATGACTTTCCCCCATGCTCGCCAGTTTCCACATATTTCTTGGCGTTGTCCCAGGCTCCGCCCGCGTTGTTCATCATGATTGCCAGCACAAAACCACAGACCAGAGCTCCAACCAGTGTCCCCAACACTCCAGCCACACCCAGTATAAGACCGGATACGACCGGGGTCAGGATTCCAACCAGCGCTGGCAATAACATCTGTTGCTGAGCCCCTATCGTGGCAATTTTCACGCACTCTGCATATTCTGGTTTGCCTGTTCCGAGCAGGATACCGGGAATTTCCCTGAACTGGCGGCGAACCTCTTCAACCATCTTTCCCGCAGCTTTACCAACCGCTTTGATGGTCAGCGCTGAAAACACAAAGGTAACCATCGCGCCGATGAAAACACCCAACAGGAACTTGGGGTTCAAAACGTGCACTTCATAGTAGCTTATAAAATCAGCCACTGTAGCCTTGCTGACCTGCACATTCTTGACCAGACCTTCGCCGTAGTTGATCTGCAACAGGATCACCTTTCCCAACCTGTCGCCCAAAAACGTCAAACCTGTTCGCACCTCTTCCAGATAGGCTGCCAACAGAGCCATGGCTGTGAGCGCAGCGGAACCTATCGCGAAACCCTTTCCAGTGGCGGCAGTGGTGTTGCCAACGCTGTCCAAATTGTCTGTAATCTCGCGCACATTTTCGGGTAGATTTGCCATTTGCGCGTTTCCGCCGGCGTTATCGGCTATCGGCCCAAAAGCATCCATGGCCAGAGTAACGCCCAAAGTGGCGAGCATACCAACAGCGCCAAAACCAATCCCATACAAGCCCATTTCTATGGATTGAAAACCATGAGAGCAGATAAACGCACCCAGAATGCCAATAATTATGGTGATCACTGGAGCCGCTGTGGATCTCATGCCCACAGCAAATCCTTCCAGGATAACTGTAGCTGGACCATACACACCTTGCGAGGCAATAGTCCTTGTGGGACGGTAACTGTGGGAGGTGTCTCGCTCTGTGAATAAGCCTATCAGGATTCCGCAAACCAAGCCGATCACGGTTGAGATGAACACTCCGAAGTAATACTCCGGGGGAAGCAGGTACTTGGTAACGAAGAATGCTACGATGGCTATCAAGATGGAGCTTCCATATACGCTTTTGTTGAGGGCGAACATCAGGTCTTTTGTATCAGCTTCTTCCTTGGTGCTCACCATAAAGACACCGAGAATGGAAAGAAGGGCACCTATGCCCGCCAAAACCATGGGAGCAATAACAAAATTGAGTTCCATGCCAGCAAACTTGGGCCCCAGAGTGGCGATTGCGCTCATCCCCAAGGCTGCGGTTGCCAAGATAGATCCCGCATAGCTTTCGTAAAGGTCAGCCCCCATACCTGCGACGTCGCCTACATTGTCACCAACGTTGTCAGCTATAGTAGCGGGGTTGCGCACATCGTCCTCTGGAATTTCGGCTTCCACTTTTCCAACCAGGTCAGCCCCCACGTCCGCGGCTTTGGTAAAAATGCCGCCGCCAAGGCGCGCGAAGAGGGCTTGGGTGGACGCTCCCATGCCAAAACTTAGCATGATAACGGTTATCTGATGCAATTCAAAATGAAGCTGGTTAAGCACGAAAAACCAGATGGAGATATCGATTAAAGCCAGTCCAACCACTGTCAGCCCCATCACGGCTCCACCCCTAAAGGCAATCTTCAAACCCTTATTCAGACTTTCCGAACAAGCTTGGGCGGTGCGGTTGGAAGCCAGGGTAGCCATATTCATGCCAATATAGCCTGCCAATCCGCTGAAGAATCCCCCTGTTAAAAAAGCGAAAGGCACCAGCCAATGCAATACTTTGAGACCCAAGGCCATTATAAGAAAAACTATAAATGCCCCGATAAAAAACAGTGTGACACCCTTGTATTGTTGTTTTAGATATGCAAATGCACCCTCGCGAACATAGGTAGCTATCTCTATCATCTTGCTGTTGCCCGGGTTTGCGCTCTTTACCTGACGGAAGAATACCATCGCGAAGACCAAGGCCATGCAAGCCCCAAGTGGGGCTACAAACCATAATATCGGTAATCCAAATATTTCCATCGATAAAACCTCAGTATTAGAATTGTATGTCAAACGCCGCATTTCTGTTACAGCAGCGTATCCAACAGTATTAACATTACCAGCCTATAACCCTATTCTGTCAATAAAAAATATTGGCATTGACAAATAGGGGCAGCCATGATAATTGGAGATAAGTGGAATAATTTTGAGTTAGGTGTAACACATGGAATTCATTGATTATAAAAAAGAAGCCTCTGCTATGATCTCGCAAATCTGTGAGATCAGGAGGTTACTTTGATCTGGATCAAAAGGAAGAAATAGCATCCCATCTGGAGCTGCAGATTAACAGCCCCGGTTTTTGGAATGACCAGATGGAAGCGAAAAAGATAACCAAGCAGCTGAGCCTGGTCAATGAACAGATTGAGCACATCAATTCCCTGGATAACCTCAGAGAAGAACTGCAGACCTACATCTCCTTCCTGGAAGAAGACTTCAACGAAGATCTTTTCGGTGAAGCTATCAATTCGCTGGAAAATCAGCGCCAGTTTATTGAAAAGGCGGAAATCGAATGCTATCTGAACGGCAAATATGATCGCAACGATGCAGTTTTCAGCATCCACGCGGGCGCTGGAGGGACTGAAGCCCAGGATTGGGCAGAGATGCTCTTGCGCATGTATTCACGGTGGGCGGAACGGAATAACTACTCCTTCAATGTTATTGACATGCTTCCCGGAGAAGAGGCTGGGATTAAAAGCGTGACAGTTGAAGTGGGTGGCAGTTTTGCTTATGGGATGCTGAAGGCTGAGATAGGAATCCACAGATTGGTGAGGATATCTCCTTTCAACGCTCAAGGAAAAAGGCAGACCTCTTTCGCTTCCGTGTATGTTTATCCTGAGTTTGACAATGACATCGAAGTTGAGATCGATGCCAAAGACTTGAAGATTGATACTTACCGTTCCAGTGGAGCCGGCGGCCAACATGTAAACACTACAGATTCAGCCGTCCGCATCACCCACCAGCCTACAGGGATTGTGGTTAGTTGCCAAAATGAGCGCTCCCAGATCCAGAACAGGGAAAAAGCCATGAACATCCTCAAATCCCGACTGTATCAGTTCTATGAGGAGCAGCGGGAGGCCGAGAAGAAGAAGGAGGAATCCGGCAAAACCGACATAGGGTGGGGGAATCAGATCAGATCCTATGTGTTCCAACCCTATCAGATGGTTAAAGACCACCGTACCAACCATGAGGTGGGCACGGTGGACAGAGTCATGGATGGCGATCTGGATGGCTTTATCTACGCTTGGTTGAAAGAACAAGCTAAGTCTAAAAACAGCAGCAAATGAGCTACAAAGCCCTAATCCCCAAGCTTGATCACACGAAACTACCGGTTCATGTAGGAATCATCATGGACGGTAATGGACGTTGGGCAACGCAAAGGCGCAGACCACGAATCTATGGGCACAGGGCAGGGGCAAAATCGATCAGGCAGGTAGTGGAACTGGGGGTGGAACTCCAGTTAAAGTATCTTACTTTCTATGCTTTTTCCACAGAAAACTGGAACAGGCCTGAGGATGAAGTCAAAGGCTTGCTGAAAATGCTCAAGGAACGACTGCTCAAAGAGATTCCTGAGCTCAACAAACAGAATATCAGGGTCGGCATCATTGGCAGCGACATCAAGCTGGACCCTCAGTATCTTGTCGATATTCACAAATTGGCAGCAATGACAGATAAGAATACAGGCATGTGTGTCAACATTGCCTTCAATTATGGAGGCAGGCTGGAAATCGTGGAAGGCATCCGGAAGCTGGTTCACGACGCCAAAAAAAAGGAGAGCCTGATCGAAAACCTCACTCCTGAGATTTTTTCCAGCTATCTCTACACTGCAGGGCAACCTGATCCGGATCTGATCATCCGGACCAGCGGCGAGAAACGGTTGTCAAACTTCCTGCTTTGGCAAAGCGCCTATTCTGAAATATATATCACAGAGACATTGTGGCCGGATTTCGGTAAAACCGAAATGCTCAAGGCGCTGCTTGATTACCAGGATCGCAACCGTAGATTTGGAGGCGTTAAGCTGCCATGACAGAACTCCAAAAACGAGTGGCGGTATCGGTCATTTTTATCCCAATTGTTTTGGGTGCCATGTATCTGGGAGGATGCTGGCTCATTGCAGTATTCACCCTGGTAAGCCTGCTTTGCACTCATGAATACATATCAATGTTGAGGCAAACTTCCCACAAAATTGGATGGCACTGGTTGCCTGTCTCTTTAGCCGCATATTTGTGCATAGTATTATATCCTGCAACCATGATCCCGGTTGTGTTTGCGCTGTTCCTGATTGCCATAGGCGACGGAGTTATCTGGTGGCATGAAAAGGACAGCTTCCCGAGACTGGCCCTGGCCTTTTTTGGAGCCCTGTATACTGCTGTTATCCCTGCTATGATCGTCAAGCTTGGTGTAGAGCTACAAAGTTCTTACCTTTTGCTTCTCTTGATTCTGCTCATTTGGATCACCGACTCCACAGCATATTTTATCGGAACAGCCTGGGGCAAAAGGCGGGGAATCTTTAAAATGAGTCCCAAAAAATCTCTGGAAGGATTCCTGACAGGGGCTGTTGTACCGTTTGTAATAGTGGTTATATTATATTATGTCGGGTTGTTTGATGATCTTGCGCTACTTCTGCTTTGCGCTTTTGCTGCAGGTGTGATGGGACAGCTGGGCGACCTGGCAGAAAGTATGTTAAAGCGCTATTGTGGCGTGAAAGACAGTTCAAATCTTATACCAGGCCATGGCGGCATATTAGACCGCTCTGATAGTGTGCTTTTGGCTGGTTCTTTCTTATATTGTGCGGTTTATTTATTAGAAAAAGTGAGGTAACAACATGATCAAAAAAGTGCTTGGAACAGTGATCTTGCTTGGCTTCATCACAATGATGTTTGCCCAGGCTCAGACACTCTTTTTCTCCGAATATTTGGAGGGCTCCTCCAACAACAAGGCAATCGAGATTTTCAATGGCACAGGAGCCGCGGTTGACTTATCCCAATATTCCGTTAAACTCGGATCAAACGGCAATGAATGGTCCACCACCAATAGTGTAAACCTGAGCGGCACCCTGGCAAACAATGATGTATATGTGATCGCCAACTCTCAAGCCATTGCCGCGATACAGGATGTTGCAGACCTTACCCATACTGTAACGTATTTCAACGGTAATGACTGCCTGGGACTTTTTCAGGGAGACACAATGATCGATATCATCGGTGTTTATATGAACAATCCCGGTACAGCCTGGGATGTGGCGGGAGTCACTGGAGCGACACTCAATCACACCCTGATCAGAAAACCTGAAGTCACACAGGGTAACACAGACTGGACCAGTTCAGCCGGAACCAACGCAGACAACTCCGAATGGAT
>DAOLWC010000011.1:0-42034 GCA_035420965.1 Candidatus Cloacimonadota bacterium | reverse complement strand
CACAGAGACCGGAGGCCTCTTCCAAACAGGCAACTCCGTTGCCTCTGCCGAACAGGTTTCGGCAGCCCAGGGTTTCCCCATAGCCCCAATCCGCGCCCATCTGCGCCATTTATCCGCGTATATCTGTGTGAACCGCGGAGCGCAATCTCTCTGAGAGCAAGGCAGTTGTGATAACGCGAAAGAAATTGCGCCAGGCCACCGATTCCGCCGGGGAATAATGTGAGCCAGGAAAAAACAGGTTCAAAACCAAAAAAGTGTTTGACAGATAACCGTAATTTAAATAGTATGTATTAGATATGTGCCGGTCTAAGCAAAAACAAGCTTAGTGATGTCGCAAGCTTTTCTAAAAAGTGCGCTTGCGCAGGCCGGTAAATGATTATAAGCCATTAAAAATGGAGGTAATAATGAAAAAAACCTTAATGGTTGTACTGACGCTTAGCTTTGTGCTGAGTCTGGCATTCGCTCGGGAAATGCATTACTATCCCGAAAGGAAAGCCCTGGAATCTCCTGTCGGAGGCCGGTATTATCAGCCAAGCCGAACTGCCCCGGCTTACACATTCACAAAGCTGCCCACCAGTGTAATCGTAAATTACTATGACTACATGATCGGCAGCTACAACGGCCTCCCCCTGCGGGTGATCCCCCAAAGCGCAGGCGGCGGATATTTCATGACCTATCATGGCCGTCGCCAGGCCACAGCCACACGCCGCATTTTCTACACCTATCTGAATGCGGATGGCACAGTGAGCAACAACAACGAGATCTCCAGCGTGCAAAACCACGAGGGATACCCAACCATGGCGGTGGACCCCGTTTCCGGCAAACCCATGTACGCATGGCATGCCGATGCTGACGATGAAAGCGCGTATTATGAAGTGCAATTCACTTCCGACGCCTTTCTCTCAGGCATCGCCGGCCTGTTTAACGACGTGCAGATCGCTGTGGACAACCCTATCACCATCACCCCGCCTAACGGCACAGCCACTTCAGACAACGAATTCATCTGGCCCACCCTGCAGATCGGGCCTTCCCCAGTCGCGGGCAAGAGAAGAGTCTATATGGTGCAGAGAAACTCATCTGACACACATGGCACCTATGGTCCTTCCGAAAACCCCTATATCATTTACGCCGATTTCAACGGAGAGGACATCGAAAATGGTGTTCCTTTTGTCTGGAACCATACCACGATCCCGGAAATGGATGGCTGGAACCATGACTCTGTGATCTGGCGCCGTCCCTTCCATGCACTCACCGTTGACAACTCCGGCAACGTATACTATGTAGGTTACCACATTGCCTATGATGAGAATGATGAGAGCGTGCAGGAAGCCGACCTCGATGTTTTCAAATGCGACAACTACGGCCAGGGCACCTGGACCCGCGTCAGCGGCTTCAGCCACCTTCCCACCTGGAACCCCCCGGGAACACAGGGTGGAACCAATGGTTACTTTGTGGACGATAATAGTATCGGTTATCCGGATAACGAACTTGTCTGGATGATAGTGAACTCCTCACACCTCAATGCCACAACTGACAACAATGGAAAACTGCACGCCATCGGCAACTGGAGCATGGGCCACATTGAAGGTGGTTACTGGATAGATTTCCAACTGGTGAAAGAGTTCGTATTCGATCCTGCAACTGAAGAATTTACCATCAATGAAGTATATCCTCAGAAAAACCCTGCCGACGACCACAACACAGTCTTTATTCCTTGGGACGTGGAAGCTCCCTGGGGCGTCCCCGAATACTACGATGGTGGAGACGGCAACTACTATCTGAACCCCGTTAAGTTCTGGCCCTTCCCACACTGGGATTATGCCGCCCACGGAGACGCTATGTTCTTTCACTATAGTAACCACAAGATTACCGAAGGCAACGAACAAGGAATGATGGCCGCAGTCTGGCAGGATGCGATGCGCGCCCGCATGTACAACTATTACAGCGACTCCCAGTATATCAACTTTGCCAACACCCCCGAGATCTACATCTCCGTGTCTCCCGACAATGGCGCCCTGTGGAGCGAACCGATCTGCCTGAACAACGTCGAGACACCTGAGTTTGCCGGAATCAAACCCATGTGGGTTTATCCGGCGGACAAAGTTATCTATGTAAGCACCACTCCCGCAGGTAACAAAGTCGGCAAGCTCGGCGTTATGTTCTATAACGACTACACTTGGGGCTCCAATGCCATTACCCCCTCCTACCACCCTACCCCGGACGGCGGAGAGGTAATGTTCATGGAAATGCAGATCACCTTCCCGCTTTCCGAATCCACCAACGACCCCAACGCTCCCGCGGTTAGCAATATGCTGCTCCAGAACTATCCCAACCCCTTCAACCCCACCACCACCATCAATTTCGATATGCCCGTCTCCGGCCATGCCAACCTTTCCATCTACAACGTGAAAGGCCAGCTGGTCAAGACCCTTGTGAACGACAAGCAACCCGTCGGCAGACGCACGTTCACCTGGAATGGCACCGATAAAGATAACAGGCCCGTTTCCAGCGGCCTCTATTTCTATCGCCTCACCGCCAATGGCAGCACCGAAACCAGGAAGATGATGCTGATCAAATAAATAACTGACAAGATAAGCTGCGAAACCCGGCACTCTGCTGCCGGGTTTCTTTTTTTACCTGTAGCGGAGCTGCAAGAGACCCGGTGGATTTTTATGCTTGACAATTTTCCAAGCCGCGAATAAAGAAAGACGCAGACCCATTTAGTGCTATGGTTTTGCCGCGGATGCAAGCGCCATCTGCCCGGATGGCGGGAAGGCCGTGAAAGATCAGTGCTAAAACTAATAAAATAAATGGAGATGATTATGAAGAAACTTTGTTTATTTATCATGGTGCTGGCACTGTTGCCGGCGCTAGCCCTGGCAGAGATCATGCCAGCCGGCCCCCAGTACACGCCTGTTGCCACTCCCCAGGGCAAGGCGATCGAGAGGACCCGCCAGGCGCCTGAGTTCACCTTCACCAAGAACCCCACCAGCCTGATCGTAAACTACTACGATTACATGATTGGCGCGTATAATTCCCTGCCCCTCAAGGTGATCCCCCCAAGCGCAGGAGGCGGATATTTCCTAACCTACCACGGCCGCAGACAAGCCACTTCCACCCGCCGGCAGTTTTACGCCTATCTGAATCCATCTGGAACCGTAATCAACAACAACGAAATCACCAGCGTGCAGAACCACGAGGGCTTTGGAGCCATGGCCATCGACCCGGTGACAGCCAAGCCCATGTACGCCTGGCATGCCAATGCCGATTCCGACTCCCAAAATGAAGTACAGTTTACCAGTGACGCCTTCATAGCGGGCATCGCCGGACTCTTCAACGACCTCACCGTCCTGGCGGACAACCCCACCACCATCACCACTCCCGAGGGTATTACCACCGATGACAATGAGTTTATCTGGCCCTGCGTGGTGATCGGCCCCTCCCCCGTGGCTGGCAAACGCCGCGTCTATGTGGGCATGCGCAACAGCATTACCCACGCCATGAACAGCTATCCCAGCGAAAACATGTATATCGCCTATGCCGATTTTGACGGTGACGACATCGAATCGGGCTCCACTTTGGCCTGGAATCACACCACAATTCCGGAGATGGACACCTGGAACCATACCACGACATCCTTCAACCGGCCTGCCGGCACCCTCGTAACTGATAACGCCGGAAACCTCTATTGGGCTGGACACCATACCGCAAGGGACGGAGAAGACAATACTATAAAAGTTCCGGATATGGACGTCTATGTGTGTCCCAACTACGGTCAGGGAACCTGGACACGCTACAGCGACTATGGCGACATCCCCACCTGGAACCCGGACTCCGCGCCCAGCGACACCACCGGATACTGGGGCCACCCCGACTTGGGAGGCATCCCCTACGGAGACAATGGAGAGATGTTTTTCGGCATCATCAATTCCGGCCACCTGAACGCGGTAAGGGACGCCAATGGCAGGATCCACGTAGCCCATCTCTGGGGTTTGAGGGCTTACAGCGGATACTACTATCCCGCCTTCCATTTTGTCAAAGAGTTCGTGTATGATCCCAGCACCCATAACTTTACGATCAAGGAAATCTATCCCCAGCAGGATCCCACTGACGATTACAATCTGACCTTCACCCCCTGGGACATGGAAGCGCCATGGGGGGTCGTGGATGAATATGGCGGAGACAACAGCAGCGGCTTTTACCCTATAACAGCAACTGCGTGGCCTTTCCCCCATTGGGATCAGGCAGCCCATAACGACGCCATGATGTTCCACTACAATAATGTAAAGCTTTCCGAGCCTAATGCCCAGGGAATGATGGTCTGCGTGTGGCAGGAATCTGAGCGTGCCCGTATGTTCAACTACTATAGCGACACCAACTATACCAGCTTTGCCAACACCCCGGAGATCTGGATCTCGGTTTCCCCCAACAATGGCGGTTACTGGAGCGAACCGATCATCCTCAACAATGTGGAAACTCCCGAGTTCGCCGGCATCAAGCCCATGTACACCTATCCCGCGGACCAGGTGATCTATGTGAACACCAATCCCAACGGCCAAAAGGTCGGCAAGATCGGCGTGCTGTTCTACAACGACTACACCTGGGGTTCAAACGTGAATTCCCCCGCCTACCATCCCAACCCGGACGGCGGAGAAGTGATGTTTATGGAACTGCAGATCACCTTCCCAGTTCCACCCAATGATCCCAATAACGACAACAATATCCCCACGGCGAGCAACATGCTGCACCAGAACTATCCCAACCCCTTCAACCCCAGCACGACCATCGTGTTCGACATGCCCGCTGCCGGGGCTGCCAATCTCTCGGTTTACAACCTGAAAGGACAGCTGGTGAAAACCCTCGCCAACGAAAACAAACCCGCGGGAAGGCATTCCTTCACCTGGGATGGAACCGATTCCTCCAACCGCCCCGTTTCCAGTGGAGTCTATTTCTACCGCCTTACGGCGGCCGGACACACCGAAAGCAAGAAAATGGTGTTGGTCAAGTAAACTATAAATGATATAGATACGAAAGGATGGCTTTGCATGGCCATCCTTTTTTATAGTTTTACCCTGGCGGCGCTTTAGCAAGCGCCGCTACTTTTTACATGTGGTCTCTTGTATTACAACCGGCTCTCCTTTTTCCGCATGAAGTCCATTGAGCCCAAAGCGTCTGGTGGCAATATGAAGCCAGTCCTGGCTCAATGAACTCCATGCTGGCTTGGGTTTGGAGTTCGAGCCGGCAATATGGGTTTCATGCTTATGCCAGTCCTGAAGCCGGCTCGGACTTCAAACCGTCCTCAAAAGACTGGATCCCGGGTCAAGTCACCCCACCAAACCACTGCGCGCTTTGGCGGGGACTCGACAGCCCGGGATGACACGGCATTTAGTCTGGGGTGGTTTGTTTTGGGGCTGGCTGGTTGTTTCCAAAAGACTGGATCACGGCTCGCAGGCCGTGATGACACAGTGTTTAGTCTGATGTGCTTTGTTTTGTGGTCGGATGGCCACACTATACGGCGCTATGGCAAGCGCCGCTACACAACAACGGCACCATTTCACCTTTCCACCTCAAAAACACCTTTCCTCCGTATCTGCCTACTGGCGTCCGTGATCAGAGTTCGAGGTCACCCAGATTATTCAGGATCACAAATCTGGATGAGATCGTGTATCCCTGTTCCGAGATTGCCCGCACCCCCGCCAACGCTTGTTCGTAACTTCCAAGCTGGGAGGCGTCCATGCTCTTTCCTGTCTTGTAGTCCAGGATCAGGGCCTCTTTCGCTTGAGTGTCCAGCATCAGCCTGTCCAGCCTCTTTTCCCTGCCGTCCAGATAGAGGGAAAATTCGGTGAACACCTTGTCCCAGCGGGGCTCAAAGAGATAGCCGTGCTCAGCCAGGGAAGCCCGTAATAGTTCGATTCTGCTCACGATCTCATCATGCGTCAGCAATGAGCCGTAGAAAGCCAGGCACTGCCTGAGCGCCCGCTCGTGCTCCTCATCCAGGTTCTTCTTGATGAAGCTCAGGTAGTAATGCACCAGATTGCCGAACAAGTTGTGCCTGTCCTCAATCCAAATCTTTTTCCAGTCCTTGACAGCCGGAGAGTCAGGCGCAACCGCTTCCGGCTCAAGCCCGGCGTCTGGTTCCGGCAAAGCCGCGGCCAGGTCATCCAGGTTAATCTTTTGCGGTTGTTCTTTTTCCTCTGAGGAGGCCTCATCCGGAGCTGGGAGCGTTGATCGCCAACGGACGCCGGAGCCGAGGCTCTCCGCTCCCTCAAAAGCCGCAAGATGTCTTAGCGAAGCATCGCAAAGCAGATGAGGCAGCTCGACCTGCCCCTTGTCCTCCCTGCCTGTCAGATAGCTGCCCCAATCATCGCCGCCACGATAGGCGAAACAGATATGCAGAGCCGTCTTGGCGCGGGTGAATGCCACATAAAGGTTGTTCAGTTCCTCCAGGTTTTCTCGGCTTTCCATGGAGTCCGGCAAATATTTGAAGCTGGAGTGTTTGAGCAAATCCTCATAGTGATAGGTAAGGGCATAATCGCTAAGTTTTTGCAGGTCGTCCTTATCGTAGTTGAAAAACCATTTCAGTTTTGTCCAGTCGCTGCCGCTTCCCCCGCTGAGGTTGAAAAAGAGGAACACCCGGTCAAACTGCAGGCCTTTGGATTTGTGGATGGTGAGCAGTTGCAGTTCTTCAGAACCCTCCACTGCTACCTGTTTGAGAAATTCCTGCTCTTTGTTGTCGTCCAGATAGTCCAGAAAGCCCGGGATGGATTTATCACGCTGAGCCGTGGAAAGCTCATAGTCGTTGGCCAGGGTTAAAAACGCGTTGATGTTCAGATAGTCCCTTTCGTGCAATTCTTTGCCTTTGAGGCAAATGTCCACAAAGTCCTGACAAGCCCCGGCCAGAGAACCAGCCATGCCATCCGCCAGCTTGAGCAGGGCTGCCGCCAGCGGAATGGCGCTGAGATCAGGAGTCTGACCCCCGCTGCTGTCAATGCTATCGACTACAGCCTTGAGAGGTGCGGCTTTGAGCATGATATAGTTGGAACGCAACACCGCCAGGAAATCCAGCCAATCCCTCCAGGCCAAAAACCTGAGCCAGTTGATAAGAGGTGCCACCCATGGATGCTCCGTCAGCAAACTGGTGGGTTGGAAGATATTGGCAATTGTAGCTTCCTGTAAAACCTGCTGAATCTCAGTAAGTTCGTTGGTTTTCCTGCAGAGAATGGCCACGCTCTCCTGCTTATCTTCGTCATAATTCTTTATAACCGTTCCCTGCACAAATTCGCTGAACACGGCATGCAGGTCATCTTCCTCGCCTCTGGCTCCGTAGCTGATGGTCCTCACCTCCAATTGAGTTAGATGCTCAAGCTCTGGACGCGCGCTGTTTACAGTGCGATAATCCCATTCCTGCCCTTGCTCCGCGAGGTACTGATGCAGGCCCTTGTCCTGAAACACCGCGTTTATGAACTTCATCATGCCGGGGCTGCTGCGGTAGGAATCGTCCAAATCTTCGATCTGCAGCTCTCGCAGGGAAGGAATCAGGACGGGAAGCTTGCGCAGCAACTCACGCTCTCCACCCCGCCAGCCAAAGATGGATTGCTTTTCGTCACCCACCACGATCATGCCCCCGAAATCTTTGCTGCCCTGTCCCGAGCAAACCTCTTCCAGAATGGGTTTCAGGATGGCAAACTGCATCAGGGAGGTGTCCTGAAACTCATCGATCAGGATAAAGCGGCTGCGATGGGAAAGAAACTGGTAAAACTCGGTGGCGATCACCTCATTGCTGAGGTCAAACAGCGGCGGCTCCTCGCTGAACAGCGCTTCCAGGCTGAACCAGGCGACGTCGTCGTAGGTCATGTTCTTGTATTTGTAGATCAGCTTGTCATATTCTGCCAGGGTTGTTCCCCAAAGGTCCAGAATCTCCTCTTGCTCAGGCAGGAATAGGGTCAGCATCAGATAGTCCGCCAGTTTTCCCCGCAACTGCTCCTGCAGTTCAGCAAGCTGCGTTACCTGCTCCTCCAGGCCCTTGCCTTTGATCCTGCCCGCATTGTAGATGTTGCCATCGGAAATTGCTTTGAAAAACATGTGGCAGCGTTGGGATGTGCGGCAAAACTCCCGTGCCCTGGCAGACAAGTCCAACTCCTGCAAGCTTTTTTGCGAAAGCAGATCCCTCAGCGATTTCTTGATCAGTTCCTCAGGATCCTTATCCGGTTTGGCAGACTCTATCAGAGACACCATCCTGCCAAACAGCTCCATGCACTCCTCCAACCGGGCTTGCTTAGAGTCGTCTGTTTCCTCCCGGGCAGCCAGTTCCAGGGCGGAAGCTCCCTGCCTGGAATGGAGTTTGTCGATGAGATGTTTGAGCCAGCGCTGCTGAACCAGGGAGATAAAGAAATCCTTGTATTCGTCCAGAGAGGGCGTAACCTTACGCTTCAAGAGACTGTCCAGCATAGACTTCACACTTGGATCCAGGAGGTGCTGCATCAGGAAGGGCAAGCGTTTCTCCACCGCCTGCAGATCGATCTCAAAGCGGTCGATACTGCGCAGAGGACGCACAATGTTGCGGAAAATGGAGTTGATATAGGAGTCGATGGTCATAACCTGCAACTGCTTACGGTCGATGGAAAGCCTGTTCAGGCTCCCCTCCAGAACCATTTTTTCAGCGTCGTTGAGTTCGCGCTGACCTCCCTGGGTGCGGATAACGTCAAGCAATTCCATCCGTTTATCCTGATCATTCGCTTTGTCGGAAAGCAGCAGGCTGATATGCCCGATGATGCGTTCGCGAATCTCGGCTGTGGCCTTGCGTGTGAAAGTGAGCACCAGGATGTTGTCCGGACTGAAACCCTCGGCGTTGTAGTATTCCAGCAGGATGCGGATGTATTCCACCGCCAGGCGGTAGGTCTTGCCTGTGCCGGCGCTGGCAGTTATGATCCGGTTTTTGAACTGCTTCATGCAAGGCCTCCATATTTTTTGCGATACAGATCAGCTCTGGAAATCCTGACCAGATTCTGCCTGTCGGCCACTTTCTTCGCCAGCCCGAAGCCTTCAGCCAATCTGGCCGCGAAAGTTTCCCTGGTTCTGGCCAGCCATTGAGTCCGTTTGAGGGGGGAACTGGCTTTATCCGCCAGCTTCTGATTCAAGATCTCCCAAAAACGGGACTCCAGCTTCGCGTCCTGGTATTCGGAGTCGATCAGATAGTAAAAGTATTCGTAGAAGATGAGTTGATCCACCTCGTATGCGCCGGTCTTGAAATCGATGATGTAATACTTGTCCGGGCACTCGATCCGCAGGTCGGCACGGCCCCTGATCAGCAGGGAATACTCCTTTCCCTGGTGGGGCACGGTGTGCAGTAGCCTGGCATCGGTCTCATCTTTTGTGGTATTCAAATCCTCCGGTATCAGACGGTAGGGGCCGGATTTCAAAGTGGGAAACAGGTAGTCCCGGTAGAACTGCAACACCGACTCCACCAGGCAGTCCGAGATGATCCCCCGCAGAAACTCGTAGTTGTAATTCTGCGGAATCTTATACAGATACAGTTCATCCGAAATCTTCTTGTCCAGAATGTCATGCAAGGCGCTCTTGTCTTTGAAAGCGAGTTCCAGCGGAGTAATATCCCGGTGGGGGCCTGCCAGGGGTTGTAGCACGTCCCTGAGAAAATCGTGCATCAGGCTGCCAAACAACCTGCGGCTGATCGTTTCCCTGGGGCGCAACTCCACCTGCTTCAGATGCCGCAGGTCGCAGATATACCACAGCATGGGATTCTTTTCCAGGTTCGACAGGCTGTAGTAGGAAGCTGTCACCTCTGTGCCGTTGTTTAGGTCATTCGCGGGATCGGCGGGCAGGGTGAAAAAGCTGGCAGGATTCTTCTCGTCCAGGCCACATTGAGACGCGTCGGCAAGCTGAGGCAGAACTGTCCAATCCGGTGGCATGATCTGTTGCCTCGCTTTGAATAAGAGCGAAACCTCAGTTTTGTAGGGAACCTCGGAAATCTCCACTCCTTCCAGCCAGCCTTGCTCTTTGGCGTGCAGCAGTTCGGTCACAAAGCTGCCTGGCTCGATATCCTTCTCCTGATTGCGGTAGGTGTAGATACACACATTCTGGGAACTCAGGATCAGGCGCAGAAAATAGTACCGCTCCCTCTCCCGCAGCACGGGATAGCTTTTGAGACCCAGCAGGCCACGCTGTGCTTCGTTTAACAGCCAGACTGGCTGGGGGTTGGAGGGATATTCGCCCTCGATGGCGTGCAGGATGGCCACCGACTCGAAGCTAAGGTTGCGGCTGTCCAGGAGGTTGCTGACCTCTATCTGGGGGCACTTGCCGCCCTGATCGCTTCTGATGCCGGTTCCTGCGAGGGACTCCAGAAACAGCCTCAACAAGCTTGAAGCAAGGTTTATGCCCTCCTCTCCAAACAGCGTCTGCCAGTCTGATACCAGCGGCAACTGATCGAGGCTGGCATAGTTGGCCAGACGTTCGTAAAACTGCTCCAGTATATCGCTATGCAGCAACTCCTGCTGAGAGCACATCTTCTGTATCTCCAACCCCCCATCGATGTCGATAAGATTAACCAAATCCAGGGGAGAACCTATCCCAGCCAGCCTGACCAGTACCGCAAAATGGGCAGCCAGCAGGGCACGAGCAAGGGGAAACTCCCCGTTGCGCCGGAGTTGGTCAAACACCCTCAGCTCCCTGTCCAGATACAGCACTTCCTGATCGAGCAGCGTCCTGATCTCATGTAGTAGCATCCGGTGCTCCCGCTCACTCCAGTTGGGCTGGTAACAGAAAATGAATTCCCGCTTGGAACAAGCGTCCAGCACAAGGCGGGTGGGCAAAAAAGCCTGATCCAGAGTGCCCGCCATGGCCGTGAGATGGGCCTGATAAGTGAGCAACATCCTGTACAAACAGGTACCTGTCATTCTGGAGGAAAGAACATTGGGATAGCGATCAGGATTGATCAGCCGGCTGTAATGCTTTTCGTGAAAGTGTGCATCGAGGAGCGCCGCCTGCTCACCCTGCTGGCGCATTTGCCTGGCCTGAGTGGCCAGGAACACGCTGATCATCTGGTCTTCATTTTCGCAGTTGACTATTCTGATTGTCTTGGTCCTGACCTGCTCCGCGCTTATTTTATCCAATCTTAGCGCTTCGGCAGCAAGGTCTTGTTCCTCTTCCTGCTCCAGATTTTGTGACATAATGAGCAGTTCGCAGCCCGAGTCCTCCAACCTGTCCAATAGCTTCAGCTCCAGATTGCTATAGTAGTATTGGTTTACGAAAACAAAGCGATAACCCTGCCAGGGGTTGCTTAACTCGTCAGGAAGCAAACAATTTATAGGATCGGTATAGCCTTTGCCATCCAAAAAAGCAAGATAGCGCTGGCAAATGGAGAGCACCTTTTGGATGTAATCCTGTTGCCAGGCAAGCAGATTGACCACACCCGAAGCCCCCATTCCGCTTAGTTCTGCCACCGGTACCATCTCGTCGCAAAGCTCGGAAAAGAACTGGAAGAAATGATTTCCCCACTCCACAATGTCAAAATAGCTGTTCAGATGAAAGAACTCCCGCTCCCCGGCGCTCAGGGTCTGCCAGAGGCAAAGCAGGCGCTTGTCTTCCTGCACCACAGGCTTGTCTGCCAACAGCAGCCTTTGCTTGAACTGCTCCATGGAAAGAAACTCGCAATCCTGCAACTCCCAGGCGGAAATGAAGCGTCGCCTGGCCTGATTGGCTGAAACCTTGGTGGGATACACCAGGACAGTTTTGTCCCTGGCCTCAGCCACGGAGACCGCAATGATATCCTCAGTGAAAGGAACCCTGACAAATGTGCGCAACATTACCTCCTACAGCAGGGGTGAAAACAGGCGGCAAAGCGACTCCACGCCTTTTTTGAAGATGGAGCGCCGCTGAAACTCGTCCAGCACGACCTTGCGGCTCTTGCTCATGTCCTCCGCAAAATGCTCCAGCGCCTGGGCTGTAATGCTTTCATCATAGATCATGGCTGCCACCTCAAAGTTGTGGTTGAAACTGCGCAGATCCATGTTTGCCGTGCCCGTACTAAGTAATTCATCGTCCACTATCAGCACTTTGGCATGGATAAAGCCCGCCTGATATTCGTAGATCTCGACCCCCAATTCCAGCAATTCACGGTAGTAGGAACGGCTGCCCCAGAACACGATGAAGTGGTCGGCTTTACCGGGCAGGATGATCTGGATTTTGACCCCGCTAAGCGCGGCTGTATTGAAAGCCATCAGCAGGCTGCCATTGAGAATCAGATAGGGTGTGGTGATCCTGATGCTCCTGCGGGCATTGCTGATCGCGCAGAAATAGGCCTGCATGATGCTGGCGTGGTCGGTGTCCGGGCCGCTGGCCGTGATCTGCACGGGCTTATACAATCCCTCTTGGGAAGATGGTTCCGGCGACCACGTGAAGTTGGCAAAAGCCTCTTTGGTCAGCAGATTCTGCTTACTCACAAAAAACCAGTCCATCAGAAATATAGTCTGTAGTGCTGTAACGCTTTCGCCACGCAGCTTGACCAGCGAATCGCGCCAGTAGCCGAAATACTTGCTTTTGCCCATATACTTATCCCCGATATTGAGGCCGCCCAAAAAGCCCAAGTTGCCATCCACGATCACCAGCTTGCGATGGTTGCGGTAGTTGAGCCGGCTGTTCAGGAAAGGTATCCACACCGGCATAAAGGGGACAAACTGCACCCCCGCCTTTCTCAGCATGGCCTTAAAACGCGGACCCAGATTCCAGCAACCCACATCGTCGTAGATAAAGCGAATCTCCACCCCTTCTGAAGCTTTGCGGATCAGCAATTCTTTCAATCTCTTTCCCGTGGAGTCGCGCGCTATGGAAAAATACTCCAGATGCACGTAACGGCTGGCTTTGGCTATCTCGTCGCAGATAAGGTCCAGAGCGTCGTTGGTGTCTGCCAGGATGTCCACCTCGTTCCTGTAAGTAAGAATAGCCTTGCTGTTGTTATCCAGCAGAGTGCTTATCCGCTTCTGCAGAGGGGAAAAGTTCTCTCGTCCGTCCGGCTTGAAAAAGTGCCCCGCCACATCCTCGAAGCGGAAGCTATCCTGCAGCTCTTTGCGGCTGAACAGCCTGCTTTTGCGCCAGTTGCGCCCAAAGAACAGATAGAGGAAAAAGCCCACCACGGGGATATAGAGCAAAACCAGAATCCAGGCCAGGGTGTGCACGGGATCGTCGTTTTCCAACACCAGCACCACAATCATCAACACAATCGTGATCCCAAAAACGATCTCCACCGCTCTCAGCATCCAGGCTGACACATTGGAGAAAAGCGATCCCCCCAGAATCACCTGTATCAAGCCTATGGGAATGGCCAACAGAATGATCAGAAACATAATCAACGTGATACTGTCCAATGCTTTTTGGGAAATCATAGTGTCTCCTCAATCCGATGATATTTGCCTGATAAAAGCATACTCAAATCTGTCAAGCCCTAATCAACTGAACCGGAACGGGCAGTCTGGCAGACCTCCCGCAGCGGACAATCCCCGCACCTGGGTTTGGCTTTGCAGATGTCTTTACACAGGCAGACAATCTGCGCGTGAAAGTCCTTGTAGAGCGCCAAATCCCTGGGTATCCGCCTGCAGATGTAGTCCTGCAGTTCGTCATAACTCGCTTTTTCCGCGGTGAAGCCCAGCCTGTACAGCAAGCGCCGGGTATAGGCATCAACCACAAAGACCAGCCTGTCGCCCGCGTAGAGCAGCAGCGAATCCACCGTCTCCGGCCCCAGTCCTTTCAGGGAAAGCAGCCGCGAGCGCAGGCCGTCTATTTCGCCTCCGAACAGCCTGGCGAAATCTGACCCTGCCTCAGCCTGGAAATAGCGGGCAAAACGCTGCAAACGCTCCGCTTTCTGATTGTAATAGAGGGTGGACACAATCAGGGCGGCCAGTTCATCCTGCTCCAGTTCCACCAGCTTTGCCAGGCTGCATACACCCCTCTGCTTCAGGTTTCGCAAGGCTTTTTCCACATTTTTCCAAGCCACGCTCTGGGCCAGGATCGCGCCGATGGCGATCTCGTCCTGGTTCTCCCCCGGCCACCAGCCCCGGTTTCCGTAGAGATCCAGCAATAGGCGATAGATGTCGGTCAGCTTTGTCTGTTTCATATTTTCCCCGCAGCGCAGCCTAATTATTCGCGTGCTGCCTTGTCAAGCCCAATTTCCTCCCCGGTATAGGGAAAAAGCAGTTGACAGATTGCCCGCCCCGCCTGCTTTGTATTGGAACACAATGCGGGATAGCTCCCGGATACAAGATCAGAGGTGATATTTTGAGAAAGACTTTTAGCATCATTAGTTTGGGGATAATCCTGCTGTTTGCGGGTGCAGTCTCATCCTGCCAAAAAACCCCGCCAAGCTCCACAGAGCCACGCCTGGTGGTACTCTCTCCCGAAGTGGCGGAGATCATCGCCGCCCTGGGCGCGGAGGATCAGATCGTGGGCCTCACCCAGGAATGCGACTACCCCCCGCAGCTTGCTAAGATCAAGAAAGTGGGCAACTTTGGCCTGGTGGACAGGGAAGCGGTGATTGCCCTCAAACCGGATATGATCTTCACCTCCTCGCTGGAGCACGATGCCATGGCCCAGGAATTCAGCAAGCTTGGCTACACAGTGCATCAGATCTATCCACGCTCGGTAAGGGATATCTCCCACGCTGTAAACTACATCGGCGAAAAGATAGGCAGGACAGAGGAAGCCAACTCACTGGCCAGTGAGCTGGAAGGCAAGATCGAGGAGCTGCGCCGCCGCTCAGAGGGCAAGCCCAGGCCCAGGGTTTACATGGAAATCTACCGCGATCCTTTGATGAGCGTTTCGGATGCCTCCTATGTGGGCGATCTGATCGAAACCGCCGGGGGTAACAACGTGTTCGACGTCCTGGAACGCGACTATTGCCGCATCGACGCCGAGGATGTGGTGGCAGCCAAGCCGGATATCATCATCTGCTACTCTCAGGAAAGCCTGCAAACCATCCTCAACCGCAAGGGCTGGCAAGACATCCCCGCCATCCGAAACAAGCGCGTCTATTTTGAAAAAGACATAAATCCGGACTGGCTGCAGCGCGCCACACCCAGGGCAATTCTGGGCATGGAACGCCTGCGTGAACTGCTGGACACTTTTTAGGAACCCATGCCAAGGAGGCTGATCTATCCCCTGATCATTCTGGCGTTGGGCAGCGCAGTGGTCGTGGCTTACCTCTTCAGCGGGGCTCCGGATGCCAACGTGATCGTCAACATCCGCCTACCCCGCCTGATCCTGACCCTTTATACGGGGATGGTTCTGGCCGCCGTGGGTTCCGTCTATCAACTGATGCTTGCCAATCCGCTGGCAGAGCCGTATATCCTTGGCGTCTCTTCCGGTTCAGCATTTGGCGCCATCCTCACCGGTGTATTGGGACTCACCTTGCTCATGTCGGTTGGGGGCTTCATCGGAGCCGGGATAACCCTGCTGGTGGTGTGGTCACTGGCTCGCCGCAAAGGCAGCTTCGACCGCAGCCGGTTGCTTATCGCGGGCGTGATAGCCGGGATGTTCTTTTCGGCGGGCATATCGCTGTTGATGTATCTCTTTCAAAAGGATAGCATGGTTATTTTGGGCACTTTGATGGGAAATCTGGGGCATGTGTTCACTATCCGGGAGTGGAACTTCTTCCTGGGATTGCTGGCCATCTCCCTGCTGCTGATGATCTGGCTCTATTTCAAGTCCACGGCGCTGGACATCCTCAGCGGCGGCGACATCTACGCGGGCAGCGTGGGCATCGACGTTCCCTCGCTGAGAAAGAAGGTCTTTATCGTAAGCTCACTGCTGATCGGGATCACGGTTTCCTTTGCCGGAATCATCGGCTTTGTGGGGCTCATCATCCCCCATATCGTGAGGTTTTTCATCCCTTCCGGACAAAAGAGGATCTACCTCTACTCACTGCTTAGCGGCGGCGTTTTCCTGCTGCTTTGCGACCTGATCGCCAAAAACATCGCCGTGATCGAACTGCCCGTGGGCGTGATCACCGCGGCTGTCGGCTGCCCCTTCTTCATGTGGCTGATGTTGAGAAAGTAGGATTCCCTTGAGGTTTATTTCTGTTACGTATGCCTTTTGTTACCAATGTGCAATCGATTATTGAAGTCATGCAAAGCATTGTTTGGGATTGACAGAATTTGCCACTACTGTATCGTAGGATTATAATAGCATTTTACACTGGCTCATAAGTTTGTAATACTTTAGGATTTATTGATTGAGTTTAAGGCCAAGAGGACGAAAATGGAAGCACAAGTATCTTTTAAACAAGCAAACACTAAAAAACTCAAAATAGACTATACCCGCTTGTGTAGTTGCCCAAAAACACATATCAACTGTATGACGGCTAAGGAGTGGTTAGTATCTCAGTTGGGAGTTTGGCAATTCTTCTATGAGAAACGGGACATAAGAGATAAAGAGCTTCATCCTGCCACTTTCCCAATCAGTCTGTCTAATAAAGTAATATCTCTGTTTTCTCACGTTGGTGAGTTAGTTGTCGATCCATTTGTGGGAAGCGGCACAACACTCGTAGCTGCTCAGGATTTGAACAGGAATGCAGTTGGGTTCGATCTAAAGAAAGAATACATAGAGTTATGCAATCAACGTCTCAATGCAAATAATATCTTTAACACAAGTCAGCAATTAGCCGTGCTGGATGACGCCAGAAACATCGCTGATTATCTTGAACCAGATAGTGTGAGTCTTATCTGGACATCCCCTCCCTATGCGAACCTGTTAAACAGAAAGCGTAAAAATAAGTCAAGACGCGACCGCAATAACGAGCAATTAAACAAAATTGAGCAATACTCACAGGACGAACGTGACCTTGGTACTTATGAAATCGAAAAATGGACGACTGTGATGGGGGATATATTCAGTTCTTTGCTTCCAGTTATGCGCGAAAAGGCACATTGTGTTATCAATGTTCCTGACTTCTGGTGGGAAAACAAGAGGATAACACAGCATACTTACCTGATTGAAGAGTTGAGAAACAGAGGATATGAACTCCGTAATATCATTATTTGGGACAGAACCAATATAGTCAATAAAATTGGGATATTTGGATGGCCCAGCAATTACATTACGATGGGTACAACATTTGAATATCTGTTAGATTTCTGGAAACCTCCAAGGGAATGATTATGATCACCACATATACGAAAGAAGATGTGATAGAGTCGCTTAGGAAGATTAAAGCCAAAGGCTGGGTACAGAATAGAAGGCATGGGAATGCAGGTGGTGTTGGCAATACGCTGGAAGACTTATTAGGCGTTAAAGAGAATAACCTGGCAATAGCAAACGCTGGCGAATGGGAGTTAAAAACCCAGCGCAAACAAACTAACTCTTTATTAACTCTCTATCACTGTGAACCCTCTCCAAGAAATGCAAGGCTTGTTCCTCAGATGCTTCTTCCCTTGTATGGATGGAGGCATAAAGAGGCAGGAAATAAATATCCTGATAGTGAACTGAGCTTCAGGCAGACTATTGATGCAATTTCTCCGAGCGACAGGGGGTTCATGGTCAAAATAGATTACGCTAACAAGAGATTTCAGACATCTTTTGATAGTCGTGCTGTTTCAGAGAGACATGAAATATGGCTGGAATCAGTTAAGTCCAGAGCAGGATTGGGCGAACTCGATCCGCAACCCTATTGGGGTTTTAGTGATATAGAACATAAAGCGGGCACCAAACTCTTAAACTGCTTTTATATATTAGCTGAAACAAAGAGGGAAAACGGTCAGGAATACTACTTATACGACGATATTAAAATGCTCAACACGTTTTCTTTTGATAAGTTACTGGAAGCAATCAAACAAGGTGATGTTCTCGTTGATTTTGATGCCAGAACAGGCCATAATCATGGAACGAAGTTTCGTGTAAAACAAAGTGCTATCGCAAATTTGTACGATAGTGTAACGACCATCTCATAACTTGGATATCCAAAACAAGATACCTTTGTTAAAACCATCATTCCTGTACTCGGCCCTCATTTGCAACCGGCAGCTAAGTCTTTGTCTTCCTGGGGTCATCCTTAACCCGGTGAGGGATGACCTAAGGATGATGGCATCAAAGCCAGTAGCAGCAAGGGAGGGAGCTATGAAGTAAAATCGGGACAGTTAGCTTATTATATTCTGCAAAGCAAGTATGGCAGGGAGGTCTTTACACCAGATTCAGAGCGGGAAAAACCAGGTTTTCCATCCTTAACCTATATGGGTTCCTGTCCATTTCTTCAGTATGAAAAACCTCTGTGATTCCGCCCACCTATACTCCATCCCCCGGTCATGCCTGCATCTTATTCATAAGATATGACCTTACAAACGCGTTGTTTGAAATAATCAAATTATCTGCTATTAACAATCTACTCCCATATTTTGAAATATAGCCGATTTTCCTTGACATCAAACACAAGCGCGGCTATCATGCCGCCCAGTTCTATCAATGACGTAAGGAGTGATCATTATGCGTTGGTTAATTGCTCTGGTTGTGCTTTCTCTGGCGCTTGCCCCCCTGGCAGGCCAGACGGAAGAAAAGCAGGAGCCCGCGAAGCAAATGAAAGTCAGGTTTGAGGCCCGCAAACCCTTTTCCGTAATGGGCTTGGAAGCCGAAAACGCCATGGAAGGCAATGCCATGGCAGAAATCTGGAACAAATTCTACTCCCTCATGGGCGAGATTAAGGAACCGGTTGGCAACTGCTGCTATGGAATCCACTTTACCGGAGAGGATTATGATCCCAAGACCCAAAAAGGCTACAAGTATTTTGTGGGCATGGAGGTCAAGGAGTCGGAGAAATTGCCGGAAATGTTTATGCTGCACAATGTCCCGGGCGGCGATTATGCCGTTTTTGACTATGTTGGCAACATCAAAGGAATCGGCTCCGCCTATGGCTATATCTTTGGCGAATGGCTGGCATCCTCAGGTCTAATCCTTGCCAAGGGCGATATGTTCGAGGCTTATGACGAGCGTTTCGCAGCGGATTCCGATGAATCAGTGGTTGAAATCTGGATACCCGTTCAAAAACTCGAACTCAAAGCCGCTTCGGAAGATGCGCCGCTCAAGGAAAACAACCTCAAGAAAAAGAACTCCGAATAAATCCGTCCGCATCCCTCTGGGGATGAGCGGGATTGGCACGTCTGACGCCAACGTGCATTGTCAAAGGATAACCCCTCCGAGTTATCCGGAAAAGGAATAGCGGCGTTTGTGGGTCGCGTGCCAGGCCTGGCTGTTGATGGCGGAGTCTGTAAATAAAAGTAAAATTACGATTATAAGCGCGGGAGAAAGATATGACCGACACTAAGCTGATTCCATATATTGTTGAATCCATACAGACTTACTGGGATATGCCGGCCTTCACTGACTACCCCGGAAAAGCCATGAGCTATGGCGATGCCGGCAGGCGGATCATGTGGATGCACAAGCTGTATAAGGCCTGTGGCATGAAAAAGGGCTCCAAGGTCGCCGTGGTAGGCAAAAATTGCAGTTCCTGGGCACTAACCTGGCTTTCCACCGTTACCTTTGGCGGCACCATCGTGCCAATCATGGCCAGTTTCTCCCCTGAGGATACGCAATACATCGTAAACCATTCCGACTCGGAACTGCTGTTTATCAACCGGGACAAATTTGAAGCGATCGATGAAGACAAGTTGCGCAAGGTAAAGTATATTTTTGCTTTGGAAGATTTTCACCTGCTCGCCAATCGGGTGGACAACAAGAAGGAGCTGCTGCCAGCTTTGGAAGATACGCCCGAGTTGCTCAAGCTGGGCCCCTCCGGTTTTTCTCCGCCGGATATATGTGACAACGAGGATATTGCTTCGATCGTTTACACCTCCGGCACCGCCGGCTTTTCCAAAGGCGTGATGCTGCCCCATCGCTCCCTGCTGGCCAATGTGAACTTTGCAGTGGGTAAACTGTGCTTCAAGATCGGTGCCAATGTCTTTGCCTTCCTCCCCATCGCCCATGCCTATGCCAGCGCTTTTGACATGCTCTATCCGGTTACGCGCGGCAATCACATCAATTTCCTGGATAAAATCCCGGCTCCCAAGCTGCTGCTCAACGCCCTGCAAGATCTCAAACCAAATGTGGTGCTGACCGTTCCCCTGCTGATCGAAAAGATCTACAAGCGCCAGCTGCAACCGCAGTTGGAAAGCGGAAAGATCAAAGCCCTGCTCAAGATTCCGCTTGTTAAAAACATGATCCTGAAAAAAATCCATAATAAGCTGATGGCAGCTTTCGGCGGCAACATTGTGGAACTGATCACGGGCGGCGCGCCGATGAACGCGGAAGTGGAACTCTTTATGAAGAAGATCAAGTTTCCTTTTACCATCGGCTACGGCATGACGGAGTGCGGCCCCCTGATCTCCTATGCCAACTGGTTCAAGCATCGCTTTGAATCCAGCGGCAATATCGTGGACGGTATGCAATGCAAGATTCTGTCCCCGGATCCCCAGAACATCCCCGGAGAGGTGCTGCTCAAAGGCGACCAGGTATTCAGCGGCTATTACAACAACCCCGAAGCCACGGCGGAAACCCTGGTGGATGGCTGGCTGCACACTGGCGACATCGGCACTCTGGACAAAGACGGCTTCATCTACCTGAAGGGCAGATCAAAAAACATGATCCTGGGCCCCAGCGGAGAAAACATCTATCCCGAACTGGTGGAACAAAAGCTGAACAACCTGCCCTATGTTGGGGAAACGCTGGTTCTGGAGCGGGACAGGCAATTGCACGCCCTCATCTATCCGGACATGGATGCCCTCGACGAGGATCACCTCAAAGAGGCTGATCTGCCGCGCATCATGGAAGAGAACCGGCAAAACGTGAACAAGGTATTGGCAAGTTTCAGCCGCATCGTCAAGATACATATCGTTAACGAGCCTTTTCAAAAGACACCCACCCAGAAGATAAAGAGATATTTGTACCGCTGACGCCAATATACCTTTGACAGGAATAGCGGCATTTTTTTCCTAGTATCTAACAAGATATTATAGGGAGAAAACCCCATGAATAACCACATTAGGGATCTGCTGTCCTTTTTGGACGCATCGCCCACCTCCGTTCAAGCCTCCCAGCAAATAGTAAAGCGGCTTGAGGAACGGGGATTCGCCGCCCTGGATGAGGGCAAAAAATGGAAGCTGAAACCAGGCGCGAAATACTATCTGCAACGCGAGACCAGCGTGGTGGCCCTGGTGACAGGCAGCCAGCCCCTGGCTAAAACAGGCTTTCAGCTTGCGGCAGCACATATCGACAGCCCTGGCCTGAAGCTGAAACCAAGCAGCCTGAAGATAGATGGAAACGTCGCCCGGGTGGCGGTGGAAGTGTATGGCGGCCCCATCATCAGCAGTTGGATCGACCGGGAACTGGGCATCGCCGGAAGGGCTGCCGTCAACTACGGAAAAGAGGTCAGGGTGGTGCCCGTTGACCTGCAAAAGCCAGTGGCTGTGATCCCCAACGCCGCCATCCATCTGAACCGTGAAGTGAACAATGGCTTTATCTACAACAAACAGGTTCACTTGCAGGCGATCGTGGATGTGGGAAAGCAGGACGGCGATCCTCTCAAAGCGGCGGTGGCGAAATCCTTGAAAGTGAAGCCGGAACAGATCATGGAACTGGAGCTGTTCCTCTATGACTTTGCCAAAGCGGCTTTGGGCGGCTTGCAGGGCAATCTGCTGTTCAGCGGCAGGCTGGACAACCTCGGCATGAGCCACGCGATCCTGAGCGCAATCATGGCCTCCGACAAACCAAAAGCCACCTGCGCGGCAGTTCTCTACGATCATGAGGAAATTGGTTCCGAAACCCGCCAGGGAGCTGGTTCAAGCATGCTGTCCGTGGTTTTGGACCGTGTGGGCATATCCCTTGGACTGGACACCGAGGAAAGGCATCTGGCTCTCAGCAACTCGTTTTTGATATCGGCAGACATGGCGCACGCCTACCATCCTTCCTATCCCGAGAAATACGAGCAGTCCTGCTCTCCGGTGATGAATGGCGGGCCGGCTATCAAATGGCAGGCGGGACACAAATATGCCACCACCGCCGCCAGCGCCCAGCGGTTCGCTGCCCTTTGCGAAGCTGCCAAAGTTCCCTGCCAGAAGTTTATGATGCGTAGCGACCTGCTCTGCGGAAACACGGTGGGTCCGACCGTCTCTGCCCAGTTGGGCATCCCAGTCGTTGACGTGGGAGACCCACTCTGGGCAATGCATTCGGCCCGCGAAACAGCCGGAGTGGAAGACCATCTGGCCATGATCAAGGTGCTAACCAGGTTTTACAGTTAAAAAAGATATAGGAGAAAAGCCAATGGCTACTTTTAAACCCTTTCGCGCCCTGCGCCCGATCCCGGTAAAAGCGGCTGCCATAGCCTCCATGCCTTATGACGTGATGGATTCCGATGAGGCGCGGGCTGAAGTGAAGAAAAACCCCCTCAGCTACCTGCATGTGGAAAAACCGGAGATCGACCTGCCCCTGGGCACCGATCTCTACGCGCCTGAAGTGTATGCCAAAGCCAGGGAAAACCTGCTTAAATATGTCAACGATGGCCTGATGAAACAGGACTCGCGCCCGATGTTCTACATCTACCGCCAAACCATGGATGGACGTGACCAGATCGGCTTGGTGGGGCTCGCTTCCGTGGATGAATATATGAATGGGATCATCAAGAAACACGAGCTCACCCGGGCAGACAAGGAAGCCGACCGCATCAGACACGTGGATACCTGCGACGCGCACCCTTCGCCGGTGTTCTTCACCTACCGCCATCAGGATGAGATCGATGCCACGGTTGCCAAAGTTATGCGGCAAAAAGACCCCGTTTACGACTTTGTGTCCGACGACGGGATCGGCCACGCCCTGTGGCTGATGGATTCCGAGGAAGACATCAACGCCATCCAGGCTGCTTTTGCCAAGCTGCCCTATCTGTATGTGGCAGACGGCCATCACCGGACAGCCTCCGCTGCCAAAGTTGGTTTGGTGCGCCGGGAGCAGAATCCGGGCTATACGGGCGAGGAAGAATTCAACTTCTTTATGACGGTAATCTTCCCTGACAACCAACTGAAGATATTCGACTACAACCGCGTGGTGAAAGACCTCAACGGGCTGACTGAGGACGAATTCCTGGCCAAAGTGCGCGAGAAATTCAGCGTGGAACCGGTATCCCAGGCTGGCCCCTTCAGACCCTCCAAGCTGCACGAGTTTGGCATGTATCTGGGCGGAACCTGGTATAAACTGGAAGCTCTGCCGGGAACCTGGGACAACTCCAACGTGGTGGATTCGCTCGACGTTTCCATTATGCAAAACAACCTGCTGCACCCCATCCTGGGCATAGGCGACCCGCGCAGGGACAACCGCATCGACTTTGTGGGCGGCATCCGCGGCCTCGGCGAACTGGTGCGCAGGGTTGACAGCGGCAGGGAAGTTGTGGCCTTTGCCATGTTCCCTACTTCCATGGATGAACTGCTCGGCATTGCCGACGCCGGCGAGATCATGCCCCCCAAATCCACCTGGTTTGAGCCCAAACTGCGTTCAGGATTGTTCATCCATCCTTTGCAATGAAAACTTACTACCTTGAGAGCCTCGGCTGCGCTAAGAATCTGGTGGACAGCGAAAGCTTCGCCGCCATCCTTGAGCGGGCAGGCTATCAAGCCCTGGAAACGCCGGAAGGAGCAGACCTGGTGTTGGTGAACACCTGCTCCTTCCTGCGCGATTCCCTGCACGAGCTCGACCTGGTGCTCGCCGAACTGGCAGAATTGAAAAACAGCGGTAGCTGTGGCAGACTGCTGGTCACCGGCTGCGTCACCAAACGCGGCATGGAAGATTTTCAGCACTGCTATCCGGAAGTGGACACCTGGATCCCTTTGAAGGATTTTGCCGCACTGGAACACTATCTGGAGCTGCCTGGCACAGGCAAAACAGAGCGCAAGGCGATAACGCACTCCTATTACCGCTATCTGCGGATCAGCGACGGCTGCAGCAACCACTGCTCCTATTGCGCCATCCCTTCCATCCGCGGGGAGATGCAAAGCGTGCCGATCCCGGAACTGGTGGAGGAAGCCGAGCGGCTGGCGGCCGATCCCGATAATCTGGCTCAGGAGCTGATCGTAATCGCCCAGGATACCGCATCTTACGGTTTGGACATCTACGGGCGCAAAGCCTTGCCGGAGCTGCTGGAAAAGCTGCACGCCATCCCCCAGTTCCAGTGGATCAGGGTGATGTATCTGCATCCCGACCACTTTGAAACCGACTGGCTGGAGCTGTGGAAAAGGCTTCCCAAGCTGCTGCCCTATTTTGAGATTCCCATCCAGCACAGCGAAGACGGAATCCTGAGCTCCATGCGCAGAAAACGGGGCGGAAGGGAACTCATACAAATGTTTCACAAGATTCGGGAGAGCTTGCCCCAGGCCGTTTTGCGCACCACTCTGATCTGCGGCTACCCGGGCGAGAAAAGGCGGCACGCGCAGGCCTTGCAGCGCTTCATCAGGGAAGTCCGCTTCCTGCATCTGGGCGCCTTCGTTTATTCCCCGGAAGAGGGCACCCTGGCAGTCAGGATGGAAGGGCAGGTGCCCGCCCGCACCGAGAAAAACCGCCGCAACAGGCTTCTTGCCCTGCAAAGCGAAATATCCGCGGAGCTGCTGCAACAATATGTGGGGCAGACTCTGCCTGTGCTGATTGAAGATTATAATGAGCATGACGAGGAAGAAATGATGCAGGGACGCGCCTGGTTCCAGGCTCCCGAAGTGGATGGCCTCACCTTTGTCGAACCTGCCGATGTGGAACCAGGCAAGATCTACCCGGTGCTGGTCACCGACGTGATCGACATGGATCTCTTTGGCAGGATAGTTATATAAAAACGAGGATAAAATGAAAGTAGCTCTTACCGGCATCAAACCGACTGGAATTCCCCACATAGGCAACTATCTGGGAGCGATCAAGCCCGCCCTGAAGCTTAGCGAAACCTGCGAAGCGCGTTATTTTATCGCGGATTACCACGCGCTGAACGCCTGCAAGGATCCAGCCGCGATACGCAACATGACTTTGGAGATCGCGGCAGCCTGGCTGGCTTCCGGGCTGGACCCCAAAAAGGTTCTTTTTTACAAGCAGTCGCTTGTGCCCCAGACCTTTGAGCTGCTCACCATATTGCTGGCCTTCACCCCCAAAGGCCTGATGAACCGCGCCCACGCCTACAAAGCCATGCTACAGGCCAATGCCGAAGCGGCCAGGGATCCGGACGACGGGGTGAACATGGGCCTCTATACCTATCCGGTCTTGATGGCGGCGGACATCCTGCTCTTCGATACGGACTACGTTCCGGTGGGAAATGACCAGTTTCAGCATGTGGAAATGGCGGTGGATATTGCCCAGAGCTTCAATTTCGTCTATGGGCAGGAGTGTTTCCGCCTGCCTCAGCCCCTGGCTACCGAACACAGCAAAACCCTGATGGGGCTTGACGGCCGCAAGATGTCCAAAAGCTATGGCAATATCATTCCCATATTCGCCCCCGAAAAAGAGCTGCGCAAGCTGGTGATGCGCATCGTCACCAACTCCCAGGGCGTGGAAGAACCCAAAGACCCCGAGACCTGCACCATCTTTTCGATCTACCGCAATTTTGCCTCGCCCGAACAGGTGGAGGAGTTGCGGCAACGCTATCTGGCTGGCGGGATGGGCTGGGGGCATGCCAAGCAAGAACTCTTTGAGGTGATGAACGCCGCCCTGACTCCGTTGCGGGAGCGCTACACGGAACTGATGGCGAATCCCCAGGGCATCATCGAGATTTTAGAAGAGGGCTCAGCCAGGGCGCGCCAGCTTGCCGCTGAAAAGATTCGCATGCTGCGCGGCGTAATCGGCATGGATTAGAGGCCGGTATAAGCTCTCTCTGCCAAACATACAAGTTTTCAGCGAAGTTCAAACAGTCCTTAAAAGACTGGATCCCGGGTCAAGCAAGCTTGCCCGGGATGACGCAGTATATAGTCTGTAGGTGGTTTTTCGGGGCTTGGTGGTTATTTCTAAAAAGACTGGATCACGGGTCAAGCCCGTGATGACACGGTATATAGACTGGGGGTATTTGTTTCGGGGCTGACGTCCACTACGGGGGAACCTTTCCACCATTTCACCTTTCCACCTTTCCACCTCAAAAACACCTTTCCACCTTTCCACAGCCTGATCGTAGCACCTATATATTATGGAGGAGGATTACCCTCATTTGCATCACCCTCTCCAACCTGGGTCTTCCTGGGGTCAACCTTATAATTTATAAGGATGACCTAAGGATGATGGCACTAAATGCAGTAGTAGCAAAGGAGGGCGCTATGAAGGACTATGCAGAATATTGCCGTTGTTATTGGTGAATGTAGCACTAATATGTTTGCATTATTTGTATTAGATCGTGAAAAGGTGGAAAGGAGCACGCCCAGACAGACACTGATTCCAGAAACAAACCACTCCAGACCTCAAACCGTGCCCTCTTTGGAAAATAAACTATAGAACACCATGGTCATCTGAAATTACTGTTGCAATTCAGCTTGTCACCCAGATAAAAGACTCACGATCCTGCTACCTGATAATAACCAACTTATGGGTATCACTAAAACTTGGAGTTAGTAATGTGTAATAGTACACACCAGAGGCACATATTCGCCCGTCTTGATCACGGCCATCCCACTTTACAACTTGATTTGTACCCGAAACGATTGAGTAGTTTCTCACAGGTTGACCCAAACTATTATTAATAAACAGATATACAACTTCACCTGCTGGTGTTTTCACGGGGATGGAGGTTGTTGTGCCAACTTGCATTGGATTTGGATCTGCTTCACCCAGCCATGCTGAATCAGCCTCGGGGGCGGTAGTTGATCTGCAACCGCCAAGCATAACTAAGACAATCGTAATAACTAACGGGACAATAGCGATCACTTTCATGGAACTCTCCTCAGTTTTTATCTAAGCTGCGTGAATTGACCAAGCCTATTATGTCTATGTCAAATCCGAAGCTATCGCATTTTTTGTCCTTGGAGCCACGAACCACTGGAAAATGCGCAAAGTCGTATCTTAACCCGATAAGATTCTTGTAATGCAGCCTAAGGCCTGCGCCATAGCTTGTACCTTCAATGAATCCTTTTTCATTCTTATGTTTACCCACTCTCAAGAAAAACAAATCGACAAGACCCAACTCTGTTCCGATACCCCATGATTTCTCATCAGATGCAATTTCCCAGCATCCTCCGCCTAAGAGACGCATAGATACTATGTTTTCCATTCCCAAGCTCCGTCCTGTTGCGAATGATGTATTTTTCAGATTGGCGGAAACTCCCGCCGCCATATTAAGCCTGCGGTAGATAGTCTCGCTCCCATTAGAGTTTATGTATTTTTGAGAGTCATTGAAAACATTGAACATTGATGCTCCCAAAGCACCTTCAATTTGTAAGTTATGGCTAACCGCGAGAGGTGACCTTAGTAAAAGCCCCATATCAAAGCTGTTTGCATAGCGGGTTTTGCCAGTAAGGGTGTTGGAGTTGCGTATGTAATTGACACCCAATGCAAGATCGACACTTTCAGGCATGAACTTAACTGTTGGAATGTTCTTTTTGCAGAATTCATTCAGATCGAGGGCTAAGCCGTATATTTCGGCTCTTTCAGACAATTCAATCGTATTCAGGAGATCGCCAAATTCATCATAAACCCCAATCTCGCCATAACTTGTTTCGTAACCGTATTCAGGCACTATAGAAGCGAGCAAGCCAATGCCATTATGGCCAACAGCGGTTATTGAGGCTTTATAATCAAGTGATCCAGTTCCATTGCTTAAATGAATCTTCAAGAAATTGTAGCTTGAGGAAGAATAGCGAATACCGTTTTGTAATGAAGTAAAAGCAGGATTGCTAAACGATGTTAATGGGTCATTGTGCCAGAAGTTTACAGCCGCAACAGGGTTGCCCCCCAGGGCAAGATTGGCGGCAGACGGCTCAAATCCGTTTGTCAGATACACATACTGAGACCCAGCGGTCAGACAGGGACATAACAGTATCAAGGCAAACAAAATAACAGCTTGTTTCATCAAATCCATTCCTCAATATCTTGTTTGTGGTGTCTTTGTTTATTTCTTTCGCTGTTGAGTGCCGAATGTTGGGATTCATTCCAACTCATTTAATCTCCTGTTGTTTTAGGGAGTCTGATATCCATCGTCACTCATTATTCTATGATCGCACCAAGCGACCAAACGCATTATTTTCATTTTGCAAATCCAAGTCAAGTTTTTTTTCAGAGTATGACAGTGTAATACCAAATCGCTTTCATCAAGCTATTTTATGCTATTTGTAATCTGACATTCTCATGTAAAGTCAGTGGAAAGGTGAAATGGTGAAAAGGTACTCTGAAGCAAGCACTACCAGACTACATCGCGTCATCACGGGCTTGACCCGTGATCCAGTCTTTTAAGGATAGCCAGTTGTAATAATGCAAGCGAAATAGTATAAACACCAGACCAAGAAACAGATCACCCCAATGTTTGCGAAACAGGAGCTTACAGTAAGAAATGAACATTCCGATCTACCCACCCTGTTTGAAAGAGAGCAAGAAAAAACCCCGCTGCGCGGGGTTTTCAATATGTCAGGGCAAAAAGCCTATTCTTCGGGCAACCAGGAATCCAACACGTTGGGTTTGGCATCCGGATTGGGATCGTCAATTTCGAAGGATTTGCCGGGGATATTATAGTTTACTTTGATGCCTTCCTTGCCAAATTCCTTGGTGGAGGTGGCGGTCACAACGCCGCTGTCGTTGATGGTGAACTTAAATTCCTTGGTATCCACTTCGGAAGGGGGGAAAAGCTCACTGATATCGATCGGCCAGGCGCCGAATTCGTCTTTAGCCTGATAGGCTTTGGCGGCGGTGGTGACCTTTTCAAAGGTGGGCAAAATCTGCTCAAAGAGGTTTTGAGTTCTGGCGATCTCGGCTTTTTCTATCCGCATCTGTCTCAGTCCGAAGATAAAAATGAAGATCACGCCAGCCAGCAACAGGATCAAAATCATTTCCACCAGACCGAACCTGGGTCCGACTTTGAGTTCGTCTTTGGCGGCAGAATCTGCCTGCTTTACTTCTTTGGGTTTGGTATCGTTGAGAACAGGGGCTTTCTTTTTATCCATGACATCAGCCATGTGAACCTCCAGGGTATAGTTCTTTTTTTTTCATAATTTATAGCAAGCCATTTTTGTCAAAGGATTTGTTACAATCCCCAAAATCTGAAGGAACGGAAGAGCATAATCTCGTGGGTGATGGCCTTGTCTTCGTGCTCAAATCTGAAGGTGTAGGTGAGGCGAAACTTTTCAGGCAGGAAAAGCCGCAGGGACGTATCGTGGGTCACCGTGATCTTGGTCTGGCTCTGCATATCGGTGGCTTCCTGCAGGGTGACCATGTAGTCCAGATAGAGCTTGCGTCCCAGGTATTTACTGATGGAAACGTTGAGATTGTTGAGCAGGATGGACGAGCTGAACCTTGCCACGTCGCCCATCAGTTGGTTCATGTTGCCAAAGCCGCCGGTTTGACCTGAGACTGTGGAATACTCGTTGAACAGGTTTTGGATAAAGCCCGCGTTGATGCTCACGCTATCCAGCTTCAGCCAGCGGCGCAGGCTGTTTTCCACCGGCAGGAGGAAAGGGGCCACCAGCGAGGAATTGAGATTGTCCGAGATCAGGTTGAGCGCTTCATCCCTCAACGCGTTGCCATCCTGCTGCTCCTCTTCATTTCCGGAGGCGCTGTATCTGAGCCGGGCAAAGATGTTGGAGATGGTGCGGTCGTCCGGATTATCGCTCTGGAGTGAGAATTTTAAGCGGTCAAAGATCGGTTTTGAGGTGTCGGAATCGGTGCTTACCGCCAGGGTGATGATGGTTCCGTCCTCCGCCCTGCGGTAAAACGATCCCTCGATATCGATCAGGTCTTGGGATTCCAGGATGTTGATGGTGAGTTCCTCTGCCTGGAACACGGTGCCAAAAAAGTCGATGGAGCCGCGTTGCGCCAGGAAATGAGCCTCCGCGGCGTGCCACTCCTTGCCGTCATAGATGATATGCAGATGGGCGTCCGGTTCGATATAAAGCTCTGTGGGGTAGGTGGTGTATTTGATGTTGTCCTTCAGGCGGATCATCAGATCCATGGTGAAGGGCAGGGGCAGTTCCTCAGTTTGCTCCTGCGGTTTGGTGAGCGCGCCGCTGAAGCTGTAGATCAGATTGAGGAGGTTGCCGGTATTGGGCGGATACACGGCATCCGCGTTGTAAACCAGCACTTCCGCCGAGATCGCCATATCCTCAAAAGGACCGCGCACGGTGGCATATTCGGAGTTTTGCCCGCGCAACACGATGTTGCTGGAAGTGCGGGGCACGGTGAAGAGGGGGATGTTGGCAATGATGCCCGGTTCGTCGATCTTGAGCTTCAAGCTGCCCAGATCCAGAAATCCCACCGAGAAATGAGAGCTGCTGTCCTCGCCAAACTCGTTGAGGATGGTCAGCTTGCCCTTGCCCATGAATGCCTGGGCGGAGTCGATGTTCACCCTGTTGTTGTCAAAACTGAGTTCAAAGTTGAGATCGCGGATCGGTTCGGGCTGGTCTTTGATTGAAATTGAAGCCCGCCTCAGGGACAGATTTCCGCTCTTGATCAGGAACTGGTCTTCCTGGGTTTGCACCGTGCATTGCAGGTCGGATTCGCCGCGGGCGGAGGTGATGATATCCAGAGACTTGTCCAGCCAGTCAAAGAGATATCCCTGCACCTTCAGTTCCAGGCTGTTGCCGCCCTCAAAGAAGTTCTGGGTGAGGAAATTGTAATCCAGGGCTCCGGAACACTCCACTTTGGCCAGATCAGCCGCGCGGACGTACAGGGTGTCCACCCGCAAAAGCTCTGGCAACTGAGCCAGCCGCACATCCAGGTCTTCCAAGTCCAGCATATCCGGAATGCTGATCCTGGGTGAGTTCAGATCGGCAGTAAAGCTGATCTCCCGTTCCGCACTGATGAAGCTGTCCACTGCCAGCCCCAGTTCTCCACTGATCGCGCCTTCCGCCGGAGCGGATTCCAACAGGTCGCCAAAGCCCAGTTTGTCGAGCGTGGCCTTCAGGTTCAGGGAGCCTTGATCGATGAGATTGGCGGTGCCTTGCAGCGCGATAAGCTGACGCAGCGGATTATTCACGGTTCCCGCTATCCTCACATGCTCCGGCTGCCCCTGTAAACTTAGCCTTGCCTGCAGGGGCTGGACTCCAGGCAGCTTCAGTTCACCCAGCATCACCTCCGCTTGCAGTTCATCGCCGCGCTGCTGATTGTAGCTCACAGAGAACCCCAGGCCGGAAAACTCAGGCAGGTCGAGGGCGGGATAATAGTCGCTGATCTGGCTGCTGGAAAGGTCTTTCAGGCTGAGATCAAAGGCGAAATCCCGCAGGTCATTCAGATCCAGGTCTCCACTGAGCAGGAGTTGCTGGTTCAAATCGAGCGAATGCACTTTCAGGGCAGTGTTATCCAGTTCGCACACCAAATCCAGATCGAGAGGCTGGCCATTGAAGCTGCCGGATTCTGTTTTCAGAGAGGCGAACCCCTGACGCGACTTCAAGTTGTAGGAGCCAATCAGGTCCAGCCCGGAATTCAGTTCGATCTGTCCCCGGGTGCCAAGCGTCAGGCTCGAGGAGGCGACAATCTCATCTCCCTGCATAAAAGCGGAAAGCTGTCCGCCCACCAGGGGGGCGAGCTGGCTTAGCAGCGGATGGGGATAGATTCCAGCTACTTCCAGGGCATTGAGGTTGGCATCAAGCAGCAAATTTCTGTCCAGCAGATCACCCACCGCCCTGATTTGGGTGCCGTCCGCCGCTTGCAGATCCAAGTCCACATAGTAGTTCTGTTGTTGTCCGCTGCTGGCTGGAACCAGCAACAGCTGCCCAATGATGCCGTCAAAACTCATCCCCTGGCCACGGAAATCGATGCCACCAAAAGTGGCTTTCACTTCCGGCAGCTTGTCATACAGGGCAAGCTCGAGCTCAGCCGAGCCGTCAATGCTCAGAGGAGGGTTCGCGCCTGCCACAGGGGAGACATCCAGGGTGGCGAGCAGGCGGCGATATTTGGTGTCCATCGCGCCAGCCAGGCTGACTGCCAGACCGTTCCAGATCGCATCCTGCAAACTGAAAGAAAGCTCTTCCTCGCTGTAGTTGGCTTCCAGAGTAACCGCTCTGACCTCCTGTCCCTGATAGGAGACGCAGGGGGATGAAGCCTGCAAGGAAAGCAAGGGAGATTTGAGCGGTCCTTCCGCAAAGAGCTGGGCGTCCACCCGTCCCGACAGGCCGGGATCGAGCATGCCAAGATCCAACTGGAGGGTTAGCTCGCTGGGCTGAAGGGACATCTTTCCCCCCAGGCCAGTCACGCTCAGGCTTCCCCCCAGGGAGCTGCTTCCCACGCTACTGGGAGAGATGTCGGCAGAAAGGCGGTCGCCATCTATCTCTGCCGTAAGATAAGGGATGCGCACCGGATAGTCATTAAGCAAGGTAGCGTGGGTGTCCCAGAGTATCGCCTTGCCGCTCATCTCGATGCGGGCATTTTTGGCGGTTTGGGAAGCGTCAAGCACAAGGTTAAGCTCCGTGCCCGCGCCCTTGATCTGGGGATGGTCGATGTATTGGGGAATAAAGTTGCTGATCTCGGCATGGCTGGAAACGAGGCGCCCCTTGTCCAGAACCGCCGTGGCAGATATTAGCCCCTTGCTGGAGCTGCGCGCGCTGAGACTGATTCTGGTTACCTTGGAATTGCGCGCCTCAATATCGATGGCGCCAAGGCTGTCAGCCAGCACCAGCATGCCTTCTTCCGTGAGCGCGAGCGGAAGCTCTCCGCGAAAGCGGAAGCTGGATTCCTTAACTTTCAGGTCATTGAAAAAAGGGGTCAGATCCGGAAGCTCAAACCTCTTGCCTGGTTTCTTGGGTTCTTCATCGGGCAAGAGGTTGAAGGCTACATCCGCCTTGTTGATCTCAATATGGTTCAGGATGTTGCGGATTTTGAAACCAGAAACGATAAAGCGCAACAGATTGAAGCGCACCCGGGCGTTGTCCACCTCAAAAGAGAGTGAGTTATCCGCTGCCTTGAAACTGATGCCCTGAGCATAGACCTGCCGGTCACTGATGGTGAAATCCGCAATGCGCAACTTTCCGCCGAGCGCCTTTCCCGCTTCCCGCTCCACTATTCCCTTCACAGTGCCCTGCATGTCGAGGGCGTACCATGCGAAGAAGAACAAGCTGTTGATCAGCAGCAGAAAGAGAATGAACGACAGGAACTTGCGCGGGCGTTTCATGGTATCAGATCAGTATCCCGTCTCTCAGTTCATATCTTTTCTTGCTGCGTCCGGCAAGCTCCGCGTCGTGGGTCACGATCACAAAGGTCTGTCCCAGTTCCCGGTTCAGCTTCTCGAAAAGCTTCCAAATTTCCAGGCTGTGCTGGGGGTCCAGATTGCCCGTTGGCTCATCCGCCAATACTATTTTAGGTCTGTTGATCAGGGCTCGCGCCAACGCCAGCCTTTGCTGTTCGCCTCCGCTGAGCATATTCGGATAGTGGTTCACCCGCTGCTCCAAACCAAGCATGGCCAGCAGTTCATCCGCCCTCTGGAAAGCGCTGTGCTTGTTCGAACCGGCAATCAGCATCGGCAGGGCAACGTTTTCTCTGGAGTTCAAGTCCTCCATCAGATAGTGAAACTGAAACACGAAGCCGATATCCCGGTTGCGAATCTGGTTGGCTTTTGCCATTTTGGAAGACACCTCTTCACCGCCGATCAGCACTTTGCCGCTGTCGGGATCATCCAAAAGCCCCAGAATATGCAAGAGCGTGCTCTTTCCGCAGCCAGATTTTCCGGTGATGCAGACAAGTTCTCCGCATTCCACCTCAAAGTTGGTATCTCTCAGGACTTCTATGAGTTGTCCCCGGTCAGAGTAGGTCTTGCGCAACGATTTTCCAGCCAGGCAGATCAATTTGTTTCCTCCTCAGGGATTGCGCAGCAGATCGATGATGAACATGCGGTCTATCCTGCGCAGGGGGATTCTGATGCACAGAATGGCGACAACAGCGGCCACCAGAAAGATCACCAGCTGGTTCAGCGGTGAAACGTAGAGCTCGAGGCGGTTGATAAAGTAAACTTCTCCCTTGAGCTGATATAAGCGCTGATGCACCACCAGCCAGGAAAGGATGTAGCCAAAGAGCTGCCCGGCAAGGATGGATGCCAGGCAGACAAAGGCCACCTGGTAATAGAGCAGCCGCTTGATGGTGCCTGAGCCTGCGCCCAGGGTCTTGAGCACCGCGATCTCGTTCTTTTTGTCATAGATCAGTGTGCTTACCGCGCTGATCACATTTATCCCCGCGATCAGCAGCAGAAAGCTGAAGATGATAAAGATAAGCCACTTCTGCATCCTGACTATGCGCAGCAACTGGGTGTTGGCCACTCCTGTGGCGCTCATATCCCGTCCCAACAACTTGCCATATTCATAAGCCAAGTCTTCTACCCCGTCGAGGTATTCAGGTTTGAGCTTGATCTCCAGGCTGCTGAAACCCTCAGGCAGGCTGATGATCTCTCGCGCATCGTTCAGATTGCAGATGATCAGGGAACGGTCGTATTCGTAAAAACCAGAGTCGTAGATGCCTGTAATTCTCATGGGATGATCGTTGGGATACAGTCCCAGGGGGCTGATCTGATCCATTCTGGGATAGACCAGATGCAGGGTATCGCCCAAAGCCAGTCCCAGTTCCCTTGCCAGATAGCTGCCCACGACCACTTCTCCCGGACCAGCGAAGGCTTTGCCTTTATTCACATATTTGGCATAGCTGACGGGCTCCCCCCGTTTCCAGGCATAGGCATTCACCAGCCCGCCCCTGACCTTGTTTCCGCTATAGGCCATCAGATTGAAAGTGAGTTTGGGAGTGAGCGACGCAATCTCCGGCCATTCCGCGAGCGCCTGCCTGGCTGTTTCGCAGCTTTGGGGATCCAGGTGCTGCGAGTACACCGCCTGTATGCTGATATGGGGAAATGAATCCAGCAAAGCAGATTTCAGGGCTCGCTCGTAGCCTTCAAAAAGGTTGAGGGCGGCCGTGAGGATGCCCACGGAAAGCACAATCCCCAAGACCATAAACACAAAGCTGAAGCGCAGGAGATTGCGCTTGGGTTCTTGCACATAGCGTTGCAGGAAAAAGCGCTCCACCTGATTCACTCTATTTGGCCTCCGGTGCGGGCAGATTGATTGTCTTCTCTATCGAAACAGGCAGACCCTGTTCAGGAACCACCCGGTTGATGATCAGTTCCGAAATCAGCCCCAGAGAGATGAACTGCAATCCGCCCAGGATGAGCATGATGCCCAGAAAGAGCAGGGGCCGGTTATATAGCGGCTGTCCCAAAAAGAGTTTGAGGACTGTGAGATAGATCGTGATGGCGGTTCCCAACAGCGTGGAGATCAAGCCAATGCGGCCAAAGAGATAAAGCGGGCTTTTGACATATTGGGTCACCATTTTAACCGTGAGCAGGTCGAAGAAACCACGCAGATACCTCTCAAACCCATACTTGGACTTACCAAATTCGCGCCGCCTGTGTTCCACCGGAATCTCGGTGATCCGGTAACCCAGAGAATGTGCCAGCGCGGGGATGTAGCGGTGCATTTCGCCATACATCCTCAATTCCTTGACCACCTCCCGGCGGTACGCTTTGAACCCGCAGTTGTAATCACGCAGTTTGAGGCCAAAGGCGCGGGTGGTGACAAAGTTGAACAGCTTTGAAGGTATCACCTTGTGAAGGGGATCCAGGCGTTTGCGCTTCCATCCGGTCACCAGATCCCAGCCCTCATCGAGCTTGGCCAGAAAATGGGGAATCTCTTGGGGATTGTCCTGCAGGTCGGCATCCAGGGTAAAGACCACATCCCCCTGGGCAAGCTGGAACCCGCACTGCAGAGCCGCAGCCTTGCCAAAGTTGCGGCGAAACTTGACCACCCGGATATGGGCATCAGCCTCCGCCAGTTCGGACATCACAGCAAAGCTCGCATCCTTGCTGCCGTCATCGATAAAGATTATTTCATAGGCGTGGGGATGGCTGTTGGCAACTATCTCCGTCACCAGTTGCCGCAGAGAATCCTGTTCGTTGAGGGTGGGGATCACATAGGAAAGCAACATACAAACTTCCTTACTCAAACAAATATCCTGGTGATTGACATGACCAGAGCCGATGCCAGAGGCATTTCCAGATTGTCGTCTATGGGCAGGTTGGCCACCTCGGACGCCGTTGCCGCCAGAGCGCCGGTGAAAGCCGTTATGGGATTGAGCTTGAAGGCAAGGGCATAGACGAAGCAGCTCAGGAAACAAGCCAGACTGCCTTCCAGAGATTTATTGCTGCCGCGAAACTTGCGCTTGCCCAGATTTATCCCCACCAAAGCGGCGAAGGTATCCCCGATCGAAAGGAAGGACATGGCAAAGAAAGCTACTTCCGGCTCGAAGAAAGTAACGCAGATCATTGCCGAAAAAAGCAGATAGGTGGCTCCGGTGAAATCGCGCACCTCATGCTTGCGCAGCACGATGCCGAATATCTTCCAGAAAGTCTTGCGGAAGCTTTTCTGCCAGAAGCGCTGGAACTCTATGACCATGCTCACCATGAACGCCGCCAGCAGCAGATAGGACATCCAGTCGCGCTGCTCGAAACCCAGCACATACCGATAGAAAAGCGGGATCGACAACGATCCGATGTGGATGCTTTTACGCAAGGTTTCTTTCAGGTGGATCATGGGCCTGGCTACCTTGATTTATACTCTTTCCTTTTGCGAAATTCCAGCAAGCGCACTGTCTGGGGCCCTTTCCAGGAAACGATCGCCTCGCCTTGCTCCCCGCTGCGCAGATTGCTTCCGCAGTTTTCGATATTGAAGCGCTTTTGCAGATCATCGACACTAACGTTGCGGATCAGGATGACAGGCTCGGGATTCTGCTGGCCGAAGGGGAGCAACAGTTCAAGCTCCCGCCAGGCTTCCACGCTGAGGTCTGCCAAATCAGCTTTGGCGTCCACTTCAATTTCCCGCTTGGCATGATCCTGATCCAGTTCGGATTTGAGGTATTCGTTGTAGCATTCCAGGAAGGCGTCGTAATTCTCCTTATCCAGCGAGAAACCCGCCGCCTTGACGTGCCCGCCATATTGGATCAGCAAATCCCGGCAATGGCGGAAGGCCTCCACCATGTTGAAACCATCGGAGCAGCGACCTTCACAGACAAGGTGTCCGTTGTGCGGGGCGAGGATAATGGTGGGTATTCCCAGTTTGTTCAGAATATAGGTTGCGGCTGTGCCGAGCAGGCTGTAAGGGATCACTCCCTCGTCATCAAAATAGATAAATCCGTTGCCCTCATAATCAACAGTGATGGTATCCAAAAACCTGAAGACCTTGTTCAGTTCGCTTTCCCATTGTTTTTTCTGGTCTTCCATGTCTTCAAACAGCTCGGCTTTGGCATCGCCCATCTGCAACAAAAAGCGCATGGCGGTGTGTTGGCCCTGTTCTTCCCTGCCATTGGCGATCAGCCTGGATGCCGCCTGCATAAAGTTGAAGATGTCCGTATAGCTGTCGATGCGGTTGAAGTTACGCAGCAAAAAATCCACGCTCTGATCATGTATATCGTTCCATCTTTCAAACACATGGCGCACGATTACCCTGTTCAGCCCGGTCATCGGCACCTTATCCGCAATCGAGCCAACCGCCGTCCAGAAAAAGGCGGATTCCGGCACGGGATGTTCGAGCAGCCTGCCCAGATAGCGGGTGAGCATCAGCACAACCCCCACTCCCGCCAAAGCTTTGAAGGGATACTGGCAGTCTGGCAGTTGGGGATTGACGATGCCAAAGGCCTTGGGAAGCTGCTCCGGCTGGATCAGGTGGTGATCCACGATGACCGTGTCACAGCCAAGCTTGCTGAGGGCTTCCACCCCCTGATAGCTGGAAATGCCGTTGTCAACAGCGATCGCCAGTGTGTAGCCTCCATCGCGCACATAGTCGATGAAACCCTGCTGAATGCCGTGCGGCTCCAGGTTGCGGTTAGGAATGAAGTAATTGTGCCTCTGATAGCCGCAGGAGTTTAAAAACTGGTAGAGGACGTAGGTGCTGGTAATGCCATCCGGATCGTCATGGCCGAAGATCACCAGCGGTTCATTGGAATAGAGCGCTTTGCGGATGCGGTCGGAAACCAGGCCGATATTGGCAAGCAGCGCTTCATCGGGCAGATCTTCCACTGTAGCGCGCAGGTCAGCTTCCAGAAATCCTCTCCTGGCAGCCACCGCGCGCAGAATTCGTTTACCTTCAGGGTTTGCTTGTGATCCCACCACTATTCAGCGTCCTCCTTCACAGGTATCTCTCTGGGGGCGCTGCGGTTGGCGGCTTTGTTCAGAAGGTCGGATCCGGTAAAGCCAAACATCAGCATGAAGCTGTTGTCGGAAAGCCCGTTCTGATCCAGCGATCCTCTTTGCAGATACTGAAAACCGATGTCGATCCTGTTTTGCCCGTCCTTAAATTTCAAAGACATGCCTCCACTCAGCGTCAGCTCGTCCAGATATTCTCCGCCAGCGCGGAAAGGCAACTGGCGGTAGGCAACGCCAGCCCGCAGGGGCAGCCTCAAAAACACCTTTTTATCCTTGTCGGGAGCAGGCTCGTAAGCCAGGCCCAGCCCCAGTTTCCAGCCATCCCTGTAATCCTGCTCATTAATCTGGCTCCACAGCTCATAGTTCAGGTCGCTGGCCACCTTGATCTCCTTGCTCAAACGCGCGGTTCCGCTCAAGCCGAGCCTGTCGGGAAGCTTGTATTCGCAGTCGCTTTGCTCCTCCTCGTGGATGGAGGTGCGGGTCTCTTCCCCTTTGAGGGTGGCGCGCAAGCCGTAGTATGCGCCAAAGGAGTAGTTGTCAAAATACTTGAGCACACCGGCGGTCAGGCTGGGATTGCTGTACCCTCTGGAAAGCTCTTCCTTCGTGTTAAAATACACATCCGCGTCCGTGCGTGACAAATTGCGCGTCTCGTGCCCGAAATAGTAGTTGCCGCTCACTCCCGCCTGAAATCCCGGCCACGCGTAACTGTAAATCAGATCGCCCCGGAACAGGTATCTGTCCATGCTTTGCTTTTCCAGCGAACCGTTGAACTCACGCTGGTTTTCCACCACCCCGGAAGCCTGTGAATGGAACTGGAAGCCCACGCGGTGGCTTTTGACGGGAACGCTCAGGCTGAAATAGGGAAAGTCCAGCGAGTTGTCCAGATAGCTGTAATCGCCTCCCCCGTCCCTGGAACGGTACCGGTTGTAGCCCGCCAGGATGCCGGTGGAAAACAGAGTCCGGTTGCCAAGGCTGCTCATGGCGGGGTTGCCGTAACCCGCGTTGATACGGAAGATGTCGCTGGCGCCGGTGTCTCCCATGCCCAGGCTGTAGATATCCGTGCCGTAATACTGCACCGGAAAGCCGTCATAGGAAAAGATGGAGTTGCCCGCCCACAACCAGCCCGCGGCCAGACAGAGCGCGAAGCTCATGATCAGTAGTTTTCTCATTATTTATCTCTTTGGATTTATTTAGTCTTTTTGCTTTTTTTGGTTTTGCCCTTGTGCCCGGCTTTGTGATGCTGCGGCTTCACCGGATCGGCTGGCACGCGGAAAAAACGGTATGCGTTGGCAAAGGTTTGTTCGGCAATCTCTTTGGGTGTGGTTTCCCGCACCTCCGCCAGCTTTTCAGCCACCTTGTGCAGATGCAGTGGGCTGTTGCGCTCTCCCCTGTGATGTTGGGGAGGCAGGTAGGGGCAGTCGGTTTCCAGCATGAACTGGTCTGCCGGCACCATGCGGATCACATCGTTCAGATTGGAATTGGCGTATGTTACCGTGGCGGTGAAGGAGATCATCCAGCCCTCGTCCAGCACCTGCTGCGCGAAGATGATATCGCCGGAAAAGCAGTGGAATACAACATCCTTGGCGTTCACGCTTTTCAGTATCTTGAAACACTCCTGGTGAGCGTCCCGGTTGTGCACCACGATCGGCAGGTCATAATCCACGGCCAGCATCGCCTGGTTGTAAAAAACATCCCGCTGCACCGTGAAGGGTGACAGGTTGCGGAAAAAGTCCAGACCGATCTCTCCGATCGCCAGCACTTTTTTTTCTCTGGCCAGACGCTTCACCAGCTCGGCATCGAAATCGGTGGCGTCGTGGGGATGGTATCCCGCCGTGGCAAATATATGGGGATGCTTCTTCGCCAGTTCCAGCGAATTAAGCGAGGTCTCGCGGTTAAAACCGATGTTGATGATATACTCGATTCCGCTGTCGAAGCATTTCTGGATCAGCGCTTCCCGGTCTGGTTCAAAATCCGGCAGGTCGAGGTGGGCGTGTGTTTCAAACAGTCTCATGTATAGTGCTTTATCCCTAAGATATATTTCAAACAAGAAAAATACACGGCTGATTTCTTGTCAATTGAAAAGAACAATCCGCCCTTTCGGTTCCGTCCCGCGTTTTTTCCAAATGTAGTGTTCCCTATGGATTATTCGCGGTATCATTTCTGAACGAGGCTCCCTTCAGATGCGGCTTTCCCGCCACTTTACTCTTTAAAACACAGTAAGTTGAAAGAGCTTAATAATTTCCTTGACTTAAATCGGCATCAGATTAACATGACTTGAACCACAAAATCTATGAGGTAAATTAAATGACAAAGATTACACGTATCATTCTGATAGCATTGGTTATAATGGCTGTATCACAGCTTGCTTTCGCCTTTGAAAGCACCGTTAGCCTGCGCGGCGGGCTCACCATGTCCAAAAGCGATTTTGACGGAACTGACGACACCCACGGCAATTTCAGCCTTTCCTATGAAGCCTGGCTCAAGGACTATCTGAGCGTCGGCATCGCTCCCTACATGACCCGTATGGGCGGCGAGCGCGATGTGGAAAAGCAAAATCAAAACGGCAACTACGAAGCCAGCCTGTTCGGCGCCGACCTGCTGGTCAAATACCGCCCCACCAAAAAAGCGGTCGTCGATTTTAAAAACTGCGCCCTGACCCGCATCGCCCCCTACGCCAATCTTGGCCTGGGCATTGCCAGCTTCAGCTCAGAAGGTTACATCCAACCTGTGTGGGCAGGCGCTCCTCGGACAGATTATGACGAAAGCGGCCTGGCATTTATGCTTCCCACCTTTGGCGTGGGCGTCTCTTTCATGACCAAATGGAACGTGAATATGGACCTTGGCCTGCAGCTTGTGCACTCTCTCAACGACAAGATCGACAACCTCGAGGAAGACGACATGAACGACGGCTTCCTCAATCCCTACCTGAGCGTCGGCTACACCTTCGGCGGCAAAAAGGACGACAGCTCCGCCCGCAGAAAACCCACCCGCATCCTGCGCAACTATGTGACCATGGAAGAAGACTTTTCCCTCAAGGGAGTACAGTTTGAATTTGACAGCGACAAACTGACCGGTGAAGCCCAGCACACCCTCAAGGAAGTGGTGGAAGCCATGCAGAAGAGCCCCAAGGTCAAACTCGACATCCAGGGCCACACCGACAACGTCGGCACCGATAAATACAACAATGACCTTTCCCTGCGCCGCGCCGAGTCTGTGAAGAAATTCCTGGTCGGAAACGGCATCGATGAAACCCGCCTCACCACCCAGGGCTTCGGCTCCTCCCACCCCATCGCCACCAACGATACTGAAGAAGGCCGCGCCGAAAACCGCCGCATCGAATTCGTCATCGTTAAGTAAGATATCACGTTAGGCAGCCGCAACGCGCTGCATGATGCTTCAGCCCCCATACCTTTGGGGGCTTTTTCGTGCCCTCGTTCACGTGGAACTTGCCAAATTATGCGCCTGCCTGAAATAAATGCCGCCCTCATTTGACAGGGTGGGCTAAGTCTATATTTTCCGTAGGTCATCCTTAACTTGGTTAGGGATGACCTAAGGTTGATGGCAGCAAATGCAGTAGCAGCAAGGGACGGCGCTATGAAGGAATATGCAGATTATTGACGTTGTATTTGGTGAATGTCATACTATATTGTTTGCGTTTTACTTTCTCCTTAGTGAAAAGGT
>DAOLWC010000010.1:0-44533 GCA_035420965.1 Candidatus Cloacimonadota bacterium | reverse complement strand
GGTCTTCCTTAGGTCAACCTTATAATTTATAAGGATGACCTAAGGATGATGGCACCAAAGCGAGTAACAGCAAGGGAGGGAACTATGAAGCAAAAACGGAAAAGTTTTTAAAGACCACACCTGTTTTCTGGGTTCGCATAAGATGTAACCAATCGGAGACCAAGCATGCTTGGTCTCCGAACCTGATGTATGACAATGTTGCCGGATATCTTACAAATAATTGAGAATCTTGTTCGCCCTGGCGATGAATTCTTTCAGTTCCTGGCCATTGAAAGGTTTCTGCTCCAGCAGGGAAAGGTCGTGGATATAGGAGCAGAGGGTGTTTACCTCTTCCTTTTTGCCTTGCTCATCGAGCTCGAGTATCTTTTTGATGGTGGGGTTTTCCTGGTTGACCACCAGGGTATGGTGCTTGAGCAGGTCTCCGCCTGCGTTGCGGGAAAGCATATCCATGTCATGCCAGCGCCTCATGTATTCGCTGAAAACGATCATGGAAGGGATCTGGGACGACTTGAGGCTCTTGACCTCCACCTTGAGCTCCGTATAGACGTGTTCAAAGAGGTCTTTCATTGCTTCCGCGCCAAGTTCATCGCGCACTTTGAGGGGAATATCATAGGGTTTTACTATGCTACGCTCTCCCTGTTGGATAATGTAGGGAGCAAGCAGATTGACTGCCTGGGGGTGTTTTTTAAGGTATTCAGCATAGCTATCCTTGCCGAAGGAAGCCTCCACTTCCTGCCCCAGTGCGCGATAGAATATCTCCGCCAGCTTGTCCGACTGGCTCTCGGCTGGCAGGGCGGAGTCCACCAGAAGATCGTTAACCTCGCTGTCTATCCTGACGAATTCCACGTTTTCCAGTTTGGCTTCCAACTGCTGGTAGAGATGTGTATCAAGGGGTGAATTTTGGAAAATAACCTCAATGCCCTGCTCCTTCATCAGGTTCAGATAGCTGACCTGGGCATTTTCACTGGCTGCGTACCAGATCCGGGTCTTACCTTCTGCGGACTGGTTGCGGGTCTTGTATTCCTCCACCGTAAGATAGTCTCCGCTGGCACTTTTGAAGATCACCAGATCTTTCATTGCATTGAAGAAATCCTCATCCTTAAGCAATCCAAACTTGATAAAGGTATTGATGTCCTCCCAGTACTCTTCATACTTTTTGCGGTCGCTTTTGAAAGTTTCGGCAAAGCGGTCTGCCACCTTTTTTACAATGTATTTTTGGATGTCTCGCACCTGGGCGTCGTTTTGCAAAAAGCTGCGTGAGACGTTGAGTGGAATATCCGGGATGTCGATCCCTCCCTTGAGTAAAAGCAGGAATTCCGGGATCAAATCTTCCAGGTTGTCCGCCACGAATACATTGTTACAATAGAGTTTCACCTCTCCACGGAAGAAATCCGGCTCGTTACGCAGCTTGGGAAAATAGAGTATCCCGCGCAGGTTGACGGGAAAATCAGCGTTGAGGTGAATCCAGAAAACGGGATCCTGATAGTCGTGGAATACATTTTTATAAAACTCTATATATTCCTCTGGCTTGACGTCTTTGGGTTTTCTGTTCCAGAGAGCCTCTTTCTGGTTGACCTGTTTATCTTCAAACATGATTGGCCAAGCCATAAAATTACAGTAGCGTTCCAGAATCTCCCGTATTTTGGCAGGCTCGGTATAGTCTTTGGCATCTTCGTTGAAATGGACGGTGACGGTGGTACCCACATCCTTGCGCTTACCTGCCTTCATGGAGTATTCGATGCTTCCGTCACACTCCCAGAAAGCAGGCTCGCTGCCTTCCGTCAGAGAGAGGGAATCGATGGTGACCTTGTCCGCCACCATAAAGGAGGAATAAAAGCCCAATCCAAAATGGCCAATGATGTTGGCCTGGACGTCTTTGAACTTGTTGACGAATTCCTCCGCGCCGGAGAAAGCGATCTGGTTGATATATTTTCGAATCTCGTCTGCCGTCATACCGATACCGGTATCGATCACTTCCAGGGTCTTTTTCTTAGAGTCGAGTTTAACCTCAATCTTCATCTCCTCTTCCTTGAAGTCAGGATCGGCATATTTTCTTTTATTGATGGCGTCCACAGCGTTGGAGATCAGTTCCCGCAAAAATATGTCATGCTGAGAATAAAGCCATTTCTTGATTATGGGAAAGATGTTCTCTGTATGGATGCTTAAACTGCCTTTTTCTGTCTTTTTATCTGGCATTATGGATCTCTCCTTTTTGATAATCTATATACTGAAAGATAATCTAAACGCCTATGTCAAACTGTCAAGACCTTTTTTGGCAGTCTACAGACAAGACTGCTAACTTGAGCAAGATGTTTGGGGCATTTCTGTAAAGGCATTTGCCAAGAATAGCCGCTTGGATTAGAATATCTATAAACAACTGGAGTCGAACCATGACCATAGAACTTAACAAAACAAACTTCAATGAAACTGTGTCCAGCGGAATTGCGGTGGTGGATTTTTGGGCGGACTGGTGCGGTCCCTGCAGGATGCTTGGTCCCGTCATCGAGGAAATCGCCAGGGAAAATCCAGACATCAAGGTCTGCAAGCTGAATGTCGACGCGCATCCAGAACTGGCGGGAAAGTATGGCGTGATGAGCATCCCCAACCTGCTTTTCTTTAAAGACGGCGAACTTAAGGACAATTCGATTGGTGTGGTGGCCAAGGCGATCATCCAGAATAAGATCGACCTGCTCAAGCCATAAGCATAGCAATAAAGCCGGATCAGCTTGAATAGAAACCGTTTAAAAAACATTGCAGAATACTCATTAATGAGGATTTTGCTTAGTATCTTGCGGCTTTTGCCATACCCAGCGGGTAAAAAGGTTGTGACCTCGCTTTTTTACCTGATAGGTTACTTGGGGGGCGTACGCAGAGAAGTGGCACACAGGCAGATCTACCGGGTCTATCCTCAGCTCAGCTCAAATGAAATCAAGAAGCTTTTACGCAAGCTTTACCACAACATGGGCTTGACCGTGGCGGAAATCTATCTCTTGCCCAACAAAGAGCTTCTGTCGCGCTGTAAGATAAGCGGAAAAGAGTATGCTGAGCAGGCTTTCGCCCTCGGCAAGGGAGCAATTCTGGCCACCGCCCACTATGGTAACTGGGAAGCGGCGAGAGTGTTACCCGAGTTCGGCATTCCGCTCTCTGTTGTGGCAAAAAAGCAACATAATGAGCTGTTCGACAGATTCAACAATGCCATCCGTAGCCGGCACGGAGTGAGCATAATCGATTTTCGCAGCGGGTTGAGGGACATCATCTCCACCCTCCGGAAAAACGAGATGGTGGCGATACTGGCAGACCAGAACGCCGGACACAGGGGGCATATCCTTGATTTTCTGGGCTTTCCTGCCTCTCACCATATTGGTGTAGCAAAACTTTCACTTCATTATAAAGTCCCCATCGTTCCTGGATTCGCTTTGAGAGAACCAGACGGAACGATAAACTTCTGTTTCGAGCCACCAATATATCATCCTGACTGGGAAGATAACGAGCAAAACTATCTGAGGCTACTAAGCGAGGTCAATTCAGTAATTGAAGCCTATATCCATAAACACCCTGAACAGTGGTTTTGGGTTCACAAGCGCTGGAAAGCCACCAAGGCAATGGACTAGTGTTTTCGTCCCCTTGTATTGTAAGGTATTTTACCCTCGTTCGTAAGTGGCAGCTAAGACAATATCTTCCTGGGGTCATCCTTAACCCGGTGAGGGATGACCTAAGGATGATGGCTCCAAATCCAGTAGCAGCAAAGGAGAGAGCTATGAAGGAAAAACGGGATAATTGGCATTTTATATTCATTGCCACAAATAAAGCAGGCTGCCCTGACTCCCTCCTGAACTCATGTTCCACCGATCGTCCATTGAACGCCAGATAATTTCCAGCGCAGCGGTCGCTCTGCGATCAATTAGCGATCAATCAGCGATCAATGTATGAGGGCGGAAACGACCAATTATCTCATATTTACCGTCATTGTTTGGAATGAACCAAATCTCCGCCAATAACTCCATTTTACTCGCATAGTTTGCCAGAGTGCCGTTTTTTAAGTTGACATCCGCTTATCCTTGAGAAATAAGGTAAACTACCGTTAATTTGGAGAAATAGGATGTTCATAGACCATAGATATGAAGTGATCGAAAGCTTGGGCTCCGGCTCCTGGGCCAATGTGTATAAAGTGAGGGATATACGTAGCGGCAATTTCTACACACTCAAACTGTTCCAATATCTGCCCTCGGAAGACATCTACTCCCTCTTCAGTGCCGAAGACATGCATCATATCACCAAAATCGAACACCCCAATCTGAACCATGTGCTGGACTTTGGACATGTGAATGACCACATCTACGTTATCAGCGACTACTTCGAAGGGAGTACGCTGAACAACTTCCGCTTCAGCAAAAACAAAGTGGACGCCCTGTATCAGATCGTGGTTCAGGTTTGTTACGCTTTAAATGCATTGCATACTCAGAAAATAATCCATAAGGATATAAAACTTGAGAATATACTTTATAGTATGAATGGTAATAGTTTGGTAGTTAAGGTGATAGACTATGGGTTTTCCAAGTTTTACCTCGATAAAGACAGCCAATATGTGTCAGGCACACTGCCCTATGTAGCCCCGGAAGTGTATTTGGGCAAGCCGGTGGGCTTTGCTTCAGACTTTTACTCACTTGGAGTGGTTATCTACCGCTTGATGACAGGCAGCTTTCCCTTTTCCCTGGAACAGATAAACGCCTTGCGCAGTGGCAGCCAGCAGTATTTCATCCCCATATTCCCTTCGGAGCTGAATCCAGATATTCCCCTGCCTTTGGAAAAGCTTTGTCTGCGTCTGTTGGAGCGCAATCCTGAAAACCGTTTCCGCAGCAGCGAGGAAGTGATAGATTATATCAACCGGACAGCCTCTAAAAACTTCGAGTTCTCGATCTCATGGTCCCTGGTCAATTCCCTGCAATTCAACAGCTACATGGTGAGGGAAGACTACGCTCACCAACTGTTGGACCATCTCCCTTTTGTAGAAAGGGGCAATGGCAAGGTGGTCTCGCTGGTGGGAGGCGAGGGACTTGGCAAAGACAACATCCTCTCGCTGTTTCGATATCACATTCTGAGCGGATCATACTTTATATTCGACTATACCTGCACGCGTACCGAACATGACGCGTTCTTCGCTCTGATCAAGGAATATCTGCAATCTCAAACAGAGCAGGAGATAACGCAGAACAAGGAACTGGGCAAGATCTCAGATAAGTTTCGCAAGTATCTGTTCAACTCTGAGCAGGAAGCCAAGGAGATATCCCAAAGTAAAGAGGAACTGCAAGCGGACTTTGGCTTTGCCCGTGATCTATTGATTGAGTTTTCCAAACGCAAGCCAGTGATCTTCATCATCCGCAATTTTCAGCATGTTCACCGCTTTACTGTGGATTTTCTGAATTATCTGGCAGAAAGAATCGTGGATAACCGCATCATGGTGTTGCTAAGCTGCAACGACTTTAATAGAGTGAAACAGATAAACCACACCGTGGTGATAAACCTGCCGCTGTTCAATCCCGAGGAATCACGTGATTACATACGCCGCCTAATGAACACAGGGGTTCCGGAAGCATTTTGCGATGCCGTCTATAAGCGTTCTGTGGGCAATCCGTATTTTATCCGGGAAATTCTCATCGATCTGACATTGCGCAAGTTGATCCACTATGACCGGGAATTGGTATTTCCAGCAAACCTGGACGAATATGTTTTACCAAGCCGACTTCTCCATTCGGTGTATTCTCGTATGAGCCATCTCACTGCCAGCAACTATGCTCATTTACAAAAACTGTCAGTAGTACAAACCCCTCTCTCGCGGGAGCTGATAGCCGAGCTGCTCAAGATTGGCAGCGCGGAACTGTATGGACTGCTTAATGATGGCGTGTTCAATGAGATACTGGAGAAAAGGGATAAAAACTATTATTTCACTTTTCCCGAAGCTAAAGAACGGTTTTTTAACGAGTGCGCTACCAAGCTGCAGGTATTTGTCTCCAAGGGAGTTCTCAGATATTTTGAGAACAAGCAGATAACAGACCCCATTATTTGCAAGGGAGTCATTAAAAACGCCAATATCGCAGGTGACCTGGCAGCGGAGCGAGCTTACTATCTGCAGTACTATAAGATGATGGATGAGGACAACAACCAGGACAGTGCTTACTGGGCTATTCTGAACGCGCTCAGGATAGATATCGACACAAGCCTGAAGGTTAGCTCTGTTGACCTGATCCAAGATCTGAACAAATTCCTGGAGAAGACCGAAACCACAGGTTTCTTCAGGGAAGCGGACTTACTGGTTGAAAACCAGCGCAAGATACCTGAGCTGTTTGAAAAACACACTGTTTTAGGTACCATTAAGTTGTTGGCAGAGGATGTGAAATCCGCTCTCCGGCACTTTGAGAAAGCACATGGTCTAGCCATTACAGGCAGACAACAGATGCTTGCCGCCTTGTATCTGGCGCAGGTTTATTCCCGGACTGAGCCCAAGCGGGTCACTGAGGTGTTACAACCCATCGATCCAAGAGTACTAACCCTCGACCTTAAAATCATATATACAGATAGACTTGCAGTTTACTACTCAACAATTGGCGATATCAATAAGTCCATCAAGATAATAGAAGATTTCTTGACTACTTTGCCACCCTTTCAAGACAACCGGATAATGATCCTGATGGCATCCATGCATAACAATCTCGGGGTGTTTTACAGCACCCAGAAAAACATCGCTGAGGCAGACGAGCATCTTGGCATAGCCCTCAATATCTGGAAAAGCCACAATATCAAGAGATTCCTGGGGCTGATCTACAATAACCTTTCCGACCTCTATCTCAGACAGGGAATAACTGTGATGGCCGGCAAGTACTCTGAAACAGCACTTGCATACTCTAAATCACTAGGCCAGATACTCTCTCAAGCGCTGGCTTTGCTCAACCAAGGCGAAGTCAAGATCAAGATGGGGAAGTTTGAGGAAGCCGAAGTCAAGCTTTTGGATGCTCAAAAACTGGTCAAATCTGTAAAAACAAACAAGTATTTGGATGTCATCAACCGCAATCTTGCTCTGGCTAAAAGCAAAATCAATGGTTTCGGGCACTATTACAGATTTATTAAAAAGCACGAACCCAAGCTGATAGAGGGCTACATCCGCGAAATTAATCCCTTGGTGAAGACCTATTTCTATTATCTGAGCGAAATGGGTAACGCTAAAAAGCTCAGAAAGCTAATGAGCAATAATGTTCATATCAACTATCAACACATCCATGAACAGGAGTTTTATCACAATATCCTTAGCCTGCTGGCAATCTCGGAAAAGGATTATGAAACTGCCCTGAAAGAGTTAAAATATGCAACGCAATATGCGGGAGAGATAAACAACAACTATGCGATAGCCGTGTTTAACGTGATGCAAGTGATTTGCCATTATGGTCTTCAGGAATATTCCAAAGCAATGGAATTGATAGACTTGGCACGTCCTTCGATCAAGGAAAATCAATATCGCTATTGGGATCAAAAGTTGGATATTCTGGCTCTCAAGCTTGAACTGGTGAATCCGGATATTCCCCTAAGGAACATTCTGCGCAGGATTGAGTTGCAGTTAAAGCTTTGTCGGGATTACAGCTATTATCAGTTGGTGGTTGAGCTGTTGCAGATGAAGATCCAAGCCTTACTGGTAATGGGTGCAGAAAGCCAGGCTCAGAAAACCTTTGCGGAGTACTGTGATTATCTGAAGCAAATCTCAGACGATATAGCTGAGGACGATCAGCAGAACTATCTGAACCTCAATATGTATAACCTTAAGATAGTTAGCAAGTTCAACCTCGTACCCGTAAAATCCCGGAGAAAAGATCTGCGGGGCAAGTGGGACGATCTGCTGCTCAATATCGCCAACATCAACAGCGTACAGCGCATCAAGTTTCTCATCGAGAAAGGCATTAATCAGGTTCTCTCACCCTGGCAGTTCCGGTTGATGGTCTATTCAGATAAAATCGCGAATTATTATTCCTTCCAGTGTTACAATTGCGACGAGGAGCAGATGTTGCCCCCTGAGTTCTCAGCCCATATCGCACGTGCTTTTGAGACAAACAATCTGGCTGTATTCGACTATCTGGAGCAACACTATCTGCTCGTCCCCCTGATCTCCGGAAGCAAAAAGATAGGCTATCTTGTGTTAAACGATGCAGGCGAAATGGAGTTCAACTCCAGAGAGCTCACCATTGCCAGAAATATCAAAACACAATTAACCGCGCTGATCATCCGCACCTGGGATTACATGGAAATTACCCAGCGCATGGAGAAGATGAATCAGTTGATGCAAATATCTCACGATCTGATGAAGTATGTGGACATCAACCAACTGGAAAACGAAATAGTATCCAAAGCTATAGATTTTACCAATGCCACCCGGGGGTTCCTGATCAAAAAAGACAGTGAAGGCAACAACCTGTTTCAGGTGCAAATGGATCAGAACAAACAGCTGCTTTCAACCTTCGCCGGTGTAAGTAGCACAGCCCTCAGCCTCTGCCAGACACATCTGGAACCTGTTGTCACTTTCAATGCCACCCTGGACAACCGGTTCAAGAATTCGGTCAGCGTGCAAGACTATGCCATCCATACAATTTTCTGTTGCCCAATCCTGGTGGATGAAACGTCGATGGGCTTTCTCTATCTGGACAATCTGGGAGACAGCACCCGTGAAATGTATCTGAATGACGAAATCCTCGCTCTGTTGATAAAGCAGGTCTCAATAGCGATAAAAAACGCACTACAGTATGAGTATTTGTTGCAGCAAAGCTCTGAACTAAACGCATTTGAACAGCTCAAAGACGAGTTTATGGCCATAGTTTCGCATGAGCTTAACACACCCCTTACATCCCTGCAAGGCTATGTGTCTCGCTTAAAGCGCAGCCTCTATGCAGACGAAGAAGAGCGAACTGAAATCTTAACCAAGGTGGATAGCTCGGTCAAGCGCTTGATCATGAGCGTCAACGATATAACCACTATGAACCAGTATAACCTCGCAAAGTCGCTCAGCAAAGCGCCTGTCAAGATTGGCGAGATACTGGATCTTATCCATCAGGAAGTGCAGATCCTTTCCCGAAGTCGCAGAATGCAAATCAAGGTGGAACTGGAAAAGGATCTTCCCGCGGTTAAAGCCAATTGGGAAGCCCTTCATCGCATGATATACAATATCGTGCTCAATGCCATCCGTTTCACCAACGATTTTGGCAATGTGGTGATCGGAGCAAGACGCTCGGCTTTCACCCAAGAGAAGATCGATAACAAGGAAAGCTTGGTGATTTATGTGCAAGACAACGGAATCGGGATACCTCAGTTCCAGATGAAAAACATCTTCCGCAAGTTTTATGAACTCAACGAGATCTATGCCCACAAAAGCGGTACCGTCGAGTATCGGAGTAGCGGTCTGGGATTGGGTCTTGCCACCTCCAAACGCATTGCGGAGTTACACAATGGTGAGATAATGGTCAAAAGCAAGGAAGGAGAGGGAACCACGGTGTTTATCATCATACCATTCAAATGATTAACTCACACAGATTGAAACAACCGAGAAAGGAAACAATGCATAAATCTCTAATCCTTATCAGCACCTTGATCGTGTTTATGGCATGCGTGTTCAGCCAGATATCTGCCCAAAGTATTCGCGAGCAGGAAAACTTTGACTACATCCTGGCGCTATACAACCGCGAGGGAAGCTACCTGCAAGAAGCAAAAGCAGAAATCGACAGCTTCCGCAGCCAGTATCCGAATTCAGTTTACAGTGTGTATCTGGATTATCTGCGCGGCAATATTGCGCTCAAACAGGGAGAATATCAGCTCTGCCTAGAGCTCTACCCCACTCTGTTAGAACAAGCGCTGCATCAAGACATCCTGGCCGACATCCATCTGAATTACTCCATAGCCCTTTATTACAGCGGTGATCTGGGCACCTCTTTGCGACAGTTGGAATGCTTGGAGAAAAGCACAGATCAGGTCTTTTATCAGCAGCAAACTCATCTTTGGCGCGGCAGGATTTTGGCTCTGCAAGGACATTTCCGCTCAGCAGAGCAAGAACTTGCCACTTCCCTTGAGCTGGACCCTGTGGAAGGCAGATACGATTACTTTATTACGCTGTTGAAGCAGGATAAAGAAGAGGAAGCCGCTGCGCTGCTTACTGCCTTGCCAGAACAAGCCAGGGACAGGGAGGCATACCACCTTGCCTGGATGCAATACCTGCTCAATAAGGGTGATTATATCGAGTTTAATGAATTCTGGAACTCCCATTACGCCTTGGCAAATACTCCCAGTCCAGACGCGGTGCTTTTGAAAGTGCGAGAATCCTTGGAACAGGGAAACTTCCCGCTGGCAGACTCGCTGTTGGGAAGCATAGTATCAGCCTCAGATTATTACAGCTACTACCGGGCCACAGTGCTACGCTGGCGGGGAGAAACATTAGCGGCGGATTCTTTGTTTAAAAACCTGCTCCATTCACCGGAGCCTGATCTGGGCTATTATGCCTATCTGGAGCGTCTGAAGATACTCTATGAGCGTGACCCGCAATCTGCCATCATGCAGTTGCAGAGTTATATCTCATCGGGCAGCGTCCAAGATGGGGTGCAGCATCATGTATTGGGATTCTTTCATTTCCAAAGCAAGAACTATCTGGAGGCTGTGCACTCCTTCTTGCAAGCTGATGATTTTGACCTGCCGGCCGACATAGCTGCTGCAAACACATACCTGCTTAGTGAGGCATATTTCTACCTTGATGAGCTTTCCCTGTCCCAAGAGACAGCAAACCGATATTTGAATCGCTTTGTCTCTGGAAAAGCACGAGACAAAGCACTCTACCGCCTGGGCCTGATCCACTTTATCAGGAATGAATACAAGCTCGCTGATCAATACTTCTCCAGCCTGTTACAGGAACACCCGGATTCGCCGTTGCGGGATGAGGCAAGATTCTATCTGGCGGAGATAGGCTTTTTCGCATCCCAATACGATGAGGCGGCTGAATACTATGAGAAGATCGCGCTTTCGGACAAGAACTACCCTATTGTATTGCAGCGTCTTGCTCAAACCTATTATTTCCAGGATCGCTATGCTGAGGCTGAGCATTTGCTTCAAGCTATTCCTGATTCCCTGACAACTTTCGATTCCACTGTTTTGCAGGCAGGGATCCGCTTCAGCGGAAAAAAGTATCCTGAAGCCCTGGAAATCTACCGGAAGGCTGAAACGATGGCAACATCAAACTTCCAGAAGACAGAGGCCATCTCTTACCAAGCCTACACGCTGTTTTACCTGAAACGCTTTCAGGAGGCTTCCGATATTTTTTACCAGCTCTCCCGGGACAGCCTTAATGCTGACATCTACCTATATCAGGCAGCCAAATCCGCCGCTCAGGGAAAGGAGTGGAAACGAGCCTTGGATCTCTATGAGAGCTTCCTGGACGCCTTCCCCGCTTCCGGGTTGTTTTTGCAGGTAATGGCTGATATCGCAAACACTCAGTATAATCTGGGAAACTACGAGTTGGCTTTAACGGATTATTTGAACATCCTGCGGCGCTTTTCCAGAGCCAGCTCTTTCAATGAGGAAGAACTTGCCCTGCTACGCGAGGTGTTTACTGGCCTCGAACTGGCTGCCAGAAGATCCGGCGATCCTGATGACGTTGATCAGATATCCGCAATGCTCGATGTGGTACATAGCGATTATCTGAAGTTTGAGATCGAATACCTGTTGGTAAAACTCTATGCCAACTCCCAGCTTTGGGATGATCTGTTGCAGGAAGCTGCCAGGTTGAGAGACAGCCTTGGCCTTCTGGACCCACGCCGGCAAGACCTTGAGTTGATGATGGCCCAATCGCTTATCGAACTTGATCGTTATGCCCAGGCAGATTCGTTGTTGGGCATGATTCAAGCCTCCTCAGCTAACAGGGAAAGCCTCTTGAAATGGGCTGATCTGGCTTCCCTGACCGGTAATGGCGAACTGGCTATGCAAAGATATTTACAAGCTTGGGAACTGCAGAGCGAAGCTGCTCTGTGGCTGAAGATGCTCGATCTGAGCGAGAAAATGGATTATCTCCGTTTTGAGGAGCTATGGGATCTGGGCAGCGCCTATCTTGAATCACATCCCCAGGCCAGGCTGCATCGCATTAATCACCTGTTGTTCCAAAAGAATCATCCTGCCGCTCAAGCAGAAGCGAACCTGATTTTGGATACCCAGATCGATCCCTGGTTGAGGGCACAAGCGGAGTTTATTCTGGGTCGCATCGCCTATGAAAATGGGGATTTTGCTTCTGCCCTGAGCTCTTTTCGCAAGGTCAGACTGATCCATGCCGATTATCCCAACCTCGTGCAAAACTCAAATTTCTATTACATCCTGTGTCTGATCAAGACCGGTGCAAGGCAGGAAGCGGTTTTGAGCCTGGCTGAGTTGGGTGAAACACTTAAACAGGAGCAACTGCAATCCATCGACATCATGCTGGCTGAGGAACAATGATTGGAAAGATGAGACTCAAATCATCTCCTGGCTTGCTTCTGCTTGGCATAGCCATCTTATATCTTATACCAGCAATATTGTTTAGCCAACCACAGGTTTTACCCACCGTGGAAATAGAATCCGACTCCATCTTGCGGGCACCCCTGCACAAAAAGCAACTGATCTTCCCCCGGGAAATCCCGGCAGATTCTTTGCAAGCATTGATACCCCGGAAGTTTGATCTCAGGCACAAAGCACCTGTTATCGAGAATGCCATCACTAAACCGGGGTTTATTACCTTTGGGATGGACAGTTCATTCTCCTCGTTCACCAGGATTTCCCTGTGGGAACCACATCGGAGTGTTCCCCTCATCAGCCTGCTGGGGGAGGCATCGATACCAGGAAAGAATCGCAGCCATCAATCCTACATGGCTACCAGCCAGTTAATTGCAGGAAAGAATCTGCTGCTGGTATCCGATCTTGGCTGGCAGAAATCCAAGCAGGACAGCCTGCGGGTAAACGACTTTTGTTTGCAGATCAGCAATCACGATTATAAAGTGAATTTTGGCTCCGTTACAATCACCCAGGCAAGTACGTCTCTGGCTCTTGATGTTTGGAACCAGCATCTGGGCAGCAATAAACATAGCGATACAGATATCCGGCTAAGCAATCATCATAAAATGGAACTCTCTGCGCTCCAACTGAGTAACTCCTTACTGCTAAAGGGGAATTCTCCTGGCATGGCAACGGCACTGCGCCTGCCTTTTACCGGAGTTCATGCTCCGGAGCTTGATCTGGGCTTAATGACCGATTTTGTTCATCTATTGCCTGTATTCGATTATCATCAACGTTTTGTTTTTAAGCCCGATATGTGGCTTGAAATCTCGAACAGCAGTTCCCTAAGCTCCCGAGCCGGGCTTTCTTTGGGATATGAATATCCTTATACAACAAGGAACGGACAAGACTATCTCAGCCTGACCCCTTTGAACCTGGCAATTCAAGCGTGGCGGGTCTGGCCGGCAAACCAGTTTCTGAAACGGATGGGCCTGTCCCATAAACTTCGCTACATCTACAATGAACCACAACCAGCCCTTTCCAGGGATTCTGTCTATACGCTGGTCAAAGCTGCGGATCTGCTGCAAAATATCAGCACCCTGGAGCTTAAAGCTGTGACAGGTGCCTGGGTTGTCGAACAGAATCTACAGCTCAACATAGAAAACCTGCCCGGTTCTGATTACACAAGAAAAGCACATTCTCCGCTACTGATGGCAAAAACACAGGTATCCAAAAACTTCGGCGCCAGCTCGCTTGAAGTGTCTTTAGAACAGCTTTATTTACAAAAGGATGCAAGTCAGAAAAAGCTTCCCGCGGTTATTGACCTGGGTTTACGCTTTCAAACGCCAATTACCAAAGATCTCAGCCTTGTTGCCAGAATTGACAACCTGTTTAACACCATCCACCGTGGTTTTGGCAATCTACCAGACAAGGGCAGGGCTTTCGGCTTCACCCTAAGGTACCTGATGGATACCAAACACCAGGCTTTGTTGATTAACAATCAATAGATTCTAAAACTTATTATCGGATAGTCATTCCCAACCTGTGTTCCTTCTCCAGTTGACGATTCCATTTTCCCGTTCCACCTCTCAACTTTTTCACCTCCAAACATAATAATCGCAAGCAATATAGTATTACATTCACCAATAATAACGGCAATATTCTGCATAATCCTTCACAGCTCCGTCCTTTGCTGCTACTGGCTTTGCTGCCATCATCCTTAGGTCATCCCTAACCAAGTTAAGGATGACCTAAGGAAAATATAGACTTAGCTCACTCGTGCAAATGGGGGCAATGGGATCTATTCCAAACATGGTAAATAGATATAAATATTCATCTTTGTCGCTAAGCACTTATTGTAATATTGTCTTTTCCGCCCGGTTTGAAAGAAATTCTAAATTAATCGCTTGACCTGAATTGGCAATGGGATTTGCTGTCTCTACACTAAATTGGGAGAGAAGATGCGTAAAATCGATTGGCCTGCCGAAATCGATAGAATCACAGATTTTATTCGCGGCTATCTGGCAAACAGCGGTTGGCACAGGCTTATCCTGGGTCTGAGCGGTGGAGTTGATTCCGCTGTTGCGGCCGCACTGGCAGCGATAGCCATAGGCAAAGAAAACGTGATTGCGGTAATGATGCCCTATAAAAACAGCCATCCTGATTCCCTGGATGACGCGGTTACCCTGGCAAAGCAATTGGGGATCGAATATCAGGTGCGGGATATTACCGCCATGACCGACGCATATTTTGACAATTTTGAACCATCTGCCACGGCTCTGCGCAGAGGCAATTGGATGGCGCGCACCAGGATGTGCGTGCTCTTCGATCTTTCCTCCAAATTGCAGGCTTTGGTTTTGGGAACCAGCAACAAGACGGAACTGATGGTTGGCTATTTTACTCAGTTTGGGGATTCCGCGTGCGCCTTGGAGCCCATCGGGCATCTTTATAAAACCGAGGTTTGGCAGCTTGCCAGACTGCTGGACATTCCGGAAACAATCGTCAACAAGGTTCCCAGCGCGGACTTGTGGGAGGGACAGTCTGATGAAGCTGACCTGGGTATGCGCTATCAGGAACTTGACGAAATATTGTATGAACTGCTTGAATCGGATAAAGATGTGAAAGCATCTGCCAAGCTGGACCATCCCCTGGAGCTTTACGGCAAGGTAGAGCGGATGATAAGCCGCTCCGCTTTTAAAAGAAACATGCCTCCCACCCTGATGAGGTAATATGCTGCTCAAGAAAGAACCATGTAAAAAGTGCCGCTCCGAGAGAGCCGTGCGCCCCTGTCCCCGATTGCGGGGTAAAAACATCGGCTGGATCTGCTGTAACAGCCTGAGAGTGGACCAGAATTGCCCGGATTGCCCCTATGCCGTGAAAAGTGACCCTGGCAGCGACAGCCACTTCCCCGCATTCCGGGCGGACTCCAACACTGAATATGTGCAAGCCGTGAAACGCTTTATCGACCTATGGTGTTTTTTGCCCAATCCGCAGCTTGACGGTGATACTCCAGCCTCACAAGCTGCCCTGTCCAGTTCCAAAATACTAAGCTGGCTGGGCAAATTCCAGTATCCTGCCAACTTTCCCATCGACTACCTGATGGACAAACTCAATCTGCAACACGATGGCCAGGGAGAGCCGCAAACCCCTGAAAGCGTCGTTTCAAGCTGGATGGAGGCGGTAATCGCCCACGATTGGAACCAGCTCAGGCAATATACAGCCAACGCTTTGAACAAATCTGAGTTAGCCGCCGGATATGAGGCCATCATTTCACAAATTCCCGGCCTGCGAAAGGCAAAAAAATGGCAGATCCTGCATGCGGGCGCGGGAGATGATGGAGTCAGCGCCATGGTCGCTTTGGAAATCAATCAAAAATACGACTGGACCGTAATTCTGGCCGCCAACAGCGGTATATGGCAGATTCGCCAGAACCTGAACGGCAGTCCCCAGCTTTACTATGCCCAAAACAAGCTCTTTCACTCCATAGCCACAGCCCTTGGCCAGGGCAATAAAGACACTGCCTGGCAACTGATTTCCCAAAATCTGCCCCTGTATCCTGATTGTGCTGACCTTTACTACTATCGCGGCCTGTACTGGCAATTGGGCAACGACCCGCAAAAATCGCGTGCAGACCTGCTTGTCGCTTTGGCTTTGGACAACCATTTCCATTCTGCCGCCCACGCTTTGGCAGCCCTGTATCTGGGATCTGGCGAACTGGCAGAAGCCCTGGACTGGCTCAAACTGTTAATCGACGAGAAGCCAGACGATCTTGACGTGCAAAACAATCTGGCCGCCTGCGAAGCAGGTTTGGGCAATACGGAACGCGCCGTGGAGATTTGGAACGCCATCCTGAGGATTGCCCCCAATTATGAACTGGCAAGGAAAAACCTTGAACGTTACCAGAGATGAAGTTCTTTACTTCATGAAGCAAGCCTATAAAGCCGCGGAAAAAGCCCGCGGCAAATGCTCACCCAATCCCTTTGTGGGAGCGGTGATTGTGAAAAAGGAAAAGGTGGTGGCCACGGGGTGGACTCAATCCTACGGCGGCGACCACGCCGAGGTGCATGCCTTGAAAAGAGCTGGAGACCAAGCCAAAGGCGCAGACCTCTATGTGACTCTGGAACCCTGCAGTCATTATGGCAAGACAGCTCCCTGCGCCCAGGCAATCATAGACGCAGGTATTTCCAGGGTTTTCGCGGGTATCCTGGATCCCAATCCACTGGTGAGCGGGCAGGGTTTTGCCATGTTAAGAGAAGCAGGAATTGAGGTGCACAGCGGCCTTATGGAGCACGAGATCAGCCGCCAATTGGAATACCATCTCTGCCGCGTCCAAAAGCAAAGGCCCTTTGTGATCTGGAAAGCGGCGCTATCCATGGATGGCAGATACGCCGCGGAAGATGGAACATCGCGCTGGATAAGCGGCGAACGCTCCCGCAGACTTGTCCATAAACTACGCCAGGAAGCTGATGTGGTGCTTACCGGCAGCGCCACCGTGAACAAGGACGATCCCTGTTTGAACGTGAGGCTGCCCCATCCCAAAAAACAACCTCTTAGGGCGGTCTTGGATGCTTTTCTGGAGATTCCGCTCCATGCCAAATTGTTTAGATGTGAAAATGAATCCCAGGTGCTGCTCTTCTGCGCTCCGGGAATGGAGCTTTCAGCCAAAGGGAAAAAGCTCGCGGCTCTGGGTGTCCGACTCTACCCTATCCCAGCCCAGGAGGACAAGCTGGAACTGCGGGCGGCACTGCAAGTTCTGAACCAGCTTGGATGCTATTGTGTGCTTTTGGAATGTGGCAGCAGCCTTGCCTCCGCTTTTTTCGCGGAGAAATTGGTGGACAAGTGCCAGATCTTTTACGCGCCCAAGCTGATTGGAGGCTCCAACGCGGTTCTGCGGGAATTGCCCCTTCCCACGCTTGAGGCAGCTATCAACCTGCGTGATGTAAAGTTCCGCAGGATTGGATACGATCTGCTCTGCACAGGATATCCGGAATTTAGATAGCGTGAGCGGGATTCCCGTTTATTATATGTGAAGAAAGACTACTATACAATTTCAGATGAGCTATAGGAGGTTTGAATGAAATTAGTCCATTACAGCAAAGTCGATCTCGAACCAGTTTACACAGAGGGAGCGGAAGGCGCTCAGATCAGGTGGCTCATTGGTCAGAAAGATGGCGCGCCAAATTTTGCCATGCGCCTCTTTGAAGTGGCCCCGGGAGGGCACACTCCTTATCATTCGCACGAATGGGAACACGAAAACTTCATCGTGGAAGGCGAGGGAGTGCTGCAAACGGAAGAGGGAGACCTCCCCTTCGGTCCCGGAGATACCATTTACGTAGATCCGGGGATGGTTCATGCTTACAAAAACACAGGCAGCACAACCCTGAAGTTTCTCTGCCTCATACCTCATGAGCAGCCAATTAAAAAGAAAACCATCAATCCCTTTGCCGACGAAATGGCCAATAACTGCTAGGTGACTGAGATGCCAAACGCAAAGAACCTGCAATTTCTCAAAGACCTGATGGCTGCCCCCAGTCCCTCCGGCTTCGAAGAACCAGCCCAAAAAGTGGTGCGTGACTACCTGGAACCCTTTGCAGATGAGATCAAAAGCGACCGCAACGGAAACCTGATCGCCCTCAAAAAGGGAAGCGGGAAACTGAAGGTAATGGTGGTTGGCCACGCTGACGAGATCGGCCTAATCGTCAACCACATCGATGCGCAGGGCTACCTGTATGTAAAAGGACTGGGCGGATTCGATGTCAACCTGTTGCCCGGTTTGCGCCTTGATATCTATCACAAAGGCGAAATCGTCAGAGGTATCGTCGGCAGGAAACCTATCCATATGATGAGGGGCGAAGGTGATATTCCTAAAATCAAAATGGAAGACCTTTGGATCGATATCGGGGCTAACAGCAAAGAAGAAGCGCTGGCCAAAGTGTCGATTGGAGACGTCATCACCTATCACAGCGAGTTTGAAATGCTTTCAGACGACCTGGTGGTATCCAAAGCCACCGACAATAAGGTGGGGGTTTATGTGGCTGCGGCCGTCCTGCGCGAACTGCACAAAAAGAAACCCGTGGTAAACTACTATGCCGTCTCCTCCGTGGGTGAAGAGACCACGATGCGTGGAGCCAGTACCAGCGCCCATCAGATAGAGCCAGACATAGCTATCGTTGTGGATGTCACCTTTGCCACGGATATGCCGGGAGTGGACAACCGCGCCTATGGAGAAGTGTCTTTGGGCAAAGGACCCACCATCAGCCTTGGCGCGGCGTTGCATCCCGCTATCAATGAAAAGCTGAGGCAGATTGCGGACAAGCACAAGATCCCTTATCAATTGGAAATTGCGCCAGGACGCACGGGCACTGACGCGGATGCAATCCATGCCCTGAACTCTGGTTCTGCCACAGCTGTGATTGGCATCCCCAACCGTTATATGCATTCTCCCAATGAGGTGATCTCGCTTAAGGATCTGGATTCCACGGTAAAGTTGCTCACAGCCTTTATCCTTTCCCTGGATGACGATTTCCCGCTGATCCGCTGAATGCAAGTCAAATATCAGTTGACGTAAAGTGCCCTTCCATAATTTTGGATTGAATATGGATTTTCTTATGAGAATTCTTATCGACAAAGTTCATCAAGGAGAATAGAATGGCTAAGAATCATCGAGGCAAAGGTATTAAAAACCTGCCCAGCCACGGACGTGGAGAGTGTCCTGTGTGCCACAGGACCGGCGTGAAAGTGCTCCATGAAGTGAAAGCTGGGGAAGTCACCCATAAAGTTTGCAAATATTGCAAAAACGTAGCCGCTGAGCGACTTAGCGCCTAAGGCTGAGTACCGCGGGGCTGGCGGAGTTCAGATTGCCCCTGTTGACCAATTCAGGACATCGGGTGATCCGAACTCCTTTTTTGTTTTTAGCTGGTAGTTGCCAATGCAAGCGCTGAAATCTCTGGGGCAAAACTTTCTCACCGATCGCGCTATTGCTGCCAGAATTGTCAACTCCGCCGGGATTGCTCCTGGAGATCAGGTCTGGGAAATAGGTCCAGGGCAAGGTATCCTCACACGTGAGTTGCTGGCAACTGGTTGTTCTCTTACAGCTTTCGAGCTTGATCGCAGACTGGAAGAACCCCTCCGCAAAGAATTCGGTTCCGCGATGGAACTAATCAGGGGTGATATCTTAAGACAGAACTGGCCTCAGCTGCTTGCCGAATATAACACTCCCATCAAACTGGTGGCCAATATTCCCTACCAGATCACCTCTCCCCTGCTGGGCCTGCTGGAACTCCATCACCAGCATTTTTCCCGTATCGTATTGATGGTCCAGAAAGAAGTAGCAGAACGCATCTGCGCCTCTCCAGGCTGCAAACAATATAGCGCGATGACTCTCAGGCTGAAGCGTTTGTTTGACACCCAGATCCTGTTTGAAGTCAGCAGATCAAGCTTTACTCCAGTCCCCGGGGTTGATTCGGCGGTCATTTCCCTAAGTCCCAGAGCAGTCCCTCCAATCATCAAAGACACCAACAAATATCTGCTTTTGGTGAGATTGGGATTTGCCAACCGGCGCAAAACACTGCGCAACAATCTCTCCTCCCTGGCAGACAAAGACAAGCTGGAAAAACTGCAGCTTAACACTGGCATCGACCTGAATCGCAGAGGCGAAACTCTCAGTGAAGAAGAATTTATCGTGCTTAGTGATAATCTTTAGCCTCGCCGGCGGTTTACTGCTGGCTCAGGCAAACGCTGTGGATTTCTATCTGATGGACAGCAACACTTCCAGTGTGGTCGAAAACAACGTTCACTACAGCCTCACTCCCATCCGGGCTTCACTGTTGCAGATCAAGGGCTATACCCAAAGTGAAAAACGCGTCAACTTCAACCAGAAGATTCGCAGTTCCAACCTCGAGCTTAGTTTTTCCCTGGAACGATCCCTGTTTGAGCATACATTTTTGTCTGGTTTTAATTACCATTATGATGCCAATGACCTGGTGCCCGAGTACCATCCTTACGAGAACCGGACCGGGTTTATGGGTTATATCCTGGGCGCTGACCCTGTGGACAGCCTGCATCTGGAAGCGGGCATCAAAGGCTACTCCAGGCGCGAGGACGACCGTTATGCCATGCACAACAAGCTCGACAGCCAAGGCTATGAAGCTCTGGGCTTGATGATGTATAACGGAGCTGTCTGGGGTACCCAGAGTGGTATGAGCTTGTCCCTGAACCAGAAACATCTCGATTGGGAGTATATGCGGGAAACCACTCTGAGCGCGCATCTTGACTATCCGGGCAATGACCTCTCCTTCAGCAACCGCTTTGCACTCAGTTCCCGGTTGGACAGCCTTTATGTGTTGCAGAATGATAGCAACCGTGGCTTTTACTCCCTTTACGACAGCCAGAATCGACGCAATCTCAACTATCTGGGAGTTATGCAATACAGCCCTTCGGACAACTTTCAGCTCAGGATTCAGGAAACCCATCAGCGCCGGACAACGGGTTTTTCCGCGAACAAAGTGCGAGACAATGCCGACTACAGCAACCAGGCCCTGCTGGCTCTCGATTTCAATCCCTGGCCTGCCTTTAAATGGCAGAACACACTCAGCCATGGATATGATATCAAGGACTTTATATATAGCGAGAACAGCCGCCACACTGAAGCCCGCGGCCTGGGCTCCACCCTGTATTGGGAATACAGCCCCGGAGATTCCCTCTCCGCTGGAGCCACCTTCGATCTTCAACGCTCCAGCTATCCTGACGATTCCCACCGCTGGGATAATGACCTTCGCAATATCAGACTGAGGCTTGCCAACACCCATTACTGGCACGACCGCATCAAACTGAGCAACAGCCTCAGTTGGAATGTCACCGATGATGTCTATATGAAAGCCCTGCTCTCCGCGAATAACAAGCAAACCAACAGCCTGGGCTACAGCCCCCGCTGCTCCATACTTTTTGGTGACCGTTTGGTGTTTAGCCAGGACTATCTGATCAGGGCCGACTACATCAGGTATATCTATCTGCCCAAAAAGAGTTTCTATCGACAGTTGCTGCTTAAATATGACCTTCTTTTTGACAGCTTTCCTTACATTGCCCGCTCCTCCGATCTGCGCTGGATGAAGCTCCCCTACCGGAATCAGGGGCAAAATGCCTGGCTGGCTGATCTGACTTACTCATTTGAGATCAATGAATACGCCGACTTCAACAGCAATATCCAGGTTTACGAGATCGATTTCCGCAATAAGCGCCACCAAACCTCCCTGCTTTTCAAGCATGATATAGAAAGCCTTTATTACATTATCCAGCCCCAATTCTCCTGGGGAACCTGGGTGGAATACGGGCTGCTGCTGGGTGCGGCCTGGCGCTTCAATAACAACTCTTTGGTGGAATTTTCCCTCAATCCGGTGGGTGAAGACCTACAGTCGCTGGATTGGAAAACCTCTGTGAGCCTCAACCTGCAGTTTTAGGCACGCATGACAAACTGTATTTCTGAACACGAACACTGGATGGAGCTTGCCCTGCTCCAGGCCAGAAAAGCAGCTTCCGAAGACGAGATACCGGTGGGAGCGGTGCTGGTGAAAGACCGCCAGGTGATATTGGCAGATCACAATCGCACCCGCCAGCTGTCCAATCCTCTGGCTCATGCAGAGAAATTGATCATTGACAAAATACTGGCCTCCAAAATCAAGTATCTAATAGATTATACTCTTTATGTAACTTTGGAGCCCTGCCTGATGTGTGCCGGCTCCATGATCTGGAGCAGACTGGGAACCTTGGTTTTCGGTGCCAGCGAGCCCAAGGCGGGAGCAGTGGGGTCGATATACAATGTGCTGGCGGACAAAAGCTTCAACCATCATCCCACGGTGGTGAGAGGAGTGTTGCAAGACCAATGCTCCGCTTTACTTAAAGAGTTTTTCGCCCTTAAAAGATTATGATTGGGAGAGTTGCCGGAGCGGTTGAACGGGACGGTCTCGAAAACCGTTGTATCCTTACGGGTACCCAGGGTTCGAATCCCTGACTCTCCGCCATCTTTATATGTTGCAATTACTACTTGGCAAACACAGCAGGCAATGGCTGATCTGCCCCGCCAGATACCCCTTGGTCACCACAGGCAGTCTGCGTGGTGAAGCCCTGCTTTATAATCTCGGTAAAAACGCTCTGGAAGAGGTTTGTGTCGAATTCAAGGCTTGTACCGGCAAAGACTTGTCGCTGGAAAGCGAACTGTGCGCTCTTTCTGGCGGACAGAAGGTCTTGCTCATGTGTTTGCTTGCGCTTCATTCACCAGCTCCCCGTATCCATTTTTTGGATCTCTGGCATTCCCTGGATGCAAGTAACAGGGCGAGGGTGCAATCTATGTTACAAAAGCATAGCCAGACGAGGGAGATCTTGCTGGAGGATAGCCCCGATGCGCCTTGAAGCAGCCACTTTGCAGATCTGGCCGGAGTTCCGCCTTGAACTGCCAGCGCCGCTTGAATTCCAGACTGGTTTTCGCTACCATCTGCGCGGTTTCAACGGCAGCGGTAAGAGTTCTTTCCTCAGCCGGGTCTTGCTGCCCCGCTTGAATGGAAACTTTTCCTGTTACAGTCTCTACTTCGAACAGCAGATGTCCCTTCAACTTGACGCTGTGCGTGCCTACGCTGCCCTCCGCAAGACTCGCCAGCTTTTGGCAAGCGAAAAAGACGTGATCGATTTCTTGCTGCGCGATCTGTTCAACCGCCTGCAGGAAGCTCCCAGACCCGCCTACGTTCTAATGGATGAATCTCCCCACACCAGCTTTATCGCTGACAGTTTACAAGAGCAGGCCGCCAACAGCTGCCTGATCTACACTTCCCATCAGGAAGGGTTGCCTAATTCCATCTGTATGGATTTTAAACTGCTCGAACCCGGGCTGGGGAGGGTGCTTGCATCCCCTGCCTAAGCTAATTTTGACAGGTCTGGCACTTACTCTGTTCCTGGTATTGGTTGGTGTGGTCTGGATGGAACACCTCCAAGCCCAGTTGCTCTGTTTTGGCCTGCTCTCTCTGTTGCTGTGCCTGCGACGTGGTTTGCGTGGCTGGCTTGGCGAGATCAAGGTCATCGCTCCCTTTTTCTTCATGTTGCTTATTGTCTATTTGCTTTTTGGCCTCACCGGGTTGCCCGGAGCAAGCGGGAAAAGAGGTGATTTGTCCTATTGGCTGTGCTTTGGGCTGCCCCGGGTGCTGATGTTGGTCAACTCAATCCTGGGCATTCAATATATACTTTCTTTGCTCAGTTTTCAGGATGTTCTGCGACTGCCTCTACCCATCTCGATCAGCAAGTATCTGCTGCTCGGGCGGGTGCTTTACCAGGCTGCCTTCCACTCGCATGTCCAGATAGAGACACATCTTAGCCTGATCCCCTCGCTTCAGAAAAGCAGGCTGGGCCTCAAGGCCAGATTCAACAGGATGCTGGCTTCCACGCTGGCCTTACTATATCATATTATCGGCGAAGCTCGCCTGAAAGGAGAGCTGATCGACAACCGGATAGCTCACTGCCATCCCAGGGAGAAAAAATGAAGTGGTATCTTTTAGTTGGACTAACAGTTCTGGTCACGGTGTGCACCCTGTTGGTGCGCATCCCATTTGCCTCCAGCGGATACTTCAACATCGGCGACGTCATGATCGTGTTCAGCGCGCTCTACGCGGGGCGCAAAGCCGGCGCTGTGGCTGGCGGGATAGGTTCTGCCATTGCCGATCTGATCGGTTTTCCCATCTACGCGCCCATCACCTTGCTTGTCAAAGGTCTGGAAGGCTTCATCTGCGGTTTAGGGCATGGCAAAAAGCCCATCTACACGCTGATCTTCCCCCTGATGGGAACTCTGCTCATGGTGAGCGGCTATTTTCTGGTAGAGTGGATGATACCCCAGTTTGGCAAAGCTGTGGCGTTCGCCAATCTGCCCGGCAATCTGATCCAGGCCACTGTGGGTTTGCTGGGGGGAAAAGCTTTATTCGAAGCCTCAAAACTGCTGGGAATCTGATTCCACACAGTAAACAAGGGCAGGCGTCCAGCATAGAGGCAGGCACACCTATCAACCCGGATACCAAACAATCAACTCCATCTACCGCAGCATCTTGCCTGGCGTAGCACCTATATATATGGGGGCCTCATTTGCATAGTCTTTTTTGTCTGAGGTCTTCCTTGGGTCAACCTTATAATTTATAAGGATGACCTAAGGATGATGACCCGCAAGCGCGACCCCTCAAAGCAAAACAAGGAAGACACCATGATAGTGAATTACATTGCTCCCATGCAAATGATAAGAGGTACCCCCGATCTTTTTATCCGAAAACCGGGAATGAAAAAGCCGCCTCATGCAAGGCGGCCTATATCATTTCAAATGAAGTATTACAACAGTTCTATAACCAGGAACTTTTGTTTGCGGAAGTGGTCCGGATCGGTGACTGTCAGCACATATTCGTCGCCCACTTTTTCCACCTTGTAGGATGCCGCCACGTGGTTGGAGAGCACAGCGTAACCCTTTTTAGTAACTGGAAAGCTGATGGTCTGCTGGTCCAAAAGGTTAAACTCTGTATATTTGCTGGTATCGATTTCCTTTGTCACCACAGACACTCTGCCGATGCCCAGGATTCCGCCCTTGCGGTTGATGATACCTTTGTTTATCAGTTCCTTGCGTGTGCCAACAACGTAGAATTGCCTGTTGCTTTCATAGGTTTGGTTGGAAATTACGCCTTCCTTGTCCTTGATCAGGCTTTCACGTTTTGCTATCTCGGCCTGGGATTGCTGTCGTTCGCTGTCCAGGGTGGCGCTCATTTCTCCCAGTCTGCCTTCCAGTTCAGCCACGATCTTCTCTTTGTCGGCCACAGAAGCTTTTAATTTGTTCACGATGTTTTGGATGCTTGCCAGTTGGTTTTTACTGTTCGCCAGTTGCGATTCCAGACTGGCAATCCTCTTCTTGTCTGCTTCGATCTGAGAGCGCATCTTAGTGATGGTGCTCATCAGTTGTGATCTGCGTTCTTCCGGTGTGCTTCCCGGAGCTTCGCCCACCACGCCAATGCTGCCAAACAGATCGGCATCCATGGAATCCAGGCTGCTCTGGATCTCGTTCAGGGTGGAGGTGGAGCTTTCATACAGTGCTTGCAGCTCCTCATTGCTCTTCATCAGGGTCTTGGTTTTATTGGCTGAATTCATCCACATCGCGCCAAAAATGATCGCGGCTATGGCCAAAATCGCCAGAATTATCCATGAACTTGTTTTCATGCTTGACTCCTTGCGTGCAATTTATTGCATGGTACAAATATCAGACAGGCCATGATCCTGTCAAGACCAAAAGAAAACGGCCTCTAATGCATTACTCTCTTCTCAAAGCCTGGTGTTTGGAAGCCTCCTCCCGGAGGCTGCGGGTGGAAAGCGTCTGGATCGGTTCTCCCGGATTGCGCCTCCGCTTCAAGGAAAAGGAGGATTTGGTCCTGGTGATCAGCCGCGAGGATGCCTTTCCGTTCTTCGAACCCAGCAGGCCAAACAGCCCTCCCGGCGAGAAGGTCTGGAACCAACTCACCCACGCGGAGCTGTCTTCGATTTCCATCGACCCCGCTGACAGGATCATCCGTTTCTGCTTCCAGCAGTCGGATATTTACGGAGAGGAAAGCCTCTGGCAACTGGTCGCTGAACTGGCCCTACCCCATCCTAATCTGATTCTGGCACGCCAGGAACGGGAACTGATGATTGTGGACGCCCTCAATAAATATGGCTACGCGGATAACCCACAGCGCCAGATACTGCCCCGTCTGCCCTATCAGCCTCCTCAAACATCTTTCCGGCCGTGGGAACAGGAACTTTCCCTGCCCCTGAGCCTGACCAGTCTGGCGACTGGCGAAACCCTCAGCTGTCCGAGCTTCAACGCCTATTTACAGGCGTATTTCACCCATGTTTTACAAGGGAGGATGGAACAGGAGCACAAAAAACGTCTACTTGGCGCCTGGAACCGTGAGCTAAGCAAAGCTGCCTCCAAACTCACCAAGCAGGAAGCTGAACTGGAGGACGCGGGCAGGCAGGAACACTGGAGGATTTGCGCCGAGACCATCAAGCACAATCTCTCTGCGCTCAAAACAGGCCAGACCAGCCTGAAGGCGGTAAACTATTTCGATCCCGATCTGGCGGAGATCGAGATTCCCCTGCAGGCGGAACGCAGCCCCCATCAAAATCTGCAGTATTATCTGAAGAAATACCAGAAAGCCAAAAGGGGAGCCGAAATCATCGCCTCCAACCTTGCTGCCACCCGCAAGGAGCTTGAACACCTGCGAAACATCATCGCCAGAGTGGAAGAGGGCAGCTTCACCGAGCTACCTGCCAAAAACGGGATAGCCTCTCTGGGTAAAAAGCTTGCCTTGCTGGATCGTCTTTTGCGTCTGCGCGTAAATGATGAATTTGAGATCGTGATCGGCCGCAAAGCCACAGAAAACGATTATGTTACGACCCAATTGGCTCAGCCCCATGATTGGTGGTTTCACACCCGCGTTTACCGGGGAGCCCACGTGTTGCTGCGCTGTTTCAAGAAAAGCACTCCCGATGACACCCTGACGTCACTCTGTTGCAGTTTGGCGGCCTGGTACAGCAAGGCCAAGTTTTCCGCCAATGTGCCTGTGGACTACACCCAAATCCGTTTTGTGCGCAAACCCCGCCGCAGTGCTCCAGGCTATGTGACTTACAGCAAGCACAGCACCGTATTCGCGCAACCTAAAGATTTGCGCGCGGTAAGGGCGGAGCTGGGCTTGTGAAACAGCGTGTCCGCAGTCTGGGCTGCCTTGCCAGGCTGAGCGAATACAGTGAGAGCAGCCTGATCCTCCGTTTCTTCACCCGCGACCTGGGGGCCGTATCCGTGTTGGCCAAGGGCATCCGCCGCGCCCAGACCCGAAATCAGCTAATGGCCTTGGGAGAATACGAGTTGAATCTGTATCCGCCAACGGAGTCAGGGCTCTTTCTGCTGGGCGAAATCTCACCGGTCAAGGAACGTGACCTTTCTGCCAGCCCTCAACACTGGGCTGCTGCCGATTGCGCTTTGGAACTACTTTCCAGCCTTATTATCCCTACTGATGAAAGCCCTGTCTATTACGCGTTGCTGGATTCATATCTGGATTATTTACAGACCTGCAAAGGCAGCGCTATCCTGCTCTGGTGGAGGTTTTTGTTAAGGGTGTTCAACTTTTTTGGCACTCCCTTTGATCCCCTAGCTTGCAGCCTTTGCCAAGCCACGGAAGAAAACATCGCCGCTTGGGAGCGCGGCACAGGGGCCTTGCTCTGCCACAACTGTTTGGCAACCTCTGAAAACGGCGATTCTCGAGATCGCCTCTCATCGGCAGGCTCCAAACTGTTGCACCTGTTGCCCTCAATAGGCAACCATCTTGACGAATTGCGCCCTTTAAGAGAAGAGGTGAGGGAGCTTAACCAGCTTTTCGCCGATTTCTTCTTTGCCCACTTCAACTATCCCCTCAAGCTGAAAAGCCTGCAGGTTCTGGAACAGTTTTACCCTCCTGCCAGGGATTAGACCTTCTTTCCTCCGTAAATAATCGACATTGCAATAAACTTCATTCATTCCATAGTTCCATTTACTCCCCAGGCTGATTTCCCTTGCCAAAAATCCAGCCCTTCTTAAAAGGACTTCACAAGATTAATACAGTAGTTCTGGAGTGAATTTGAATATCGGAATTAAAGCCCTGCTGCTCGCGTTAGTCCTGCTGCTCTGCGCCGGCCAGCTCTGCGCCATGTCCTTCGGTGAGCGCACCGCCCAAAGCCTCAAAGACAGGGGCATCCAACCCTGGCTCATCGTGATCCTCATCTCGATGCTGCCCATCGTCGAACTGCGCGGCGCCATCCCGGTAGCCATGGCCGTGCTCGGGATGCCCTGGCCCCAAGCTGTGTTGCTTTCCATCCTGGGCAACATGCTGCCCATCCCTTTCATCCTGCTTTTCATCGATTGGTTCTTTGACCGTTTGCGTGTGTTCCGCTGGGGAGTCCGCTTCACAGACTGGATCACTGAGCGAGCCAACAAACGCAGCGCGGTGGTGGAACGCTATCAGGAACTTGGCCTCGCCATCTTTGTGGGCATTCCTTTGCCTGGTACCGGCGGCTGGACAGGCGCTTTGGTCGCCAAGCTGTTCAAGCTCCCCTTCTGGAGCTCGCTGCTGTGGATTTTCATTGGTGTGCTGATTGCCGCCGCCGCGGTGACCGCGCTCACCCTACTGGGATTGCTGGTAGTGACCTGAGATGGAAGGAAAAAAGATCTTCTGGTTGGTGGGCGAAGCTTCCGGAGACCTGCATGCCAGCCTGGTGATGCGCGCCCTCAACGCTGAGCTTCCCGGACTGCAACATATCGGCATCGGTGGCACGCGCATGCAGGCGGAAGGCCTTAAACCCCTCTTCCCCTTCGCCCGTTTCAATGTGATGGGCTTTGTCGAGGTGCTGCGGCATCTGGGCTTTTTCCTCAAGGTGCAGAACCGGGTCAAAAAGCTGCTCAAGGATGAGCGCCCCGATCTGGCCATCCTGGTGGACTATCCCGGCCTCAACCTGCGGATAGCTGCCCTGGCCGATGAACTGCGCGTTCCCGTGCTCTACTTCATCTGCCCCCAGTTTTGGGCCTGGAAGCACGAAAGGGTGCACAAACTGCGTGCCAGCGTCAAGCATGTGGCCTGCATTCTGCCCTTCGAGCAGGAACTGCTGGACATCCACAATGTGTCCGCCACCTACGTGGGACACCCCATCGCGGAAGAGGTAAGCTTCGAACTTTCCCGGGAGGAGTTCGCGGCTTTCTATGGACTGGATCCTGCCAAGCAATGGCTGGGCTTCTTGCCCGGCAGCCGAGATGTGGAGATCAGGCGCATGCTCCCTGTCTTTTTGGAAGCCGCCCGGCTTTTCGATCCCGACCGCTTCGAGTTTCTCTTTTCCAAAGCCCGCACGGTGAACCACTTCCTCTATATGGACCTTTTGCACAGCTCCAGCCTGCAACGACCCTGCATCATCGACGGCTACCACTACGAGATGATGAAATACTGCGATTTTATCGTGAGCACCTCCGGCACCGCCACCCTGGAGACCGCCTTCATTGGAACCCCGCTGGTGATCTGTTACAAAGCGTCACCCATTTCCTATCAACTGGGTAAGCATTTTATCCGCGTAAGGCACATCGGGCTGCCCAACATCATTTTGGATGATGACATCCTGCCTGAGCTTATCCAGTCCGGACTAAACCCCGAAGCGGTGAAAGATGCCGTCCTGGGCATCCTGGACGATCCAGCCCGCCTGGCTGAAATCAAACAACAGCTTTCACGCCTGCGCACCATTTTGGCGGAGAAGCGCACCAGCGAGCAAATGCTGAGCCTGGTAAAAAGTTTGTTGGGAATTGAAGTCTAAGCTGCTGTTCAAACTGGAAGCCCGTCTGGGGGCATGGTTGTTGCGCTTGCTGCGCCTGAGCATCCGCTTTGACGTCAAGGCTCAACCACCCAACGACTACCCCTGCGTGTATATCTTTTGGCACCGCAATTTGTTGCTGATGACCCTGCAACGGGTGGATACCAACCCCGTGGTGCTTGTTTCCTCCTCGCGGGATGGAGAGCTGATCGCCGGACCACTGAACCGCCTGGGCTATCACACAGTGCGCGGTTCGAGCACCCGGGGAGGCTCAATGGCGCTCAGGCAGATGCTGCGCCTGGCGCAAGACCACAGCCTGGCCATCACCCCGGACGGTCCCAAAGGACCTGCCGAAACCGTTCATCCAGGCTTGTTTGAATTGGCTCTGCTGGCACGCATTCCCATCATTCCCGTCGCTGTGGATGTGAACCGTGAGTTAGTGTTCAACTCCTGGGACCGCTTCCGTTTTCCGCTTCCCTTCTCGCGTATCAAAGTGCGCTACAAGCAGCAGATCTGGGTACGTTCCAAAACGGATTTTGCCATCGCGGAAACAGCCCTGCGCCAGTCTCTCAGTTCCTTTGAGACCGGCTTGTGGCATCGGGATTCCTGAGCCTTTTCACTCCAGAGGATAGTTGCAGCCCAAGGTTTGTGAAGACTGGATCAACACCCGGTTGCTGATCAGTTGGTTCATCTGGGTCAACTCCAGGCTGTAACTTGCCTGCCAGCCCAGATCACGCACCGCGTTGGCGGGAATCGTGAATCCCCGCTCCCCGGGGTCAAGCGCCAGCACATACTCATCCCTCGTCCCTTCTTCGTTTTCCGCGCTCAATCTGAGCACCTGCCCCTGATTGTCTCCCTCCAGATCCCAAAACAGGGTGGCCTCGTCATGTGGAGAAAAGTCCGCAGGGAAGTCCGCTCTGGCTTCCATAACGGTTTGCAAGGAAGCATGAGTCAACAAGATTCCGTCGGCGACAATCCAAAACTCATAGTTCATCCCAGGGGTCAGATTGGCACGTCCAAACCAGTGGCTACCCCAGTTTTCCAGCCAGTAGGAACGATCTCCAAATTGGATGTACACTGAGTCCGGATCCGGATAGTCGTTTTCCTCCCCGTTCCAGCTCAGCACCAGGTTTTGCCAGCCGTCACCCGCCCAGGGATCTTTTGGGGAAATGAACAGAGTCCACAATATCTCCCGTGACTCTTCACGCACACTATTCACCGAACAGGCACCCAATACCATTCCAAGCAGCAGGGCCGCTACCAGCAGCATATATCCAAATCGCATTGTCTCTCCTTTTCCTGTTCTATATACTCCGCTGACAACCTCTTCCCCCACATTTTTGTGGCCATCGCTCATGAAACATGGGAAAATCCGGAAAGAACAACTGCATCATATAGGGCTGAGATTCAATGGCAGCCTTCGCTTTACTGCCATCGGGTTATTTACGCCATCAAGATATTGCCATCAACCATCCTCATATTGCTTCATACCGCCCTCCTTTGCTGCTACTGGATTTGGGGGTATCATCCTTAGGTATGCGGTTGCGAAGTTAAGGATGACCCCAGGTTGACCCCATGTTGAGTGGCAGTTGCAAAGGGGAGCCATCGGCAGGTGAGTATGCAAAAGACTCAAGTTCTATTCGAGTGGATAGAAACAGTCGTTGATTGTCAAGTAGCGCGAGATAGATGGGAAAACACGGGAGCCCGATATAAAGTGACACCCCAAATGTCATATAGCCATCACTGTGATAAACAGGCATAACCCTTTATCTGGTGCAGAGATGCTTAGGACTGCTTTGGGAAACGTGTCACAGTGGTTTTGGACATCTTTGGACTGGTTTGTGACAGCTTTGTGTCAAATATGGACTGGTTTAAGACTGGTTTCGGAACTGGATGATTCTCAACGAAATATACCAGTTGGAAAGACTCGCAGTGTAAGTGGAAAGGTTCTCCTTTAATATTTGGTTGCACTCTGAAAGGAGTCTATTCTATTCAAGGAATAAGTTTATTAGAATTAATTGCATATAGTGTGTTGGAAAAGTTGTGGGACAACATCTTCACGTATCTTCCAAAATTGTTTTCGGGAAACTAGTTCATCAGTGGGATAATATTGACCAAAATCGCCAAAATCTTTATTGCTAAAATGGCTTGACACAAACAGTGAGTTCGTTTTAGAGTACACACGCTTAATAATTTGGCAGAATAAAGGACTATGATATGAATCTGATACAAGAACGTGTCCAGTTGATGCAGAGACTGGAGAAGATTCGTAAAACAAAAGTGCTGCTTTACATAACTGGTGACAGACCTGGCTGGGAAACACAGGTCCATCAAGAGGTTCTTGGTCATTTTGCAAAGCATTTAGAGCTAATGTATAAAAAAACCAAGGTTCAGAAATTATCGCTGTATTTATACACTCGAGGTGGAAACACCCTTGCTGCATGGAGTATTATAAGCCTTGTTAGGCAGTATTGTAATGAACTTGAGATCATAGTGCCATCTAGAGCTCATAGCGCGGGTACTCTAATGTGTCTGGGATCATCGAGAATAGTCATGACTAAGCAATCGACTCTCGGCCCTATTGATCCAAATATAAATACACCTCTTAATCCCCCGATTCCTACTATGCCTGGTCAAACTATACCTGTTAGCGTCGAAGCTATAAACGGATATATTGAGCTTGTTAAAAAAGAGTTTGGTATAACTGATAACAACGCGCTTGTCGATGTCGTTAAAGTGCTATCTGACAAGATACATCCGTTAGTGCTTGGAGAAGTGTATAGGGCTAGAACTCAGATCAAAATGCTTGCGAAAAAATTATTGGCATTTCACTTACCTCAAAGTGATCAGGAAAAAATAAATAAAATAGTTAGTTTCCTTTGCACCGATTCTGGTAGCCATGACTACACGATAAATCTTGTCGATGCTCGAGATCTTGGGTTGATTATTGAAGAAGCAGATAAACCCAATCGGGAGATTATTAATAGCATCTTTTCAACTTTAGAAGAAGAATTGGAATTGGATACACCATTTGATCCAATCAGATTGCTCGGTACAAAAGATAATGCTGATTACTGTAACAGAAGAGCTATAATACAGAGCATTAATGGTGGGCAGGTTTCTTTTATTACCCAAGGCACGTTGATTTTGTGTAACGATAACGGTAATAATCTTGTAAGGGATACCCGTACATTCGAGGGATGGAGAAATGAATAACAATTCGAGCAGCCAACGTATGATGACTAATACAGCTAATCAAATAGGGTATATTAGTTATTCTAACAGTTCAGACAGGTTTTCGGGATACTTTTCTTATACGCCGCAATTAATAAGTAGGCTGTTTACTTTGCCTACCCTCAAGAGCCCTAATCAGTCAACAAAAGCTGCCTTAGAAGAAACAAGGAGACTAGATAACTGCACTATATTCGACACAATAGACGATCTCTTTAATGACCTAGAGAATTGAATTGCTTCAGATTGCTCGGACTTCCCGATTTAAACGGGACTATAAGAGATATCAAAATAATAAGGATTTAAAGGACTTATTAAAAGAGATTATCGATTCTTTAATGAATGAAAAATCTCTCCCTGCGAAGTGCAGGGATCACAAGTTACAAGGGGAGTTTAAGATGTGTAGGGAATGTCATATCACTCCTGACGTTTTACTCATTTATAGAATCGAGAACTCAAAAATATTTCTCGTTAGGATGGGCTCTCATTCTGAGCTATATTAGCTTTTCATTCTGCAGTCATCCCCTACTTGTTTAGTTTCTCTTTAGAACATTCAGATTTAGCAATAATCCTTATCCTACCTATCGACAATTCGATCCAATCTAAGCTGAACTACCATCGTCTAGATCAGCGAGATATCGTCTCCCTGCACGGAATCCACTACTTGGACATGGTAATCGGTGTTGAAGGTATGTAGTAACACCTGCTGACGCTGGTGATAAAACTGGATACATTTCATTGTAATGCCGTCGTTCAATCTGACAGCTCATACAGAGCTATCTGTAATGCTTCAGTCGTCCTTTCTATAATTTCAAAAGGCACTTCCCCAAACAATGATTCTGGATTATTAGCAATCATCGATAAAATCATTGATTGACAAGCTGAACGAAAGATACAGGAAAACACATAAGTCCTAACTCAGATTCTGTTGTTTCATCTATTTGTCGCGTTGACAATTATGAGAGGTGCAAGATAGAACTTGACAGCATGGTGTCAATTAAATTAACAGTTCATTTGTAAAGCAAGGACAGGATAGGTGAAAAAATGACGAATAACTTATATCAGTTGATGCGCGGTTTTGTTTTGGAACGTTTCGCGATCGGTAAAGTCCTGGGTGTAGTTCGGGACAGTTCTGACAGTCACCTGATAGAGATCATCGGCAAATCCGGAGCGGGCAAATCATATCTGGTGGAGCCTCTTTTAGAGGGGCTGAAACAGAGTTTTAAGCAGGTGCGTTTTTTCTCTCCCCATCCGATGCAATACAATCAGTTTAGGCAGGTAATCAAGCTGTTGGTGGACATCCCCGACAAAAAGCTGGATGAGCTTCTGGAATTGCATAGGCAAAAGTTTGACACGGGTCGTAAATATGACCTGTTCAACTTCATCACGGAGCAGCTCAACAAGCTGAAGCTTCTTCAGCCGGTGGCGCTGATGATCGACGATGGGGACGTTCTGGACCAGTACACGCGTGATTTCCTGCAATATCTGGTGCAATACGCGGAGGACAGCGGCATCCAGATTCTGGTATTATCCCAAAAGCGGCTGTTCAGCTTTTCCAGTGTGGAGTTGATCCCCGCCTTCAATGTGGACGATTTGCAAAAACTACTGCACCAAGCTTTTCCGGAAGCAGATTTGGATTTTTCCAAAGAAAGCGAAATCCTGCAAAAGATCAGTGACGGCAACCTGATGATCGTGGAAAAGATCCTCTCCGAAATGGCTGCCAGCAAGCCCAAGGCGGTATTTGACCTGAGCCCGTTCCTGGACAAGTCTTTCGACCCTGTGATGATCTATCAGGAGGAGCTTGCCTCTCTAAGCACCTCACAACTGGAATTGCTGATCGCCATGTTTGTGTTGGATTCTGAATGGTCGCTTGAACTGGGTAAAGACCTGGGCTTGGGCAAGACACTCAAAAAAGACCTGGAAACGCTACTGAAACGAGGTTTGGTGCGTGAATTGGGAGATGGCTACGTGTTGCAGAAGAAACGCTCCCTGCATCAGTGGATGAGGCAAAACACTGATCTGTATTCCCCGGCACTGATCCAAAAGCTAACAGACCTGCTCACTTCGAGTAAACAACAGACCCAGACGCTGATCCAACTCCTGCTGCTCAATAATAAATATGATGCCAAAGCGGTGGCTGTGGTCACCAGCCTACTGGAAATCCTCAACGACGGCGAAAACTTGCTCCTACTCTATGAACAGCAGCTCAAACACACCAAGAAACCTGCCCTCCTGTTGGACCTGCACACAAAAATGGGTAACACCCTGGCTATTCTCAACCGTAAGGACGAAGCTGTTGACCATTTCCGAGAGTGCCTCCACATCTGTACTGAAAATAACCTCCCGGCGGAAGAGACAGTGTATCTTCTGGCCAACAACCTCTATCAGGTCAATTCCATCGCCTTCGCTCTGGAGATCATCAAAAAATACTCTCCAGAAGAAATGGATCCATATTGGAAAGTCAAGATCCAACTGCTAAAGGCGGAAATCCTCACGGAATCGGAAGAGTTCACGGAAGCGCTGAGGGTGCTAGAGCTATGCGTGAAACTTTACTCGGCAATCCCAGATGCAAGGCAACGCCAACTGGTGCAAGGCGAGGCAAAAAAAATCAAGGGCAAAATCCATTATTACGTGAACGCATACGACGAATCGCAGTCTGCCTTTTCTGAAGCTGAAACGCTCTATGAACTGGCTAACGACCATCAAGGCCTGGCAGCAATTTATAATAACCAGGCTGTGCTTTACATGTTTCAGGGAGATTGGGATAAAAGTGAGCAGCTCTTTCTGCGCAGTCTCAAGCTGGAAAAGGAAAACTACAACCTGAACGGCATTTCTGTATGTTACAACAATCTGGGCAGCCTGATGGATGACAAGGGTGATACCCAGCGCTCTATCTACTATCTGGAAGAAGCGCTCAGGCTGCAAAAAATGCTCAACGAGCCTTACAATATCACCAATATCTACAACAACATCGGCGTCACCTTGATGGACCACAACGAGTTCGCCAAGGCTGAGGATGCGCTCAAGAAATCGCTGCAAACAGCCCAGGATTTCGGTTTTTTCCGCAATATGGTTGCTTCTCTGAACAACCTGGGAGCGCTCTATTTCAAAAAAGGCGACTGGAACCAATCGATAGATTTTTATGAACAAGCCATCCAAAAAAGCGAGGAAAACAACTTCACTGAGGGAATGTTACGCTCTTTTACCAACTTGGGCGAGGTATATGAAAAACAAGGCGAACTAAATCTGGCCTACGACCTCTGCTTCAAAGGATTGGAACTGCTTCCGCTGGTATCCGACGACTATATCAAAGCGGAGCTCCACGGCAATCTTGGCAGCGTGCTCACCAAACTCCACAAGTTCAAGGAAGCATATTCCTATCTGGTGGACAGCCTGGACTACTTCAAGTCCATCAATTCCTGGGATAAAATCATCGAGGGCTTCCAGAAACAGGCGGAATACTTTATCCTCACCCGCAACTACGATAGCGCGGATTATTATATAAGCCAGGCGCTCAAAATGGCGGTCGAACACAACCAGACCTTCGAGATAGGTAAGGCGCACTATTTGAGGGCACTGTTGGAACGCAAAAACCTGGAGGCTTCCAAACAGCATCTCTACAAAGCAATCGAGCTGTTTGTGGAAACTGCTAATAACTACGAGCTATCGCTGGCAAACTACGAGTTGGCGGAGGTACTCTTCGAACTGCGCGAGTGGGAAAGTGCCCTGCAGATCCTCAAGAACAACAAGCGGATCATCCAGGAATATGGTTCCATCAAGCTTTTGGAACGCAACGATATCCTGATGCAAAAGATCACCCGCGAGTATTCCGCTGAAATGAAGGATGTGAAGTTTGAGGAAAACCTACTCAACCAGTTTTACGAAATCACTCAGAAGCTGAATACGATTTCTGATCTGGATGTACTAATCGAGCAATCGCTTGCCAGCCTGGTGGAAATATCTGAGGCGGACGGAGGCATCCTCTGTCTGCATAGCCATGGCACGGTTCCGGACTCATGGGACTACAAGATCTACAACAACTTCTCTCCAGACGACAAAGCCTATGACAACTTTATGGGTATCTGCGTACAGATTTATCAGGCCAATGAGCTGAAAGACTACAAACAACCGCATTTCGCGCCTACCTACAACAACATCCTCGTAATCCCGCTCTCCATCCGTAAAGACGCTCTTGGAGTGGTGCTGCTTTTTTGCAAGAGTGGAGCGCACTATTTTTCTGAGCGTATCATCAACCTGCTGAACGCTCTGTGCAACCAGGTGATCGTGATCATCGAAAACATCCGCTCGGCGAACATGGAAAAGACCCATGCCATCATCCGCGAGCAACTGAGCGAAAAGAACATCTATGCCAACATTATCGGCAAAAGCCCGAGTATGCTCAAGATTTTCGATGTGATCGACAAAGTGAAGGACACGCCCACCACGGTGCTCCTGGAAGGCCCCAGTGGAACGGGAAAGGAGCTGATTGCCAGAGCACTGCATTACGGTAGTAACCGGCGCAACAAGGCCTTCGTGGCGCAGTATTGCGGAGCACTTCCCGAAACTCTGTTGGAAAGCGAGTTGTTCGGTCACGTGAAAGGATCTTTCACCGGTGCTGCCTATGACAAGAAAGGACTGTTTGAGATAGCAGACGGAGGCACCTTCTTTCTGGACGAGATTGCAGATATCAGCCAGAGCACGCAGGCCAAGCTGCTCAGATTCTTGCAGGAAGGCGAAATCAAGCGCGTGGGCGCCACCAAGACCGGAAAGGTGAACGTGAGAGTGGTCTGCGCTACCAACGTGTCGCTTAATGAAAAAGTCCAATCCGGAGAGTTCCGCCTCGATCTCTACTATCGTCTCAATGTAATCCGCATCGAAGTACCCCCTCTCAAAGACCGCACTGGTGATGTTCCGCTTTTAGCCATACACTTTTTGGACAAATATAACAAGCGCATGGATAAGAATGTGCTCGGCATCTCCGACGACGCGATGAAAACCCTGGAACAATATGAGTGGCCGGGCAATGTGCGTCAGTTGGAAAATGAGATAGAGAGGGCGGTAACTCTGGTGGAAGACGGATCCTTCATTAAGAGTTCCGATTTTTCGGATCAGGTGTGCCGCTTCATGGAAAACAAAAAGACAATCGGCCTGCTTTCAACCAAAAAGACTCTCAAAGACGCATTGGAAGACCTGGAACGCAAGATGATAGCGGAAACGATGGAACGGCTGGATTGGAATCAGAGCCACGCCGCCCGCGAACTGGGCATCTCGCGCCAGGGACTGATCCAGAAGCTCAAGCGCTATAACCTCTTCAAAGAAGAAAATGGCGAATAGGAGGTATTGGGCTTGGCAACCGAAAAAGATTTCCGAAACAGTCTGGATTTTTGCGCCATTGACATTGAAAGCACCGGCCTGAAACCAGAACGGGCTGAGATCATAGAATTGGCAGCGATCCGTTTCCGCAACGGTGAGGAAGTTGCACGCTTCCATACCCTGGTTAAGCCGGTACGGGATATGCCAAAGTTCATCGAATATCTCACTAATATTTCACCCCAGGATTTGAAAGCAGCTCCGCCTCCAAAGGAAGCTCTGAAGGACTTTGTGGACTTCGTGGGCGATGATATTCTGGCGGGTCACAACGTGGGCTTCGACCTGGGCTTTATCAACTACCACTGGGCTGTGCATGGTGGCATAACTCTGGCTAACCGGAATTGGGACACTGCCGAGATTTCGCGGGTGTGGTTACCTTACACATCTGACCACAAGTTGGCAACGCTGGTCAAACATTTTGGCATCACACTGGGAAATGCTCATCGGGCAGATGCCGACGCCACAGCCACAGGAGAACTGTTAATTAGGCTGAGCGAGCACATCCTCGCCCACTATCCCCTGTTGGTGAACGCCCGCCTGCTTGATTTGAGCAAACAAGCCAGGTTGGATGATTCGCTCTACAGTTATATCTACAAGCTGGTGGAGTATCAACGTCGTTTCGCGCTCTCTGGCCCCAAACCGAAACTGCCCGAAGCGATGAAGCCCAACGTATTGGAACATCATGGCAATGGCGATCCACGGCTGGGGATAGAGGAAGTATTTGCAGAGCAGGGGTTGTTTTCCCAGAAGTTCCCAAATTTCGAGTTCAGGGCAGGACAACTGGAAATGGCAATGGAGGTTGAGGAGAGCTTCCGCTCCCAAAGGCATCTGGCTGTCGAGGCCGGTACGGGAGTAGGAAAGTCCTTCGCCTATCTGATGCCCGCCATAGCATTTGCGGAACAACAAAAAGCCCGGGTGGTGGTTTCAACCAACACCAAGAACCTCCAGGAACAGCTTTTTTTCAAGGATCTGCCCCAGTTGCGCGACATGTTGCCCCTCCCTTTCAAGGCAACGCTGGTTAAGGGGCGTGAAAACTATGTGTGCGAAAGGCGCTGGCAGGAAATGATGATGGAACAGACCCGCGGCATCAGCCCTTATGAAGCCCAGGCCTTGCTCTACCTTTTCATCTGGAAATATCTCACCAAATCCGGTGATGTGTCCGAAAACTCGTCCTTTGACCGCAACCGCTTTAACGTCGCCTGGCGCAGGGTGTTTTCTGATTGGTATGCCTGCATGGGTCGCAAATGCCCACACAGCAAAAATTGCTACGTGATGAACCTGCGCAAGCATATCGAGACCTCAAGTATAGTAGTGGCCAATCATTCTCTTCTCCTGGCAGACCTGCGCATGGAAAACAGCACCTTGGGCGAGTATCAGTATCTGGTGATAGACGAGGCGCACAATCTGACCTCCACCGCAGTGCGTCTTTTAGGCTTTGAATTCAGCTTCGCGGATGTGAATAATCTGATTAACCAGATAGCCTCAGCGCAAAAACGGCGTGGCGTAGGCCTGATGTCTCAGTTGGAGGGTGCCCTTGGTAAAAGCCTTGTTCCCCAGGCGGGCAAGGAGCATCTGGAAGCTCTTATCCGCAATATCAACGAACAAAGCAACAGCCTGCGCAAGACTGTTACGGCGGTCTTTACTGAAGCAGCCGCGCGCTGTTCAGCCTCAGATAGTTATGGCAAGCTGCGCATCAAGGACCCGGATGATCAACCCCTGCTTTTTGATTTGCTTGGCGACCTGGCCAGCGGCTGGAAATCCTTCGTTAAAGAACTGAAGGCAGCCTCCAATGTGCTGTCATCCTTCAATAGTAAGCTTTTTCCCAACTATGACAACCTCAGCGAAAGCATGGCATCGCTGTTATTGAGAGTTTCCGAGATGGAGGGCACCATTCTGACCCTACAGTATCCGGACTTGGAAAACAACGCCCTGTGGATGGAAAACAGCCTGCGAACAGACAGTAAAAACCCAGCTTCCTCGCTCTGTTATGCCCCCATCGATGTCTCCACCAATCTAAATAACATGCTCTACGAAACCGTGCCCAGCATCATCTTCACCTCCGCCACTCTGGCTCTGCGAGGCTCGTTCAAATATTTCTTTTCCCAAAGCGGGCTGAGTCTGGTGGCGCAGGACAAGATAAAAGCCTGCATAGTGGATTCGCCCTTCGACTATGAAAACCAGGCCAGTCTGATGGTTAGCAGCTTTTTGCCAGAACCAAAGGACATGTTCTTTATCAACCAGGCCCTCGGTTGCTTGGATCAGATTGTGGAAGCCACGGATGTGGGCACCATGATCCTCTTTACCAGCTATAAAGACCTTAACAGCGTCTATGACCACATCAGCGATAAACTATATCACAGTAAACGCCCCTTTTTCGCGCAAGGCATGGTGGGCAGCCGAAGCTCGATCCTGGAAGAATTCAAGTCCCACACCAACGCTGTGCTCTTGGGCACAAACTCTTTCTGGGAAGGGGTGGATATCCAGGGCGATTCGCTCTCGTTGCTAATCCTCTTCAAGATACCTTTCCAGGTGCCATCCGAACCTGTCGTGGAAGCTTTGATCGACAAGTTAGACCGCGAGCAGAAGGATTCTTTCATGCACTTCATGCTCCCCAACGCTCTGCTTAAGCTGCGCCAGGGTTTTGGACGCCTGATCCGCAGCCGGAGGGACCGGGGGGTGGTATTGATTATGGATTCACGTGTTTCCAACAAGTATTACGGTGAATTCTTCAAGCAGGTACTCCCCGCCAAGTGTCTGGAAATGAGAAGTGAACTGGATTTGATCAGCGGTATCACCCGCTTTTTCAACCGTACCAAACAAGAAGGATATGATGAGAAAACTGATAACAGATAGATTTGCTAACCTGGTGGACAATCAGGTAATCTGCTTTGACGAACCGCTGAAGGAACACAGCAGCTTCAAGATTGGAGGACCTGCGGAAGTGTTTTGCCAGCCCCAAAGCTACTCTCAATTAATTGAACTGCTTGTTTTCGCGCTGGAACATGCTCTGCCCTACTTTATTTTGGGCAAGGGCTCCAATTTGCTCATCAGCGACGGTGGGCTTGAATCTCTTGTGATCCATACGGGCAGCCTTGACAGCATTGAAAACGATGAAAACTACCTCAGTGCAAGATGTGGAGCGAGTTTGAAAGACCTGTGCCTCAAAGCCATGGAGCTTGGACTGTCTGGATTGGAATTCGCCTCGGGGATTCCCGGGTCGGTGGGCGGAGCGGTATTTATGAACGCCGGTGCCTATGATGGCGAGATCAAGGATGTATTGTATTGTAGCAATTGCCTCGTTCCAAATCTGGAAAAACTACGCTCCAAAACCCCGATCCTTCATCTAAAGGCCACCGAACACCAGTTTTCATATCGACGCAGTGTTCTGCAGGAACAAGGATATATTCATCTTAACAGTGTATTCAAACTCACGCCAGACGATCCCGACAAGATCAAACAACGGATGGAAGCACTGAACAAGCAACGCTGGGACAAACAACCCATGGATCTGCCCAGCGCCGGTTCGGTCTTCAAAAGGCCTGTCGGGCACTTCGCGGGGAAATTGGTGGAGGATTGCGGTCTGCGGGGCTTCCAAATAGGCGGAGCGGCTGTTTCCAACAAGCATTGCGGGTTCATAGTAAATGTGGGCGGAGCGACCGCGGCGGATGTTATGGCTGTGATCAGGCACGTGCAATCCACCGTGTTTGAGCGCTTCGGAGTGCGCCTGGAAACCGAGATTCGCCTTGTCGGCAAGCTATGAACCTCAAGAGATCGCAGTTCTGGCTTCCGATCCTATTCCTGTTGGTTCTGCTCGCTCTCTGGCAGTTCCTGGCTGCGAGGGTAGTGGTCTCCTTCTGGGTCTTGCCTTCTCCTCTGGATGTACTCAAAGTCTTTATCGAGTATCCCAATCTGATCTGGAACCATCTCAAACCCACGCTGTGGGAAAGCGTCGCAGGGCTGGCATTAGCCACCGTTATCGGTGTCATCACTGCTTTGCTGATGCACGGCTCCAAGTTGTTTAAGCAAATCTTCTACCCCTATCTCATCGTATCCCAGACAGTTCCAATTATAGCTGTGGCTCCTCTGATCATCCTCTGGTTTGGCTATGGTATTTCAGCCAAGATCTTTGTGGTGGTGTTGGTCTGCTTCTTCCCTATCGCGCTGGGTTTGTTCGATGGGCTGAGACAGGTTTCAATCGAGCAGGTTAGGCTGCTCCAGTCGATGGGCGCCAGCCAGTGGAAGATCTACCGCCTCTTGTGTATTCCCGCTGCTCTTCCAAACTTTTTCACCGGCCTCAAGTTGGGTGCCACCTACAGCGTGATGGGTGCCGTCTTTGGAGAATGGCTGGGCGGCAATGCGGGATTGGGAATTTATCTAACCAGAGCAACCAAATCGTTCCGTACTGCGCATGTGTTTGCCGCTATCATTACGATCGTCTTGCTTTCATTGCTTCTTTTTGGTGTTGTGTATCTGCTCGACCGCCTAATCCTGGCCTGGCAGTATAAAAAGACGGATGAATACGAGGATATGTAGAGCCAGTTACCATTTCCACGGCAGCAGATAGTCCTTGATCTCCTCGTTGTAGTAACGGTCTGTCATGGTAGCGATGAAGTCGCGCACCTGTTCGGCGGGAGAAAATTGCTCCAGATAATCTTTGTGCTTATAATCCAGGAAATGTTTGAACACCTTGGATGAACGGTTTTCCTCTTTAATATCCCGCAAATATTTTTCAAACATTATCCCCATCGTGCGGTGGATGATCAGGTTAGATTTTTTTACCTCTTCATCTGTGTAAATATGCTTGTAGTTGAACTTCTTTAGCTCTAGCAGATAGTGGCTGGTCTCTTCGTCAAAAGCAACCCAATCTTGGTCGTAGCTGTTCACAATCACGCTTTTAATCAGGGTTTCTATGATCTGGCTGTTGGTATTGCCCAGTTTTGCAGTCACATCTTTTGGCAGGTCTTCCCGCTTTAATATGTTGAAACGGATGGCGTCCTCTATGTCCTGGCCGATGTACGCGATGGTGTCGGTGATTCGGACTACACATCCCTCCAGGGTCGCGGGCATCCATGCCATATTTCTGCCATCTTTCTTTTCGCGGATGTATTCGGTGATGCGCTGTTCAGTCTTATCTTTCTCTGGCATGAGCAGGGTGTTATGCACTTCGCCGTCGTGGGATATGATGCCGTCACGCACTGGAAATGTGAGGTTGAGTCCCCTTCCCTTGCGCGATATGTGGTCCACGATATGCAGGGATTCAATGTTGTGGTGAAACTGGCCAATGCCATGTTCCACGCAGGCTTTGGAAAGCGCCACTTCACCGTCGTGCCCAAAGGGAGCGTGACCCAAGTCGTGTCCGAGGGCTATGGCTTCGATCAGTTCGGTATTGAGCCCCAAATATTTGCCGATGGTACGTGAGATCTGCGACACATACGCTATATGCAGATTTCGGTTGGTCATTTCCTCATCGATCAGGTTCGTGAATGAGAATACCTGCGTCTTGCCATGGTAACGGCGGTAGGATCCACTGTATAGGATGCGGTCACGGTCAACGGCAAATTTAGTGCGCATCTCATCCGCGACTTCATCTTTCTTGCGCCTTGCGTCAGTATCCCGGTAAGCTCGAGGTCCCAGGCTGCATTGTGACTTCTTCTTTATTTTCTCATAAATCTGGTTAAGTTTGTTTTGCATTTTTACTCCATATTTCCTCGTAAATACATTTTAAAGCGATTTTCACTGAATACAAGCCCAATCTATATTTTAGTTTTGCTGAAGATCTGGATGTTTTTCGCATCTGATTTCTCAACATCCCCCTCATATCCAGATAACTGTTTGATGGTATATTGATGTCCGGTTGATTTTCGGTCTGGCGATTGCTCAGGGTTCAATGAGCGGTCAGTAAGTGATCAACGTATGAGGGGCTCAGGGAAACCAAGCCACGCTTTTCCCGTTTTGACGGCTGCAAACGAAAAAGGCGTTGGCGATGGCGGCGACCTACTCTCCCACACAGTTGCCCATGCAGTACCATCGGCGC
>DAOLWC010000009.1:0-47298 GCA_035420965.1 Candidatus Cloacimonadota bacterium | reverse complement strand
TGGCACCCTCCGAAGGTGAAGGTCAGGCGTTCGAATCGCCTCAGGGACGCCAAACTTGGGTACCGGGACTACATGCAAAACGAAGTCGTCATCACCTTAAACAATATCTCCAAACAGATCGGCAGCAAAGTGATCTTTTCCGGTCTGAACTTTGGAATCCACGCTCAGGATAAGATCGGGGTGGTGGGCGTGAACGGCTGTGGCAAAACAACGCTGCTCAGGCTGCTGACAGGCCTCACGAATCCAAGCACGGGAGAAATCATCCTCCGCAAAGGGATCAAGATCGGATACCTGATGCAGGACATCCCCCTGGATGAAGAGCAACGTCTGTTGGAATACATCATGCCAGAGCAAGCGGTCGCTGCGGAGAACGAAGAAGAGCACCGTTACAAAGCAATCCTCAGCATGTTGGGGATCGATGAATACGAAAAACCCCTGCGCCTCCTCTCTGGCGGCCAACGGCGCAAGGCCGACCTTGCCAGGGTGCTGGTGCAGGAACCCGATGTGCTGATACTGGATGAACCCACCAACCATCTGGATCTGGACTCTATCGAATGGTTGCAGGATTACCTGGCCGAGACCAAAAAAACGGTGATCTTCGTAACCCACGACCGGTACTTTTTGGACGCGGTTTGCAACCGGATCCTGGAGTTGGATCATGGCCAATGCTACCTGTATGAAGGCAACTACACGGAGTATGTGCGGGGCAAGATGGTCAGGGCAACCGATTCCCAGAGAAAAGAAACCCGCCGTCTGGCACAACTGAAAAAAGAAATGGACTGGCTGAACCGGGGAGCCAGAGCCCGCGCCACCAAACCTAAGAACCATGTGGACAGGGTGAAGGAACTGCTCTCCAAATCCTACCTGATCTCAAACCAGGATCTGGACATCTCGTTTCAGACCGACCGCCTCGGCAAGACCATCCTGGAACTGCACCGCCTTGGTAAAAGCTATGGTTCCAATGTGTTGTTCAAGGATATAGACCACAATTTCCAGGCTCTGGAGCGCATCGGCATCATCGGCGCAAATGGCTGCGGCAAAACAACACTCTTGAAAATGATTGTCGGCGAGCTTGAACCCGACCAGGGAAAGATCAAGGTGGGGGTGAATACCCACTTTGCCTATTACCGCCAGGAGGATGAAAGCTTCGATCCCGCCCTTAGCGTGTATGACTATATCGCCCAATATGCGGAAGTGATCAAAACCCGCGACGGCAGCAAAGTGAGCGCGGCGGAAATGCTCAAGCGATTCCTGTTCGATGGCAAGATGCAGACCCAAAAAATGGGCTCACTGTCCGGAGGTGAGCGCAAACGCCTGTACCTGCTCAAATCGCTAATGTTTGGGGCAAACTTCATTATCCTGGATGAACCCACCAACGATCTGGATATCCGCACCCTGGAAATCCTGGAAGACTATCTGGACGCATTTTCGGGCTGCCTGCTGGTGGTATCCCACGACCGTTTCTTTCTGGACCGCACGGTGGATTATCTCTTTATTTTTGAGGGCAGCTCGATCCGAAAATTCCCCGGCAATTACTCCGATTACCTGTTGGTGAAAAAGTATCAAAAGGAAGAGGCTGAAGAAAGGGAACGGTCAGCCACCGCGGCCAGGCCCAGGAGAATCCAGAAAGGGCTGAGCTACAACGAGCAGAGGGAGTTTGAACAGTTGGGCTTGGAGATAGCGGCTCTGGAAGAGAAGATCAAAGAACTGGAATCGGGCATGTCGGCTCAAAACTCCTCCCTGAGCCATCTTGACTACTTAAAAATCAGCAGGGAACTGGAGGAATTGCAGAAGGATCACGATATCAGCCTGCAGCGCTGGATCGAACTTAGCGACAAAGCAGACGCTTGAAACCTGTTGTCCTTGTTATCCGCGGCCATTTCCAAAAGACTGGATCACGGGTCGCAGCCCGTGATGACGCGTCTTTATAGCTTGGTGGAAGTTTGTTTCAGAGTCGGGTGGTTATTTTCAAAAGACTGGATCACGGGGCAAGTCACCCCACCAAACCGCTGCGCGCTTTGGTGAGGGCCCCGGCAGCCCGTGATGACACGGTATAGAGTCTGTTGTGTTTGTTCCGGGGGGAACTTTTCCACCATTCCACCTTTCCACGATCTTTTCATAGCACCTATATATTATGGGGGATGGGAGTTACGCGCGGGATGGATGGAGGGCTCTCATTTGCATCCTGCGCATTGGCGTGGGTCTTCCTGGGGTCAACCTTATAATTTATAAGGATGACCTAAGGATGATGGCATCAAAGCCAGTAGCAGCAAAGGAGGGCGGTATGAAGGATATCGCGGAATGTATCGGAATAATTATGCGGTTGTCAAGAAATTGATGCCGGTTGTTTTTGGATTAAGTGCTTATTTTGGTGGAACCTTTTCACCATTTCAGCTTTCCAACTTTACACGGATTATTCAAGAGAATGTCAAATGACAAATACCAGAAAACGGCTTGATGAAAGCGAATTGGTATTAGTGACGGTCTTTGTATTTTTCAAACCAGTCGTCAGCCCTGTTTGAAATCTCAAACAAATCGCTCTTGCTGAAATGTTGGTGGATAGTACTGATCTTTTGTTTGGCTGGAATGTATTCGTTTCTGGCGGCAATGGTGAACCAATAATAGGCTTCCAACTGGCTTTTATCCACTCCCTTACCTTCCAGATAGGCTTTGCCCAGATAAAACTGCGCTTCCCCCTGGTTGCGATAGCTGTACATCCTGAGTTTTTCAACAGCAATGTCTATGTCGGATTTGATTTTGGCCTTCTCAAACAAAGCCACCGCTTCTTCCAGGGTTGTGACAGTGGTCGGCAGGGGGGCCATATCCTCCCCCGCGGGAAAGTTTTCTGCGATCGGTACCGATAAAGAATCCACAGTCCCAGACTGGTTTTGTTTGGTTTTGCATCCCCAAATACCTAACAACAGGATCGCTAAACAGGCAATAAACGCTTTGCGCATGGTCAATCTCCGCTTCTACCTGTATTGGTAGATCATCCAGCCATCCTTGCCCAGAGCGAGGAAAACCAAATCCTTGTCCAAAGCAATGTCGTAGACAGAGGTGGTGGGGGGATAGATCGTGTTCAGATCCTCCGCTTTCAAGGGGTTGGATATATTGTAAATCTTGACCCCGCCTTTTCCCAGCGCCACAAAGAGCCGGTCATCCTTGATCTCCAAATCCAGGATATCATTGGAAAGCCGGGTTTGGAAGATCAACCTGGGATGCTTGAGGTCGGTCATGTTTATGGCCAGCAGCTTCTTACCCGCGCCGATCCAGGCGATGTCGCCATTCTTTGCCAGCACAGTGGCATCCGCTATCTCGTAATTGACACCCATGCTCATGGGAAACTGGAGGTCGCTGATATCCACAGTTACCAGGCCAAAGTCGTTCAGTGCATATAGATATGGGTATTGAGCGATAAAATCGCGGATGCCCCATTTCTCAGAAAATGTGGACTTGATCTCGCGCATCCCGCCCTTACCGATATCGATAATGTCGATCCCTTTGAAGCGATCCGCCACATAAAGGATTGAGCCTTCCCGGGTGATCCTGTCGCCGATGATCTGATTGGTAAAGTAGATCCTGCCTGGGCTGGAGAGGGTGTCTACGCTGCTGATCTGGTTGGTGGGCTCTGTGCTGCAGATATAGATCTGATTGCCGCCCAGGACGTTCACATCCTCTATCCTGAAAGCGGAATGGAACACTCCTTCCAAACGTGGTTGTAAAGGGTTGAAGATGGAATAGGCCCACATGTAATTCTGGCTGCTAAGCACAACCTGGTCTTCACTGCAGACAACCATGTAGGGTTGGATGTTTTTAAAGTGAGCCAGTTGATACAGATATCTGTCGTCGATGGCCGACAAAGTGGCTATCAGGCAGAGCAACAGGATGATGAGGGAGTAGTTTTTCATGATTACTCCAATAATTGTTTGATGATCTCGCCCACCTTGATCCCTTCCGCTTCAGCAGCAAAAGATATCAGGATACGGTGACTGAGCACAGGAACCGCCACTGCGCGCACATCCTCTTCGGCCGGGGTGAGCCTTCCATCCAAAGCCGCCCTGGCCTTTGCCGCCAATACCAGATATTGGCTGGCGCGAGGACCGGCTCCCCAGTTGATTAGTTTCCTGAGTTCAGATTTGCTTCCGGGGTCTCCGGGGCGGGTACTGCGTGCCAGTTTAACGGCGTATTCCAGCACATGGTTAGAAAGCGGCATGTTGCGGATGGCGTTTTGAAATTGGATGATCGTTTCAGCGGAGAGTAAAGCCTGGGGTTCATCCAATTGGGCTCCTGTGGTTGATTGCACTATTGCCAGCTCCTCCTCATAAGAGGGATAATCGATGCCGACATAAAGCATGAAGCGGTCAAGCTGCGCTTCTGGCAGGGGATATGTCCCCTCCTGCTCGATGGGGTTCTGGGTGGCCATCACGATGAATGGCAGATCGAGGGGACGGGTGGTGTTCCCGCTGCTGACCTGATACTCCTGCATCGCTTGCAGCAGAGCCGCCTGGGTCTTGGGGGGAGTGCGGTTGATCTCGTCAGCCAGGATGATGTTTGCAAAGATGGGTCCTTTGATGTATTTGAATTCGCGCTCTCCGGTGACGCTTCCGGTCACCAGAATATCGCTGCCGGTGATATCCGAGGGCATTAGGTCGGGAGTGAATTGGATACGTCCAAAACTCAGGTTCAGGGCTTTGGCAATGGTGGAGATCAGCAGAGTCTTTGCCAGGCCAGGCACTCCCTCAATCAGCATATGGCCATTGGCGAAAAGCCCGATTAGCACCTGCTCGACCACTTTATCCTGGCCAATAATGGTTTTCCTGATCTGTTTCAGCAATTCGTCTTTTGCCGTCTTCAGCTCTGTGACTCGTTGTATCATTGTCTCACTGTTCATAAATCTTATCTCCACTAAGTATAGCTGCAATTATCTGGCGGCCGCTCAAAGCGATTGCCGCAATACCCACAACACTCATCAAAAAGGCAGTAAGCATGTGGGCGAACGCCATAATCGCGGAGGCATCCTGTCTTGTCAATGCAAATCCAACAGAAAAAATAATGATCATCATCCATTCATTGCTCCCAAGTTGGGCTGGAGGCTGGGGAAGAGCGTAGGACAGATTGATCAGCGTGTAGCCAAACAGCACTTTCAGAAAAGGCAATTGCACGCTGAACGCCTGAAAAAGCAGATAAAAATATAGCCCATCCAAAAGCACCCCCAAAGCCGTGAGGGCAAGCGCGGAAAGCAATCTGGCCCAACGGTGTTCAAAAACGTTCAGTCCACTGATAAATATCTCGATGTAACCGTTGATCTTGTCCCTGGCAGACCCTGGCAACCAGGCAAACAAACCTTTGATGAATCCCACCACCCCCTTTTTACGGCGTGCAGCCAGCAGCAACACGATCAGCGACAGGGCAAAAACCAAGGCAAGCAAGGAAAGCAGTGCGATCATACCGCTGGAAAACTTTATGCCCAAGAAGGGAAGCATAGCCAACACAAAGAATATACCCACAGTATCGAATGTTTTGTCTATGAAAATGGACGGCAGGACGCTCAGGATCGGAATTCCATGGTTGCGCTTGATAAACCAGGCCTTGACCAGCTCTCCCAACCGGATGGGAATAACGTAGTTCACCCAGTTGCCTCCCATGCTATAGAGCCAGGTGCGCACCCAGGACAGCGCCACATCCTTTCGCAAGAGGAGATTCCAGCGCAAACTGCGAATCAGGTAAGCTCCAAGGTAAAAAAGCGACGCCCAGACCACCAGTTCCAAGCGCACCTGTTTGATCTTGCTAATCAGCAGGTCGATATCGATAAACTTCAACCACAAAGCAAGCAACAGCAGCCCGACAGCAAGCCCCAGGAGCACAGACAGCAGACGCTTGCGGGATAACCTCATCCTGATCCGCTTACTCCCGCCCCCGGTCAAAGACTATGTGGTAATGATGAGCCCAATACTTTTTCCAGACGCGTGGTGCGAACTTCTCCAGCCAATTATGTTTCATCATCCTGGCAGAGAAGTCAGGGTCTTTGCCTGCGTAGTGGTCGAGTATCGACAAGGGCGCTCTGTGAGCAGCACTGCCTCTTTTACGGATCAGGGAACCGAGCGCCGCTGGCAGCCACTTTGCCAGCAAATCTTCCTTGGCCATACCGATATCCGGCCAGGGAGGACAATCGAACCATCCCGCCTCACGCAGTTTCCAGCCTAACTTGTCCAGGATAAAGATGATGGACTTGCGGTCGATGTTACCCAGGCGCAGATCAGGATACTTTTGGGGTGAGTAGTCTTTGATCTGCATTTTATATCCAAGCCCGGTGATGTTTGGCACGCTGATGAATATCACCTTACCAGTAACGCGGCTTACTTCCCGCAAAAAGCAAGGCAGATCCTGCACAAACCATAACGCTGAGAACGAGAAATACATGTCAAAGCTGGAATCCGGATAGTCCAGTTTCTGGTAGTCTCTGTTGTAAACGGTTTGCAGAGGTCTCCCCAGTTCACTCCATAGCTTGCCGATCAGATCAAGCCTGTGTTCATCGTGGTCTTCCAAAAAGACCGAAATGCCATAATCAGCCAACGAGAGCAGGTTTATACCGCTGATACCGGTAAATCCAAAAGAAGGGGATTCAAAAACGCTTTTCACCTCATACTGATCAACTGTTCTTTTAAGCAGGTTATTAATGACCACCCGCTCATAAGAAGAGCCCAATCCTTCATGGTGATCCGTGAAGTATTTTTCCCAATCGTTGATGATAGGAATGGCCATTATTTCTCCAGAAACTCAGCGATAACGATCTGTATTCCAGGGATGGTGAAGGTTTCCGGCAGGCGCATTAGCTCATAGGTAGGATCAACCTGGTAGAACCAGGAGCGCGAAATAAGTTGGAAGCGGCTAACCCAGAGCTCGTTTTTCATCTTTTGGGCAAGCCATTCCCCCAACCTGAAAAAGCGCCGGTCCAAGCGAAAGAGACCACGATAATTGGCGCCGTGCACCTGGCGTGAGATAAAGTTCACCAATTCACTAAGTTGAACCGGGTCACGGTCGGCAACATTCAGGCTCAGACCCGGGGAAAACTCGTTTTTCAGCAACCAGGTAAATGCCGCAGTGATAGTATCGATATGGCAGAGATGGATCCACACTCTCTTGTCAATCAAGGGAAACCTGTTCATACTGACCAGGCGCACCAGTTGATAGGGGAACCCTTTGTCTCCGGTGCCATAGGTGATCGATGGCCGCAAAATGGCTGCATTCAGGCCTTTCATCACTGCCCGGTTGATAACCTTTTCGGACTCTATCTTGGTGAAGTGGTAATAGTTATCGGGATTGCGCTCCGTCTCGTTGTTGGCGGGCAACTCCTCAGGAATTGCCCCAAACACTCCCACAGAAGAACAGAATATCAGCTTGGCGCGGTTTACCAGACAGTACTCCGCAAACTGCTCTGTGCTGTGCAGATTAGCTTTGAGATATTCATCGCGTGAAAACTTGCGGCCTCCGCGTAACGCTCCGATATGAAGGATGCAATCAAAGCGATTCTTCCAAATATAGTCCTTCAGGGCAGGGATATCTGCCAAATCCAGGTTGACAATCTCCACGCAGTTCTGGAATTCCGCAAAACGTTTGGTTTCGGTCCCCGGCCGCACCAAAGCTGTGACTTCGAAGTCCAGTTTTTCGGCCAGAATCGAACGTAACACCGACCTGCCGATCAAGCCGGTGATCCCGGTGATCAAAAGCCTGGGCATTTAATGGAATATCCTGCGCCAAAGGCTCTTTTTGCGGCGATGGGAGTGGGAATAGCTCGGCTGTATGTACACATACTTGTAGGGTATGGATTTGTTATCCAGGATCATTTGCGGAAACTCAGTGGACAGCAGCTCCACCACATGCTCATCCAGATCATCCCGGAGAAGCTCCAAAGCCTTAAAATACGATCCGTATGGCACCCGGCCATGATCGTCTGACCCAATAAGATGAGCCCAGCCATTACGCATCAATATCCATGCTGTCTGGCGGACTTTTTCACCATACTGCCCCAACAGGCTTCCAGCATTGATTTGAATATAGATGTTGTTGCCGATCAGATGGCGCGCATCCCGGGGGTGCTTCATTATACTCACATACCTCTCAGCGTGAGCCAGGATCGGTTTGTATCCTTTGCGCAGGAGGGGGAAGATGTAATTGTAAAAATCTTCCGGCAACCCGTTCAAATCGGATTCCACCATTACATACCGCGAGTTACCCATCACCAGGTTATTCTTCTCGATATCTGCCAGAATATTGGGTTGAACGAATATCTCGAATCCTGGATGCAGGCGCAACTGCAAACCATTTTCCGCACACATAGCCTGCATGGCGGACAACTTCTTATCATAATCCGAGCGGTCATACTTGTATAAACCACGCATGAAATGGGAACTGAGGAAAGCATCAGTGATACCCCCGTCATCCATCAGCTTCATCTGTTGAAGCGACTTCTCCGCGCTGTCAGATCCGTCGTCTATTTGGGGTAGTAAATGACAATGAACGTCGATCATTACTTAGGGCATTCTCTCCTTGATCATTTGCACAAACTCGAGTAAAACATCGTTATGAGGATAGGGCGTAATCATCTTGGTAGTCTCGTCCAAAAGCTTTTCCACTGCAGCACGGGCTTTGTCGAATCCCAGTAAACCGGTGTATGTGTTTCTGGAAGTCGGAACGTATTCGCTGTCAAAATCAAGCCCGTCGCTGCCCCGGCTGTAATCTGCCACAATATCTTCTATCATGCGATAGGCCATACCCAGATTCATGGCATAGGTATTCATCACCTGACGGGTGTCATTGTCTGCTTCGGCCAGCACACAGGCCATATCGGTGGATGCCTGAAGCAGAGAGCCTATCTTCTTCATGTCAATATAGCGCAGCACATTGATCTTCATTACCTTGCGTTTGCTTTCCAGGGCAACTATCTGTCCTCCCATCATCCCATAGGTCTGAGCAGCCAAAGCAAGTGTTTTCAGACATTCCAGAGCTTTTTGGGGATTCGAGATATATCCCAGCACCTCAAAGGCCAAAGTATATAAAGCGTCTCCTGCAAGGATACCGATTGTGTTGTCAAACTTCAGATGCAAAGCAGGGCTGGAGCGACGTTCTGATCTGTTCATAACCATGGGCATATCATCGTGCACTATCGACGCGTTATGTATCAGTTCCACCGCCGTGGCTGCATGGAGCGCGTCCTGGAATCCCTTTGCTTTTTTAGCGCCTGCCAGCATTTCATACACAGCCAGCAACAATAACGGTCTCCAGCGCTTTCCACCACTGAAGACAGCGTATCGCATGGCCTTCTTCAATTCTTTAGCTGGTCCTGATGCTGTCCCTACGAAATGCTTAAGGTTGGCTTCAACCTTATCCAGCCTGGTCTCAAAGTACTTCTGTAGTAGCAATTGAGTCTCCCAAAATCGTTTTCACCGGTATTTTACCAGTATGGCTTTCACTATGCACAGTATGACAAATCTGTCAAGGCTTTTGTTGCTTGACAGTCTTTTGATAAAGCAGAATCGTGACAGAATAATACCAATTCGTTTTCATCAAGCTGTTTTATGGAATTTGTCATTTGACATTTTTTGTATAATCCGTGGAAAGGTAAAATGGTGAAAAGGTGCCCCTGAAACAAGCACCCAGTCCAAAAACAACCGGCATCAATTCCTTGACAACCGCATAATTATTCCGAGACATTCCGCATAATGCTTCATAGCGTCCTCCCTCGCTGCTACTGGCTTTGATGCCATCATCCTTAGGTCATCCCTCACCAGGTTAAGGATGACTGCCGGAAGACCACAGGCAAACCAGGTTTTGCAAATGAGGCCACCCCCCATAATATATAGGTGCTATGAAAAGGTCGTGGAAAGGTGGAATAGTGAAATGGAAATGACAGATAACAATGCCTCCATTTCCAGGTTGTGGTAATGCAAGCGAAACAGAATAAACCCCATCCATACAGAATTTCACGATAATCGGGGTATCTGAAAGAACCCCCTCCCGCAATGGAGAGGGGGTATGTATTCTTACATTGGTTTATTCTTCTTCCGGTTCTTCCTCGTCGATATCGACTTCGTCTTCAGAATCTTCCTCTTCATAAGTTTCATCGTCTGGGATGAACTCCTGTTGGGGAGGGGCAGATTTTATCTTTTCAACTTCCTTATCCAGGCTGTCTTCATCTGGGTCTGCCTGGATCACGGTGATGTCACGAACCTTGTCATTATCGTTTATATTGATCAGGCGCACACCCTGCGTGTTTCTGCTGATGACTGTAATACTGGCTATCTTCTGCCGGATGATCATTCCATCCTGTGTCACAATCATCAGGTCTTCGCTGTCGTCAACGATCATCAGAGCTGCCAGGTATCCGTTGCGTTCTGTGGTCTTGAGGGTTATCACACCCTTGCTTCCACGCCTGGTCGTGGTGTATTCAGAGATCGCAGTCCTCTTGCCATAACCGTTTTCGCTGATGGTCAGGATCGTTTTGCCGGAGCCGTTACCATTGGCTATGATATCATCCTGAGAGATAACTCCCATGGATATCACATAGTCCTCATCCCGCAACCTGATGCCCCTGACTCCGCGGGTAAACCTGCCCGTGGCACGGAAATCCTTTTCGCTGAACCGGTTGCAATAGCCGTTTTTGGTAGCCAGGATTATATCATCGTTCCCAGAGGTGATGCGGGCGTCGATCAATTCATCGCCCGGCATCAGCTTGATCGCCAAGATCCCGGAGCTGCGGGGACGGCTGTAAGCCAAAACAGGTGACTTTTTGATCGTGCCGTTGCGGGTGCACATAACGATATTCTGTTCAGGATGGAAATTTCTCAAAGTCACTAGAGCCTTGATCTTTTCCTTGTCCTGGAACTGTACCAGATTCACAATTGCCTTGCCTCTCGCGGTGCGTCCTGCTTCCGGTATTTTGAAGACCTTCAGCCAGTGGCAACGCCCGTGATCTGTAAAGAGGAGGATGTGTGAGTGCGTGGAAGCCACAAATATATACTGGATTAAATCCTCTTCCTTGAGATTGGCGCCGGTAAGCCCCTTGCCACCCCTTCCCTGCACTTTGTATGTATCTACTGGCAGGCGTTTTACGTAACCGTCGTGGGTAATGGTCACGACCATCAGTTCATCGGCAATCATGTCTTCATCGGAAAGATTCCCGGTGTAGTTTTCCTTGATCCTGGTGCGGCGGACATCGCCAAACTTGTCACGAATCTCCGCGGTTTCCTGTTTGATCAGTTCCATCCTCAACTCCCGGTGTTCCACCAGAGCCTGAAGGCGGGAGATCAGCTTCAACAGTTCCTGATACTCGTTTTCAATCTTTTCACGCTCCAGGCCTGTCAGGCGCTGCAACCTCATATCCAGGATCGCCTTAGCCTGGATTTCTGACAAGCCAAACTTCGCCTGCAGTTGCTCATTGGCTTCCTGGGGAGTCTGAGACGCGCGAATGGTGGCGATCACTTCATCAAGGTGGTCAAGCGCTATACGCAGGCCTTCGAGGATGTGGAGGCGGTCTTGCGCGTTTTTGAGTTCAAACAGGGTGCGACGCAACACCACATCGTGCCGGAACTCTATGAAGTTGTTGAGCATGTCCTTCATGCTTACGACCTGAGGCACGCCATCCACCAGGCAGAGATTGATCACGCCAAAGGTGGAACGCAACTGGGTGTACTTGTAGAGCTGGTTACGCACGGTTGCGCCATCGTGATTGCGTTTCACCTGGATAACCAGACGCATGCCATCCCGCCCCGATTCGTCGCGGACGTCGCTGATGCCCTCAATCTTCTTCTCTTTCACCAAATCCACTATTTTCTCTATCAACAGGGTCTTTGTAACCTGGTAGGGGATCGATCTGATGATGATGGATTCCTGCTCGTTGGCTCCAGTTACCAGTTCCGCTTCACCCTGGAGAACCAGACGGCCTCTGCCAGTCTCGAAATACTCCTTGATTCCCTCGGCACCCAGGATAAATCCGCCCATGGGGAAATCCGGTCCCGCTATATAGCGGCGCAGATCCAGGTTTTCGATATCAGGATCGTCTATCAGGGCGATCACGGCGTTACAAATCTCAGTAAGATTATGGGGAGGCATATTGGTGGCCATTCCAACCGCGATGCCTGATGAGCCATTAACCAGCAGATTGGGTATGCGGGAGGGGAAAACCACGGGTTCTTTGCGTGTCTCATCATAGTTTGAGGTAAAATCAACCGTGTCCTTGTCCAGTTCCTCAAGCATTTCAGGGGTTATTTTCTGCAGACGCGCCTCGGTGTAACGCATGGCCGCAGGAGGATCTCCATCGATGGAGCCGAAGTTACCCTGTCCGTCAATAAGTGGATAGCGCATGTTCCAGGGCTGGGCCAGGCGCACCAGGGTCGGATACACCACCTGCTCACCGTGGGGATGGTAGTTACCAGAGGTGTCGCCCGCGATCTTGGCGCATTTGCGGAAGTGCCCGCCAGGCGAGAGATTCAACTCGTGCATGGCGTATATGATACGTCTTTGAGAGGGCTTCAGGCCATCCCGGATATCCGGCAGCGCCCTGGATACTATAACGCTCATGGAATAGTCCAGGTAAGCACGGCGCATCTGGTCTTCTATCTGTACATTGATGATCTTTGTCTTGTCGTCCATTTTTCTCTTCCGCTCCCTTTAAATATCGAGATTCTGCACATACTTGGCGTTGGCCTGGATAAATTCACGCCTCGGTTCCACTTCTTCGCCCATCAGGATCGTGAAGATGCGGTCGGCCTCGATGGCGTCGTCCACTTTCACGGAGATCATCGTTCGCGTTTCAGGATTCATTGTGGTTTCCCAGAGCTGTTCGGGGTTCATCTCACCCAATCCTTTGTAGCGCTGGACAAATACCCCTTTTTCCCCAAACTCCGCTATCGCGGCATCGCGCTCTTCCTCGGTGAACACATATCTTTTCTGCTTGTTTTTGCGCACCAAAAACAGCGGAGGTTTGGCAATATAAACATGCCCGCGTTCGACCAGGGGCTTCATATAGCGATAGAAAAAGGTGAGCAGCAGGGTGCTGATGTGGGCGCCGTCAACGTCCGCGTCAGCCATGATCACGATGCTGCCATAGCGTATCTTGCTCACGTCAAAATCCTGTCCGATGCCGGCTCCGATAGCCAGAATAATCGGCTGGATCTTATCGTTGTTGAGCACCTTGTCCACCCTGGACTTTTCGGTGTTCAGCATCTTTCCCCAAAGCGGGAGTATGGCTTGAAATGAACGGTCACGTCCTTGCTTGGCGCTGCCTCCCGCGGAGTCTCCCTCAACCAGGAAAAGCTCTGTCCTGGTGGGATCGGTTATCGTGCAATCCGCCAGTTTGCCAGGCAGGGAGCCACTTTCCAACACCGATTTGCGGCGGGTCAGTTCCCTCGCTTTGCGGGCAGCCTCCCTCGACCTGGCGGCCATGATGCTTTTGAGGGTAATGCTCTTGGCTTCGGCCGGATGTTCCTCAAAGTAGGTCATCAGTTTTTCATAGACCACCGAGTTCACAAAGCCTTCCACTTCAGAGTTTTGCAGCTTGGTCTTGGTCTGCCCCTCAAACTGTGGATCGGTGAGTTTAATACTGACAACGGCGGTTAGCCCTTCGCGGATATCCTCGCCCGATGGGCTGACCTTTTCGTTTTTCAACAGGTCGGCATTTTTGATATAGGTGTTGACCGCGCGGGTCAGGCCGCTTTTGAAGCCACTCAGATGTGTGCCACCCTCAGTTGTGTTGATGTTGTTCGCAAAGCTGAAGATGTTTTCCTGGTAACCATCGTTGTATTGCAGCGAAAGTTCAAAATCAAGGCCTTCCTTTGTGGCGGAGATATAGATCGGCTTGGCTCCCACAGGCTTCTTGTTTTGATTGAGGTAATTCACAAACTCAACGATTCCGCCGTCATATTTAAAGTCATGCGTCCGGTTGCTGCGATCGTCCTTCAGTATAATTCGCACACCTTTATTCAGGAAGGCCAGTTCGCGCAGACGGGTGGTAAGGTAATCGAAACTGAACTCCACCGTCTCAAAAATAGTGGGGTCGGGTTTAAATTTGATCACGGTGCCGGTACGGTTTGTTTCGCCCAATACTTTCAGATCCGTAACCGGGACACCTCTCTCGTAGCGCTGATAGTGGATCTTGCCATTAATATGGATGCGCACTTCCAGATACTCAGAAAGGGCCACCACCACCGATACTCCCACACCATGCAATCCACCGGATACCTTGTAGGAGTTGTTGTCGAATTTCCCACCCGCGTGCAGTACCGTCATTACCACCTGGACAGCGGGAATATTCATTTCCTTGTGCATATCAACCGGGATTCCGCGGCCGTTGTCATCGACCTCGACCTCTCCTTCACTGGTGATAGTTACCTTGATCTGGTCGCAATAACCTGCCAGGGCTTCGTCAATCGCATTATCCACCACCTCATAAACAAGATGGTGCAAACCGCGTTCGCTGGTGCCGCCAATATACATTGCCGGTCTTTTACGCACCGCGTCAAGGCCCTTGAGGACCTTGATGTTACTTGCAGTGTAGTTGTTATCTGTCATATTCTATTGTCTCCTAAAACATTACACTATTGTTTTGTCTGATTTTCAGCTTGGCTGCCGCCCCACATAAAAATCAATCCATATCTGGTTGCTAAAATAACAGATATGGGTTTTTTGTCAAGAATAAACCCAGTTAATTTTCAGTTTTTATCTGCTTATATAACAGTATGTTACGGAACTGTTCTGACATAGATGCCAGGATTATCGTCTTTTTGCCTGGGAAAACAGGCTGCAAATGACCTGCCAGCGCTGTTTTCGCTCACTTCATTCCACCCTCCCACCTTTCCACGGTTTTATCGTAGCACCAATATATTATGAGGGGGTGGTCCTCATTTGCATTCCCCTCTCCGGAGTGGGTCTTCCTGGGGTCAACCTTATAATTTATAAGGATGACCTAAGGATGATGGGATAACATATTGTAATTGCATATAATAGCCCATTATGAGCGGCAGGAAATGGCACTTGCCAGGCTCCAGGTTTTGTTTACAAGAATATTATTTCCCATGCAGGAAGATTCACTCTATGTTTCGAGTGCTTCATGACCGGGATGGTTGCGGCAAACGATCAGTCCGCAACCATCACAGCAGAGCGGTGTTTATAGCTGTCTACCTGTAAAGCTCCAAATCCACCCGGCGGTCAATCGCCTCGGCAGCGCCGGAAAACTTGCTGTTGCCGTAAGCTTCGGTGGTAACGCACTCGGCAGACAGGCCCTTGGAGATCAGGTATTCAGCCACCACCGCGGCACGCTTTTGCGACAGTTCCTGATTGTAGTCTTTGGAACCCCCGTCATTGGCATATCCCTTGATCAAAAGCTTAAGCCTGGGGTTTTCCAGCATTGCCACGACAAGTTCATCGAGCATAAGCTGCTGCTTCGCGTCGAGCAGAGAGCTTTCATACTGAAAGAGGATCGGGTTCAACGAAACAGGGGCGTTGCTGATCAGTTTCTTTAGCACCAGGCGCGCCTGAATCGATTCCTCCTGTCCGGAGGGAGTAAACTCTTCGCCGTGGGAAAGATAGCCATCCAGGTTAGCGTATAGATTGAAGGTGGAGGCGATGGGTGCCTGGAAGGTGAATTTTCCTTTCGCGTCAGCGGATACAAGTTCTTTTACGCTTTCACCCTCCAGGGTGTAAACCAGTTCGACGTCTGCCGGCAAAGGGTTTCCCTGCTCATCCTGCACCAAACCATCGATCCGTATAATGGCTGGTGTCAACACCAATGAACCGGTATAAGGTTCCGCGGGAGGCAAAACTTTTTCATCGCTGCCTTCTTTAGGTGGCCTTTGCAAATCCACCTTTGGCTCGGTGAGTTTAAGCCCTGTATCGAGAACCTCCAATCCCCGGTTCAGTTTGTCCAAAAGACTGACGCTTTCGGCTTTTGGCTTGGTGCCAGCCTGGATGGGGGCGATTTCTACCGCGCGCAGGCCGGATTTGGCATCCTTCACCAGATAGCTGGCTGGCAGGGCATACTCCAGAGTCAGATGATAGATGTTTTCAAAGTCCGACAATTTGCGGTCTGAGCTGACATAGGCTTCATTGCTGAGGGGAATCCGGTAAAAATAACGGTCATTGTTCACGGAATTGAAAGGCATTCCCAGATTATCCGGCACAGACCAATCTTGCCAGCCTGCACCCAGTCGATAGGCTCTGAAAATATCGTATCCGCCAAACCCGGCGTGACCGTTGGAAGCAAAATAAAGCGTTTTGCCGTCAAAATCCAAAAATGGAGTCTGCTCGTTGGCGCTGGTGTTGATTACGGGGCCCAGATTGATCGGCTCTGTCCATTGTCCGCCAATCTTTTCACATACATAGATATCCATGCCGCCATAACCGCCAGGACGCGATGAGGAGAAAAACATCAGATTGTCCCTGAAGGACATCGGGTGAGTTTCCACCTGTGAGGAATTGAATTGCGTGGCATTGACCGGAACCGCCTGTCTGTCGCGCAGATCGACCGAATAGATGTCGCCGTCGATCTTGTTCTTTTCAAAGTTTCCCACAATCCAGGCCAGATTGCCCGCCTCCCCGAAGCTTCCCAGCGATTCATTCTTGTCGGTGGAAAGGCCTTCCACGAGTTCCGGCCGGCCGTATCCCGTGCGGAAAATCTCCGCGCGCCAGATGTTTTCCTTGGATCTTTTTGCTGGACGCATAGAAGTGAAATACAGGTATTTGCCATCCGGGGAGACCACTGCCCCATAATCCGAATTGGGGCTGTTAAAATGGTCTGGCATGGGGCGCAGCTTTGCTTTGCTGAAGATGCCACGCTGGCGGGTGAGGATGCGTTCGATTTCCCTGGCTTCCTCCAGATAGCGGCTTTCGCCAGCCTTTTGGCAACGCTGCATCCTGATCCTCGCGTTGACAGAGTCCTCGACAGCCAGGTAGAGCTTGCCAAGCCAGTAGTGATAATCGGCCACGGTGCCATTGGCGGAACGATCGGCAGCCAGAAACTTGTTCAATGCCTGCTGATATTCACCCCTTTGAAAGAGGTCTAGTCCTTCACGCGCGTAGCGTTCGCCCGGCACCGCTCCCAACACCGCCAACAAAGCCAGAAGCAGCAGGCTGAAACATAACTTTTTCATTGAGCTTCCCCCTCCAATCCTCAGAATCTGAGGATCATTGAAATGATGTGGTCATCGGAAAACAAGTCGTGTCGATTTAACCTAAACACATAGTCCAGTTGCAGGTTGCGAAAGCGAAAGCCTGTGCCGGCAGAGAGCCTCTCATTGCTATAGCCCAGGCGGATTCCGGTTTCCAGATTGGCCAGAGCGTCTTCCCAAGAGCTTTTTTCGCTGACCTTGGTGACAGAGAGCTTGGAATCCGCTTCCGGGTCTTTGCCGATGGCAGTCCAGTATTCGGCACCCAGGCAGGGATAAGGCTTTTCATCCTGCTCCATCTTGACTTCGGCTGCCAGGGTGATGCCACCCAAAGGATTGGCAGCCAATCCTGCCGATACCTGCCAGGGAACCTTGTCTTCCGCAAATTCGCCGGTGATATCCCTAACCATCGTCCCCAGTTGCAGGTAACGGCCAAGATCAAGCTTGAGGCCGGCATCGAGGCCATAGCCCTGTTCGGTTTCCCCATCGATGGTGCTGAAATAAATCTTGGGGGTCACTCCAAAGCTGAGTCTTCCAATATAGTTGGAATAACTGAAAGCCAGGCTATGTTCACTGTCGGAGAAAGTGCCAGTGGGTGTGTCGGCGTCCACGTAGCCTTCTATGTCACTCACAGCAGCGTTGACCCATGAGAAGGCGACCGTACCCAGGGGCAGGCGCGTTCCGAAGGCGGCAAAGGTGTGGGTGCGGTCAAAGTCGAGGCCAAAGTTGTAGGTCGTCCCTACCTCAAAATCACGCAGGTGGGCAAGCCCGGCGGGATTCCAGTAAACTGAACCGATGTCGTCTGTGATCGCCGCTCCAGCCTCTCCCATTGCCAGCACCCGGCCACCGATTCCCATGCGGATAAAGGCCGCGCCAGAGTTATTCATGTCAGTAGCGAACAAAGGCAGGGCAAGCAGCAAGAGCGCTGCACAAAGAACGGAGTTGTTTATATAGTTTCTTTTCATGGTAATCTCCTTATTTCACCGCAATCTTGATCACATGCTCGGCGCGGTTCACGTTGTCGTTTGCCACCACCCGGGCAAAATAAGTGCCCCGGCCAACCTTGATGCCATTGGAATTACAAAGGTCCCAGGTTCTTTCGATCAGGTTGTTGTCGATCGCGGGAACCGTGATGGTGTTGATCTTCTTTCCGGCGAAATCGTAGATTGTTATTGATACTTGCACATTTTGGTTGCGGTTGAGCACCACCCTGATGGTTGTGTTGTCCACGGCAGGATTGGGATAGGCACAGGAAACGGCGCTGATCTCCAATCCGGCTGACTGGTAGAACTCCGTGACAACCTGGCTGGGCGGACTTTCCTGCCCGTCATAGACAGCCGTTATCCGGTATTCGTAGGTCACATTCATGTCTATATCGTAGTCGTTGTAGTAGTATAGCCCGTTCATCTGAGAGTTCACCAGGGCGGTGTTTAGTTTTGCAAAGCCCGCTTCCATGCTTCTTCTGCGGTAAACGTTGAAGCCCTGCAAGCCCCTGCCTTGGCTGGGTACATCCCACAGCAGGCGGATGTATCCTGAATAGGAGTAGGCACTAACAGAAATCGGCGCGGGTAAAACAGAATAGGTCTCGCTGGCTATGGCGCTGGGGATCCAATCCTGTTTGAAGGCGCGGGCTTTAACAACCTTGTTGGTTTCATAGTTGCCGATGATAATTGGTTCCTCATAGAGGGCTGAGCTTTCAGTCGGGTCACTGCCATCCAGAGTGTAGCGGACAAGCGCGCCTTGCGTGGGGCAACTGATCGTGATGTTTTGCGGGGTGGCATATTCTCCACCCGGGGGCGAGATCACCGGCGTGGCAACGGTTCCAGTGATGGTGAATTGTGCTTCAGCCGTTTCGCTGGGCAGCCAATCCTGGGCAAACCCCCTGACCTTGATGGTGGTGACCGAGCCTAAAGGCAGGTTGATGGGAGCTACATAGGCTTGCGATAACTCGCTTGGTTCGCTGCCATCGGTTGTATAGCGCAATACCGCCTGAGCTGGCAGGATTGGCGCGGCAATGGTTACGGTTTGCGCTGTCTGATAAATACCTGCCCCAGGGGTGAAGGGAGCTTGCGCCAGTTGGACCTGTCCAGTCACAGTGTACACTCCCGTATGCACATTGCTGGGTATGTATCCTTCCTTGAAGGCTCTGACCTTTATCGTGAAGTCTACGGTGTTCAAACCAATCTGGATGGGTGTGTCAAACACCGGCGAGCTTTCAATGGGTGTGCTTCCATCTACTGTATAGCGGATTGTGCCTCCGCTGGGGCTGGTTAATCCCGAAGTGGAAACAGTCTGTGGCGAAGTATATACTCCGGGAGCCGGGGTCAGGTAGGGAGGTATAATCTGCACCTGACCAGTAATGATGTATTGGGCTGTATAGGTTGGGCTGGGAGTCCAGCCAGCTTTGAAAGCTTTCACTTTAATGAAGTTGTTTGAGTTCAAATAGAGCTGGATGGGTTGGGTATAAACCGGAGTCCCCTCATCTGGTTCCTGCCCATTCGGCACAGAGCTTATCGTATAGTGAAGCGTTGCCCCTGACGGCAGTGTCTGGGTATTAAGAATCACCTGTATCTCGCTGGTATATGTTCCTGCCGCAGGAGTAAAGACAGGCTCTGGAATCTCAACGGTGCCGGTGATCTGGTAATTGGCCGAGTAAACTGGGCTTGGATCCCAACCCGTTGCAAAAGCCCGCACCCGTACCTGATAGTTGGTATTGAGCTCAAGTTGGATGGGCGCTGAATACAGAGGGGAACTGGTGCTGGGCGTGCTGCCGTCCAGGGTATAGCGAATCTGGGCTCCATTAGGGACTACATTACCATTGATAACCAGGCTCTGGGCTGTGGTGTAAGTGCCAGCCGCAGGGGTAAACACAGGTTCAGCGATTGCCACCTGGCCAGTGATGACATAACTTGCGGTATATGTTTCGCTGTCCTGCCAGTTGGCGTGGAAGGCTTTCGCCTTGATCGTCATACTTTGATTTACCTGAATAGGGCCGGAATATACGGCAGATGAGCTGTTGGGCTCACTGCCGTTGGTGGTGTACCGAATTGTTGCATTCGCGGGATTGGTTGAAGTGTTTATGGCCACCGAAATGGCTGTCGTGTAAGTGCCTCCCGCGGGGGTGAATACAGGCTCAGTAATGGTTACCTGGCCTGTAACGGTGTAAACTCCAGTATATACCGGGCTGGGAGTCCAGTTGGCAAGAAAAGCGCGAGCCTTGATGGTCACTGTGCTGCCAGTGCCAACGGAAATCGGTGCGCTGTAAACTGGCGAGCTTTCCGTGGGGTCGCTGCCATTGGTTGTATAGCGGATCACTCCATTGGCAGGTAGGGTTGTGGTGTTAATCGACACAAGCTGGGGCGTGCTATAGGTGCCTGGCGCGGGTGTGAAAACAGGTTCCACTATGCTTACTGAACCAGTTGTGCTATATACACCTGTATAGACGGGGCTGGGAGTCCAGTTGGCCTTGAACGCCCTGACTTTGAGAGTCAGGTTGGAGTTCAGGGCAAGTTGGATGGATCCGGAATAGAGCGCAGAAGCCTCAGTGGGGTCGTTGCCATCTGTGGTATAACGAATCTGGGCATCCGACGGTATGGCGGAATTGATTGTAATGCTTTGCGCTGTGGTATAAACGCCAGGGGCAGGGCTGAAGACAGGCTGGTTGATAGCCACCTGGCCAGTTATCTGGAACGTTCCCTGGGCTGTCTCGCTCGGTATCCAGTCCGTCCTGAATCCTTTTACTTTGATAGTGGTCAGGCTGTTCAGGGGCAGAGTGATGGGATTTTGATATGCCGGGGAATTCTGGCTGGGTTCGCTGCCATCCAAAGTATAGCGTAACACAGCGTCGCTTGGTAGCTGAGCAGGATTCAAAGTAATCAACTGAGCTGTCTGGTAAACTCCCGGCTGCGGGTTGAAGAGCACCGTGGGAAGAATAACCTGGCCAGTAACTTGATAGCTTGCTGAGTATATCGGGGAGGGTAACCAGTTCTCCAAATATGCCCTGGCTTTGAGCGTCAGGGTGCTGTTTAATGGTATTACTATTGGCTCCGTATACACTGGCGAAGCAACGGTGGGGTCTGTGCCATCCATGGTGTAGCGCACCACTGCTCCCGCAGGTTGAGGGCTGCCAATGCTAACAACTTGCTGGCTGGTATAGGTCCCAGAAGGAACACTGAATTGTGGTGCGGCAATCTGCACCTGGCCTGTAATAGTATAGGTGTTTTGGGTTATAGGGCTGGGAGTCCAATCCTGCCTGTATGCCCTGGCCTTGACAGTTGTCTGGCTATTCAGTGGTAATTGGATCGGCAGGCTGTATAGCTGAGAAGTTTCGGTCGGATCAGCGCCATTGGTAGTGTAGCGTATGGAAGCGCCTGCGGTGGAAGTGCTCAACACCAAAGTCTGAGCACTGGTATAGATACCGCCGGGAATGCTGAACTGCACTGCCGCCACGGAGCCAGTCACATTGTAGTTGGCCGATACAATCGAGCTGGGTAGCCAACCATCCTTGTAGGCAATCGCTTTGATGAACAATGAGCTATTCCCGGGAATCGAAATAGGTGAGCCATACAAGATTCCCTGGGTGGGAGAAGGATCGGTTCCATCAGTGGTATAGCGGATAGACGCGTCGGCTGTGGTGGAGCTTAGGGTAAGCGAGATTGGTTGCTGATATGTGCCCGAAGGGTGCGAGAACATGGGCGCTGCCACGGTCGGAATGACAATATTGATCACATAGCTGGCGTTGGATATGAGTGAGTTATTCATGCCAGTCTTGAAGGCGATCGCTTTCACCGTAGCCGTTTCGGTGATGTTGACCGGACCTGAATACAGTGTGCCAATCACCGCAGACGGTTCAGTTCCGTCTATGGTATAGCGTATCGTCGCGCCAGGGGTTGCAGTGGTGATCACCACATTCACGGGTTGATTGTAAATTCCGGCAGGTGGATCGAACTGCGGCGTGGCAACGGTTTCCACCGGTATGGCAATGATGTATTGAGCGGTGCTTGTTAGAGAAGGATTGTATCCATCCAGGAAAGCCTTGGCTTTGATTATGGCATCGTCAGAGATTACGAAACCGCCTGTATAAACCATCCCATTGACCGGACTCGGCTCAGTATTGTCGGTTGTGTAGTAAATGCTTGCCCCCGCAGTTGCGGTTGTGATGGTTATTGTCTGCGGGGTAACATAAACACCGCTTGCAGGCAGAATCTGCGGCGTAGCCACCGTTGGTAGGGGAATATCGATCACATATACAGCCGATGTGACTTGTGAATTGAACCAGTTAGGTTTTGAGGCTATTGCCCTGACTGTGGCATCGTCCGTTAGATGGATCGGGTTTGCGGGATCGAACACTGCGCTCACACCGGGAACCGGTATCGATCCATCCAGAGTATAGTTGATCGTAGCCCCCGGGGTTACCGTGCTGAGCTGCACAGACAGGGCGGTAGTATAGCTGCCTGCCTGCGGATTGAAACTCACAGGACTGGCATGCAGGTTGTAGGTCACGCTGCTTACATTGGATGGCAACCAGTTGGCAAGATACGCCCTGGCTTTGACGACTGTATTTCCATTTATCTCTATCGGCGCTGTATAGAGAGTTCCGGACACATTGCTCGGTTCGCTGCCATCCAGAGTGTAATAGATGCTGGCCGTCATTGGCGAAACCGTAATCCCAACTGAGAAACTGGAGAAGTAGTCGCCTCCGGGTACACTGAAAACGGGATCAGCCACAGGACCATTGATCAGGTAAGTATTGGTCACCACATTCGAGCTTATCCAGCCGGTTCTGTAAGCGATCGCTTTGACCGTTCCGCTCGCAGAGACCGTAAACGGCCCGCTGTATACAAGCCCATGAGTGGCCGTAGGCTCGCTTCCATCCAAAGTGTAACGGATACTGGCTCCCGCCGTTGCCACTCCGATTGTCACGACCTGAGCGTCGGCAAAGGTGCCTGAAGGAGGCGTTATCACCGGATTGGCTGTTACAAAGAAGTATTCAGACATCGCCACGTCAGAATCCAGCCAGTTGTCCAGATACGCGTATGCCCGCACCATTGTATATTGGCTGATGGTGAAGGGACCGGAATACACCGCGCCGTTATCAGCGGTTGGCACGCTGCCATCCAGGGTATAACGGATCGTGGCTGTTGTTGGATACGCTGTGATGCTGATCTGCTGTTGAGCGTTGTAATAACCGGCGGCAGGGCTGATGACCGGTGTTCCCACCGCGCCATTGATCACATAGGACGCCACAGCAACGGGGGAAGGATCCCATCCCTCCAGCCAGGCAAAGGCTTTAACTATCGTGTTTGTCTCTATCGTCAGGGGGCCTGAATATACTGTTCCATTGGTCAGAGTCGGTTCGCTGCCATCAAGGGTATAGACGATGGTGGCTTCGGGAGGATTCACAGATATTGTCACCGTCTGCGCGGCGCCATATTGACCAGAACCTGGACTGAATACGGGAGAGCTGACCATGCCCGTAATCACATACTGAGCCGAGGCTACATTGCTGGGGTTCCAGCCCGTTTTGAACGCGGCTGCCTTCAACAAAGTATCTTCGCTGATCAAAACAGGATTACCGGCCACATACAAGGTTCCGTTACTCTCGGAGGGCGTGCTTCCATTGGTGGTGTAATAGACAGAGGCATCCGGGGGATTAACAGAGATATACACTTCCACAGGGGCTGTATAGGTTCCGGCTCCGGGGGTGAATTCCGGTTCCGCGATGTTGCCAAAAATTGTGTAAACGGCGCCGTGTATCTCCGAAGGCAGCCAGTCCGTCTTGTAAGCCCGTGCCTTGAGCGTTGCGCTGCTGCTGATCGTCAGCGGAGTCTCATAGGTGAAGCCATAATCCATGCTGGGATCCTGCCCGTCCAGTGTATAACGGATCACTGCGTTTGGTGTGGAAGATGAAATAATCACCGACACTGCGGTGGTGAAAACTCCTCCATCGGGATTGAAACCAGGCGTAGCCACCGTACCGGTCACCCGGTATTCCCGTTGTGAGACCGCGCTGGTCGCCCAACCCGTCTTCACAGAAATGGCCTTGATGGTCACAGTGGTCTGAACCCCCACAGGTATGCCAAGGGATGGGTTGTACAGGTTTGAGCCCTGCGTGGGATCTGTTCCATCCGTGGTATAATAAATGGATGCATCATCAACGGTGGGCACTGACAGATGAACCACGATCGGTTCATAATACAGTCCTTCCGGCAGATCGAACACCGGCGGAGGCAAGACACTGATGTTGTATTGGCCCTCGCTGATCGGACTGGGATCCCAGTTTGCCTTGAAGGCTCTGGCGCGCACGAAATGCTCTCCCACTCCGAGGGCTACAGGCCCAGTGTAGAGGAATGAGGAAGGAGAAGCCTGGGCTGGCTCGGAGCCATCCAGGCTATAGTATATATCCGCCAGTGGAGTCGAGCAGCTCATGCTCAGATCCAGGGGGCTGTCATAATTGTCGGGCAGAGGGTCGAAAACCGGCGCTGCCACGGTTCCCGTGATCTCAAAGTAACCGGAGTGGATGACGCTGGGATACAGCCCCGGATAGTAGGCTATAATCTTGACCGTTGTGCTCTGAGAGAGGGAGATGGCCCCAGTGTAGGGCGTGCCGGTAAGCTCATCCGGGTCTCCCCCGTCCAGGCTGTAGTATATGGAGGCACCAGCAGGCGCGGTATTGGTGCTGATACTCACATTTACAGGTATGGTGCTCAGTCCGGGTGCAGGATCGAAAACAGTCCCATTGGCAAAGGTATTGACTTTCACCCTGGTGCGGACATCGTAGTAATAGCTGACAGTCTGGCTGGGCAGCCAATTGTTCAGATAGGCTTTGAAGCTGATCCAGGTGGGATTGGTGAGTTGAATGGAACTGCCCGGAGTGTAGATGAAAGCGTTGGGGTTGTCGGGGCCTGGCAGGCTGTTGTCCAGGGTGTAATATAAAACCGCATTGGCTGGCTGCAGGGCAAGATCAGCAATGGTCACAGCCACGGACGCCCCCGGCTCCACAAGGTAAAACTCTCCGTCCGGCAGAGGAGGAGGGGTCATGGTATGGGATGTGATCGCGACGGTGCCAGTGATCTGATACAGCTCCTGCACCACGGCGCTTGGCAACCAGTCAGCTCGTGTCGCCTGTGCTTTGACCGTGATGTTTCCCGAGCCGGGAAGCATGAACGGGCCTGCGTATTGATAAGTGCCGGGATCGCCAGCCTGGGGGTCTTCGCCGTTCAGCGTATAGTAGATTGCCGCCCCTGTGTTGCTGCTGGAAATCGACAGCTCGACCGGGGTGTAATACAAGCCACCGGAAGGCAATATCACAGGATTGGAAACGGTGCCGGTGATCCGGTATTCCCCACCCCAAACGGCGGAAGTGGGATAAGCGGGATGTGTGTATGAAGCCAGTATCGTCACCACATGTTCCTGATCGGCAAGGCTTTCCACCAGGATAGGCCCGCTATAAACCGGCGAATCCGCGCCTGGCGTATTGCCGTCCATAGTGTAGTTGATCGTGGCTCCTTCAAATCCCGCGGGAACTGAAATAGTGACGTATATCGGGGAAGTGTAGGTGCCGAAAGCGGGGCTAAAACCTGGCCCTGCCGGCCTTACAGAAATACTCCAGCTGATACTGGTGGTAGCGGTGCCATCGGACACATTGCACACCAGGTTAAAATAGCCCGGCTGGGTAAACACGTGGTCAACGCTTGTCCCTGTGGATATTAGCTCTCCATTGAGCAGCCAGGCATAAGTCAGTTCATCGCCGTCGGGGTCAGTTGCGATCACCGAAGCCTGCACAGATTCATTCAAATCCAGGAAAATCTGATCGGTGTCAGGCGTTCCTGTCACTTGGGGCGGGTCGTTGACCGGAATTACATGGATATGTATCTCCTGGCTACTCAGGGCATTGGAATAACGGTCAACCGCCGTCACCTGATAGGTGGCGTTTCCAAAGTAATCGAGATGCGGGGTAAAGGTCACCAGATGCCCGTTTGAACCGGGTTCCTGGGAAACCGTGATGGGGAATTCAGCCGGAGCGATAAACAGGTCAAAACTATCCGGAGGAGAATCCACACAGTCCACGAATTGCCTGAAATCTATCAGCAGCGCTGTTTCTTCCGGAGTCTGGAAGATATTGCCCGCAGGCAGGTTGCTCCAAAGCGGCGGATCGGGCACCGATGCCACGTTGATGCGGATCACGGCGGCGTCTTCGGTTCTGATCGCTTCTCTGGTCTTGCCATCTACTGTCGTCAAAGTGATGATCAGCAGTTCCGAACCATACCAGTTGGCAGGTTGGGGCTGAAAGCGCAACAACAGGGGGTTCCCCGGCTCAGGCTGCGTTACGATGAAATGCTCTGAACCCAATATGGACAGCGTGATCTGATTGCCGCCGGGATTGTCAATATGGCGGCTGAAATCCTTAAACCAGGGGACATCCTCATTGAACTGCCCGCACTGTGGGTCTGCAAGATCGACCGCGTCCGGCAGATTGTAGGGAGAGGAATCAAAGTTAAAGGATGGGGCCGTCCGATCTTGTTTATTCTGCCTGATCAACTCAATAATTTTGGGGTCTGTCTTGCGTGCCAGTTCGGATTCAAAAAAACCGCTCTGCGCAAAAACAGACATCGCGCTGAAGAGCACAACGATCACAAATAATGCCTTTTTCATCTGCAAGCTCCTTTGAGGCAACATAAAATACGTGTCATCCTATTGACATATAACAACTTGATCAAAGACAAGCTGTAACTCGAATAAAAATCTATGCAAAACATGCAAATATCACTCACATACGTTCAAGGATAAATCATTCTCTGATGCTGTCAATAAATATTTTTTCCCTTGGGTTCAAGCCCTACCTTGATCGTGGGGCATTTGACCTCTTTTCCGCTTGAATAGTGCTGCAAAAGCACAGGTTCTTTACCCTTCTCTTGCTTAACCGGCCTTGGTTTTGGCTATCGCGTCTATCGGTCAGTTTCAGATTTTTAATTGACAGGCACGGCTCCGCGCCAAAGTGAGGGCATGAACGAATATGAATACCTGCGCGAACAAAGATACTTTGCCATCGTGACCGGAAGTCTGGAGCGGCACGCCGCGGATGAAGCGGCTGGCCTGGGAGCCAGAATCCTGCAGCCGGTTCCCAGAGGATTCAGCTTCTGCGGCGACCAAGCGGCCCTGTATCGCGTCATCATTTCCTCCCGCCTGATACAGAGGGTCTTGGCGCCCCTGGCAAGCTTCGTGTGCCACACCGAGAAACAGCTTTATAATAAATCCAGGGAGCTGATCGACTGGCCCGGCCTGTTTCCTGTGGAAAAAACCTTTGGCATCCAAAGCAACGTGAGTGGCAGCAAGATCACCCATTCCCTCTATGCCGGGCAGCTTTTGAAAGACGCGATTTGTGACAGTTTCAGGGAACGGGGCGGCCAACGGCCAAACTTCAGCACCAGGGACGCGGATCTATTTTTCAATCTGCATCTGAAAGACAATAAAGCCACCATCTCGCTTGATATGTGTGGAAAAAGCATGCACAAACGCGGTTACCGCAGGCAGGCCGGACCCGCTCCCCTGCAGGAAACCCTGGCCGCGTTGCTGGTGCACCTTTCCGGTTGGGACAGGCGCCGCGTTTTTTTGGACCCCATGTGCGGTTCGGGCACCATCCTGGCGGAAGCCCTGATGAGCGCCTGCAACGTCCCGGCATCCTATCTGCGCAAGGATAGCGGCTACCAGTTTCTGCCAGACCATGACGCAACTCTGTTTGGAAAAATCCGCGCAGCGGCCAACAGCCAGATCAAACCTCTGCCGGAAGGGCTGATCCAGGGCTCTGACATTCAGCTCAGGAATGTGGAAATCGCGCGGCAAAACCTTACCAGCCTTCCCTATGGCGAACTGGTGGAACTAAAGGCATCCAGATTCCAGGATTTGGATAGGCAGGAAGGCAGGCTGATAGTGACCAATCCACCCTATGGAGTGAGGCTGGGCGACGAAGACTCGATCAAGCGGCTTTACAACGAACTGGGAGACTTTCTGAAACAGAAATGCCCCGCCAGTGAAAGCTACATCCTCTGCGGGGACAAGGCTTTGGTGCCGGAACTGCGCTTGCGTGCCCACTGGAAAAAAAACCTCAAAAACGGTGACCTGGAAGTAGCCTTGGCGAAGATTCTGGTTCGCTAACCAGGGATGAATGCGGCGGACACGAAGGAAGGCACAGCCCAAAACAAAACAAACCACCCCCAGACCAAAACCGTGTCATCACGGCCTGCGAGCCGTGATCCAGTCTTTTGAGGCTTCAAAAAACCACTCAGCCCCAAAACAAATACCCCACAGACTATAAGACGTGTCATCACGGCCTGCGAGCCGTGATCCAGTCTTTTGGAAACAACCACCCTACCCTGAAACAAACCACCCCCAGACCAAAACCGTGTCATCACGGGCTGTCGGGGTCCTCGCCAAATCGCGTAGCGGTTTGGTGGGGTGACTTGACCCGTGATCCAGTCTTTTGAGGCTTCAAAAAACCACTCAGCCCCAAAACAAATACCCCACAGACTATAAGACGTGTCATCACGGCCTGCGAGCCGTGATCCAGTCTTTTAGAAACAACCAGCCAGCAGCGAAGCAAAACACACCAGACTATAAAACCGTGTCATCACGGGCTGTCGGGGCCTCACCAAAGCGCGTAGCGGTTTGGTGGGGTGACTTGACCCGTGATCCAGTCTTTTGAAATGGCCGTGGAAAGGTAAAATGGTGTCATTAGCAACGAGATAGAACAGGGTAAAATGATTTATCCGTTAATCCGTGTAAACCGTTTCATCCGTATGATGCCTGGCATGCCAATCTTATACGGATTGAGGATTTTACTGATTTACGGATTACTATGGTAAAACAAGAAGGCTTTCAGCCAGGAAGCTAACCAAGCTAAGCTTAAAAAACCGCGTCATCACGGCCTGTCGGGGTCCTCGCCGGATCGGTAACGATCCGGTGGGGTGATTGAGCCGTGATCCAGTCTTTTAGAAACAACCACCTTACCCTGAAACAAACCACCCCCAGACCAAAACCGCGTCATCACGGCCTGCGAGCCGTGATCCAGTCTTTTGAAATAGCCGGGGAAAATGAAAGGGAAAAATGTTCTCCAGTTATAATAATGCATGCTAAACAGTATCAGCCACGTGACCACTTGCGCGTCACCATTGTTTTTGATAACCTTTATAATTATAATGAGCGTTGATTGATCACCTATTTACCCTCATTTGACAGGGTGAGCTAAGTCTATATTTTTCTTAGGTCATCCTTATAGTTTATAAGGATGACCTAAGGATGGTGGCACCAAACGCTGTAGCAGCAAGGGAGGGCGCTATGAAGGAATATGGAGAATATTGCCGTTGTTTATGGTGAATGTAATTCTATATTGTTTGCGCTCTATATTCATCATAGTGAAATGGTGGGAAGGTGGTTCACGCAGATTGGCGCAGATAAAAAGCGCAGATATTTGAAGGTGGAATGGTGGAAAGGTTCGCCCGAAACAAACCACGCAAGACTATACACCGTGTCATCACGGGCTGTCGGGGTCCCCGCCAAAGCGCGGAGCGGTTTGGTGGGGTGACTTGACCCGTGATCCAGTCTTTTGGAAACAAGCACCCGACCCAAAAACAAAGCACACCAGACCAAAAAACCGTGTCATCACGGCCTACGAGCCGTGATCCAGTCTTTTAGAAACAACCAGCCAGCCCAAAAACAAAACACCCCAGACTATACACCGTGTCATCACGGTCTACGAACCGTGATCCAGTCCTTTGAAACAACCACCCGTAAAGTAAAGAATCGAATCGTTATTATTTCACTTGACATATTTGGCAAGCCCCACCATTTTAGCTTAAGAGCATCAAACTGTCTTCAGGAGGTAAAAATGAAGACAATTCAAAGCTTGGTTTTGTGTTGCGTGCTGCTCTGCGGAGTAGCGGTTTTGGGTGCGCAGGCACCCCACTGGCTGTGGGCGCGTGGCGTGGGAGGAACTGGCTATGATGAAGGCATTTCCATAACGATTGACAACCAGGGCAACCAGTATGTGACAGGGAGGTTTGAAAGCACCGTCAGTTTCGGCAGCCATATCCTGACCTCAAACGGATGGTATGATATGTTTGTAGCCAAACTGGACCCCGACGGCAACTGGCTCTGGGTGGTCCAGGCGGGAGGAACAGCAGGAGCTGAATGGGGAGGTGGCGTCGCCTTGGATGGCGCGGGTAACGTCTATTTAACCGGGGGTTATGGAGGCACAGTCAGTTTCGGCAGTTATACCCTGACGTCAAGCGGATACGGTGATATGTTTGTCGCCAAGCTCGACCCAAATGGCAACTGGCTCTGGGCTGTCAGCGCGGGAGGGGGAAACACTGATGAGGGAAATAGTATCGCCGTGGATGGCTGGGGTAACGCCTATGTGGCCGTGCATTCTGACAGCGAAACAATTACTATCGGTAGTTGTACCCTAACAAGATTTGGACCTGGAATGGATATCTATGTTGCCAAGCTGGACCCATATGGCAACTGGCTCTGGGCGGTCCAGGCAGGAGGACCAGACTGGTATGATGAGGGATATGACATCGCCGTGGATGGCGAGGGTAACCCCTGGGTGACCGGGAAGTTTCAAGGCACCGCCACTTTCGGCAGCCAGACCCTGACGTCAGGCGGAGGAATTGATATCTTTGTCGCCAAGCTGAACACGAACGGCAACTGGCTCTGGGCGGTCCAGGCGGGAGGAACAGCGGGTGACATAGGATATGGCATCGCCGTGGATGGCGCGGGTAACGCCTGGGTGACTGGAATTTTTGGCCTCGCCGCCAGTTTCGGCAGCCATACCTTGACAACAAACTCATTCGGTGATATTTTTGTTGCAAAGCTGGATGCCTCCGGTAACTGGCTCTGGGCAGTCCAAGCGGGAGGAACATCGGATGACTCGGGATATGGCATTGCCGTAGATGGCTCGGGTAACGCTTACGTGACCGGAACTTATAGTAATAACGCCACTTTTGGCAGCCATAGCCTGACAGCCGTCGGAGGAAATGATATCTTTGTTGCCAAGCTTGATCCCTCCGGCAACTGGCTCTGGGCAGCCAGCGCGGGAGGGACAAAACCGGACGAGGGATACTATATCGCCGTGGATGGCTCCGGCATCGCCTATGTGACCGGGTATTATAGAGAAACCGGCGCCACTTTTGGCAGCCATGCCCTGCCGCCAAATGGATACCGTAATATCTTTGTCGCCAAGCTCGGCATGCACCCGGGTGCCGGAATCCCCGTAGCCCCGCAAAACCTGAGCATTACAAGAAACGGCACGCATATCTTTCTGGATTGGGGTGACGTTGCATTTGATCTGGCTGGCAATCCGGTGAGCGTGAACCACTATCTGGTCTATTATTGCGCCACCGGCCCCGCAGGCCCCTTCACTGTCTTTGGAGAGGATGGCTCGATCACACAATCGCAGTGGACACACAACAACGCGGCCTCGCTATCGCCAGGCTTCTACTATGTAACGGCGGTGGTCGCGGACTGATACCATATCGCTTACAGTGATTCGATATTACACGTTTAACAAAGGCGTGTGCTGGTATTGGTCTGCCACGATCAGCCTGATCTCACTGCGGATAGATTGCAGATAACTGCTCATCGTTTCCCAGGCCAGGTCGGGTTTATTGTTGGTTTCGCTCAAATGTGCCAGCACCAGGTTTTCCAGCCCATGATGCAAGACCTGGCTCACCACACCCACTGCCTGCACATTGGACAGGTGTCCCTTGATGCTTTTGATCCTCTGTTTCAAAGCCCAGTCGTAAGGCCCGTTCATGAGCATCTGCTCGTCGTGGTTGCTTTCCAAAACCAAGGTGGTGCAGAGGGACAACTGCTTGACAGAGAGAGCTGAAGGATAGCCCAAATCGGTCGCGACACCCAGTTTCCTTTCCCCTTCGTTTTTGATCCTGAACGTAAAGTTACAACTGTCGGCGGCGTCGTGGGATGAGGCAAAGGGATGGATAAACAGGTCCGCGACGCTAAAGCTGTCCCCAGTCTCAAACAAGCGGACCGGTTCTGCCAGTCTGCCAATCCGTTCGGCGCAGCGCTCGTAAGTGTCCAGATTCGCGTAGATGGGTATCTTGAGCAGGCGGGAAATTGCCCCCACCCCCCGGGTATGGTCAGAATGCTCATGGCTGATGATGATCGCCTTGATTTCGGAACGGCTTACACGCAGGTTGTCCAGAGCGTTAAAAATGGATTTGGCGGATACGCCGGCATCGAGCAATACCGCCGCTTCAGAACTGCGCACCAGTATCGCGTTGCCCTTCGATCCGCTGGCCAATACCGAGGTTTGGAACATCGATTAGATTTTCGTGATGTGATAGTAGCGGTTGTTCAGCTTGTCATATTCGGTCCAAACGGCGTCTGGGGCGGCGGATTCCAGCAACTGTGCCACCCCCTTGCTCTGTGCGTCCAGATTATCGCAAAGGTGGAGCACCAGGGCTTCAAGGGTCTGCGGCAGACGCACTGAAGCTTTCTCATATTCTCCATGATGCGCGAGTATCAGATGGCGCAGGTTGAGCAAAACTTCCTCTGGAAAACCCGTTATCTCTTTGGCACGTTCACAGATATACTGGTCGGAAAGGCTCAAATGGCCAACCAGTCTTCCGACATCGGTAAACTCGATCGCCGCTTGGGAAGAATACTCCCACACCTTACCCAGATCGTGCAGCAGCGCGCCGCTGATTAAAAGGTCATAATTGACCGGATACATTACGGCGACAAAGTCGCAGATGGTTGCCACCGCCACTGTGTGTTCCATAAGGCCATGCAGGTAGTTGTGATGCCAGGTTTTTGCCCCTGGCGCGTTGTAAAACCGCCCGAACAGCTCTTTGTCGCCGAAGATATTCTCCAGGAGCTTGTGCAGAAACGTGTTCTCCACCTTGTCCACAAAAGCGAAGAGTTTTTCAGCCAGCATCTCAGGATCATGTTGGCTCGCCACCAGAAACTCCTCGATATTGTATTCTGAATGGTCTGCAAAACGAATCCTGGAGATGTTCAGTTGCGTTTGGCCTTTATAGCTGGTTACGGTGGCTTTGACCTTAACAACGTCTCCTTCGGAGAAATTATCCGCCTCTTTCTGGGCGTCTTTCCAGATGTAGGCGTTCAGATTGCCGCTGTTGTCCTGCAACCTCAAGCGGAGGAAATAATCATTTTTACCCTCGCGCAGTTCTTTCTCGCTTACCAGATAAAAACTGGTGATCTCTTTACCGAGCAATTCCCGCAGTTCAGATACTTTTGTGTTCAGTTCCATGTCCTCTATTTAATCACTATTATTTTGTTTACGCTGTTGTGTTTACGCCCCTGGCTGTCTGTATAGCCCGTTCTGAGCAGATAGACACCGGAGGCTGGGAAATTGGAAGCGTTGAGTGTGTATTCCTTTTGGCGATCTGCCATATTCATCACGCATTGGCCTCTGAGATTGTAAACCTTTATCCCATCCAAAGCCTGGCCGCCCCGTATGCTGATCTTCATTTCCGATCCGGTTCTGAGCGGATTGGAGCTGATCAACAGCCGGGGAGCGCCTTGCAGTTCTTCATCCACCGACACTATATTGTCAAAATCCGCCCAGTCTGAGTATATAATTCTGTGCCCATCAGCTAATTGCAGCCAATAGTAAACACGATAGTCCTGTGCCAGTTCCGCCAGGCTCAGGTTATTCATGGGAACATTGAAGCTATGCGACAAATCCTGCCCCGCAAGCAAGGTTCCGCCCAGCGGTTCTGCGTGCAAAAGCCATCTCTGCAATACAAACCGCTGCCTGCCAGCCAGATCGACCTTCCGGAACAAGCCCGCGAAGAGCTTGGAGCTGGTTACCAGATTGTATTCTGTGGGTAGATTGTAGAGTATGGTCTGTTCATTGCGCAGCGTGATCTCTCCGTTCAACTGGTCGCTTATCAGAAAGTAGCTGAACTCACAATTTGACGATGACACAAAGGTGCGCTCAGCGAGAACCTGGTCCGCCAGGAAAGCATATTGGTTCTGATAGTTGGAATTGTAACCGTTTATCTGGTGATCGCCATTCAACACAGTCCGCGGCAACGAATTGAAGCCATACCAACTATAGCGGAGTTGTGACGCCACATTGGACAAAGAATCGTTCAGGTTGGGGAAGTAGTTGAGCTGTTCTATTCCCTGCAAGTCAAGCTGGTCTTGCGCTCCCAATATGGCCGCGAGGCTTGTGCCGGAAAGGAAGTTCTCCACCAGATGGCAGGGATAGGGTTCCGCAAAACTGAATCTGTGGATGATCAGTGTGTTGTTGAATTGCGGATCGTCGCTCAGGCTGGGGCTGTTCAGGTTTGCCCGCAGCTTTAGCTGTAGAGGATACTCGGGCAATGTGATCTGATGTTCTTCTGATCCAGCGTTTGAGGAATTGTAAATAAAGATGGATCGCGGCTGGATCGCCCCCCCTATCTGGATGGGATCAAAGAAGGAATACCCGGCACTGGGAGAATAGAGATTGAGATTCACCACGGCATCTGATACCGGCTGATCAGAGTGGTTGTAGATGGTAAACGCGGGGAAAACCGTCTGATTGGGCGACAGCTCTCCCTCCAGGTCGAACTGAACAAGCTCCAGGTCTGGACTGCCAAGCACAAAATCCCCACCGACGCCAAACAGTAACTCAGCGCCGAAACCTGCTGCCGCAAAGCTTTGGTAATAGGGCTCAATGGCGTTGGTGTTCCAGTAATAACTATGCGTGCCTGAACCGGATGAAGCGCTTACAAAACGGTTGCTAAAATTGGTTGGGTAGCCAACCCTGAGCCAGAGTGCTTCCGCCTGAACCACCTGGGGAAAGACCAATACCAGGTAGTTGCTTTGAGCAAGAGTGCTGGTGCCGGTAATCCTGCTCCCCAACATACCGTCTGTGTCGCTGTACAGGTCCACCGTAATGGAATCTCCAGTTTGAGGCAGGTAGATAAAGGCTTTGTTGACAGAGAATTCACAGATATCGAGATTGGGATATGCTGATTTGAAATCGAACCGCACAGCCCATACATCTGATCCGTAGAAATGGTAGTCATCGCTGTTGTTATGATAGTGAAAATCGTATTCGCGATGGGGTGCATCGATAACGCTTTCGCCATTCGCGGGCAAACACACCAGCGCCAGGCAATTGCCACAAATCAGAACAAACAGGATAATAAGATAACGCTTCATGTTGCCTCGTGGAGCATAGCTCTTACTTGCTTCAGATCGCCTTCCATGGCAGCAACAAGCTCAGCCTGGCTTTGAAACATCCTCTCCTCCCTGAGATATCTGAGCAGTTTGATGGCAAGAGGACAGTCATAGATCTGATCTGAGAAGTCCAGTAAATATGTCTCGATAATGGTCTTGTCGTCATTTCGCAAGGTTGGGCTGACACCTATATTTGTCAATCCAAAAAACTCGCCCTGCCTGATCTGGGCTTTGCTGAGGTACACTCCGGAGCGGGGCACCAGTTGATGTGGATCAGCCAATCCCATATTGGCGGTGGGAAAACCAAGAGCGCGCCCCCTGCCGTATCCACGCACCACGTTTCCCAGCAACGTATAAGGACGGCCCAGCAGGCTGTTGGCTTCCCGCAGATTGCCCTCGTGGAGCAATTCGCGGATGCGGGAACTGCTCACCGGAACACATTCATGCTCAACCGGTTCGATGTATTCCAGGTCATAGCCATATTGACCAGACCATCTGGCCAGAAACTTATGATCTCCCTCCCGGTTATGGCCAAAATGAGAGTCGTAGCCAACCACGATGACCCTGGGCTTGAACACCGGAATCAAGTAATCTCCAAGGAACTCCGTGGCTGTGAGTTGGGCAAAGCGTTTGTCAAAATGGATAAACTCCACCTTATCCACTCCGAGGGTGGTCAGAAGATGCTGCTTCTCTTCCCTCGGGGTGAGTGTCTCAGGCCGGGCCTCGGGGTTCAGAACATAAGCCGGATGTGAATCGAAAGTAAGGGCCACCGAACGGCAGCCTTGCTGTTTGGCAAGATCAACCAAACGCTGCAGAATCCTCTGATGCCCCAGATGCACACCATCGAAGTTGCCGATGCTCAATACACTACACATTATCTACTGCTTCAGATTTATCTTTGGAGACAGTATATCAGACTGTCTTTGGGCCACACCAAGCACGACTCCGTTGTTTCCGAAGAGCACTATCACGGAGTTGTCGGGACCAGCCATTGCCACTGACCGGCCATTTCGCAATATAGCCAACTCGTCCTCACTCGGCAAATATGCCTCATAATTAGCCAGCAGTTTTGCGGCTGGATACAAAGCTCCGCTCCAGTTGTCCTGGCTCAAATCATCAAGAGTGATGGCTTCCTCCAAGGCGACACCACCTATGGCGGTCCTGCAGAGACTGACTGTATGGGCTACAGACCCGGCAATGCTTGCAATAAACTCTCCCAGGCTCCTGATGTACGTACCCTTGGACACTGTACAGGTAAAGCTTAAAAATGGGGCTCTGTACTCAAGTATCTTAAAACAAGAAACATGGGTTGGCCTTTTGGCAAGCTCCAGGCTCATACCCTGGCGGGCCAACGCATAGGCTGGTTTTCCCTGAATCTTGACAGCTGAATATGCCGGAACTTCCAACTCGGTAAGAGCCAGCACTTCCCTGGTAACTGTTTCCACATCTATGTGTTCAGGAATAGGAGCAGAGTTCCCGGTCACTTTGCCTTCCCGGTCACCCGTATCGGTCTTTTCCCCAAACTTAATGGTGGCAGTATAGCTTTTATCGCAGGCTTCAATATAGCGGCAAAGCCGGGTGTAGGGCCCCAGGGCACAGATCAGGAGTCCGGTGGCAAGCGGGTCGAGGGTGCCGCTGTGGCCGATCTGCCTGATGCCTGTTTTTCCCCTTAGAGAGCGTACCACATCGAATGATGTGATGCCTTCAGGCTTGTTGATAAGGATAAATCCTCTATCTGGCTGAGTCATATTGACCCAATGCTTCTTCCAGGGTAGCCAGAAGTTCTTTTTCGAGTCTGGCCAAATCTCCTTTCAGATTTGCGCCAGAAGCTTTTTTATGGCCCCCGCCGCCATAAGCCACTGCTATTCTGTTTACATCCAGAACGGGTGATCGCAAGCTCAACTTGAACGATCCCTCTGCATCTTCCCGCAGATAGGCGATCACATCCACTCCCTTCACACCTTGTATCCAACGAGTAACGCTCATGATTGAATCAGGCTTGACCAAATTTCTTTTCTGCATTTCCAGAGTGCTGTGCATGATCAGAATTCGATCCGAGTGGTATAACCTGATGCTAGCCAGAGTTTCGCCCACATAGCGCATTTCATAGGGTGAGTGATTCAGAAAATATGTGCGGTGCAGATCATGGGCATCCACGCCCATGGAAGTCAGTTCCGAGGCCAGCAAGAAAGTTTCCGCGTTGGTATTGGCATTCGTAAAGTTGTTCGTATCGTTGAGGATAGTGGTATAGAAGCACTTACAGATGTGGATTCTGGTATCTTCAGGCAATTCTGCCAAATCATCTTTGTACATGCGATATAGAATGGCACCCGCAGAGACACTGTATATATCCACATGGCTATAATCAGCCTCGATCACTCCATTTTCCGGCACATGATGATCTATCACAATCACCTGCCTGGCCTGCCTGAGCAGTTCCTCGCGCTCGCCTACCCGGCTGTAGCTGTTGCAATCCAGGACCAACAGCAAATTATAGACCATTTCGGAAGTATACCTGACAAGGTGGGCATCTGCCATCAAAAATGAAAAACGCCCCAAGTCAGTGTCATCAATTACGATCTCGCTGGCAATGCCTTTGGCCTTGAACAATGCCTGCAAACCCAAGGCAGCACAGAATCCGTCTCCATCAGGTTCAATGTGGGTGGTTATGCCAATCCTGCCACCTTTCAGCAAACGGCTGCTGATGGCTTGTTTAAGCTCACTGGTATCTTTCATGTTCTTTATGCTGTATATGCTTCTATTCCATTAGTAACCATGAGTAAGTTACTGGACATCAGCATGTCTGATCCCGGTTATAGATATGGACAGATGCCTACTTATCTTCGTCCTCGTCGTCTTCCTCTTCCTCTTCATCATCCAACAGGTCGTCGTAGAGGTCTTCATCGTCATCAAGATCGTAATACTCATCATCGTCGTCGAGATAATCATCCAGATCTATGTCGGGATCATAACCGTCTTCGTCATCATAATTGTCTTTGATACTGGCCAACAGCTTGTCGACTTTTTCCGCCCTGTCTTCTGTATCGTCATAGAAGAATGTAAGCTCGGGAATTGTTCTCATAACATGAGCTCCTGCAATTTGTTTTTTAAGATAGCCTGATGTCTTTATCAACTGTTCCCTGATCTCTTCATGAGATCCGGGATTCATATAATGGGAAAAATAGACCTTTGCGTATCTGAGATCCTTGGAAAGAACCACATCTGTAATGGTAACCCAATCCAGCTTGGGATCCCGCAGTTTTTGGCTGAGCGTGATGTTGAAGAGCTTTTTTAGTTCCTCTTGCAAGCGTGGTATCCGGAAAGACTTCATTGGAGTTTCTTGGCAACCTCTTCAAGAACGTAACATTCAAGCACATCGCCTTCTTTGATATCGGTAAAGTTTTTCAACGACAATCCGCATTCGGTGCCTGCTTTGGCTTCCGAAACATCGTTGGCATAGTGTTTGAGAGTGGCCAGTTCATCTTCAACAACCTGCACGTCGTTGCGGAAAAGCCTGACCTTGCAATTGCTGCGTATCACCCCGCGATCCACCTGACAGCCTGCAATGGTTCCCACCTTCTTGATCTTGAAAACCTGCTTGATCGTGGCTGAGCCGATGCTAACTTCCTCGATCTCCGGCTTGAGCATACCTTCCAGAGATTTGTGAATGTCTTCTATAGCGTCATAGATCACCTGATAGATCTTGATCTCCACACCTTCTTCCTCGGCCAGTTTTCTTGCCTGCTGGTTGGCGCGTACATGGAAACCGATGATGATTGCATCGGAAGCGGAGGCCAGGCTAACATCAGCCTCATTGATTCCACCCACGCTTTTGTGGATGATCTCCACCCTTACTTCCTGATTGTTTATCTTTTGAAAGGAGTCTGCCAAAGCTTCGCAAGATCCATCAGTGTCTGCCTTGATAATAACCTTCAACTCGAGAACCTGTTCATCCTTGATACGGGCAAAGATGTTTTGCAGACTGGATTTATTTTGGAACTTCTCGCGCTCCATACGGATTTGAGTGCGTTCAGAACTGATACTGCGAGCGGTTTTTTCACTGTCCACCTGGTTCAGGATGTCGCCAGCCTTGGGAGTGTCGTTCAGCCCGTATATTCTGCCAACGTCAGAGGGATTAAGCGACTTGAGCTCATTGCCGCGTTCATCCTCTATCTTGCGGATCCTGCCATGCACTGCCCCACACACGATGATATCACCTTTGCCGATGGTGCCTTCCTGCATCAGGATGGTGGCAACTGAACCCATGCGGGTATCTTTTTCCGACTCTATTACAACAGCCGAACCTGGAACCTTGCGTTTGGCCTTCAGTTCCATAATCTCTGCTGTCAGCAGTATAATCTCGATCAGATTCAGGATTCCTTCGCCTGTAACCACGGAGGTTTTGCACCAGGGCACCTCTCCGCCGTATTGCTCCAAAAGCACTCCATATTCCAGAAGTTGTGCCACCACACGATCTACATTCGCATCAGGCAGATCGACCTTGTTGATCGCGACTATGATCTGCACTCCCGCCGCTTTGGCATGGTCAATGGCTTCCTTAGTCTGAGGCTTAAGGCCTTCATTGGCGGCAACCACAATAATTGCGATATCCGTCACATTGGCTCCCCTGGCCCGCATAGCCGTGAAGGCTTCATGGCCGGGAGTATCTAAAAACGTTATCTTGTGTTTGTTTATCTCGATTTGATAAGCGCCGATATGTTGAGTTATTCCGCCTGATTCTCCTGCCACAACGTTGGTGTTGCGTATATAGTCCAAAACAGACGTTTTACCGTGATCAACGTGCCCCATGATGGTCACCACCGGCGGCCGTGGTTCCTCTTCCACATCCTGATAGTGTTCTTTTTCAAGATCGATCAGCTCTACACCAAACTCATCTTCAAAGCGGAATTCCACCTTGAATTCATCGCAGATCATCTCAAGAGAGTCGCGGTCCAATCTTTGGTTCATTGTAACCAACTGACCCATCATAAAGAACTTGGAGATGATTTCCGCCGCGCTCACATTGATGATCTTGGCCAATTCACTCACGGAAGTAAACTCGCGGATCACAACTTCCGTTGAACCACTATCTTCTACCTGTTGCGCCTCACGATGGTATTTCTTGCGCTTGGGTGTTTTCTGCAAGGTTTTGCGAATACTGCGGGTGATAGCGGCATCGTCTTCAACAGGCAGGACGGACTTTTGCCTTGGTCTCTTGCTGCTGTCAACCTTGGCCTTGATGTGTTTGCTCTTGTCGCCCAGTTCTTCATGGCTAATCTTGGCTTTGCCAAATTTCTTGCTCTCGGTTTCCTTTCCCATTTCCAGGGAGATCGGTTCGATTTTTGGGGGAATTTCAGGAGCCCCTGGTCTTTTCCTGGATTCTTCAGGTCTGCGTCTTGTATCAGGTCTGGCAGTGCCGGAAGGCTTTTGAGTTTCCTGGCCTGTTTTGCCTCGGGATGGTTCGCGGGGCCCTCTTTTCACCACAGGAGTTGCCTGTGTGTAAGGAACTATTATGCGGTTGGGAGGTCTCTCCTTTTTGACTGGTTCTGGAGCGGAGGGCTCCGCCGGAGGAGCTTCTTCGGCAGATGGTTCAACGACCGGTTCGGGCACTATCTCTTTTTCCTCAGTTTCAGCGTGTTTTTTGGCTTTACCTTTCGCTTTAGGCTCTGGCTTTGCGATCTCTGGTTCAGGAGTCTTGGCCTCTTCTGTAGCTTCCGCCCTGGCTTTGGCTTCCATTTCTTCCTCGGCCTGCTCAGTTTTTGCCGCCTGTCGCATCTCATGGAGGCGTTTACGTTCTTTCTCAGCCTTCTTTTCGATGTCCATCTGTTCATTGTATTTCATCCGGATCTTGTCTGCAACTTCAACATCGATCAGACTCATGTGGCTCTTGGTTATCACACCCATATCGGTGAGATGTTTTCTCAGCGCCATGGTGCTGATCTTCAATTCCTTTGCCAGTTCATGTACTCGTATCTGCACTATTGTTCCTCCACGCTTAGCCGGCAGCGTAATACTCCAGCATCTTGTCCGCAAATTGCCTGTCCCCGACCCCGAATACCGCAGTCAGAGGCAGGCCAAGAGCAGCACTGAATCCGGCTTGTAAGCCAAGCCTGATCACTTGTATCTTGCCGCCATAATCTTTTGTGGCGTTGTTAATTCTATTGAAAGTCCGCTCCGAGGCATCCTCGGCTATCACCACCAGATGCACTTTGTGAGAATGAATACCTCTCAGGCAGGCATCAGTTCCGCTAACCAGCTTACCTGCCTTTCTGGCAAATTGCATCAGGTTCATGATCTTGTCCGCATGGGAAAGGTTTGCGCTCATCGTTTCTCCATCCCAACCGTTGTAACGGCTGCCGAAAAGATCGGTTTATGATTGGTAACGGCGAATCTCCGCTTCAGTTGCTGGCGTTCCCATTTATCAAGCCCTATCAGGCATAGCCGGGATGGACAGAGGTAATACTTGCGTTTTTGCAGCCGGCGCTTGAGATCAAACACGATCCCCTGGGGAAGCAGAATGAAGCTTAACAGGTTGTCCTGCTCTTTTCTGCTTCTGCAAACCACACATGTTCGCTGTGGCTTATGGCTCTTGCTGCTGTTTTTATTAGGCATCAGAAATACTTTGCCGCTTCCTTAAGGCGTTCCGCGGTTTTTTGGCCCAAGCCTTCCAGATTGCAGAGTTCATCAGTCGAAGCCGCATAGATGTCCTGCACTGAGGTGTAGCCAGCCTGTCTCAAGACCTCGGCGATCTTTGCGGTCACACCGTCCAGGTCTGTTACGTGGCTCACAGTCCGGCGTTCCTTGGCCATTTTTTCCTCAAACTCTTCCATGGTAAAAATGTCTATCTTCATGCCCGTTAATTTGGCAGCCAGTTTCACATTCTTACCCTGTTTGCCAATGGCGACCACTTTGTCCTGTTCGCTAACAATTACGCTGGCTGCACGGTTCCGCTCGATGATCACCCTTTGGATGTTCTCAATACCAAGCGCTTGCGCTATCATCCGCTCAGGATCTTCATCATGCACCACTATGTCGATCTGTTCGCCATGTAGCTCACGTCTTATGCTGTCGATCTTTGTGCCCTTGGGACCGATGCAGATAGCCACTGGATCCAGCTTGGGATCTACAGATTGAAGCTCGACCTTGGTTCGGATACCCGGTTCACGGACAATCTTCAAGATCTTGATCTTTCCTTCGTAAATTTCCATGATCTCCGCTTCAAACAGCTTTTTAACGAACTCAGGATTAGTACGGGAAAGGATTATCGTCACATTCGACTGATGGGTGCGGATATTGACAACATAGGCTTTGATGTTGTCTCCCACGCGGTAAAATTCGTTTTCGATCTGCTCATCTGTGGGCAACAAGGCATCGGTGTAGCCAATATCTATCCTGTATCCACCATTGTCATCTATGGACTTGATCTTTCCGGTGACAATGGTGTTCTTCTGTTTGTTGAAGTCGTTCTGGATCTTCTCTTCTTCAAGTTGTCGGATTCTGTCCTGGATCGCTTTTTGAGCTATTTTCACCAACTTGGGTTCAAACTCGCTCATGGCCATGGTTTTGGTAATATACTGCCCCAGTTCGGCATAGCGGTCATGCTCGCTTTTGGCTTCTGCCAGAGACATCTCACCTAACTTGGTTTCCACTTCCACCACCAGGCACTTGAACCGCGCCTTTATCATACCGGAAGGTTCTTCCACAAACACTTCCAGCTCGCTTTCAGGCTCCAGTTTCTTGGCCAGGGTGCCGGTAATGGCTTCCACTATGATATCCTGAATCAGATCTTTATCAAGCTGTTTGATTGCGGCAAGCTTCACCACCGCATCCATATAATTCCCGCTCATTATTCACTCTCCCTCTTTGCCTCTGCCAGATACACTGTCTTAGCACGGGTGATTGCCTTGAAAGGTATTTCCACAAGATTGCCGCGATCGTCCAGGGTGATGCTGTCCTGATCCACCACAGTAAGCGTTCCCATGGCCGATTGGCGTGATTCGCCATCATCCCACTGCACCGCCACTTTCTCGTTAATGGCGCTTACGTAATGGCTCTTCAGCTTGAGGGGGCGCTCGATGCCTGGCGAGGAAACCTCCAGAAAATAGCGGTCCGGAATGATATCCAGCTCTTCCAGTTCATCACCCAGAGCGCGGCTGAACAGGGCGCATTCATCGATGGTCACGCCGCCTACCTTGGTCAGATAGACAGTAATGATCCGGCCTTTGCCGCTCATTTTTTCCTCAATGTCATACACCGCCAGATGCATATCTGAGCAGATGCGCTTGGCAATCTCTTCAATGCGCGCACGGTAAAATTCCATGAGCTCCCCTTTTCTCACTCGCTTCGCAGAAAAAAAAATAGCTAACTCGCGTAGCTATCTTTCCCGTCTTGCGGCAGTTCTATATCTTTTTAAGGATGGATAGCATAAGCGTTCCAACCCTGTATGTCATTTTCTCAAGCGGCTTTTCTGTGTCAAGCTAAATCTCAGGACTCTCTATCTATTGGAAAAAGCTCCTTTAAGACGTCTCGCGACCGGCTTCAGCAGCATCTCCCGCCAAGGCGCAAACCCATCTGTTTCCAGACCGATACGCTGCCAGAGCAGATCATTGGGGAGGTTGTTACCTGTTACATACCTGATACCAAATAAGCACTGGATGCCAAGTTCCCCGCGCAGCCTGAGCATATTCTCCATCCCTATCTGTCTGCCATAGGGAAATGCCAGCCAGGGCTGCCAGGGTAGCTGATAACGCTCGAGTGCTGCGATTTTGAGGAGCAGCTCCTGTTTTAGCTCGGGATAAGCAAGCCGGGATAAATCCGCGTGGCTGTTACTGTGGAGGGCCAGGGACACACCTTTGGAACTCATTTCCCTTATCTGGTCAACCTGAGGGAGGGACGCTCTTTTTGCACCCACCAGTCCGGATCATCATACAGCGTCCTCAGCTCTGAATGTGTGTAGGTTTTAATGTCAATATCGGTCAAGCTCACTCCCAAAGGTGTTTTATACCCTTGTATCAGAGGCAAGGCTGCTGTCAAGTGGAAAAGCCTTTTCACTCGTGGCGGTCTTTGACTATCTGATTATAGTTATCTTTTTGCTGTTTACCATATTGCCTGCCCTGACCCTTACTATATAGGTTCCCGAAGCAAGCGGCCTGTTATTGTCATCCCTGCCATTCCAAACCGTGGAATAGAATTCTCCGTTTTGCTTCAGGCTTTCCGACAGCCCGGCTTTGCGAACCAGGCTGTTATGGCTTTCGCTCGGGCGGAAGCTCTTCACCTTCTGCCCCCGGATGTTGAATACCTCAACCACAGGCCGTGCCAGAGTATTTTTGGGCAGGGTAAATTCGATGAAGACCCCCGCCGCCCGGCTGGTATTCAGCAAGGGATTGGGATAGGCAGATACCTGAAATCCTCCGCGAGGAGTTGGTAGCTCAGGATCGTCAACACCTACATAGGGCTCTGCACCGTACTCATAACAGCCCATGTCTATCCTGCCGTCCCAGATGCGCCAGTTGCCTGCCAGGTCCATGGGCGGCAGGTTCAATCCGCTTGTATCAGCCGTGCCGGTATTGATACAGGGGGAACCGGAACTTAACTGGTAATATTCTGGCTGATCTATACTCAGATTTGTATCTACTGTGCCCAAAAATAACGGATTGGAGTCCATTATATTATCTGTAAGGGTTACCAGGCCGGGCAAAGAGCTGCCTACTATATCAGTGCGGAAAAGGCTGTTGCTGACGCTTGCGTTATAACTCATCCCAATACTGTTGATATAGTTCGCTAAATAAAGTTCGTAAGGCGCTCCGGGATTATAAGAGACCAGATTCCTGATATCGGCACTGCCTATTACGCTGGTGAGGGTTCCATTTGTTGAGTTGTTGGCAAAAGTGCAGTTGTTGATCTGCATCGTCTGAAAACGATTTTGTATATATATGGGGTTACTCACCCAACTGCAATGCGATATCGTGTTATTTATGATCAACACATTGCTCATATCAAGGTTGAAATCCTCAAAGCCCGGATAAATGTTCGTATAGAAAAAAGGCCAGGCATCCTGGGCGGTATTGTTGGCTATGATAGAGTTCCTGAGCATCAGATCGCAGGAACTGATGTTCATACCCACATCATTCCTTTCCCAATCCGTTAACGTGTTGTTCGCTGATATAAAGTTATTTACCAGCATATTGTCACAATCAAATCCCGCAATAGTCATCAGGTCCTTATGATAAGTCGTATTCCCGGCTATGATATTATCCACAATAACATTATCACAATAGCCTATGGTTAATCCGGATGACAATGCCCCATAGTTGTTCTCAAATTTCAGATCATGCAGATTGATGTCTGACCCGTACAAAACTCCCAGGGGAAAAGTAGATGAAGACCTGCAGTTAACTATCTTCATACTGGCGATCTCAATATCATCCGCATACCAGGCACCCCAGGCTGTTCGCAGGAATTCACAGTCAAGTATTGTATCATCCATTCCTGCGCCTATCACTCTTACATGTGATTTCACTCCGGCAGGAAAGAGCTGGTTGTTATTGGAGTTAGAATAAGTGCCTTCTGCCAAGTAAATTGTTCTGGGATTTACCGGATTGGAAGCTATTCTCTGCATCGCATGAACGATGGATTGCATCGGAGATTCGGCGGATAAACCAGTATTAGAATCATCACCATTGGGCGAGACGTATAGATCACTGTCTATCTGAGTTATATATCCCTCTTGGATATCCAAGGTCACATTACAATTTCGAACTCCAATGAAGTAGCCATCCGGTTCAGATAAAATACTGCTTCCTCGCAGTAAGTGGATATTGTAGCTATTTTGTGTCTCATAATGAAAGATGAAGCAGATATCCATACCCCTGGTCGCGAAGTTATTATAAACAGAGCACAAAGCAGCAGAATCAAAAATCAGTGATTCTGATTCTTCGAACGCTATTCCTCCTCCGATTGCCAATGCTTGGTTGTCAAATATCTTTACGTTCGACAACAATAGATTTGAATGGCTACTAACAGATATACCACCACCAGACTGAGCAATACAATTTCTAATTATGCAGTTGTTAACGAAGGCTTGAGAATATAGTTTTAGATAGATCCCACCGCCAGCATAATTAAGATCTCCGCTATAGTTACCTTGCTCATTGTTTACGAGCGTAATACCTGAGATGGTTAGTGTCTCTCCATTTACTACCCTGATACAAGAGTTCATGTTCCCATCAATAATAGTACTCTCTATGTATATATCCTGTGGGTCTATGGAATACATACTTTCTATCGTTATATTGTAATGGTTCAGGGAGATGTTTTCTACGTATCTTCCAGGATATACCAAAACCACATCCCCATGTCTTGAATCGTTCACGGCTGCCTGGATACTGACATATTGCTGTGTGCCGTCCAATGATACAGTTCTTGTTATACATAACAAGAGACTCGGCAATAAGAGCAGTATCACCAGATTATAAGTCTTCATTTTACATCCATTTCAAGAGTTGATTAGTGTCCAATATACTTGTGTTAATCTAAACCAATCGCTTCTCCAATAATTTGAGGGCATGTAACACACCTGATTACTAACAATCTGAATAATATAAAGCTACCAGGCGCATTTTGTTATCTGATAAATACAGGTCAAGTTCTTTTTTGCTTTGCCGGTATCCGCGGATGACCACGTATGATATTTTCTCGGTTACGTTATCACAATTTGCTTTCTTTTAAGCGTGATGCTCTTGCGCTTGTGTTTTCATAACTGGCTTTTTTCAAAGACTGGCTACTGGCTCAAGCTGTTCACGCAGACATACGCGGATAATATAAGGGCTGCCGAAGTCTGTTCGGCAGAGGCAACGGAGTTGCCTGTTTGGGAGAGACCTCCGGTCTCTGTGGCAAACGGACTTTGCCACCCCTGGGCACTGGATCA
>DAOLWC010000008.1:6328-49816 GCA_035420965.1 Candidatus Cloacimonadota bacterium | reverse complement strand
ATCATGTGGGACAGCCCTGCATCATCAGGTTCGATTACAGCGATGCCAGATGGATAGTGGTCTATGACAAGAACGATGTCTTCATCTGCCAGGCAGCACTCCGCAAGACACAGCATCCCTTTATCGAAGTCTCGATGGATAAGGCGGTCTCACACAAGGAACTGAATAAGGAATACAAAGAGATCAAAGGGATCAGGAGGGAGAAAGAGCGCAATGCCAAGAAGTGGGTGGTCAACACCCAGAAGGCGGTCGATAAGATACTGAGCAACTCCCCATCTAAGCAGGAGAAGCTTGAGGATCAGGGTGCCAGAGCGCTGTTCAGCAGTCCTCCCATGCTGGAAGCTCCACCCAGGGATAGTAACGAGATCATCGATGAACTAATCCGGAAGATGACTAATAGAATGCCCAGGCAACCAGATATGCTGAGTCCGGAAGAACGGGAACAGCTTGATCCCAAGGATAGAGAGAGACTGGCACGAGAAGCGATTGAACAAAGAATCGAACAGGAGATCAAAGAATCCTTCGAAAGGATCGGAATCGATTATCAAGGAAGCAATGCAGATACACCGATATCTTGGAAGACTGCCTTCAGTAAAACAGCAAGAGAGTATTACAAACCAGAACCAAGAGCCTTAGCGGAACAAGAACAACCAGATGAAGATAGATCTGCCACTACCATTGAAACAACCGGTGATGCAGTTACAGAAGCTGAAGATCATGATCCAGCGGAAACGATCATCAACACAGCAGAAATGTCTGATGATAAGCAATTACCGGATGAGGCCAAGGAAAATCAAACACCTTTCGCACATCTCTCCAGAGCGGAACTCCTCAAACGCATCGGGATAAACAAATAGGAGGATAGCATGAAACAGGGAACACTGATTAGGACTCAGAACGTGATAGCCGCAGACAAATGCATCGAGTATCTGCAGACCCGGCCCAAGCTGGAGATGGTGGGGCTTGGTCTATTGTATGGCAGACCGGGACTGGGAAAGACTACCTATGCCAGCCGGACAGCATTCAGTCAGGGGTATCTCTATCTCAGGCTCGAGGCAACCACCACCCCCAAGACCTTTGCGTCCAAACTGCTTTTGACCTTATACAAGAGATTTGGTATGGGAGAGTACATACCCCACGGTACGGCTAATGACCTCTTCAAGATGTGCTTATCGCTATTGGAAGATCATCCTGATACGATCATAGTGGTTGATGAGATAGACTACGCCTTCCGGCATCCCCAGCTCTTGGGCGCAATCAGGGATATCGTGGATGAGACCACCGCAATAGTCATCCTGGTCGGGATGCAGAATGCCAAAGACAGACTGAACCAGATCAATGAGTATTACTTCGACAGATGCAACTTCTTCTATGAGTTCCAGGACTTGTCAAAGAAGGACATTGCCCAGTTGTGCAGTGAGATAATGGAGATCAAGTTCCAGCCTGATATTGTCGATTATGTCCACTTCCATTCCTGCGGCAATGTCCGTAAAGCCATGAAGCTTATCCGTTCAATAGAGGAGATAGGCAGATACAATAACCTTGAAGTAGTCTCCCAAGCAGATCTGGAGGATTGAGGGAACCATGACGGACAAAGAACTCATCCTCAACTTCGTCAATCAATATGATCGTCCCTTCAATGCAGAGCTCACATCCAAACAGACCTGTGTCAGCATTGATGTTATTGAGAGCCTGATACCAGAACTGCTTCAAAGCCAGACTATCAAGCAGATAGAAGATGATCCACCCATCTACGTCCGAGCCAACCGTTTCCAAGCCAGGATCGGTTATCAGCACAATAAGGGCTGGACTTTCAGCTTAGCAGATGCCCACAGGCTACTGGACATCCTGGAACGAGGCAACTACAAGTCCATCCGAGAGATTGCTCAAGTCATCGGCAAATCCAGGCAGTGGGTCTATATCTATCTGGAAGCGCTAGCATCAATAGAAGTAGTCGATCTGAGGCAGCACATATACATCGTTATCTCACGCCAAAACGTGCCCAATATCGGCAGAAAAGTCCAGAAAGGTATATTGGGTCAACTCCGCTGTTTGAATAGGATTGGGTGCTGTAGATTACTGGACTAAACAGGTTGGATAAGGATACATAAGCCACTCTTCATACTGGAAGGCAACACAATATGCTGTACATATAATGCCAAATACTTAGGTAAGTCACGGAAGTAGGTTACGAGTAAAATTGATGAATTGAGATCAATTTGGCATTGTCGAGATAAGGATCGGGTGCTATTAGTCTCTTACAGAAAGGACACTATAGACAATGTCCTTTAAAGTTCTCTAAGATGATGTGCTACCACTGATGATTCATAGCAATATGGATTATCCAAACATAAGCATTGACTAAATCAATACCTGCTGGATGCTTGGATTTAGGTAGGATTAACATGGTAGACAAAATACTTCAATCTATAGATCAGGAGGTTTTATCATGGTTGATACTGGTCAAAGCTCTATCCCTTCCGTTAACATTTACTTGATTAGAGAAGCGATCTATCGAGAAAAAGAGGATAAGTTAACAGCTGTTCGTTTAGTGATAATCGATGAGTACAATAAGGCTGGTCTTAAAACCGAGCATTATCAGCCGTATGACACAAACGAAGAGAACTCCCTACTTTTCCATCAAAAACGAAACATTGCTTTAAGATGGAGCAAATATCTTCAGCCGATAACAAGCCAAAGTCTTGACTTTGAAAATACTATTCACTCATTCATCCTATTCTTGCTTATTAAAAACCAAGTATTTGCTGTTGTGGGTGGTCATGGCTATCATGTAATCTCTAAGCACATAGATGGGGAGTTTAGTAAGTCAATTATTGAAAAAACATTCGATAAAACCTCAAGTGTATTTAAGTATCTACAAGACCGTAGTTTAGTTGGGAACGTGATTGGTACATCAAAAATTTTCAGAAGCAATGCCAATCTCGCCGTAGAAGAAGACTTTGGTAAATTGTTTGATAAGACTATAGCATCCATAGGCAAAGAACAGCTGGAACTTTTGGGACTTACAAGTAAAAGAGGATGTAGCTGTTTTGCTGGCTCTGGGTTTAGGCTATCTGCATCGATTTCGATAAAAAACACTATCGTTCTGTGTCATAAACTAAGAGATAGGTTAAACGAGCCGAATAAAATGAATCTTAACGATATTGATGAGGAAAAAGATGTAGTTATGATAGCAATGCTTGAGCATACCTTCTTTGAAATGATCAAGGAGGTTGCATCAGGTAAATGTGAAGGAAGTGAATTCGATTTTGTAGGTAAAGATCTCTTTAAGTTCATCACAGCAGATGCACTTTGCTTAAGAAAAGGCAAAGATGATCTCATGCAAGGACTGTCTCCTACTGTTAGTGCTTCCGATATTCTCACTGGCCTACGTCTTGAAATCGCTCAATGTGTTAATGATGATGAGTTAAAATCCTTATTAGCGTCGATAAAAGTGATATCTTACAATGAGAGTGTTGAGACCCCTATAACAAAGGGAGACCTAATAGAACACTTGCATGGAGAGGTTACAATGAATAACGGCGTTTGGTTTCTGATTAATGGAAAGTGGCTCAAACTCACAAGAGACATCGGAGCAGAATTGGACAAATATGTGGAGGATAACTTTAAGGATGTTAATCAAGAATGGATGGTAGAACCATACAAAAAAGTAGACCTTGAGAATAAATACAAGGTCTTGAAAAAAGACAAGTTATCGCACATGTCAGCCAACTCCAACATCCCATATGAGCTAGTATATAATCTACAATACTTAGAATATCGTGATACTCTGATTTTCGATAGAGTGTTTTATGATAATAATGAAAAAGTGGAGCTATGTGACATCATGCAGATAAAGAAAGATATGCTGGTTTTAGTACATGTGAAAAAGGGGTTTGGAGCTTCTATGAGAGACGTTGCTGAGCAGATTGTGACCTCAGCTAGTGTATTGCTGTCTTGGCGCAAGAACCCAAACTCAGCAAAAATCGATGCATACTATAACCAGTTGGCGAAAATGTACAAGGATAAGTACAAGATCAGGAAACTCAAGATTACGAAAGCAGGTTTTAAAAAGGCATTACTCCAGAGTAAGAAAGTGCAATATGTACTTGCATTTATTGACAGTAAGCAGGAAGTTGATTTTAAAATAGCAAAATACAGATCTGTGCTAGCTAAGATTGCGATAATGAACGCCACAAAGCGCTTGGTTGAAATGAGATTTGAATTTAAGCTAATTCGAATTAGAGAAACGTAGCTTATTCAGGTATGATGGAGAGATTAGATGAAAGTACCTCGAAATGCTCTATGCCCCTGTGGATCAGGGAAAAAGTACAAAAAATGCTGTCTTCTTAAGAATACACGCCCATCTCCTCATGAATTCATCGAAGCCACCCGAAAAGCATTTTCTAAAAATACTGCCTGCATCCCGACAAATCAAAAGGACTGTGTAATGGTGACATAATAAAAGCACACACAATATCAAAGTTTATGCTAAAAAAAACAACACCCAATGCTCAAGTTTATACTCCACCTCAGTTTGGAGACTTATTGAGTCAGCTACAAAAGAGGGATGGTATCACGCTGATTAAAAGAGGAATAAGTCAGATATCTACATTCACTGGCTTTTGTGCTCACCATGACAAAGAACTGTTCTCGCCCATTGAAGATGTAGATTTCGAAATTGATGAAGAAAGTATTTTTCTTCTTACTTACAGAAGCGTATGTCATGAGTTGTTCAACAAAGTTGCACAATCGAATTCGGCTGAATACAATCTACTGCATGGGACTAAAGATGTTGATCAACAGGTAAAGCCGCGTATGCAGCAGTTACTCGAATATCATCGGAATGCTTCAAAGGCTGGGGCAAGTGACCTGGATGTTACTAAGAACAAACTTGATATTATGCTGGTGAATAAAGATTATCAGAAACTTCGTTACAAGGTTTTCGAGATCAATAAATCACCTGAGATTGTCGCATCATTCTGTTCAATTCCTTATTGTGACTATCATGGAAATAATATTATAGGTGAGAGATTTTTGGGTGTTAGAACGGCACTACCGATGGTTGTTACTCAAGTCCTGCCCTACAGAACATATGGTGTGATCATATTTTCGTGGATTCAGAGCGATGAGTTAGTTGATAAGTTTATCCGTTCACTATCAGAGCTTGATTTGCAATCTGTCCCAAGCGCAGTTGTTAGGTATGTCTTCTCTCACTCTGAGACATTTGCAGTCAATCCAAATTGGTGGGAGTCACAGAAACCGGATACTATAAGCTACTTGTTGCGTTTGTACAAGAATTATTTACTAGGTCATGAATTGGACAATAGTTGCTTAGTGGGAGATAGAGAGATTGTTGATTGGTCAGTTACAAATCTCGTTTAGGCCTCGAATAATGCAAATTGGACATTGACAGAATAATCCTGCTCGTAAAGCTGGTTTTATTCTGATATGATCCCTTTTTATACCGATTCTTAAGGGATCTTCAGGTACGATTGCATTTGAAAGGGAGCTTTATATGGATGACAGATGGCTTTCAGTGGATGAGATAAGTGTTTATCTTGGGGTAACCAAGGATACGGTCTATAAATGGCTTAGCGAAAAGAAGCTTCCTGCTCACAAAGTAGGGAGACTCTGGAAGTTTAAAAAAGAAGATGTAGATACATGGGTCAAAACGCAGGCTCATTCTCAGGATAGCTGACTATGTCTGACCTTTTAAAATACAACTTGGGTTTTACCTCTGCCGCATTCCTCTTCAGAGACTCTGTGTTGCTTGCTAAACTATACTTGAGCCTCGGTGACTGGAACATGGTTCGAGAAAGGGTTCTTTCCGAGAACCTACTGCAAATTCGAACAATTGCGGCCCAAAAGAGAATTTACTCCGAAACTTACACTCGCCTAAAAGCATTAAGCGTAAAAGCTTTGGAAGTTATTGCCAATGGAGAAAGAGATGATCAAGTGCACATGATCTGGTATGCCATCTGCAAGAAGTACGCACTCATCAGGGACTTCAGCGTTCAAGTGCTATCTCCCAAGATTAGGATCAATACACGAGATATATCAGAAGCTGATTTCAATGTCTTTTACAATAATCTCGCAGCCAATCACGACGAATTGAATCACATCTCCATATCCAGTAGAGCAAAGCTGACCAAAAACCTGTTCAGGATGCTAGTTAGCGCAGGAATTATCGATTCTGACGGGAAGCTCTGTCCAATAAGTATCTCTAAGTCTGTAAGACAGATTGTTCTCGAGGATAATGATATTCCGCTTGAAATCTACCCAGGGATTTAATCGTGAAAAGCATGCTCAATATAGAATCGCAGAATTTTGCCCGACGGTTTACGCATCTTCTTGATTTGCTATCCAGTCCAAAATTCTTAGCCATGGAAGGGCTGGGGAATGAAATCCCTTTCTTCATCTGTCCATTTCCCATAAAACAATCAAAACAGATGAGTAAAGATATTAAGGATTTGAAATTGCAACTGCGAAATAAAGGAATTGTTGTGCTTGATGTAAACCTATATCGCCTATCGCTTAAGATACTCGAGGAACGTGACATACTGGATTCTATCATTCAGAATGAGCACACTATTGACAAAGCTCAACTATGCGAGTTGTTGCAGAATGTTTTGGATTCCGAAAATCACCTCGTTCCCCAGATTGAGAAAGAGGTCCAGGACTCCCAGCATAAGATACTGTTCATTACTGGAATTGGGGAAGTATTTCCGTATATAAGGTTACACACGGTGTTGAATAACATGCAAAAAATCTCGCATAATAAGCCCACGGTATTCTTTTTCCCTGGAGAATACAATGCTGCCAATGAAAATGGATCTACCTTGAGCTTATTTGGCGTTATGGACGACAAGTATTACAGAGCATTCAACATTTTTGATTGTCTACCTAAATAAGGAGGCATAGTAATGATAATTAAAGACATCTTTTTGAAGCCAGTTGATCGGGACATTGAAGGTGTAATAAAGGCGGATGATCGGAGTAATCTGGTCCGTGAGATTCAAGAGTATGTTGTTACAAAGGAAATCAAGCAAAAACTTGATAAATTCATAAAATCCTACTTGAGAGAAACAACATCAACAGGTGTTTGGATTTCAGGATTCTTTGGATCAGGTAAGTCCCATTTATTGAAAATGCTGTCTCTGCTGATGGAGAATTGGAAAGACGGCGAATGCTCAATACTGGAAAGCTTTTCGGAAAAGTGCAAAGATGATGAGTTTTTGGTGGCAGATATCAAAAAAGCTGTCGCAATCCCAAGTAATTCCATCCTTTTTAACATTGACCAGAAAGCAGATCTGATATCCAAACAACAGACGGATGTTCTACTTGCCGTATTTGTAAAGGTATTTGACGAGCATTGTGGTTATTACGGAAAGCAGGGTTATATAGCCAAGTTTGAAAGAGATCTGGATAAACGAGGGGTTTACTCGATCTTTAAGGACGAGTATAAAAGAGTCTCAGGGAAAGAATGGGAAGTTGGTAGAGAAGAAGCTATTCTGGAATCGGCCAATATCTCCCTTGCTTTTGAGAGGGCTACAGGCAGTAAAGAAGGACAAGACAAGAAGATATTAGATAAATACCGGCAGGATTATAAATTATCAATTGAAGATTTCGCTCTGCAGGTCTGGGATTATATCTCCACTCAACCAGGCGATTTCCGGCTGAATTTCTTTGTCGATGAAGTTGGGCAGTTTATAGCTGACAATACAAAACTCATGCTCAATATGCAAACCATAGCAGAGAGCCTTGCCACCAAGTGTAAGGGGAGAGCCTGGATTGTTGTGACATCCCAAGAGGATCTGGATGCAATTATTGGAGAAATGTCTCAAAGTTCTGGAAATGACTTCTCTAAGATTCTAGGACGTTTCAAGACTACGTTGAACCTAACCAGTGCAAATGTGGATGAAGTGATTCAGAAGCGCCTCCTGCAAAAGAAAGAATCTGTTTTTGATGACTTAGCTGAACTTTATCATAATCACAAGAATAGCTTTAAAACCATGTTTGATTTTGTGGATGGCGCTCAAACCTATCGGGTGTTTGAAGATAGAGAGGAGTTTATCAATTGCTATCCATTCATTCCATATCAGTTTGCGATTTTTCAGAAGGCCATTAAAGCACTATCTGTTAACCATGCCTTTCAAGGCAAACACCGTTCAGTAGGTGAAAGGTCTATGCTTGGTGTGTTCCAGCAGGTTGTTAAAGATTTGCAAAATAAAACAGTTGGGAACATTGCCACCTTTGATCTGATGTTTGACGGCATTCGCAGTTCAATAATTGGTCAAATACAAAAAGTAATTATCAACGCAGAAAATCATCTACAAGACGAATTTGCGATCAAGATTCTCAAGGTCCTGTTCATGCTGAAGTATGTGAAAGATTTTCGGGGAACAGTAGCCAATATTAGCATCTTGATGATGGATAGTTTTGATACAGATATCAGCGCTTTACGAAAGCAAGTTCAAGAAGCCCTCTTCAAGCTGGAGACCCAGACATATATCCAACGCAATGGAGAGATCTATGAATACCTCACCAATGAGGAAAAGGATATTGAAACCCAGATAAAGAACACTCCTGTAGATGACATGTCTCTACTTGATAAGCTTGATGAAATTCTCTTTACCAGTGGTCATATAGTAAAAAGCCTGAAGATAAGATATGATGATAATAAACAGGATTTCCAGTTTACCCGCAGAATAGACAAAAAACAATATGGCAGAGAATACGAAATAGCCATACAAGTGATTAGTCCCTACAACGAGTTCTACGACTTTGAGGATGACACACAGATTGTAGCGCATTCCTTGGGTAAATCTGAACTCACCATACTCCTGCCGGCGGACAAACGTTTTTGGGATGACCTGAAGATTGCCATGCAAACAGAAAAATGCTATGCGCAGAACTACAATAGTTCGCTCAAAGAATCGGCAAAGAAAATACTAAGTGAAAAGAAAGACCTAAATAAAGATAGATTGGTCAGTGTTAAGAATAGACTGGCAGGGCTAGTATGCGCGGCCAAGCTTTATCTGAGTGGAGAACCGATTGATGAAGATCAGGACGCCAAAGTTACAGATGCCAACCAGAGAATATGCAACGCCTTCCAATTGCTAATCTCAAAAGTATATCCATATCTCAAGATGCTGGGCGGAATCAGCTATACAGAACAGGACATTGGAAGATGTCTGGATAATAGCCAGATAGTTGCAGATTACACGCTGTCTTTGAGTGAAGCGGAACAGGAAGTGTTTTCGTATATCAACACACAGGCCAGAGAAGGCAAGAAAAGCACAGTGCAGGATGTAATCGACAAATTCAGCAAGAAACCTTATGGATGGGGTTTGTATGCAATACTATGCCAACTTGCCAGGCTATATGCCAAAGCAAGAATTGAAGTATTCGGAGATGCTACCAGTTTGGAGAACAGTGCTTTGGAGAAGGCATTAAAGAACACTCAAAAACATTGCAGCCTGGTGATCCAGACGTTGCAAGAATACACCCCCTCTCAATTGAGGCGTTTGAAAGAGCTTTCTCAGACATTATTCAACAAGCCCGCAGCAGAGACTGAGGCAAAGGCTCTGGCCAAAGAGATCTCAACCAGAATGCAGGAGTTGGTACTAAAACTCGAAGCTCTGGTTGTCCAGAAGGATATGTATCCATTTCTGAGTAGCCTGGAACCAGTTATCGTGTTACTGAAGAAGGCAGTGGGTAAGCATCATTCCTGGTATTATACTGAGTTTTTAAGCCTGGAAGATAAATACACAGGGGCAAAAATAGAGCTTATAGATCCAATCCAGGCTTTTTGGAATTCGGGGCAAAAGAGCATTTATGATGAGATTAGCAGATTCATCAGAGAGCAAGAACCCAACTTTAGTTATCTGGATTCAGTAAAACTCAAAGAGCTTCTTGATGGGTTCGCAGACCTGGAAATATACAATGGAAACAGAATTCAGCAGCTTAAGATAAAGTATGATATCCTGAAGGATAAGCTGGATAGATTGATTGACGATGAGAAGTCTGAAGCATCACTGATTATTGACCAATCCCATTCAGATATAAACCACGATCCGGATTTTATTGCTGCTGAGAGTGGCGTGAAAGATGAAGTGATCGGTGTATTTGAAAGGGCGAAAACGAGAATAGTTGAAACCAGTATTATCGCCGTAATCAAAGACATCTTAAACCGCTTTAATGATGTAGATTACCCAGAGATCATCCGATTGATCCATACAAAAAAGGATGAGAGCATACCCGAAAAGCCAAGAATAAGGATTCAGATTAAGAGCATTAAAATATCCTACCCCTCCGACGAGATCAGTAGCGAAGCCGAATTGCGTTCTTATATGCAATCCCTGAGTCAAGCGCTACTGCGGGAGATTAGAAAAGGGAACATCATCAAGCTCGAGGAGGATAAATGATAGAGAGTATTTATCTAAAGAACTTCACCGTGTTTGACGAGCTGGAAATGAAACTATCTCCAAGTATAAACGTTATCCTAGGAGAAAATGGAACGGGTAAGTCTCATTTACTCAAAGCCATTTACACCATGGGCTCCCTTTATAGAACCGATAGAAAAGACACCCAGATTGATGAAAGTACCGTAAGAGAGACGCTAACAAGCAAACTGATAAACACCATGATGCCTATTGATGCTAAACTCTGGAAACTCAGAAAATCTGATGCTACGAGGGAGGCATTCATAAAAACCTGTTCGCATGATATTGGGAATTTTGAGATAAGTTTTAATTTTAACTCCAAGAAGGTCAGCCTTCCCACCTCTGATAGCAATACATATAGTGCACTGGATGAATCTGAGAAACCTGTCTTTATACCTGCAAAGGAGATTTTTTTTATTGCTGAAGGCTTGAAAGAAGTTCCGACTACGACAATAGTAACTTATATGAAAGCATTGCACTTTGATGAAACATACACTGATTTGATTAAGAAACTGACTAAGCCTTCAGGGGCAGATTTGACTATAAGCGAAAAATCAGAGTGGGTTTTAAGTGAGATTAAGAAGATTGTGCGTGGGAGCTTTGTTTATGATAGATCTGGCAACTTAGTTTTCCGCTCTTTCGGAACCGACTTTTCTGTGAATGTGATGGCCGAAGGATTTCGCAAGCTTGGAACCCTATGCAGGCTGATTGAGAATGGTTCACTTATTCCAGGTAATGGGGCTCCATTGCTTTGGGATGAGCCTGACTCAAATCTGAATCCTTTGCTGATCAAGCTTCTGGTAGAGACTCTTTATGCATTATCGGAACAAGGTCAGCAGATAATCCTTGCCACACATAGTTATAACCTCATCAAATGGTTCGACCTGTTATTCGATGAGGGGAAAGATCATCATGTCAAATATCATACACTATCTCGAGACAATTCAGAAAGCAAAAGTATCAGAATAGATAGTACAGAAGACTTTAACGCTATTGATCCAAACCCAATCCTTGATGCATTCTCTGAGATTTATGATACTGATATCGATAGAATTCTTAAAGAGAGCTGAATATGCCGATTAAAGAATTCTCAGAAAACGAGATAGTCTTTTCATTCCCAGAAGATTTATCAAAGGATAAACTGGATGAACAAGGTAAACGGATACCTGTTGGAATGTCCCTCGCTGACTTGGTGATAAATACAGATGATTACACCTACCTCATTGAAATCAAAGATTTTTCTTGTTCTACGGCTTCAGAATCAAGAAAAAAGGCCGACTTAAAGCTCCTCCAGGGAGACGAGTTAATATCAAACAAATTGACTCCCAAGGCGAGAGACTCCTACACTTTCCTACATCTAATGGAACGAGTTGATCGACAGATTATATATGTAGTTTTATTAGGTTTAGATGGTGTCGAACCGCTGAATAATAAGACTTTTCTTAATATATACAAGCAAAAACTAATTAAAAACATACGCCAAGAAGCAGATGAGCCATGGGAGAAAGAGCATATTAGTGACTGCATTGTTTGTAACTTAGAAACATGGAACGATATATTCCCGCATTGGCCGACCCAAAGGCGACCTATGAATGGAGCACACTAATGGAAACATCAAGACTTGAACGTTTCGCAAAATACGCTCGACGCTACCTGATAGAGCAAGTGGGAAACAAGCTGCAGCAAGTGCTTGCTCCGGATAGTGATGCCAGAAGGTATTACCCCAAGCAAGTACAAGCCATAGAAGAAGAATTGCGACGCGACCAATCCCTAACCCATAAAGCATACCACCTTTCACCTCTCTCGGAACGGGTAGCCTACACTTGGTTCAATCGGTTTTGTGCTTTGCGCTTCATGGATGTGAATGGATACAACAAGGTGAACGTGATATCTCCCTTGCCCGGGCATTTTCAGCCGGAAATCCTGGAAGAAGCCAAAGCCGGGCATATAGATGAGACTCTTGTGCAGGCGAAGTTTCGCACCCTGGTTTTCGATCTGCTTTCCGGTAAGGAAACCCATCCCGATCCGCAATCAGAGGCTTACAGGATACTAATCAGATCAGTTTGTAACTACTATGCCGATATCATGCCCTTTCTCTTTGAACGCATCGAGGATTGGACTGAACTGTTGATGCCGGATGACCTGCTGAGTGGGAATTCCATCCTCGCTTACACCCGGGAAGCGATGGTTCCAGGCGTCTGCAAGGATGTGGAAGTGATTGGCTGGCTATACCAGTTTTACATAGCAGAGAAGAAATCCGAAGTCCAGGACGGAGTAAAAAAAGGCAAAAAAATACAGAGCAAAGATATCCCCGCGGTGACCCAACTCTTTACCCCCCACTGGATCGTAAAATACATGGTGCAAAACTCGCTGGGAAGGCTGTGGTTGGATACTCGTCCCAACTCTCAATTAATAGATAAGATGGAATACTATGTAAAGCCTGAATCAGATTCCGATTTACTCCGGAGTAATGAGTTTATAGAAATATCCTCACCCGAAGATATCAAGTTTTGCGATCCCTGCTGTGGTAGCGGACACATACTCACCTACGCCTTTGACTTGCTTTATGAGATCTACAGCGAAAAAGGATATTCACCAATAGAGATACCCAGGCTGATCATCGAACAAAACCTGTATGGGATAGAGATAGATGAAAGGGCGGCAGTACTTTCTGCTTTTGCTCTCACAATGAAAGCGCGTGAGAAAGACAAGCTATGGTTCTCACGCAAGATAGAGCCACATATCTGCTGTTTGAAGAACATCAGATTTAGTAAAGGCGAAATCGAGCCATATCTGGACAGATGCGGACGTGATATCTTTACCTTAAACTTCGAGCGTATGCTCTCCCAATTTGAACACGCCGATACCTATGGATCACTGATTATCCCCCATGAACAGGATATCGAAGGCATCCGCGAACTGCTGAACGCCAAAGAATTCAGCGGCGATGTGTTCCTTGCCCCCACACACAAAAAAGTGCTCAAGCTGATCGAGCAGGCAGATTATCTCAGTACCAAATATCAGGTGGTGGTTACCAATCCACCGTTTATGGGTAAAGGGATGAGCAATCAGCTATCAAAGTATCTAAATGAAAGCTATCGCGACGTGAAATCTGACCTGTTCTCCGCTTTTGTATTCAGATGCGCAGAACTTGCCTTAGATATAGGTAATATTGGTATCATGAGTCCTAATGTTTGGATGTATCTGTCTTCATATGAAAAACTAAGAAAGTGGATGATTCAGAACAAGTCGCTCACAAATCTTGTTGAACTGCCTTTATCAGGATTCACTGGAGCAACTGTACAGATTTGTGCATATAACTTTATCAATAACCAAATAAAAGACCAGTATGGTGCTTATGTTCGATTAGTTGGATTCAAGGGTGCAGATGTTGAGATGGCATCACTTACAAAGCAAGCAGTTGCAAATCCAAATTGTGGTTGGTTCTTCCGTTGTAAAACATCCGACTTCAGCAAAATCCCCGGAGCACCTATTGCATACTGGGTGAGCAATAAGATTAGAGATATCTTTGTCAATTCAGAGCCACTTGCTGAGGTTGCTTCTCCCAAAGTAGGATTACAAACTGGAGATAACGATCGTTTCTTAAGGTTGTGGTTTGAGACATCGTATGATAGAATTGGCTTCGGAATGAAGAACAGGAATGAGGCGACACAATCTGGCAAAAAATGGTTCCCATACAACAAGGGTGGCGAATTCCGCAAATGGTATGGCAATCAGGAATATGTTGTAAATTGGGCAAACGATGGCGAGGAGATAAGGAATTGTACTTTTGACAATGGCAAACAAAGATCCGTTGTTCGTAATCCTGATTATTACTTTAGAGAGTCTGTAAGTTGGTCATTTGTGAGTTCAAGTTATTTTGGGGTTAGATATTATCCAACTGGGTTTGTTTTTGATGTAGCAGGATCATCGTGTTTTGCTGATAGAGACTTGTCTGGTCTATTAGGTTTCCTTGCATCAAATTTAGCATCGAGTTTTCTTTCTATTTTAAACCCAACTCTTAATTTTCAGGTAGGGAACATCAAATCTCTACCGATTCTTTTCAATCTAAGTGATAATACTACTAATAAAACTAAAGATCAGTCAATGATTCAGGTAGAAACTGAGAAACTAGACTGGAACTCCTTCGAAACATCCTGGGACTTTCAGCAATTACCATTATTAGGTATTAGGTGCCAAGGGTTAGGTATTAGGGAGTGCTATGCGAAGTTGAGAGAGCAGTGGATAGAGAACACTCTCAGGATGCAAGAATTGGAGGAAAAGAACAATGAGATATTCATTGATGCTTATGGTTTGAAGGGAGAGATTGAGCCGGAGGTATCGCTGAGAGAGATTACTTTAAGCTGCAATCCATATTACCGTTATGGAGTAGAAGAGGAGTCAGGTGTTAGGGAATTCCCCATAAATGAGGAATTGGAGAAACGGCTTGTGGCAGATACCATGAAGGAATTGATTTCCTACTCAGTGGGCTGCATGTTTGGCAGATACTCACTGGATAAACCGGGCTTGATTTTGGCAAATCAGGGCGAGACTTTGGAAGACTTTCTCAAGCAAGTATCCAAGCCTTGCTTCATGCCTGATAAAGACAACGTGATTCCAATTCTGAATGGTGAGTGGTTTGACGACGATATAGTTAATCGCTTCCACGCATTCTTGAAGGTAGCATTTGGAACTGATCACTTTTCGCAGAACATCGGCTATATTGAGGAAGCGATTGGCAAAGATATCCGAACCTATTTCATCAAGGATTTTTACAACGATCACGTTAAAATGTATAAAAAACGCCCCATCTACTGGCTTTTCAGCAGTCCCAAAGGCAGCTTCAACGCACTTGTTTATATGCACCGCTACACACCAGACACAGCTTCAATCGTGCTCAGCGATTACCTGCGAGAGTACGTATTTAAACTGAAAAATAAAGTGACGGAATTAAGCAAGATTGAAGAAGGCGGAGATAGCTCTCAGAAAGAGAAAATCAAAGCCCGCAAAGAAATCGATAAGATAGAGCAGATCATCTCCGAGCTGGAATACTGGGAACGGGATGCACTCTATTCCACTGCTGCCCAGAAGATAAGCATCGACCTGGATGACGGGGTGAAAGTAAACTATGCGAAGTTCAGCAAGGTGCTTAAGAGGATACCGGGGTTGGAATAGATGGACAGAATCAAACAACTGATTCAAAAGCAATTTGAAGAGCACCGGATTGTCTTTTGGTATGATGATGCCGCTACTTACAGGATTGATCTGGAGTCGATGGAGCTGCCGGGAATCAACAAAGTGTTCGTGGAAAACAACGAGTTTTCGCTCAAGTATCGGATGCTAATCCAAGAGCCCGAAGAGAAATTCTTGCTATACTTCACCAGTGCCAAATCTGAGATTCAGGTTAATTGGCTGGCTGACCTCTTGCTGGCAAATACGGAGATCAAGATTGATCCTGTCTCGATGATTCTGGCTGAATTGGGCTGGGGCAGAGAGTATCGGGATATTGTGAAAGAGCATGAGTACTTCTTCAAATCCGCAAAGCGAATCTCTGCTATCAAGAAAATACACAACAAAAAGGAAACTCTTCCCAAGACCAAGTGGATGATGCTGGGGGTAATAACGAGCACCGAAGCCAGATGGGATGAAGTACTTATGAGTCTGTTTGAGGAACTTGCCAAGGGTTCCACTGAGCAATTCGATCTGATCAGGAAATGCGAGCTGGATTCCTGGCTCTGGGCTCAGATGCGCAAGCTCCTGGGCTACAAGAATGAACAAGCCACCATAAAGGACCTATGCCTCGAGATATTTGCTGCAGCTTACAAGGCGGCACTGGACAAAGAATACTCGCTGGATCAGGAAGCGATCTATCTTTTAAAGCGGTTCAAAGACCATGTTCGTTATCGTGAGGCATTCCGCGAACTCTCCCGGCAGTGCAGTGAGTGGCTGGCGATTGAGCAAGATCTAAACCACAGGGGTTTGAAAGAGATAGCAGACATAGACTATTTCGAGCTTATTGAAAAGAAGATATTAAGTGAATTGACACAGGCTATCGGCAGGGGAAGCATCGGGCTGATTGAAGTGGAAAGAACTATCCGCCAAAGGATGCTAAGCCATTGGTATGATGACTATCGCCATGTGTATGGTGCTTTGGAAAGTGCGGCGTATATATGCCACCTGATGAATACTCTGGATATAAGCGTTTATTCTTTTGATGAGGGTATCCAGAAATATCTCAATCAGTTCTATAAGCTGGATTTTCAGTATCGTAAGTTCATCTATAACTTTCAAAAAGCCAATCAGCCCAGGCTCTTGAATAAGCTATGTGAACATATAGAAAACCAATACCTTAACAACTATCTGTTCCCGCTTTCAGTAGCCTTCACAAGGCAGATAAAAGACATGGAAAGATATAAATCCCATGTGATACCCATGCAATCCGAATTCTGGAAAAAAGAGGTAAAACCTTATTTGGATGCGAATAAGAAGATCTTTGTGATTGTGTCTGATGCCCTGCGCTATGAGATAGGTAGCGAGCTAATGAGCCAGATTCGCCAGGAGGATAGATATGAAGCTGAGCTTGGGGCTTGTTTGGGAATGTTGCCGAGCTACACACAATTAGGCATGGCTGCTTTGCTGCCTCATGAACAGCTTAGTATTGCCCAGGATGCATCGGTTAAGGTGGATGGTATCAGCAGCCAGGGTAGCGAAAATCGTAAAAAAATCTTAAATCTTCATACCAACGGCAGGTCTTTGTTGCTGCAGGCCAGTGATGTCCTCGGCAAGAACGCAGATGAAAGCAAGAAGCTCTATCGGGATTATGATGTTATCTATGTTTATCAGAATCGAATAGATGCTCAGGGAGATGACCCTAAAACGGAAAGCCAGGTCTTTGATGCTGCGGAATCCGCAATAGAAGAGATCATAGAATTACTGCGGAAACTGACTTCTGGTAATGCAACCAACATAGTTATTACCGCTGACCATGGCTTCTTGTATCAACATAGGGCATTGGAAGACAGCGACTTCCTAAGTGAATCGGATGTCTCTGGGAATGTGGTATACAAACATCGCCGGTTTATCTTGGGGACGGGTTTGGAGAGCGATGCTGCCCTGATGCAATTCAGTTCACAACAACTGGGATTACATGGAGACATCGAAGTGATGCTGCCACTGGCAAATCAAAGAAGAAAACAACAAGGTCCCTTCGGCAAAATTAGATATGCGCATGGTGGAGCTTCCTTGCAGGAGATTGTGATTCCTATAATCCGGGTAAACAAAAAGAGGGTTAGTGATGTGGAGTTTGTGGGTGTGGAAATTCTTTCCACCAGTGGCAGAATAATAAGTACGGGGCAATTGGTTGTAAAGCTCTATCAACGCGACCCGATTAACGATAAATTGCAACCGGTAACCTTGAGAGCTGGGATCTATTCACAGTCCGGTGATCTGATATCAGAAGAAAAAACTATCAACTTTGACTTTAGTTCAGACAATCCCCGGGATCGTGAATTCCAGTGTTCCCTGGTGTTATCCACCAAGGCGGAACAAGCGAACAATCAACAGATAACCCTCAAACTTGAGAAACCTATTCCGGGTACAAATAAATACCAGTTCTACAAGAGCGAAACATACACTTTAAGGCGGGCTTTCAGTTTAGATTTTGATGTTTAGGTATTAGGAGATGATATGAATGGTTTGGACAAGAAAATCAATGAGCATTTTCAGGGCTTAGTAGTTCGTAAAGACTTGGTTAAAGCCGTGAAGGGCAATGCCATTGTTCCCACTTATGTGCTTGAATACCTGTTGGGGCAGTATTGCGCCACTTCTGAAGAGGCTGAGATTCAGGCGGGTATCGAGACGGTGAAAAGCATTCTGGAGAAGCATTACGTGCACAGGCGGGATGCCGAACTCACCAAGTCCAACGTGCGGGAATCACGAATCAATAAGGTGATAGATAAGATCGCCGTGACCCTCAACGAGAAGAAGGACTGCTATCAGGCAAGCTTCTCCAATATGGGGATATCCAGGGTTGTGGTGAGTACAGAGATCGTAAAGAACCATCCCAAACTTCTGGTGAGCGGAGTGTGGTGTATCGCTGAGCTTGAATACAGCTATACCGAGGATAGGGACAGCAGCCCCTGGCTATTAAACTCGATCAAGCCCATCCAAATGTCCCGCTTCGATATGGATAGCTTCCTGGCAAAACGCTCTGAATTCACCAGCGATGAGTGGATTGATCTCTTGATCCAAAGTATAGGCTTCAATCCGGAACTCATGAGCAGGCGCTTGAAACTGATGCAGCTTACCAGGCTGGTACCATATTGCGAAAGGAATTACAACCTGATCGAGCTTGGTCCAAAGGGAACCGGTAAGTCGCATATCTATTCAGAGTTTTCACCGCATGGCATCTTGATCTCAGGGGGTGAGGTGACAGTCCCCAAGCTTTTTGTGAACAACTCTAACGGGAGGATAGGCCTGGTCGGCTTCTGGGACGTGGTGGCTTTTGATGAGTTTGCCGGACGCAAGAAGAAAGCTGATAAAGCCCTCGTGGACATCATGAAGAATTATATGGCCAATAAAACTTTCTCTCGTGGCATCGAGACCTTGGGTGCTGAAGCTTCCATGACCTTTGTGGGCAATACTCAGCATAATTTGGCATATATGCTGAAGCACTCAGATCTGTTTAGCGAACTGCCGGAGCAATACTATGATTCTGCCTATCTGGACAGGCTGCACGGCTATCTGCCGGGCTGGGAAGTGCCAATTATCAGAGGTGAGATGTTTTCCTCCGGTTATGGCTTTGTGGTGGATTACCTGGCTGAAATCTTGCGGGCCTTTCGCAATCAGGACTTTTCTAACCTGTACCGGGAGCATTTCGAACTGGTATCGGATATCTCCACTCGTGACCGTGACGGGGTTCAGAAGACCTTCTCTGGATTGATGAAAGTAATATATCCCAATCAGATAGCATCAAAGGAAGAGATCAAAGAACTGCTCGAATACGCTATGGAGAACCGTAAGCGGGTGAAAGACCAACTGATGAGAATTGATAATACCTATGAGGCCGTTCGCTTCGCCTATACAGACAAGGAAGATGTCCTGCACTTCGTGAAGACTGCCGAGGAGATTCAATATCCATCATATTACTACGGAATGGAAAGCCCCATGGAAGACGATAATGAACCTCAGGAAGAACAAACAGACGAAACAGGTGATACAACTCAACATGAACAAAAAGAAGCGAAAGAAGAGCCCATATTGAAGCCGGGGAACATCGCAATTCAGGATAACCAGACAGGGATCTCCTATCACAGGCTGTTTGCCAGGCATCTGAAGGGCTCCAAAAAGATCGAGATCAAGGACCCCTTTATCAGCTCCTTCTACCAATGCCGCAATCTGATGGAGTTCATGGAAGTGGTGGCCGCCATCAAAAGTGATGCCGACGAGGTTGCAGTACACCTTATCACCAAACACAGCGAATACCAGGATTCCAATCAAGAGGAGTTTTTCCAGCAGATAGAAAGTTCCTGCAGCAAGGTAGGAATTACCTTCACCTACGAGATCGACGATACCATTCACGACCGCTACATCCAAAGCGATAATGGCTGGAAAATTGTGTTGGGAAGAGGGCTTGATATTTTTCACAAATTCAATGACAAAGACGCCTTTGCCATTGAAAACAGGAATCAGAGATATAGAAAATGTAGGGCGTTTGAAGTGACGTATGTATCACATTAAGGTACTTCCATGTAATATAATCTGGCAATCCCATTAAGTTGAGGAGAGAACATGCTATTTGAGCAAGCACTTTATTCATTACCTGAGATATTACTGGGCAATGATTATTCGAAAACCAACTATGAACTCGGGTTGGTTTCTGCGTTTAGTCAGGTTGTTCTGCAAGAGCTGAATGGAAGAAATGTACTGAACCCAATCTCATGTTTAACGTCTGAAGTTCCCTATAAAAGAAGTGGTTATGGCAGTAATAGGCGTGTGCTTAGAGCTGACCTACATCTGAGTCAACATACTTTGAGGTTAGGTAACGAATTACTCTCCGGTTACGGGTGGCGACATAGTAATTGGTTGGAAGCTAAATTCTATCGACCATCAAAAAGTAATGGCAATACAACAGGAACAGCACTTTTACTAGCAGACTTAATACGAGTCACTGCATTGACTCCGATCAGACACTTAGATAAATATGAACAAGATGATTCGTCTGATGTTTGTATCATAGACAGCAGCAATAAACCAAAGAAAGGGAAGATTTATCTAAATCCCCTTAAGTCGAGGCAATTTGATGAAAAACAAAAGGAGCGAAGCGATACTGGAAGATACTTACTTCATGTTTATATGGGTGCCCCAGAACAATATATTATCAGAAGGAGGAATAAAACAAAAACTTCTTCAGCAGGAATTCGAACATGGACTGACATGTTACTCAGCGAAGGAAGCGGGCAGATAACCACCATCGATCTAATAAACGAGGGAGATACTTTCATGGAAGTAGTGGGGAGGAAACTAAAACACCTCGACTTTTCATGCAGTATTCATAATACCATCGTATCTCATCATAATAAATCAAACAAAAACACATATACTTGTATACTCACGCGGGTTGATACTTTTAATATAGAAATGACTATTAAGAAGAAATTCCATCGATGTGGGCTAGATAATGAAAGAAATGTCATTGAAGAGTTAAAACATGCGTCTTATAGAGCAATACAAAACCATATTGGTGAAAACATAGGGTTGAAATCGTAGTAAGTGCAGCAATCTATCCCCGAAAGAATTGAGGAACTTATGATAAATACTTCTCCTATGCCAACGAAGAGTTTTCTAAAAGAGCCATCATTACTCATTCAAGTTTGGAAGAAAACATCTTCATATATACGTGGTACTCAGATTCATTAGAGATTGATCTGGCTTCGGTAGACTTACCTAGTTTTATTAAGGAGTTGTCTGAGAGAATTTCGACTTGGGAAAGTGGACCTATAAACATTGTGCCTGCACCCAAAAGCCAGTATTGGCATATTAATGATCAAAATAAGTGGGTGCTTAGAAATAATATCTCGACAAAACTAAGACCTTTAGCGCACGTTTGCATAGAGGACCAAGTCATATCTACTGCCAGACTGTTATGCTTGGCAAATCAAATGGAACAATTACAAGAAAGTCCATTAGAATCAATAGAAAATCCCGAGAAAAGAAGAAGAATAATGGCTCACTTTCAAACCGAGTGGGTAAGTCCCTTCATAAGGTAGCCACATTTTTGCAGTACTTTTAGCCGAAAGTAATCGAAGTCTTTGTAGCCATAGGCTCTTTTTAAAAAGCGACTTGATGACGTTGTTCACAGCTTCAGCTTTTGCGTTGCTGATATGGAACTTGTATAACATCATGTTCCTGTGGTTTTGTCAATTAAGTATGGAGAATCCAGTTCCCGACCATTCTACGATCTGTCGCTGGCGGAGCGGGTTTTCAGACAAGGGTATCTATGAGAAGCTTCTTCATGAGATCAATCATCAGCTATGCAAGCACAATATCAAGATTACAGAAGGTGTGATTGTCGATGCAACCTTGGTGGAATCACATGCTCGTCCCCGGAAAAGGGAGATCATTGAGACCGAACCCGTGGGAGATGATGCTATTCCTGGTCGAACTACTTTTCAAGCAACTGAGCTTATGGTAGAGGAATCCAAAGACCGTGATGCCAGATGGCTGAAGAATGGCAAGAAAACCATTTATGGCTATAAGGGGCATACGGTTGTGGACAAAGAGCATGGTTTGGTGCAGGCAATCGAGGTGACTCCGGCCAATGTCTTTGATGGACACATGCTGATTCCCCTGGTTGAGTCTCTGAAACTGGCGGAAGAGACCGAAGTCCTTGCGGACAAAGGATACTGTAGCCAAGAGAACGAAGATGCCTTGCGAGAAAAGAATCTGATCTCCAGGATCATGCGTAAGAAAAAGAAGAATCAGGAGATGCCAGAGGAAACAAAAGCCTTTAACCACTCTGTGTCCAAACAAAGATACCGGGTTGAGAGAAGCTTTGGAGGCCTAAAGAAGCACTTTGGCTGGAGCAGATCGATCTATATGGGTTTACAGAAGACTGCCGACTACCTGTTTATGGGAGCGATTGCCTTCAATCTGAAGCGTAGCTTGAAAATTCTGCGATCCTGATATAGGAGAGGTCTGCCCAGATTCTGGGAAAACCACAAAAAAGCCCCCCAGAAAGGGCATTTAGAGAGGCAAATGGCACGATTTAGACCAAAAATGACTATCCCTCCCGAAAAATCATGACGCTAACTCATCCGCGACAGCGCTGAAATACGAACACATAACTATTCAATGGTCTTGGTGAAAGTATGGGTGGAAATGAGTTTGAGACCGATATAAACCATTCACCATTCCAAAATATCACATGGATATCGAGATTCTGTTATAAACAGAATTGCCCATGGGCTGTATACAACTAGTCGATTTGCAGAAACCCTGTCATAATTTGAAGTTTTCGGTGATCTAATTTGCAGAAAGCCTGTCAAAAACTACCTTAATGGGTCTTGGTAAGGATGAGCAAGGATGTCCTACGATGCGACTGTTTGCAGTTTTCGCTGCACAATTTGCAGTTTTCGTTGTCACGTTGCACACATCCTTCATCACTTCGCCGGGGATTATTTTGCTTGACGCGTCACCTCTGCCTGTCCAAGTTGCTACATCATGTGAAAGTTCAAACCCAAGGGAGGTTTTATGCGCCTGACATTAGTTCTGTGTGCCGTGCTGCTGCTGGCCGGATGCGTTTTCACCGAATCCGTGTTCACGGTCAATGAAGACAATTCCGTGGATTTCAGTTTCATCAAGATGGTCTCCAAAAAGATCAGCGACGAGATCATGCCCGATCAGGAAGAAAGTGTCCTGGAGGATTCCCTCGCCTACGGGAAGTTCGGCATGGCAGTTAAAGCCTTTGAGGACAAGGACAACAGGGGTGTCCAAGCGGACGGACATTTCAGCCGGATCACCGACCTCAACCTATTCCCCCTGCTCGCTGACAGCACCAAAGCCCCGTCCGCTCCATTGGTGAAGGAGGAAAAAAGCACTGACCACAGCCTGTTCACCATTTCCTACAAGCCCGATGTGATGAAGGCCATGAACGCGGGACAGGAAGATTCCGAACAGGAAGAAATGAACGAAGTGATGAACCAGGTGCTGGAGAACAAGGTCACCTGGAAAATCCCCTTCGAGGTGGTGAACACCAACGCCAAGATCAGGAACGATTCCCTGGGCGTTTACACTTGGGAGTTCAAAGGGGTTGAGGGCGATTCCATCTATCTGCAGTACAAGGTTCCTACCCCTGCTGTGGCCGCCGCGAAAAAGTTCGGCTTCCTGCTCTGGGGAATTCCCCTGCTCGCCGTTCTGGGCCTTGCCCTCTATTTCCTGCTGCGCAAGAAAAAAGAACAGCCCCAGACAGTGTATCAGGCCCCGCAGGAACCTGACTTGCCCAGGTCCGAAGAAGTCCCCCCTGACAATGATTCCCCTGAGGAGACTGAAACCACTCCGCCAGAAGAACAGGAATAACGGACTGATTCAGCTATAAAACCTGCTTGGAACTCCTTGTCACCGGAGCGGAAGCCGGATCAGCCGCCCTGACTCCGTGATTATAAGAGTGGGCAATTCATCGGTTTCCAGAGTGGCGCAAAAGGAACGGGAAGTTGTTTCCAGGCGGGGCAGATAAATTTTTCCCCGGTGGTGAAAGGGCGCCAAACCCAGTTCCGAAGGGGAGATGGAATAACTGCCACTGTCCATCCGGTATTGTTTTTGGGCGTAATAGACCTGGCGCAGATACTCTTCCGCCATCAATATTTCGGGCAGGTCTGGTTCCCAGGCGGCGTCCGAAGCCGGTCCTTCCAAAAACCAGACCAGGCCCCAGCGTTCGGGATAGTGCATGTTGATGAGACCCTGAGGACTCCAAACCCAGTTGAATTCAGGAATTCCGGGAACTTTCCGGTAGCCGCCGTCCACTATTTCCGTAGTCCAATGCACCCGGGAGAAGTTGATCCGCCAATAGTCGCCTGAGCGTGGCGGACAGGGGGTTCCGGCCATTTCGGCCAGAGCCCGCCAGGGCAGAAATATCTCCACGTTCCAGGCTGTATCGGTGTCCGTGGGATCGTTCAGCGTGCCTTCGAGGCCGACAGCGGTTTTGATGCCGTGGGCTTCCCAGCCGTTGATGGAGCTGTGTTCGTCTCGGTAAGGCTTCACTAGAAATAAATCCCAGAGCGTGTTCAGGGCGTTCAGCTCCAGCTCGAAGTAGTGATGTGTGTCGCCGTCGGGATCGAGGAAGACCTCAAAGTCGTTGTCCCAAAAGATCACGGCGTCATGTTCGGTGAGGGTGGCCCAGAGATGCGGCTCCTCCAGCCGGGCGGCGATGTAGAGCCCTTCGCCGTCCCAGAGCATTTTGAACCTGGTATCCAGATGGGGCGCGGGTTTGAGGCTGCCTTCGATATCGGTGAAGCTTGCGCTCCAGGGTGCCGCGGACCAGGCGGGTTCGTCGATTTGGCCATCAATTTCAAGAGAGCCCGCCGCCCGAAAACAAGGATAGGAAAGCGGTTCGAAGGGCAGGGCCGGAACTGGGAAAGTCTCGGCAAGAAGGGTGCCGCTGAGGATCAATAGCATGATAACAAGGGTGTTAGGGCGCATGCACGGCCTCCAGAAGTTCTTCGATTGTAGTAACGGCGAGGCAGACGCAGGTGTCGGCAGCGCCGTAATAGACGTAAATTTCCGAGTTCGGGGCCACAAAACCCCGGCTGTCGGTTTGCCAGGGCAGGGCGGCTGTGGGGAACACCACATTTGGCACCTGGCCGCAAATCTCATAGGCCTCCCGGGGTTCCAAAATGTTGTATTTTCCCCGGGCGAGGGTTATCCAGGGGCACGGGAGGTCATGCAGTGAAACCCCTGCCTGATAAATGTTTGCGGACCCGAAATGGGTGGCCACGCCGTGGTAGATGTGCAGCCAGCCCTGGTCGGTTTTCAGTGGTGGCGGGCCCGAGCCGATCAGTTCGTCCCAGAAGTGGGGCCGGCCGGAAAACACCTTCTCCGCGCCAGACCAGTTCAGCAGGTTGTCCGATGAGGCGCAAACTATGCCGGAACCGGTTTTCACGCCGTCAACCATCAACAGGGTGTTTGGGCGTTCAAACCTGAGATAGCGTCCTCCGACCTGCTCCGGAAAGAGGATGCCGTTGCGGGTGTCGGCAGGCGAGACCAGGCCGCGGAATTCCAGGGCTGCAAAATCCGACGTGGAAAACCAGCCCAGAAAGCAGCCCTGATCGGTATCCACAGCGCAGATGACGTGATAGAGCCCGTCAAGCCTGGTTATCCGGGGATCGTAAACGTGGAAAATACGGTGGGGACAGCTTTCCAACCCCAGCAGCGGCAGCGGCATGTCTTCCACTTGAAAATCTACTCCGTTTTCGGACCAGGCCTTGACGAACAGCGTTTCGCGAGCGCGGTTCTGAACCCTCAGCAGCAGCAGGATTCGGCCATCGAGCCAGGCACCGCCGGGATTGAAGACCGAGGAAACGTCTTGCAGGGCGGGATGGCTGGAAACGATGTCCCGCCTGGTGATCAGCGGATTGCGGGGATGGCGGTTCATAGCCTGAATCCCAGATCTCTCCAACGATTCCAGAATTCCATTACATCTTCTACGGGTTCTCCGTTCCAGAGAATTTCCGCCAGGGGATAAAGACGGTGGGCGACTTTCTCCTTCAGATCGGCCTTATTGGCCAGATGCTCGGTCCAGGCGTTGGCCTGGGCCCCCAGCAGGAGTTCCTTGCGCTGAAAAGTGTAGTCCTGGAACCGGAATTTGAGCACATCCTGCCAATTGATGATCTGGTGAGTGCCGAGGGTATCGTATTTACTGTTGCGGGCGTCAAAATAGAGCTTGGTGTAGGGGCTGAGGATGTAGCGGTTGCCGTTGTCATGGGCCATACGGGCCGCGTCAATCCCGTCACCGCGCCAGACCATTACGATGGGGTCCTGGCCAGGCTGGCCGTCGAGGATTTCGTCCCAGCCGATCACGGTTTTGCCCAGGCTTTTGAGATGTTGGACCAGGGTTTGCACCAGCCAGCCCTGCAGCGCTTCCTCGCCGGCGAGGCCTTGTTTTTTGATCCGGGCCTGGCAGTGGGGGCAGTTCTGCCAACGCTGCTTGGGGGCTTCATCGCCGCCCAGATGCACATAACGGCCGGGAAAGAGCTCCGCTACTTCGCTGAATAATTCTTTCAACCAGTCTATCACTTCGTCCTTGCCAGCGCAGAGGATGTCTTCGGAAATGCCCCAGACGTTGAGGGTTTCAAAATCCTGCGGAAAGCAGGCCAGATCAGAATAGGCGGCCAGTATCGCCATGGCGTGGCCGGGGATGTCAATTTCGGGGATGACCTCGATCCCGCGTAAGGCGGCGTGATCTAGCACCGCTTTGATCTGGCGGCGGGTGTAATAACCTCCGTGGATGCTGCCGTTAGCCTCTTTGCGCCAGGCGCCGACCTCGTGCAGGCGGGGGAATTTTTTGCTTTCGAGGCGCCAGCCCTGGTCGTCGGAAAGATGCCAGTGGAACTTGTTCAGCTTGGCATGCGCCATCCAGTCCAGATAGCGCTTAACGAACTTGAAATCAAAGAAATGGCGGCTCACGTCAAGATGCAGTCCCCGCCAGGAATAGCTGGGCCAGTCCCGGATTTCCAGGCAGGGCAGGTCGCCGGGCTCGCCAAATTCATCGTCGATGTAATAATACGCTTCGTAAAGATGCTGCTTCAGGGTCTGCACGGCGTGGATGATACCGTTTGGGGATTCAGCCTGGATCTGGATGGCCAGGGTGTCCACCTTCAGGAAATAATAGTCGGGCGGCACTTTCTTGTTGAAGGGGGCGAGTTTGAACATGACGCTCATGGTGTGGTCATCATCAAGATAACCTACATCGATCAGATTGTGGTAGAAAGCATCGAGGTCGGAAACGAGATAGCGAAAGATCATTTCTGGCAAATCGGCGTTGCGCTGGTAATCGACCCTGGAGGTCATCCAGAAGCGCTTTTTGAACACGCGCATTTGTTTCGGAAGAGGGATCATGGGAGTTCCTCCAAAAGGATGGTTTTGATTTCAAAAGGCCGGAAATCCAGGCTGAGTGGATAGTAGGGGTCAAGCTTGATTGGAGCCGTTTCCAGCGGCTGCTCCAGCAGGTCTGTTTCCCGAGCCTGGGCATGGGTTTGGGCGCAGAAAAGCAGCGCGGTGCCGCTTTGTCCTTTGTATTCGTGGAAGCGCAGGATGATGCCGCTACCGTCCTCCGCGGGCTTTACCGTGTCCAGGTTCACGTGGTCGCTTTCCAAGCGGAAAGGGGGTTCCGGCAACTTATCGGGCAAGTTTTGCACTGGCACCACGATCAGGTTGTGGGCCAGGCGTTCGGCTTGATTGAAAACGTCGCTGTGTTCGTAATCGCCTTTGTGGGGATAAAAGGCGTAAGTGTAAGAATGGCTGTGGATATCGGCGGTGGGATCGACGTCGGCGGGGCTTCGCAGGAGGTTCAGCTCCATCTGGCTGTCAACGACGCGGTAGCCGAATTTAACGTCGCAGAGCAGCGCGCAACCGCGATCCGGCTGGGAAAGGTCGGCAAAGCGTTGGGCGGGAACCTCGAATTGGGCAGCTTCGAAAGCGTTTTTGGGCTTGCTGCTGCGCTTGATCACGCCGGCTTGGATGCCGTAGCTGGCGATTCCGTTGTGCACGTTGGTGAACCAATGCGTACGCAGCATTTTGTGTTTTTCCTTCCAGTCGATTTCGTGGCTGACACGCAGCAGGCGGTCATCGGAGCGCAATTCAACGGTCTGGCGCAGGCTGGAATTGCCGATGCGGATATCCTGCACCACGCGGCTGAACCTTTCTTCCAGCGTGAAACTGAGGGCTTGGTTCAAGGTGGCGCCGCTGGCTGCCTGGGGTGTGGTATCACGGTAAAAATGGTTGATGTCCCAAGCTCCCCAGTTGTTGGGTTCGTCTTCCCAGAGCAGGAGCAGGTTGGATTCCGAGGCCAGCAGTTCGTGCTCCAGTTCTTTATCCCAGATGGATTTTACTCCGCCGGTTTCGGTCAATTCCACTTTGAGAAAGCGGTTTTCCAAGGTCAGGGAGGCTGGACTGGCCCCGGATTTGGGCAGATAGCCGTTGGTGGAGAATTGCAAAGGCAGGCAGCCCCAGGCCGGCACCCGGATCCTGGCCAAGAAGGCGTTTTCCGTTTCCAGAGAAGGCAGTTCGGTGCTGTATTCATTCAGTGGCACGAGGCCATGGAGTTCTTTTGGGAAGGCGAGCCATTCATCCAGTTCCTGGTTGGAGGGGTTGACCACCAGATAACTGGTTTCTTTGCAAGGCGTTCCGGCATCCGTGATCTCACGGGTAGTTGCGGTTATGTAGTCATTCAGCAGCTTGTGGTTGGCGGCGCTGATGGTCTGGGCTTCCTCATAAACCGGCGTGATCGAAGAACCGGGGATGATGTCATGAAACTGCAGCAGCAGCGTGTCTTGCCAGATACACCGCAGCTTTTCCGGATAGGTATGTCCGGCAAGCACAGCCATGAACTCGGCCGCAGCCAGCAGCTTCTCGCTGTTGCGGTTATCCTGTTTCATGCGGGCCTGGGTGGTGTAGGTGCCGCGATGAAATTCCAAATAAAGCTCGCCGTGGGCTACCGGAAGCTGGCTGGAGTCTAGCCCGGAGAGATGATCGAAGAAATCCGCCGAACTGGAAAAACGGAATTTGCTCACTCCTTCGAGGTTTCGCTGGCGCAGACCGTATTCAATATGGTCGCGGGTGGGCCCGCCGCCACCATCGCCGATGCCGTAAAGGTTCAAAAAGGAGTCGCAGAGTTCGCTCTGGGCATAGCGTTTTTCCGTTTCCAAAAAGGAGGAGGGGTTGTTAGAAAAGTTGTAATCGTTGGTGGGAAGTTGATGTGCCAGCACCCTGCTGCCGTCGATCCCCTCCCAAACGAAGAGGTGGTGGGGAAAGACGTTGGTCTCGTTCCAGCTAAGCTTCTGGGTGACGAACCAGTCCACGCCGCAGCCCTTCAGAAACTGGGGCAGATTGCCAGAAAAGCCGAAGCAGTCGGGCAGCCACAACACCCGGGGAGCCTGGCCGAACTCACTTTCGAAGAAGCGCTTGCCATACATGAACTGGCGGATAATCGATTCTGCGGAAATGAGGTTGGTGTCAAATTCCACCCAGGTTGAGCCCTGGATCTCCCAACGGCCTTGTTTCACCTGTTCTTTAATCAACGCGTAGAGGGCAGGGTGGTCTTCCTTCATCCACTGGTAAAGCTGGGCCTGGGAAGCTCCGAAAACGTAGTCCGGATACTGCTCCAGCAATCGCAGCGCGTTGGCGAAGGTGCGCGCGCCTTTGCGTCGGGTTTCAGAAAGCGGCCAAAGCCAGGCCAGGTCGAGATGCGCGTGCCCAACACTGAAGGCGGTGAGCGCGCTGGCATGAGCCGGTTTGGACAGAAGATCGCCAAGAATTGACTGCACCATTTCCCGATCGGTGTTCCAGGCATCGCAGACCTTGTTCAGGCCATAGACCAGGCGCTGGCGGCGAACCGTTTTTTCCGGCAGGGTCTCCGCGAGGTCCAGCAGCAGAGAAATGTCCAGCAGGCGTTGATAAAGCCCTTCGTCAAAGGTAACGAGGGCGCATTCGCGCAGGCGGTATTCCTCTTTCTGCGCTCCGAAGAGGTCGTTAGCCGAAGCGTCGATGAGCAGGCTGAAATCCTCTCCAGGCTTGCAGATGGATGCAAGGGGAATCAGATTCTTGGCGGCCTTGTGATACCAATCCACCTTGGGTGTGAAACCCTGGTAGGGAACGCCATCCAGCAGCAGGCAGGCTTCGCCGTCGCAATCGAAGAGCAGCCTGTAATCCTTTCCCGACCAGTCTTCCGGGATGCTGCCGCTGATCCGGAACCAGCCCGTCTGCCAGGGTTTACCCCAGACAGAGTTGAGCGCCAGGGGCTGAAAATCCCCGCCGGTGGCGGAGAATCCAGTCTCCAGAGGCAGCTTGTCCCTGATCAGAAGCTGTTTTTGCCGCTCCAGCAGGCGTTTGATCCGGATGAGGTGGATCTTTTCGTTGTGCATCGGAAACCCCTTTATTTTTCCATCGGGACCACTATCCCTTTGATGATGATGTTTTGGAAGAAAACGAAGACCGCCAGGGTGGGAATGGCGGCGATCACCAGGGCAGCGTAGCCCACTGAGAGGCTGGCGCGCTGCATCAGCTCGTAGATGTGCACCATCAGGGTCCACATGCTCTGGTCCTGGCAAACGATGAAGGCGAAGAGAAAGTTGCGGTAGGCGGCGTTGAAGGCCCCGAGGGCGATCACGGCCAGAATGGGTTTGGAAAGGTAGAGCGTGAACTGCCAGAAGAGGCGGAATTCCCCGGCTCCGTCGAGGCTCGCGCTTTCATAGAGCTCACGGGGCAGGCTGTCGAAAAAGCCTTTGAGCAGAAAGATGAAATAACCGTCCGCGGCGGCAGGCAGCACCAGCGCCCAGAAGGTATTGAGCAGGTTCAAGCGCTTGAGCATTAGGAAGTTTGGAATGCCCATCACCATCGCCGGAAAGGCCATGGTAAGCATGAAGAGCAGGATGATCTGATAGCTGAGCCGGGGCTTGAAGCGGCTGAGGGCGTAAGCTGCGAGGGGGTTGACAGTTACAGCCAGCAAAATGGACAGCAGGGTGTAGATGGCCGTGTTGCGCAGAGAACGGGCGTCGTTGAACATCTGGTCCAGCACCATGGCGTAATTACGGGTCACGAACTCCCGTCTGATCTCGCCTTTGTGCTTCAGGAAGGTCTGCGCCTCGATCTGCTGGACGGGCAGCGGGATATTATCAAAGCCGGTTGCGACCAGATGCCAGGCTTGATTCAAGCTGTCCGTCGTGCCATATTTTGCCCGCAAAAACCCCTGCCAGGCCTGAACCGATTCCTTTTGCCTTGAAAACCTCAACTGGCTGGGAGTGGAGCGCATAGCCACAAACTCCCGCCAGAGTTTTGCTGCCTGATTGTCCCGGGGCAAGTGGGGACTGGGATAGATGTCTTCCTCGGAGCTGTAACTGCTACCCATGTATCGGTTTGCTTGTACCAAATCCAGCTTGCCGCCCCGACCGGGAAAGCGTTCCGCGAGCAGGGCCAACCAGTCGCTTTGAGCGCTGGGCAGCAATTCCAGCCAGGCTATTCCTTCGCCCTGGGCGAATTCCAGCCAGTCGCTTTGGAGGGCGAGGTTTTCCGCCGGGGCCGTTTTGGGCAGGGTTAGCTTGTCCCAGCCGCCAACACCCTGATCCCAAGCTGAGTTCAGTACTTCCACACTTTGATACTTCCGCTTCAGCCAGGCACGGAATTCGTTGCCAATGTTGCGTACCCTCAAATGTTCCGGCGCGGCGGCATTTTCCACGAACCAGGTGAGGTCCTCAACCATGGCGCCGCTGTCCGGGATTTCTTTTGGGATCCGCACTGCGCTGAAATCAGAATAGTCTGTATGCCAGGTGGAATTGAGCAGGGAAATATCGGCGTATTTATCCTTCAGCATAGCCTGGAAGGCGGGGTCGGCGGAGGCGGAGAGGCTGATATGGTGTATGTTCAGAGCTTCGCGCACGTAGTGCAGCCAAGCCGGCCGCAAGGGATGGCCCTCCGGAGGGCAGCTTTCGCTCAAAACCACATCCTGCCAGGAGTTCAGACCTAAACCTGAATCAGTATTAAAGGCTACAAGGTCTCCTCCGCAGAGGGGGGCCAGTTCCATCTGCGCGAAGGCGCCATCGAGATTGACATGGTTGCGGTGTCGCTCGCCCACGGCTTTCTTAAATGCCTGGAAACGGCCAAGATAGCCGTCTCTCACGCTCACGTAGTTGCGCCCCAGGATTTCCTTTTCCTCCACCACGATCTGTTCCCAGCTTTGGGCTCCGGTGTTGTAGCGTCGGTTGAAAGCGGTGAGGTCGTTATCGTTTTCCTGCCGCAGCAGTTTGCGGTAGCGGCGCTGGTTCAGGGGATAAACACCGCGTCCGTAATGTTCGGCGACATAGTAATCGTAAACCCCTTGAGGCCGGGCGGACAGAAACTCATGCCAATCATTGAACAAAGTGGGAGATAGCTTCTCCGGCAGGCGCGCCTCGGCAAAGGAGAGCCAGCGTCCTGCATAGTTATCCGCAAGGCGGCTGCTTTCTTCATTGTAGCGGGATTCCAGGTATTTCTGGAACAGAGCTTCGTCGTTGTGCAGATATTTGGGCAGCAGGTTCAGTCTGCCACTGTCAACGTTGCTACGCAGCGAGGCCGAGACCATCAGCAGGAAAGGATAGACCATGGTGATGGCGCCCAGGATCAGCACCAGATGGATGCTGAGGTTTAGAATTCTCACCCTAGCGGAGCGTCGGCCCACCTTGCCGATGATGCTCACGCGGCCTCCCGGTCGTCGCCCACGGCGCGGAACTCCATGCGGGACAGATATTTGATCTGCCAGACGGTGAAGCCCATCAGCATCAGGCTGAGGATCCAGGCCATCGCCGTTGCCAGGCCGAAACGAAGGTAAAGATAGGCCTTTTCAAAAATCATCAGATCCGCCACCCGGGTGGCTTCGTTCGGGCCTCCAAAGGTCATCACCAGAATGAAATCGCTGCTCTGTGCCGCCACGATGAAAGCGGAAATGAACTGGATGATGATCAGTCCTTTCAGGCTGGGCAGCACGATGTGGCGGAGCTTGGCCCTGAAGCCGGCGCCGTCGATGTCCGCGGCCTCATAGAGCTCGTGGGGTATGTTTTTTAGCGCCGCCAGATAGATCAGAGAACCCGGTCCCACGCCGGCCCAGACGGTTGGCAGCACTACGCAGAGCATGGCCAGCGATTCATCCTTTATCCACATGCTTTTGGGCAGTCCCAGGGAAAGCAGCATCTGGTTCAGGATGCCGGCGTCGGAGGGGTCGTACAGCAACTTCCAGAGATAGATAACGATCACCCCGCTGATCACCGCGGGCAGGTAGTAGATCACCCGGTAGAGCATTTTCCCCCGCGAAACCTCCTGCAGCAGGATGGCCAGCCCCAGCGGTGGCAAAAAGCCCAAGCCAAGCAATAATGCCATGTAATACAACGTCTTACCAACAGACGCCCACCAAGCCGGATCGAACAGCACCGTGGCGAAATTGCCGAAACCGATCCAGGGGCTGGCCCCCACGATATGGTAATCCTGAAAGGCCATCAGCGAACCGGTGACCATGGGCAGGTATTTCCAGACCAGGATGGTGATAACTGCCGGAGCAAGCAGCATAACAACCCAGACGCGGTGGTTAAACCTCAGTTTGGCAGAACTATGCGCTTCCGGGCTGAGCAGCTTCCAAACCCTCCAGAGGGTGAAGCAAAAAGCTAGCAAAATCAAGATGGCGATCAGCATCGCCAGGCGTTCCCGGAAAGCCTTGGTCTCTGGCGGGATGTGGCCTATCATTTCCTGGTTTGTGCGCGCCTCGCCTTGGCGCAGCACGGACGCGATCAATTTCCTCCTCTGTCCGGGATCCTTTGGCAGCCTGTCTTTCAGGCCCATCGCCACCAGTTCCTCCAGCGGATAGGTCATGTATTCATACACTTTCTGGCAGTTGTCGCCAAAAGGTTCCGGCCGGCCTTCGCGCATGGCGGTCTCGAAGGTTTCCAGCCAACCCGCCGGCGCGTAGCGCAGATATTCCTCGTATCCGTAACGTTTCAGGAACACAGGGTTTTGCATGCGTCCGTAACCGCTGTCCACCATCACCTTCATGCGGATCTGGCGAGCCTCTTCTGAATCGTAAAAGCGGATGTATTCCCAGGCGGCCTGGCGCACAGCTTTGGGATCGCGGTCACCCACCCCGGAATTGTTGCTGATCCCGGCCCCGGAAAAGATGCCCATCATGCGGCAGTTGATTTCGCTGCCGCCGCGTCCGGAAGGCCCAGCCGGGGCAGGGGCGAAGGAATAGAGGTTCGGATCGTAAACCCCGCCAAGGTTTTGCTGGGAAAGATAGTCCATCCGCATGCCGATCTTGCCTTCCTGCCAGAGATAGCCCCAGTCCCCTTCCCGCAGGGCGAAACCGGTCTGCGGGCGTCCCTGGTTGTCGTGCCATTTGGTGGCCACCAGCTTCAGATAATAATCCAGCGCCACTTCGCCTTCCTCTCCGGCGAAGGAAGCGCGCCATTCCTGCTTTTTGGGGTCGTAGGTGACGGCTTCGCCCCCGGCGCCCCAGAGAAAAGGCAGCCAGTCGTAAGCAGCTTGCGGACCGGAAGCCAAAACCGTGCCCCAGGCGCCTTGCTCAGGATCGGTGAGCCGGCGCGCGTAAGCGAAAAATTCGTCCCAGGTCCGCGGCGGTTTTTGCGGGTCGAGCCCAGCCCGGCGAAACACGTCCTTTCGGTACATCAGCACCCGCACCAGCGTTTCGTAGGGCAGCATCCAGGTATATTCGGTTTTGCTGCCCTTGCGGGCGCGGCGAATCACTTGCCAGACAGGCTGTTCCACCCGCAGAGACAGCGCGGCGGGGTCTTCGGAGGCCAGGAATTCATCCAGCGGATAGAGAAAATTGTTTTGGATATAGGTGTCGCTCTGGCGGAAATTCACGTAGAGGATATCCGGCGCCACTCCTCCGGCGATGGCCATCAGGGGACCGGCGTCGAGGTCCATGTTCTCGATCTGGATGCCGGAAAAGGCGCGCAACTCTATGTGGGGAAACTTCTTGCGGAACGCCTCCACCACCGCCAGATTGGCCCGCGAATAGGCATCGGTCTTGCGGGGATCGGGCAGCTCGAACACCTTCAAAACCACACGATTAGCGTTTTTTGCCCACGCCAGGGCAGGCGCCGTTATCAACAGCGCCGCAAGCAGAAGAAAAGACGAAAATCTGCGCATAATCCTGATTCGCAACCTGGTTCGCGGCGCCGCTTTCTGTCAAGCACAAAATTGCCGGCATTCCCCTATTTTCAGAGCAACCTGGTTTTCATCTGCCTTGCTTCCGCAAGATGGGATCTTTCAAGCGACTTGTTGTGGAGGGTGTCCCTGTGCAGACGGATTTTGCGGAGGAGCGAAGCGATACCGTCTGGCCGTTAAGGCCTTTCGATGTGTTGCGGATTCGCCTCCCGCACAATGGCCGCATTTGATGCGGGGATTTGGCGTGGGGCGTGGGAGGGGTATGGAAACGAGCGCTAAGGGCCTGACCGAAAGCAGGTTTGGGAAGGTAAAGCGGGTAATTGCAAGGCGATAGAGAAAGTGGTGGAGCTAAGGGGATTCGAACCCCTGGCCTGAACATTGCGAACGTTCCGCTCTCCCAACTGAGCTATAGCCCCACTTTCTATCGCTGTGAGCGGCTTTCAGGGCCGCCGTGCCGGTCTCTGCTCGAAACCGGGAAAAGATGTATCGTTACCTCAAATCAGCGCGCAGCTCTTTTGTCAAGTCCAGTTTTGTCTTGAGCTCGGCAAAGCGCTGGCGCTCGTTTTCCACCACCTCGGCTTTGGCGTTGGCGATGAAGTTCTGGTTTTGGAGTTTGGCGTTCACTCCGGCGAGTTCCTTTTGCATTTTTTCGATCTGTTTGCCCAGGCGCTGGCGCTCCGCGTCGAAGTCGATGAGCCCTTTCAGGGGCAGGAAAATCTCGATGTTGCGCACCACGGCGGCGATGGAGGCGGGCGGCTTGGCCAGGTCTGTGGCCACATCAAGTTCGTCAACCTTGGCCAGTTTGCCGAAATAGGCGGAATAGCGTGCGAAAAGGTCTTTCTGCTGCTCTGCCGCGACCCTGATGGCGAGGTTGATCCTGGCTCCGGGAGAGAGATTGATCTGCTTGCGGAGGTTGCGCACGGCGGAGATGGCTTCCTGCATGAAGGCCATGTCGTCGGCAATGGCGGGATCGACCAAAGTGTCGTCGCAGACAGGGAAAGCCGCTACGATCAGGGCTTCCTCGGGTTGCGGAAACACGGTTTTCACGCTCTGCCAGATCTCTTCCGTGATGAAGGGCATGATGGGATGCAGCAGGCGCATGGCAGACTGCATCACGTCGAGAAGGATATAGAGCGCGGTGCCGCGCGCGGCGGGGTCCTCGGAATTGAGGCGGTCTTTGGAAAGCTCTATATACCAGGAACAGAATTCGTCCCAGATGAATTGGAACACGCACTGCCCGGCGTCGTTTAGCCTCAGGTTCTGATAGTGGTTGGCTGCTTCGCGGGCAGTTTCATTGAGCCGGGAATAGATCCAGCGGTCGGCCAGTTCCAGCTTCAAATCCTTTCTGTCAGGCAGTTTTTCGCCCTCGCCCACGTTCATCATGATGAAGCGATAGGCGTTCCAGATTTTGTTGGCGAAGTTGCGCCCGGTCTCCAGAATGGCATCGGAATAAATGACATCCGCGCCTTTTGGGGTGCCGAAGACCATGGAAAAGCGGAGGGCGTCGGCTCCGACCTTGTCGATGATGTCGATGGGATCGGGCGAATTTCCCAAGGATTTGCTCATCTTGCGGCCAAGTTCGTCGCGCACGGTGCCGTGCAGGAGGACAGTATCGAAAGGTATCACATCCCTGAAATGCAGGGTGCTCATGATCATGCGGGCTACCCAGAGATAGATGATTTCCGGGGCCGTGATCAGCACCTGGGTGGGCAGAAAGCGTTTCAGGTCAGCCGTTTCGTCGGGCCAGCCCAGAGTGGAGAAAGGCCAGAGCCAGCTCGAAAACCAGGTGTCCAGAACGTCCTCATCCTGGCGGAAAGCCGTGTGGCCGCAATCCGGACAGGCGGAAGGGGTTTCTTTCGCGACCACCATGGCGCCGCATTCCAGGCAGTAAAAAGCCGGGATGCGGTGTCCCCACCAGATCTGGCGGGAGATGCACCAGTCGCGGATGTTGTTCATCCAGTGCATGTAAACCTTGGTCCAGCGTTCAGGCTGGAAGCGCACTTCGCCCTTTTCCACCACCTCGATGGCGCGTTCGGACAGGGGCTTCATCTTCACGAACCACTGGTCGGAAAGATAAGGCTCGATCGCTGTGTCGCAGCGATAACAGTGCCCTACGGCGTGTTCGTGGTTCTCGATCTTTTCCAGCAGGCCCTGCTCGTCGAGCATCTGCACCACTTTCTCGCGGCAGGCAAAGCGGTCCAGCCCCTCAAAATCCTTTCCCGCAGAGGCGTTCATCACGCCGTGCTCATCCATCACCAGAAGCTGGGGCAGGTCGTGGCGTTGGCCAATCTCAAAGTCATTGGGATCGTGGGCAGGAGTAACTTTCACGCAGCCGGTGCCGAATTCCATCTCCACATATTCATCCGGAATAACGGGAATCGTCCTGCCGGTAAGGGGTAGCTTAACTTCTCTGCCGATCAGGCTTTGGAAGCGTTCGTCCTTGGGATTCACTGCCACGGCGGTATCGCCCAGCATGGTTTCCGGACGCGTGGTGGCAACCACCAGATGGCCGCTGCCATCAGCAAAGGGGTAGCGAATGTACCAGAGTTTTCCGGTCTCGTCGGCGTGTTCCACCTCGTCGTTGGCCAAAGCAGTCACGCAGCGCGGGCACCAGTTGATGATGTATTTTCCCTTGTAGATCAGGCCTTGTTCGTAGAGGCTTACGAAGACTTCTTTCACGGCGCGGGAGAGCATTTCATCCATGGTGAAGCGCAGCCGGTCCCAATCGCAGGAGGAGCCCAGAAGCTTGAGCTGGTCAATGATGCGGTCGCCCTTGTCCTGTTTCCAGGCCCAGATGAGTTCCAGCATTTTTTCGCGGCCGACGTCGTGGCGCGTCTGTCCTGATTTGGCCAAATCCTTTTCCACCATGTTCTGGGTGGCGATGCCGGCGTGATCGACGCCCGGAAGCCAAAGCGTGGGTTCGCCCAACATTCTGTGGTAGCGCACCACCACATCCTGCAGCGTGTTGTTGAGCACGTGACCCATGTGCAGGATGCCCGTCACGTTCGGCGGCGGGATGAGGATGGTGAAAGGCGGTTTGGATGCGTCTCCGCCCGGCTTGAAATAGCCGCTTTCTTCCCAGAACCGATACCATTTCCGCTCGATTTGAGTTGCTTCGTAAGTCTTGCTGATCTCCATTTATGTCACCTTGATATTATCCCAAAAAGCGGGATCGCTTGATTTTATATGTGAAAATAACCTAAAAAAGTCACGGCGATGTGTTGTCAAGCAAATAAAGCCCCGCGAGGCCCGGAAGCCTGCTCCTTCTCCCATTTGAAGCCCCGCTCCATCCTGGCGGTTGCTTTTCCTCAGTAAAAGAAAAACCCGGCCGCTGGGGCCGGGTTCCTTCTCTCTGAATGGAAGAAGGTGTTTATTTAAGGATGATGAGTTTCTTGCTTTCCTGGTGGTTGCCGGCGCTGAGGCGGTAGAAATAGATGCCGCTGGCGCAGGATTTGCCGCTGGTATCCAGGCCGTTCCAGGAGATGGTGTGGCTGCCCTGCTGCAGAGGGAAGGAAGCCACGTGCTGGCCGGAGAGGTTGTAGATGCTGAGTTCGCCGCTGTCGCCGGCTTTCACCTCGACGGGGATGCTCACCGCGGTGCCGCTCTGGAAGGGATTGGGATAGACGCTGCCCAGGCTGCTGCGGTCCGGAAGTGACGGGGTCTGGGTATCGCTAACGGTCACGGAGACAGGGCCGAAGAAGTCGCTTGTGCCCACCATGTCCATGCTTTCCAGCCAGAACCAGTAGGTGCCGGGGGTGTTGAATTCCCAGGCGGTGAAGCTGTAGGAAGCTCCGCAGTTGCAGTTTTGGGCCGGGATCAGCACCGGGGTGAGGTTGATGGCCTCATTCATGGCCGAAGCTGTAGAGCCCAGAACCCGGAATCCCATCAGGTCGTTTTCGGAGGCGGTGATCCAGTTCAGGACAGGTTGGTTCTCGGCGTTTACCGAGGCGGTGAAGCTGCTCATCACAACTGGCACGTTGGGTTCGGTATCGGCGGAAATCTCCATCAGGAAATCGTGATAGGTGGAATTCAGGGTGGTGCGGGACACGATTTCCAGCATCCTGATATTCACCACATAGCTGGAGGCGAAGAGCGCAGCCCAGTCTGGATCGGTGTCGGGATGGTTCACATCCACCAATCCGGTGCCGAGGCCGGTTTGCTGATAAAAAGTTCCGGGGCCGATGTTGTCGCCAGTGTTCCAGGTAAACGGTATTGGGTAGAAATAAGGGGCACCTTTCAGGTGTTCCACATAGTCATGGATCTCCTGGCCGGAGGGGTAAGGTGTGGTTATCTCATACTGCATGTTGATGATATGCAGTTTCTTCACTCCGCCCAGAGTGATATCGCCGCTGGAATTGGCATAGGTGCGGATGTCTCCGGATTCTCCATGTGTCTGCCAGGGATTTGCAGGATTGACCAGGTTTACCTGGGTCAGGCTGGTCCTGTCGAAAGGCGTAAAGGTGATGCCGATCTGGGTCATGTCATCCGTGAAGGGAATGTTTTCCTGAACGCAGCTTATCACGGTTTGCCCTTCCGAATTACCGGGCTGGGTCATGCGCACCAGGTCTTCGGCGTAATAGTGCAGGAAGGGATATGCGTTATAAAGCGGTGTGTTTCCAAAGCTGTACCAGTTCCCGTCATGCGTGGCGAAGGAAGGGCTGTCGAAATCGAAGAGCCAGACCGTATTGCGGTTGGTGCCTTCGAGGTCGTCAACCTCAAAAGTGAACAAAGGGGTTTGCGCGGCCAGAAATCCGGCCATCAGCACCAGCATCATGGCGCTTATAAGTTGCTTGCTGAACGAAAGCTTGATATTCATTTCAGTTCTCCTAGAATCAAAGTTAACTTGAAAAACCATCATTTTAACCCCTGCCTATCTTGGCAAGGATTTTTTCATTATGTCATTCCGAGTCTCTCAATCAGAATTGACAAACCACTAAAAAGGTGATGAACAGCCCCAGCCATTTCGACTTCCTTCATCCCAGGGCTGGAAACTCCACAGAAAAGCGATTCGATGCTGATTGGCCGTTAAGGCCCTGTATTGAACCCCTGACGCGCCTCCCGTATGATGCCCGCACTAAATACGAGGATTTGGCGGGAGGAAATGGAGGGAGATAAGCTCGGGCGCTAAGGACGCGGCTGGTAGGATACGATGGTGGGTAGCCCGCAGGGCGGCAGAACGATAGTGAGGGTTTGAAAGTGAGCCTTTCATTTCGCCGAACCGGACCAGGATGGGCCGGAGCAAAAACTGCTTGACTTTTCCGCCCCCTTTTTCAACTTACCACTCCATGAAGTATCTCAAAGCAAGCGCGATCGAATATCTGCTCTGGCTCTACATCCTGGGCTGCCTGGCCTGGCTGCTTTTCCGGCTGGGGGCCTATTCCAAGCCAATGCCGGCCTGGCTGTTGCTGGCTTTGCCAGTGGGACTGGCCCTGCTGCTTGGCTCCAGAAAAGGATGCCTAGGCCGGGTGGTGGCTGCTCCGGATGAAAAGCCCCGCCACCAGCCCTGGAAGCTGGAACTGGGTGTGGCCATCCTGATCAGCTTTGTGGTTGGCTGGGTGATCGTGGAGGTGAAGCCGCTGGCCTTTTTCACCCAGGCGGGAAACGCGCAGAACATCATCAAAGGCATCTTCAATCCCAATCTGCAGGAACTGATGCCCATGCTTGCCGCCCTCATGGAAACCATCTACCTGGCTTTGCTGGCCACGGTTTTCGCCATTCCCTTCGCCTTTCTGCTCAGCTTTTTCGCCGCCAAGAACCTGATGTACGGCTCCACCTTGGGAAAAATCGCCTACGTCGTGATTCGCACCGTCTCCACCGTCTTCCGTTCCATCGAGGCCATCGTCTGGGCCATCATCTTCTGTGTCTGGGTCGGAATCGGCCCCTTTGCCGGAATGCTGGCGCTGTGGATCCATTCCATCGCCGCGCTGGTGAAGCTCTATTCCGAGCAGATCGAAAACATCGATCCCGGCCCCGTGGAAGCCATCAAGGCCACCGGCGCCTCCACCCTCCAGGTCTGGCGCTATGCCGTCACCCCGCAGATTCTGGCTCCCTATCTGGCTTTCACCATCTACCGCTGGGACATCAACGTGCGCATGGCCACCATCGTGGGCTTTGTGGGCGGCGGTGGGATCGGCCTTGCCCTCAATCAACAGCAGCAAATGCTTGCCTGGCGCAACGTTGGCCTCATCATGTGGCTGATCGCGATCGTGGTCTGGGTGATGGACATCTTCAGCGGCTATATCCGTGAAAAACTGGTCTCTACCTGACAAAGGAACTATAAATGCTTAATCCCGTGGAACTCATCCTCGCCAAGCGCGGGGGCAAGACCCTTTCCCAAAAAGACATAGAATCTTTCATCACCGCTTTTCTGGATGGCTCCATTCCCGAATACCAGATGAGTGCCCTGCTGATGGCCATCTATTTCCGGGGCCTGGATTCCGCCGAAATTGCCGCCCTCACCAAAAGCTACATCCAGAGCGGCCGGACCATCGAGTTCCCCGCGGAGCTTATAGTTGCGGACAAACATTCCACCGGCGGCGTGGGCGACAAGATCAGCCTCATGCTTGCCCCAATCGCGGCTTCTTTGGGCCTCACGGTGCCGATGATCTCGGGACGCGGACTCGGCCATACCGGCGGCACCCTGGACAAGCTGGAATCCATCCCCGGTTTCCGCACCCAATACAGCCCGGACGAGTTCAAGGCCCTGGTGGAGAAACACGGCTGCGCCCTGGTGGGGCAGTCCGAAGAACTTGTGCCGGCGGACAAGCGCATCTACGCCCTGCGCGACGTTACCGCCACCGTGGAAAGCCCCGGCCTCATCACCGCCAGCATCATGAGCAAAAAGATCGCCGAGGGCGCCAAACACCTCGTGATCGACCTCAAGATCGGCAGCGGCGCCTTTATGCCCGATCTGGACAGCGCCCGGGAACTGGCCCGCCTGCTGGTGGATACCGGAGCCAGCTTCGGCCAGAAGGTTCAGGTGGTCTTTTCCAATATGAATTCCCCCCTCGGTCTGGCTGTGGGCAATGGCCTGGAAATGGTGGAGGCGATAGAATACCTGAAAGGCAACCCCCTTAGCGACACTTTCACCCTCACCACCGCGCTTACCTCCAGGCTGCTGCTGAGCGGAGGCCTGGCCCAAAGCGAAACCCAGGCCGTGGAGATGATCAAAAGCGCCGTGGACAGCGGCCGCGCCCTGGCCAAGCTGGAGGAAATCATCATTGCCCAGGGCGGAGATCCCCGCGTGCTGGAGGATTACAGCCTGCTGGGAACCAGCTCCGTGAAAATCCCCGTCCTGGCCGAAACCGCCGGTTACGTGCGAGCCATCGACGCCCGCGCCATCGGTTATGCTCTGGTGCGGATCAAAGCCGGCCGGATGAAGGTTTCGGACACCCTTGATTACGGTGCAGGGGCCCTGCTCATCCCCAAAATCGGCGATTTCCTCGAGGCAGGTGAACCCATCGGAGAAATCCACGCCAACGACCCCGCCCAAGCTGAATTGGTGGCCCGTCTCGTCCGCGCGGCTTACACCCTCAGCTCGGAGCCTGTGCCCAGGGAAGACCTGATCCTCGACAGCATCTGAACGCGATCGTTCTTTAGATATTGGAGCGCAAAAACCAGGCGGACAAACTGACGGACAAACTCAACACCCTCTTATGATAGCCCCCATGATCCACGTCATTCCTGGTTTGACCTGGAATCCAGACCGGCGTAATAGCCCATAAACTACCACCCGACCCCAAACCAACGTCATTCCGGGCTTGCCCCGGAATCCAGTTTTATCTGTACATGGATCCCGGATCAAAGTCACCTCGCTGGCTCGCTGACGTCCGGGATGACGTATGTTCGGCTCTCCCGGCCAATGTCTTTATGCGTCATTCCTGGTTTGACCCGGAATCCAGACTGGGCGGAATAGCCTATAAACCACCACTCACCCCCAAACCGCGTCATTCCGGGCTTGACCCGGAATCCAGTCCTTATCCCTTCATGGATCCCGAATCAAAGTCACCTCGCGAGCTCAGTAACGTCCGGGATGACGTATGTTCGGCTCTTCCGGCCAATGTCTTTACGCGTCATTCCTGGTTTGACCCGGAATCCAGACCGGGCGTAATAGCCTATAAACCTC